>JBGARS010000068.1:0-29642 GCA_044230075.1 Planctomycetota bacterium | reverse complement strand
GCTGGCCACCCGACAGCGAGCCGACGAGCTGCTGCTGGTCGGGACCGGTGAAGTTGAACTTCGCCACGTAGCTGCGGCTGTTGACCTCGTGCTTGCCGAGCTTGATCAGGTCCTGGCCCTCGGAGATCTCCTGCCACACGGTCTTGTCCGGATCGAGCGAGTCGCGTTCCTGGTCGACGTGGCACAGTTCGACCGTCTGGCCGACGACGACACGGCCCTGCTGCGCCGCCAGCTTGCCGGTGATCAACTTCAGGCAGGTCGTCTTGCCGGTGCCGTTCGGGCCGACGATGCCGAGGATGTCGCCGGGCGCCAGTTCGAACGACACGTTCTCGAGCACGTTGTGCTCGCCGTCGTAGGAGAACGTGACCTTCTCGAAGCGGATGATCGTGTCGCCGAGGCGCTTGCCGGGCGGGATGTGGAG
The DNA here is from genome assembly GCA_044230075.1 of Planctomycetota bacterium. GTDB lineage: Bacteria > Planctomycetota > UBA1135 > UBA1135 > UBA2386 > JAEUHS01. The sequence continues at coordinate 29,221 of JBGARS010000068.1, read as the reverse complement.
CTCGACGGTGTCGTCGCGCTCCTCGACCTCGGTCTCGAGCATCTTGTCGTAGTTCTTCAGGCGCGCCTTGTTCTTGGTCGTGCGCGCCTTCGGGTTCATGCGGATCCACTCGAGCTCGCGGTCGAGGAACTTCGCGCGCCGCTGCTCCTGCGTCTCCTGCATCGACATGCGCTTGCTGCGCTGGATCAGGTACTCGGAGTAGTTGCCCTGGTAGGGGATCGCCTTGCCGTGCCAGATCTCGAGCATCCAGCCGACGACGTTGTCGAGGAAGAAGCGGTCGTGGGTGATGACGACGACGGTGCCCTTGTAGCTGGCCAGCGTCTCCTCGAGCCAGCGCACGGTGTCGACGTCGAGGTGGTTGGTCGGCTCGTCGAGCAGCAGCAGGTCCGGGTGTTCGAGCAGCGTGCGGCACAGGGCCACGCGGCGGCGTTCGCCACCGGAGCAGGCGTTGACCATCTTCTCGCCGGGCGGCAGGTGCAGCCGCGTCATCGCCGTCTCGACGTGGCGGTCGATCTCCCACGCGTCCTTGGCCTCGATCTCGTGCTGCAGCCGCTCGAGCTCGGCCATGACCTTGTCCATCTCCTTCGGCGCGAGGTCCTCACCGAGCTTCATGCTCATCTCCTCGTGCTGCCGCAGCAGCATGCGGATCGGCGCGACCGCCTGCTCGACGTTGCCGCGCACGGTCAGGTCCTCGAGCAGCTTCGGCTCCTGCGGCACGTAGCCGACGGTGCGCGCGTCGGCGAGCCGCGCCACGCCGTCGAACTCCTTGTCCTGCCCGGCCATGATGCGCAGCAGGGTCGACTTGCCGGCACCGTTCTGGCCGATGACGCCGATCTTCGCGTTCTCGAGGAACACGAGGCTGATGTCCTTCAGGACCGGCTTCTTGGCCTGGTAGCTCTTGGTGAGCTGTTCGACGGCGAAGATGGGCTTGTCGCTCATGAGGGGCGAAGAGGGTACGGACTCAGCGGCCCGTGGTCCACACCCGCCTTTCTCGCACGTGCCCGCCCGGTCGCGCCCCTCTCGGCAGGCAAGCAATGGGCCAAGAGCAGCCCCGGTGTCGCGGCGACCGATCGAACCACCGTGCGATGCCCCAAGCCCCTTCCGCGAAGCTACCCGCCGTGGATCAGCCCACACCCGCCACAGGAATACGACCAGGTCACCTGGCCACCGGCGAACCCTCCTGGCGGTGGAGGGTATCCGAGCCACACACTGGTCTCCACCGTCGTCCCGCAACCGACCGGGCCGCCCTCGTCAAAGGTCACCTTCCATTGGCCGTCTGGGGTTACCTCCTCGGTTTCCGACTGAACGACTCCATTCACCTGTCGGCGAATGAAGAGGTTCTCCGTGCAGTTGTTGGTGATCAGGATGGTGGCATCTCCGGTCCACGAGCACGGGGTCGCGATGCATGGTGAGCCTCGATCCAGTGCACTGTCCATAGTCCAAGATGAACGTGCCAGTCACAACGACATCGATACAGCCGTTGCTTACGGGTGCATGGTAGTCACGCGAACACCCCACACACTCGGACCACCCGCTACTCGCCAGACATTCCTGCTGGGCTCGGCGTCTCCATGAATCGGAAAGGCTCCAATAATGACCATCGCAAGCACGTGGTTTGTCGGCATGTGTGTGTCTCCTCGGTTGCAACAATTGCAACGGATCTAGGAATGCGTCATCTAATACTGTGGGACAGTTGTTCCACTTCGGCGCCGAGAATCACTATCAGGTCCCTCTTTCTGCCCTGTGCTGTATCCATTCGCGGGTCTTCGCCCGGTAGGACGCGGACAACTTCGATCTTGCCCTGATAGCTGTGGTAGTGCTGCCACTCGCCTGGCTGCGGAGCCATCCAAGGCCATTTCTTCGCGTAACCAGGCACCTTGGTGCTGGGTTGCGGGTCAGACGGATACGTATCGAAACGACCCGACGCTCGTCGCTCCTTGGCGATTCCCGAACCCACATCTTGGATCGAGGTCCTTGCAGCGCGGATCTCGGCCGCCATTGCCAGCACCATGGTCGTCAATCGGTTCCAGTCCTCCTGCGTAGGCAGCCGAGAAGGCGCCGGGATCTTGTACTGTCGCAGCACCAGAAGAGCTTCCGATGCCATCTCGTCCGGCAAGACGCCGGGCGGCTCCTCTGGCCGTGAGCCGGTCGCCTGAGTGACAACTTCGGCCCGGTCTTGCGACACCGACTCCGCCTGTATCGCCTCAATGTCCTCGCTCGGTCGTCCGACCCGGAGTGCCACTGTTTCGGCGTCGCGCGACAGCGGCGCTAGAGGGCCGGGCGGCTGACCGAAGACGATCCAGATCACGGCGGCGGCCACTCCTGCCGTCAGGATTCCAGCCGTCCAGGGGCGCTTGATGGTCCTGGTTCGTTGCATACGTGTTCTCCCAATCGAAGTGAGGGGATCTCTTGGTCGCCGTCAGTCACCTTGCGCACGAGCGCGCCGAGCAATCGTTGGATCCGACGGCGACGCCGTCGCACCGCACAGGGCGACGTGTCGAGGATGCGCGCGATCGCCTTGTTGTCCCGCACCCCGGCCACGATCAGTTCCAACAGGCCCATTGCGCGCGCGCCGAGAATCTGGAGCAACGCCGGGTGCACCCAATTCTCTGGCGATGTCTCGGCCGCATCGAAGGGCGATACGACCGCTGCCAGGCCGTCGCTCGCGTCGCCCAACAACGACGGTGCACGCCGACGGAGCCGATCGATCCGGACTCGGCGCAGGATGCAGTGTCCGAGGCACAACGCGTCCGTGGCGTTCGCCCTCGGCCCAAGGCGACGGAACAGCCTCAGCATCGTCTCCTGCACGTCGTCGGCTCGATCCTGGTCCGACGCATGACCTGCCAGGGACGCGGCGATGGCGTGCCACTTCGCCTTCAGGTCGTCCGCATCTGTGCGAGACGGGGGGGGGAGACCGCTCGTCCAAGCTTGTCCTCCTTTGTGTTCCGGAACGATGTAGCCTCTGAGGCCGGTCGTCAACTCCATGGGGCGCGCGTCGGTTCGCCACCGTCCCTACCGCTCCACCAACCGTGCTCGCGTTCTTCGATTCTCTCGGCTGGCAGGAGATGTTCCTGCTGCTCGTCATCGGGCTGCTGCTCTACGGGCGGAACCTGCCCGAGGCGGGGCGCAACCTCGGTCGGCTGATGGCGAAGCTGAAGCGCGGCTTCGACGACTTCAAGCAGCAGCTCGACCGGGAAGCCGACCTGCGCGAGATGAAGGACTCGCTGAAGGACGTGGCGCGCGACCTGAAGCGCGCCGCCGACGTGCCGCGCGCGGTCGCCAATCCGTGGCTGTCAGCGAAGACGATGGCGAAGGACGCGCTGTTGGCACCGCCGCCGGACCCGACCGCTCCCGACCCCGCACCCGCGGCCGACGCAGGGCCATGCCCGGCGCCACCGGCGAAGCAGGACTCGGTGGAGGAGCAGGAGAAGGAGACGAAGCCATGAGCACCCCCCTCACCACCGTCGTGCGCACCGCCAACTCACCCGACCAGGCGAAGATGTTCGTCGCGCTGCTGGAGGCGGAAGGCATCCCGGCGCACGTCGACGGCGATGGACTGGCCGACGAGTTCGCCACCAGCCGGCGCATGCTGAACCTGGTCGGCGTGCGCGTCAGGGTGCCGACCGCCGCGCTGGAACGCGCGCGGGAGATCCTGGGGCCGGTCGAGATCGACGCCGACGAACTCGAACGCCAGGCACTCGCAGCGGAAGACCCTGAGTCGCCCGCGCCGGACTAGCCAGGCTGGTCAGCGCGGCGTCACTTCTTCGGCGGCGGCGACGGCTTGCCCTTCATCGTCTGCTGGATGGCCTGGTCACCGGCATCGAAGATGCTCATCCAGTCGCCGCCCTTCTTGTTGCCGGCCTGCGAGCGCTTCTTCGTCTCTTCCTCGCGGCGATGCTGATCGAGCTGCAGCCACTCCTGGTAGTCCTTGTGCATGTCGGACAGCACCTTCTTGTTCTCGCTGATCAGGCCGACGTACGGGAACAGATCACAGTTGTGCTGCTTCTGGATCCGCGAGATCTCGTCGAAGGTCAGCATCACCGGCATCGCCACGCAGACGATGTCGTCGAACACGTCGAGCGGCACGATCGTGTGCTTGAACAGCACTTCCTTGGGCAGCCGCGCCTTGGCGATGTCGCTGATCTGGTAATTGCCCGCCATCAGGAACGGCAGGCTGAAGTGCTCGGTGACGATCTTGGCCAGATCCCACTCGGTGATGTGGCCACCACCGACCAGCACCTGCACGAAGGGCTCGCCGTGCCGATCCTGCGCGTAGAGGGCATCGGTGATGACCTCCGACGCGACCGCGGCGCGTTCGGTCAGGATCTCGGCGAGCCGGACCGAGGTGATCTTCTCGATACCCTTCACTGTCGTACCTCATCGGCCCGGCGGGGCACCGTCCTTGAGGCGCCGTGGTGCCGTTGGCAGCGCCGATTCAGGTGTAGACCAGGAACGTCAGCAGCGCGTGCACCAGGAGCACCAGGGCCATGCCCTGCACGATCGCCTGGTTCACCGCCTCGCCGACCTCCGCCCCGGAACGCTTGGGCCCGGTGCCGAGGTGGTAGCAGCACAGCGCGACCAGGTAGCCCGACAGTGTCGATTTGCCGAGCACGACCAGCACGTCGCGGGCATCGACCGTCTCGAAATACGCCATCGCCCAACCGACCAGCGTGATTCCCGACACCGTCGTCGCGGCGAACGCCGCCGCCAGCGCCGCCGCGACGACGCCCACGAAGGTCACCACCGGCATCGCCAGCACCATGCCCCACACCAGCGGCGTCAGCAGGTAGTCGGCGGGCCGCACCCCCATCATCTGCAGCGCTGCTACCTGGTTGGTGCGCTGCATCGTGCCGAGCCGGGCCGCGGCGCCGGCGGCGATGCGCGCCGTGAAGAAGAAGCCGCTGAGCAGCGGCACCAGCACCGCGGTCGCGACCTTGCCGGTGCCGGTCAGCAGCGCCGACTCGAAACCGCCGTGGATCGGGTTGTTGCGCAGCGCGAAGAACGTCGCCAGGCCGCCGATCACCGCGCCGGCCAGCGCGACGAACAGGGCTGGCTCGGTGGTGAAGCGGGCCGTCGTGCGCAGCACCTGGCCGAGTTCCACCGGCGGCAGACGCCGCAGCGACTCGAACACGGTCTCCAGGATCGCCGTCGCCTGCAGCGACCACCGCCGCAGCCGATGCAGCGTCGCTGGCTCGGCCAGGCCTGCTTCGCCCGTGGCGGGGGCCATGTCGGCGCCGGTGGGTCGGAAGTCGGCCGCTTCGAGTCGCAGCGTGCGCGCGTGGCGGTCGAGCACCAACACGCCATCGGTGAGCCCTTGGAACGCCGCGAGGTCGTGCGTGATCACGATCGTGGTGCGGCCGGCATCCTGGTCGTGGGCATCGCGCAACAGCTGCGCGATCCGACGCGCCGCCTCGCCATCGAGACCCGCCGTGGGCTCGTCGCAGAGCAGCAGCCGGGGTGACGCCGCCAGCGCGCGGGCCACGGCGAGCCGCTTGCGCATGCCGCCCGACAACTGCGCCGTGCGCGGCGGTGGTTCGTCGAGACCGGCCTGCGCCAGCAGCGCCGGTGCGAGCCGCCGCGAACGACCGGCGGCACGCAGCGCCAGTTCGACGTTGGCGCGTGGGCTGAGTTCGTCGAGCAGGCCTTCGTCCTGCAGGATCGCCGCCACCTGGTCGCGTCGATCACCGGTATCGCCGCGCACCAGCGACCGGCCCGACGCGAGCAGTTCGCCGGACATGCGGGGCGCCGGCTCGCGGGTCTCGACCAGTCCGGCCAGCACCCGCAGCAGCGACGACTTGCCGCCGCCGCTGGCACCGACGAACAGGTAGAAGCCGTGCGCGGCGACCGCCAGGTTCACGCCCGCGAGCAGCACCTCTTCGCCACCGGGACGACGGTGGGCGAGGCCGAAGTCACGGAACTCGAGAGCCGGTTGCATGCGCCACGTCACCGCGGCCGCAGGTCTTCGGGCACGAGTTCGAGCGACACGAAGGCGGGCACCTTGTCTTCGCGGGGGCGCTCGCGGCCCAGCACAGCGAAGGTCTGGTCGCCGGCCACGACGGCGCCGCCGAGGTATTCCGTGACGGTCGTGCGGCTGTCGGTCCAGGTCCCGGTCGGAGTCTGGATCGGGACACCATCCGCACCGGCACTTCGCACCGACAACCCGGCGTCCGCGCCCGGCACGGCACCGGCGAAGAGCAACTTCTCGGGCAGCGTGCCGCGCAGGTCGGGAGGCGGATCCTCGAGCACCAGCGCGGCGATGTCCTTGCCACCGCCGTCGACCCAGACGCGGCCGGCACGCAGCACGGTGCCATCGGGCAGCAAGACCTTGATCTGCTCCTCGCCGATCTCGGGATCGCCGCCGAACGCATCGACCTCGGTGACCATGCCGTCGACCACGCTGCGCGCGGTCACCACCACGGCGCGGCCGGAGCGGTCGACCCACAGAAGACCACTGCCCTGGTGCAGCACCGGATCGTCGGCGCTCCAGGTGTCGTGTTCGACGGCGGCATAGGTGATGCGCACCAGCACCAGGTCGTTGGTCGGCGCCTGCGCCGTGATGGGCTCGCGCCGCAGCGCCGCTGCGGGCACCGCCGCGACCTCGACGTTCGGCCGGTTGGCCTGCGCCGCCACCCGATAGCCGTCCTGCACCAGCACACCCTTGCCGGGTTCGCCGTAGTAGCTGACGTACGGCGTCAGCAGCGCGCTGACGTCGGTGACCGTGAACCCCGAGAACAGGGCGCCCGACACGTAGGGCCGCGCGACCCAGAACTGGGTGTGGTCGGTGACGGTCTGGCGGTGGCTGCGGGCGATGCGCAGCTTGACCTCGACGTGCGAGCCATCGGGCGCCAGCGCGACACTGCGCACGTCGCCGGTCTGCATGCCGCGGAACACCACCTGCGAACCCGGCCGCAGGCCGTGGTTCTCGGGCACCAGCACGCTCATCAGCAGGTCGCCGTGCTCGATGTCCTCCAGCGACTCGGGCTCGGTCGACGCCGGCGGCCGTTCGCGGCCGGGCAACAGGCTGCCGGCGGCCAGCGCGGAGCCGCGCTCGGTCGGCGTCTGGAAGGTGACGTAGGCGTCGCGCACCAAGGTGTCGAGCCCGGTGGCGCCGCCGGTGAGGCCGTTCAGCCGCGGTGTGACGATCCAGAAGGCCGTGTTGACGCAAGCGTGTGCAGCGCCCGGTGGCTCGAGCAGCAGTTGCGCCACCGCCTTGCTGCCATCGGTCGCGACCGAGACCGCGCGCACCGTACCGACGGTCACACCGCGGAATCGCACATCGGCGCCGGGCCGCAGGCCGCGCGCATCGCGGAACTCGACCTGCAGCAGCAGCCCCGGACGATCGTCGAGGTTGCGCAGCGTGCGCACGATCCAGACCGCGCCGACGACGGCGGCGGCGAGGGTCAACGAGCCGATCAGGTAGCGCAGGCTCTGCATGCGGTCGTTCGTAGCCGGTCGGGCGGAGAATCCGTCACCGGCGGCGACCTCTCGGTGATCCACCACCCGGATGTCGCACGTCAGATGTCGATGTTGGTCGCCTCGAGCGCGTGCTTCTCGATGAACTCGCGGCGGGGTTCGACCTCGGTGCCCATCAGCACCGTGAAGATGTGGTCGGCTTCGACCAGGTCGCTGACCATGACCCGGCGCAGCGTGCGGCGGGCCGGATCCATCGTCGACTCGAACAGTTGCGACGCCTTCATCTCGCCGAGGCCCTTGTAGCGCTGGATCACGAGCTCCTTCTCGCAGGACTTCTCGATCGTCTGGATCGCCCCGAACAGGCTGTCGGCACTGAGGCTCGCGGCCTGACCGTCCATCTCGATGCGCCACGTCTCGGCCGCCTTCGCCTGCGGCCAGTCGACCGGAATGCCGAGCGTGTCGATCTGTCGCATCAGCGACTTCACCTCGTGGGCAAGGTGCAGCACGTAGACCTCGACGTCGGCGTCCTCGCGGCGACACGGCGAGTCAGGGCCTTCGTAGACGACCAGGTCGCGGTCGATCTTCGCCGTCAGCTGCTCCAGCTCGGCAGCGAGCTGCGCCTCGGTGTCGACGAAGTGCGCCTTGCCGTCGAGCACCAGGTAGGTCGTCGGCGGCTGCCGATCGGGAACGGTGGCCGCTGCCAGGTAGGCGTCGAACGACACCGCGCCGTCGGCGGGCATGCGCCGCTCGAGATCGCGCAGGCGCACAACCGTGTCCATCAGGCGGCGCAGTTCGCGGCCCTGCCAGTGCTTGCCGTCCTTGTGCACGAGTCTCGTCTTGCCGAGGCCGAGCTCGGCGAGGATCGTCAGCTTCTCCTCCTCGGTCACGGCGAAGCGTTCGGTCTTGCCCTTGCGGATGCCGTAGAGCGGCGGCTGGGCGACGAACACGTGGCCGCGCGAGACCAGTTCCGGCATCTTGCGATAGAACAGCGTCAGCAGCAGCGTGCGGATGTGCGAGCCGTCGACGTCGGCGTCGGTCATCACGATGATCTTGCCGTAGCGCAGCCGGTCGGGTTCGAACTCCTCGGTCAGGAAGCCGGTGCCGATCGCGCTGACGATCGTCTGGATCTCCTCGTGGTCGAGGATGCTGTCCGCCGACGCCTTCTCGACGTTCAGGATCTTGCCGCGCAACGGCAGGATCGCCTGGTGCGACATGCGGCCCTGCTTGGCGGTGCCACCGGCGGAGTCACCCTCCACCAGGAACAGCTCGGCTTCGTCGCGCGGTGTCCCCTTCTGGCAGTCGGCGAGTTTCGCCGGCAGGCCGCCACCTTCGAGCGCCGACTTGCGGCGCACCATGTCGCGGGCCTTGCGGGCCGCCTCGCGCGCGCGCAGCGCGTCGATCGCCTTGCCGTAGATGATCTTCGCCGTACCGGGCGTCTCTTCGAAGTAGGTGCGGATGCCGTCGCCGACGACGGTCTCGACGATCGACTGGGCCTCGCGGTTGCCGAGCTTGATCTTGGTCTGGCTCTCGAACTGCGGGTCCGGAACCTTGACCGAGATCACTGCGGCGAGACCTTCCTTGAAGTCCTCGCCGGTCGGCACGGTGTCCTTCTCCTTCAGCACCTTCTCCTGCCGCGCCCAGTTGTTGAGGGATCGTGTCAGCGCGGTGCGGAAGCCCACCAGGTGCGTGCCGCCCTCGATGGTGTTGATGTTGTTGACGAACGAGAACACGTTCTCGTGGTACGAGTCGCTGTACTGCAGCGCGATCTCGACACCGTAGACCTTGGTGGGATCGTCCGGCGACGGCATCTCGCGCTGGATGTAGATCACGTCCTTGTGCAGCGGGTTCTTGCCGCGGTTCAGGTCGTGCACGAACTCGACCAGACCCGCCGGGAACAGGAACTCCTCGCTCTTGTCGGTGCGCTCGTCGACCAGCGTGATGTGCAGCTTCGAGGTGCCCATCAGGTAGGCGAGTTCGCGCAGACGCTTGCGAAGGATCTCGTACGAGAACTCCGTCTCCTCCAGGATGGTCGGGTCGGCCTTGAACCGGATCATGGTGCCGGTGCCTTCGGCCTTGCCGATCACCTTCAGCTCGCTGGCCTTCTGGCCGCGCACGTAGGTCTGGCGGTGGATCTTGCCGTCGCGGTAGACCTCGACGTCGAGCACCTCGGCGAGCGCGCACACGCAGCTGATGCCGACGCCGTGCAGTCCACCCGAGACCTTGTAGCTGCCCTTGTCGAACTTCCCGCCCGAGTGCAGCTTGGTCATGATCACTTCGAGCGCCGGCACGCCGCTCTCGTGCATGTCGACCGGGATGCCGCGACCGTCGTCCTTGACCGAGATCGAGCCGTCCTTGTGCACCCGCACGTCGATCCGGCTGGCGCGCCCGGCCAACGCCTCGTCGACCGAGTTGTCGGTCATCTCCCAGACGAGATGGTGCAGACCCTTGGAGCCGGTGTCGCCGATGTACATCGCCGGGCGCTTGCGCACGGCATCGAGGCCTTCGAGGACCTTGATCGAACTGGCGTCGTAGCGGGGTTCGGTTTGGTTGTCAGACATGTCCCGTGCCTCCCAGTCGGAACGTCAACTGGGCGATCGGTTGTTCAGGAAGCAGTTGGTTGATGCGCTCGCGGATCTCCTCGCGGCGGAAGCCGGAGAGTTCTGCGAACAAAGGTGCGGCGTCGACTTCGACCACCAGGCGCCCGCCGCGGCAGCCGATGATCTGGCAGTGTGGGCGCAAGGCCGGCGCCAGGATGTCGTCCAGCGCCCGGTTGTAGGCACTGCGACCCTTGCTGCGACCGGCCTGCTGCAGGATGTCGCGCAGGAAGTCACCGGCTGGTTTGGGTTCGGGCACAGGTCTCTCGCCACCCAGAATCAGGCGCCGCTGATCGGCATCACGACGTAGGTGAAGGACTCGCCCAGCGTGAACTTCGCCGGCATCGAGTCGTCCGACATGTCGAGGCGCACGTGGTCGAGCTTGCAGACTCGTAGGGCCTCGAGGATGTAGTCGGGGTTGAAGTTGATGCTGCCGCCGGCGCCTTTGACGACCGCGTCGACCGCCACGTCGGCACGGCCGCGCGCCGTACTCTCCGCGGTCAGACGCAACTGGCTGTCGCCGGCCTCGAAGCGCACCATGCGCATGTCGTTCGGGGCCAGGATCGCGGCGCGACGCAGCGCGCTCTCGATCACCGCCTTCGGCACCTCGACCGTGGTGTCGGCGGACTTCGGCAGCACGCCTTCGTAGTCGGGGAAGCGCGTCTCCAACAACTGGCTCTGCAGCTGCATCGCGCCGATCGTGAACACGACCTGCTTGTCGCCGACCTCGATGCGCAGCGGCTCCTTGCCGTCCTCCGGCAGGGCCCTGGCCATGGTGTTCAGCGCCCGCAGGGGCACCACCACCTTGAACTCGATCTTGCTGTCGATGTTCTCGTAGCTGATCGCCAGGCGGCGCCCGTCGGTCGCCACGAGGCGCAGGCAGCCGCCGGCACAGTCGAGCAGCACCCCGTTGATCGCGTAGCGGGTCTCCTCGCGGGCCGCCGCGAAGATCGTCTCCTGGATCATGCGCTGCATCTTCCCGGCCGGGATCTCGATGCGCTTGCCGGACTTGTTCTGCGACTCCTCGGGATACTCGTCGGGGCTCTCACCGAGCAGCACGAACGAACCGCCGCCGCTCTCGATGCGACACCGTTGGTCGGAGCTCTCCAGCGTCACCGTCGGGTCGCTGAGTTCCCGCAGCAGCGCTGCCGTCTCACGGGCCGGCAACAGCACGGAGCCCTTCTTCGACACCTTGACGGCGTCGAGCTGCACGCGGGCAGCCATCTCCAGGTCGGTGGCGAACAGCGTGATGCCCTCGGCGTCGGCCCGGACCAGCAGGTTCTGCAGGATCGGCTTCGTGGTCTTCACGGGCACGACCGAGGAGACCACGGTGACTGCTTCCTGGAGCGCGTTCCGGTCGCAGAGAATCTTCATGGGTGCATGAACAGCGTTGGTCGGGACGAACGGCGAGTGGCAAAAACGAACGGCGCGCGGGACACCACGGACTGGTGTGTACTGGAGAGAATTTCTCTCTCTCAGTCTTCATCCGTGCCGTCACGAGTGTGCACAGAATAGCGACCTGGACGCCATGGAACGAGGCAGAAAGCGGGTTGCAGATCGGATGCACCGGCGTGGACAAGAGCCCGCGAACCACCGCCAACTCCTCGACTCTCCGCAGCGATCCGAGCCCCGGCAGCATCGACCCGGAATCGCCGGCAAAACTGCTCCCAACCTTCCGCGCAGCTTCCAGGTTCCACCCCACGCCACTGCACACATCTCGCGACACCCGGAGCCGCAGCCACTGCCACACCGACCCACCGCAAAGACCCACGCGTCAAAAGATCCACTGCCCAAGTTCCCCCATCGCCGCATCGCGACACGAGAGGTCCAGCAGAGAACCCAGCGGACCCGGCCCAACACAAGCAGAGAGACCAAGAGTGACCCAGGCAGACCCAGGCAGAGACCCAAGCAGCCGCACAGCCACAGCTGTTGGAGGGCCTGTGGCCAGGTCCCGAGCCGCCGCCGCGGTGCCAGTTGCATCCCTCGCCCTCGTAGCATCACCGCGTAGCGGCGGCTCCCAAGAGCGGCGAAGCAACAGGAAGCTGTCGCGCCAGTTCCGCAGCTTTCAGCTGCGGAAACTGCGCGTCAGCAACCTGTTGCTGAGCGTGTCCAGCAGCTCCTTGAACAGGCGGTCCTTCTGCGACCGGTCGCGGATCTTGGTCACGGCGTAGAGCACCGTGGTGTGGTCGCGGTTGCCGAAGATGCGCCCAACGTCTTCGAGCGAGCTCTCGGTGTGTTCGCGCAGCAGGAACATGGCGACCTGGCGCGGCAGGCTGACGGTCTGCGTGCGGCTCTTGCCGATCAGTTCCCGTGCCGTGATCGCGAATTCCGTGGTGACCAGGGTCATCACGTCCTCGGACGACACCTGCGCGTGGTGCACCGGCATGCCGCGCACACACGACTCCGCCAGCGCCAGCGTGATCGGCTGCCCGGTGATGCCGGCGAAGCCGACCACCTTGATGACCGCACCTTCGAGTTCGCGGATGTTCGACGTGACCCGCTCGGCCAGCAGCCGGGCGACTTCGTCGGGCAACTCGACCCCACGGCCCATCGCCTTGCGGCGCACGATCGCGGCGCGCGTCTCGAAGCAGGGTGCTTCGACCTCGGCCACCAGACCCCACTTGAAGCGCGACACCAGGCGTTCTTCGATCGTCGGGATCTCGACCGGCGGACGATCCGACGACAGCACGATCTGCTTCTGCGCGTCGTAGAGGGCGTTGAAGGTGTGGAAGAACTCGTCCTGGGTCTTCTCCTTGTTCGCCAGGAACTGCACGTCGTCGATCACCAGTACGTCGGCGTGACGGTAGAAGTCGCGGAACGAGTCGAGCTGGTTCTGCTGGATCGCCTGGATGAAGGCGTTGGTGAAGTCCTCGCAGCTGAGGTAGACGACGCGGGTGTCGGGTCCACGCCGGCTGACCGTGTGGCAGATCGCCTGCAGCAGGTGCGACTTGCCGAGGCCGACGTTGCCATGCACGAACAACGGGTTGTAGGCGCAGCCGGGGTTCTCGCCGATTGCCAACGACGATGCGTGCGCCAGCCGATTGCACGAGCCGACCACGAACTTGTCGAAGGTGTAGTTCGGGTTCAGCGGGTTGCTGCCGCGGCGCCGCGACGGCGAGGCCGTCGGTGCGGACGAAGGATACTGCACCGGGTTCGGCAGCGTCGGCCCGGCGGCACCCTGGGCCACTTCATGGTCGTCCCGCAGCGCGGCGACACGGTCGACCGCGTCGGCGAGCGGAGCGGGTTCGATCAGGCGCAGGTTGTCCCACCCGTCCTCGTCGCGCAGGGTCAGCAGGATGCGCCGCTGCGGTTCGCCAAGGCTGGCGACCGCATCCTGAAGCACGCTGAGGAAGTTCCGCTGCAGCCAGTCCTTGACGAACTGGCTGGTGACGGAGAATTCGACCTCCCGCTCATCGGCCCGCTGGACGTCGAGCGAGCGGAACCAGGTCTCGAGTTGTTCGCGACGGACACGGGTGCCGAGCGCCTGCAGCACGGACCGGAGCAGGTCGCGATCGAGTTGCCGATGCGCGAGGGATGGTTCCGGGGCGTAGGCATCCGCCATGGTGTGTTTCGTGGTCAAGGTGTCGTGGCAGGGTGGTGGACGATTGCGACCGGGGACGAGTACAGACCGGTAGCCGCAACTGTTCTGGGCGAGAGAGGTTGACCCCCCAAGGGAGAGCTCCCGCGAGGGTCTACGGACGAGCTAGGCTGGCTGCTGGGCAACCGTCGTCCTGCGCGGCTAGACGCATCGCAACGGCTCCACGAATCAGGACCGAAGGACGGTTAGGCACCCGACCTTCGACTCCTCGACTGACGCTCCGACTCTTACCGATCGCCGCGCGTCTTGGGAAGAGCACGCGACCAACTTTGCCGCCGCAAAACTCCACCGTGCCTCACACGCCCTTCACACTAGTGCACGCTCACCCACCGACAGCAACGACTTGGAACATGTGGCGTCGCGTGTGATCACGCGTCGCGTGCACTCAAGTTTTTTTGGCGAGACGACGCACGACCTGCGCCACCCGATGCGCGGCTCGCGCCACCTCGGCCGGCACCTCGTCACCACCGAAGCTGAACCGCACACACGTGCGGGCGGCGGTGTCGTCGAGTCCCATCGCCGTCAGGATGCGTGGCGGTGTGGGTGCACCGCTCGAACACGCGGAGCCGTGGGATGCGTGCACGCCAGCGAGATCGAGCGCCGGCAGCAGGTTGCGGCCTTCGACGCCGTGGAACTGCAGCATCAGCGTGTTGGGCACGCTGCGCGCGAGCGGTGTGCACAGGCGATGATCACAACCGGCAGCCTGCAGTGCCCGCAGGAACGCATCGCGCACCACCGACATCGCTGCGGCGCGCGTGCGCCTGTGTGTCGACGCCAGTTCGATCGCCAAGGCGTTGGCCGCGGCGAGCGCGGGGCTCTGCGAACCTGGACGTAGTCCGAACTCCTGCCCACCACCGAGCTGCGCGGCGCGCAGTCGCTGCTGCAGGTTGCTGCCTGCCAGCGCACCATGCGCACGCAGGCCGCCGGCCTTGTGCGGCGACAACGCCACCACGGCGCCGGTCGCGAGCACGGGCTGCAGATCGACACGACCGAGCGTTTGCGCGGCGTCGACGAACAGCGGCACATGCAGTTGTTGCGCCAGGTCAGCCGCGTGCACGACAGGTTGTAGTGTTCCGACTTCGCTCTGCGCGTGCACCAACGCGAGCATGCCGACGCGCTCGGTCGGCGCCGTGACGATCGCTGCACCGTCGGCGTCGACCTGCCAGAGTCGCAGGCCACGTCGTTGCGCCGGCTCGAACACCGCCGGATGCTCGGCCGGTGACAGCAACACCGGCAACTCCGCGTCACCGAGTCCGGCGACTGCCATGTTGGCGGCCTCGGTCCCGCCGCCGGTGAACAGCACCTCGTCGGCGTCCAGGCCGAGCACGGCGGCGATGCGTGCCCGGGCGTCTTCGAGCACACCGCGGGCGCGGCGACCCGGTGCGTGCACGCTGGCCGGGTTGGCGGGACAGCTGCGTTGCACGTCGAGGAAGCAGGCCAGCACGTCGGGATGCACCGGACCGCCGGCGTTCCAGTCGCAGAACCAGGTCTCTGCCCCGGGGGCCGACGCGTCGCTCACTGCAGCACGCGTTCGTAGAGATCCAGGTAGGCGGCCAGCACCTTCTCGGTGGCGAAGTGCTCGACCGCGCGCTGCCGCGCCGCCGCCGAACGGCGTGCGTGCAGGTCGCCGTCGACCAGCAGGCGCAGCGCGGCCGCGGCCAGCGCCGACGGGTCTGCGAACGGCGTCAGGTCGCCGGTGTCGCCGAGCACCTCCGCCACACCACCGACCGCCGTACTGACGCAGGGCACCCCACAACTCATCGCCTCGAGCATCGACAGGCCGAAGCTCTCGGTCTCGGACGCCGACAGGAACAGATCCGCCTGCGGCAGCACCGTCTCGATGCTGTCGTGCATGCCCAGATGCTCGACCTTGTGGCCGCAACCGAGGTCGGATGCCACCGCCAGCGCGTGTTCGCGGTCGGGACCGTCGCCGACCAGCAGCAGGCGCGCCGGCACGTGCTGCAGGATCTCGGCGAATGCGCGCACCACGTCGGCGACCCGCTTCACCGGGCGGAAGTTGGAAGCGTGCACGAGGATGCGTTCGCCGTCACCGCGCTGGTGCCAGCGCGGCGAGCCATCGGGCCGGAAGCGGTCGACATCGACGAAGTTCGGGATCACCTCGACCTCCTTGCGCACGCCGAACATCAGCCGCGTCTCGTCGGCGAGGTACTGGCTGACCGCGGTGACCGCGTCGGACTGTTCGAGCGCAAAACGCGTCGGCCGCATGTAGGCGCGATCGCTGCCGACGACGGTGATGTCGGTGCCGTGCAGCGTGGTCGCGAACTTCAGGCAGTCGCCGCACATGCTGCGGGCCAGGAACGCACTGACCGCGTGCGGGATCGCGTAGTGCACGTGGAACAGGTCGACCTGTGCCTCTTCCCGCACCTCGAGCATGCGGGTGGCCAACGCCAGGTCGTAGGGCGGGAAGCGGAACAGCGGGTAGGCGGTGACCTCCACCTTGTGGAAGCGCAACCCCGGCACGCCGCGGCGCAGACGGTTCGGTCGGTCGTAGCTGAGCAGGTGGACCTCATGGCCCTTGCCGGCGAGGGCGATGGCCATCTCGGTCGCGATCACGCCACTGCCGCCCACGGTCGGGTAGCACACGATGCCGATGCGCATCGCGGCATCCTAGCGCGCGGGCGTGGCCTTGCTCAGCGTTCGTCGAGCGCGAACGCGGCCGGCAGTTCGAGCACGAGCAGCAGTCGATCCCGGTCGCAGGTCTGCACGCGGCAGTTGCCCTGCAGGCCGGCGACGAACTCCGCCAGCGTCTCGGTACGTTCCTGCAGGTGGCGGTCGGCGCGCGCGCCGTAGCTCTCGAGCTCGAACAGCACGCTGCCGTCGTCCCGACGCGTCGTCAACACGACCTCACCGCCCGGCTCGAGCCGGCCGAGCCCCAGCATCAACGCCCGCTGTACCGCGAACGCCAACGGCCCCGGTGCACACGCGATCGCCGGCAGCCCCAGCGCCAGACGCTGGCGCACGACCACGGGCATGCCGATCTCGTCCAGGCAAGACAGCACGGCGCGCTCGATCGTGGCATTGAGATCCGAGTGTTCCGGCTGCGGCGCGTGCAGCAGCGACCCGACCAGGTCCTGCAGCATCACCGTCTCGTCGTCGAACACCGAGCCAGCGAGCTCGGCCTCATGTTGTCCGGTGTCGTCCTGCAGCCGGAACGCCTGCTCCTCGATGCGACCCAGGCAAAGGCTGAGCAGGTTCGTGAGGCGATCGAGATCGGGCTCGGGCGGCGGCATGACCGTCGCGATATCGGCCAGATGCCGGGCCGACGTGAGCCACGGTCTCGTTTTGGTGCAGGGAGAGCCCCTAGAAGTCGCCGGCGGTCAGCTGCAGCGCGTTGGTGGCGGTGATCTCGACGAAGTGCAGCAGGGCATCGACCTCGATCGGGATCATCTGCTGGAAGAACGTGACGCCGACCAGCGGCGGCGTGTTCGGCAGGAGCAGTTCCGACGTCGCCGTGCCGGTGTTGGTGAACAGCACCTGCTGGATGTCGGGCGCGACCATCAGGCCGCAGCCCGCCGCGGCCTCGGGCAGCACCGATGCGAGCGGGAACGGTGGCGCGATCCGCGTGACGCTGGTGACGGTGAGCACGAGCGCGAGCGGCGGCAGGTTCTCGCCGATGGTGCGCAGGCTCGCGTCGACCCAGGGCAGCGTCGCTGTGCGCAAGGTGCGGCCGTTGCAGCCGCTGCCGATCGCGATCGCCGTCGCGGGGCAGGTCGTGGTGAGGCGCGTGAAGTACGCCGAGACCGCGCCGCCTGCGGTCGGGAACAACCCGCCGACGGCCAGGTCGCCAGCCGGCAGCGTGGCGAGCGCCTTGGTGCCGAAGCTGTCGCCGAGGCCGCTGCCGAACGCCGACCACACCATTCCATCCCATCGCGCGACGTAGGCCGCCGCGCTGCCGCCGGCCGTGCGGAAGTTGCCGCCGACGACGAGGTCGCCGTCCGGCAGGTTCGCGAACGCGTTCACTGACGTCAGCAGCAGGCCATTGCCGACGCCGGCACCGAGCGGCGACCACCCGCTGCCATCCCAGCGCGCGACGGCGCTCGCAGCGGCGTTGCCCGCGGTGGTGAACGGTCCGCCGGCGACGACGTCGCCACCGGGCAGCACGTGCAGCGCGGTCACGGCACCGTTCATGCCGGTGCCCATCGGCGACCACGCACTGCCGTCCCAGCGCGCGATGCGGTTGCAGGCCACACCGTCCGCGGTCAGGAAGCCGCCGCCGGCGACGACGTCGCCATCCGGCAGCGAGCACAGCGTGTTGACGGCCGTCGCGAGGAAGCCGCCACCCATGCCGGTGCCCATCGGTGACCACGTGGCGCCGTTCCAGCGCGCGACGTGGTTGCCGACGCCGGTCGCGGCCGTGAACAGCCCACCGGCGACGAGATCGCCGTTGGGCAGCGTCGTCAGCGCATAGACGTCGCCGCCGGTGCCACCGCCGAGCGGCGACCATGAGGTGCCGTCCCAGCGCGCGATCGAGTCGGTCGCAGCACCCCCCGCCGCCGCGAACTGGCCACCGGCGACCAGATCGCCGTTCGCCAGCACGGCGAGTGCCAGCACCGGGCCATCGGTGCCACCACCGAGCGGCGACCACGTGATGCCGTTCCAGCGCGCGACGTGGTTGGCGGGCACGCCGCCGATGCGCGCGAACGAGCCGCCCGCGACGAGGTCGCCATCGGGCAGCGTGCACAGCGCCGTCACCGGGCCGCTGGTGCCATCGCCGAGCGCCGACCACGCGATGCCGTCCCAGCGGGCGATCGAACTCGCCGCGATGCCGCCGGCGAGGGTGAACTGACCACCGGCGAAGCGATCGCCGTTCGCCAGTTCGGCCAGCGATCGCACGTCGATGTTGGTGCCGGCACCGAGTGGTGCCCACGCGACGCCGTTCCACTGCGCGATGTGCGCGGCGTGGCCGCCACCCGCCAACGTGAACGCGCCGCCGGCGAGCAGGTCGCCGTTCGCCAGCAGCAGCAGCGTGTGCACTGGTTCGCTCATGCCGGTGCCGAGCGACGACCAGGCGGTGCCGTTCCAGCGGGCGACGTAACGCGTCGGCATCAGGTCGACCGTGAAGAAGCTGCCGCCGACGAGCAGGTCACCGTTCGCCTGCACGGCCAGCGCTTCGACCGCCGCGTTGGGGCCGATGCCGAACGGCACCCACGTGAAGCCGATCCAGTGCGCGAGGTAGTCGGCGCCGGCTCCGGCACCGGTGAACGCGCCGCCGGCGACGAGGTCGCCGTTGGGCAGCACCGCGAGGGCGCGCACGGTGTCGTTCATGCCGTTGCCGATCGGTGCCCACGCGCCGCCGTTCCAGCGCGCGATGCGATCCGCCGCGATGCCGCCCGCGACGGTGAACTCACCGCCCGCGATCAGGTCGCCGTTGGGCAGCACGGCGAGCGAGGTCACGCCGTCGTTCATGCCGCCGCCGAGCGATGTCCACGTGCTGCCGTTCCAACGTGCAATCGAGGGAGCCGCACTGCCGCCGGCGGTCGTGAAGTAACCGCCGGCGATCAGGTCGCCGTTCGGCAGCGCGAGCAGCGCGTCGACCTCGCCGTCCATGCCGGCGCCGAGCGTCGACCAGATGCCGGTGGCCGGGTCGTAGCTGGCGATGCGGCTGGCCTGGATCGTGCCGGCCAGCGCGAACGCACCGCCGACCGCGAGCTGCTCGGAGGCGGGGCCTGGGCCATCGGGGTCCCAGCGCACCGTTGCGTTGACGGTGCCGAAGGTGCCGGGCACGCCGTCGCCGGGCAGCCACTGCGTGCCGCACTGGGCTTCTACCGTCGCGACCGAGGCGGCGATCGCGAACAGGACGGTCGCCGGACGGGGCATGGGACGAACAGTCTACCGCCGGCGGTGCGTGCGTGGCGGCGCGAAGGAATCAGCCCTCGGCTGCCATCTCTCTCGCTTCGGGCTCGTCGTCGGGCGTTGGCGTCACTGGTGTCGAGGGCTGGTCCACTGGCGCTGGTTCGGGCTCGGCGAAGGCAGCCTCTTCCTCGACGGCCTCCGCTTCGCCGACCGGTTGCTCGACGGCAGGCTCGACGACCGGCACTTCGAGTCGCGGCCCGAGCCCGATCATGCCCAGGAACTCGGTCGTGAACGCCTCGTAGTCGCGCGCGCCGTTGCTGTCTGGCGCGTGCTCGAAGATCGTGCGGCCGAAGCTCGGCGCCTCGGCCAGCTTGACGTTGTTGCGGATGCGCGTCTTGGTCAGGATCGAACCGAAGTGCGCGTCGATCTCGCGCAGCACCTCGGTGCTGAGGTTGGTGCGCGCGTCGACCATGCACGGCAGCACGCAGGCGATCTTCAGCTGCGGATTGAGCCGCTTCTGCACCAGCTGGATCACCTCCAGCAGCTTCGCCATGCCCTGCAGCGACAGGTACTCGGCCTGCATCGGGATCACGACCCAATCGGCGGCGACCAGCGCGTTGGCGCTCAGCACGCCGAGCGACGGCGGGCAGTCGAGCAGCACGAAGTCGTAGTTCGTGGCGGCGTCGAATGCGTCGAGCGCCTCGCGCAGGATCGTCTCGCGGCCGATGCGGTTGGCGAGCACCTGCTCGACGCCGGCCAGCGACGTGTCGCTCGGCACCACGAACAGGTTCGGCAGGCCGGTCGTCTGCACCAGCGACTCGAGCTTGGCGTCCTCGATCAGCAGGTTGGTCAGCGTGTGGCCCTCGAGGTCGGGCCGCTTGTCGACGTGTACCGTCAGGTTCGCCTGCGGATCCATGTCGAGCAGCAGCACACGATGGCCCTTGTGCGCGAGACCCGCACCGAGGTTGACCGTCGTGGTCGTCTTGCCGACGCCGCCCTTCTGATTGATGACCGCGATGCGCTGCATGGTGCGAAGCCTCCCGCGGCATGGTGCGACCGGATCGGCCGCGGAGCGAGCGTTTTCTCAGCTCGGCAGCAGCTGCGCGGCGCGCACCGGCAGGGGGCCATCGTGCCAGAACGGCTCGGCGGCGGCCGTGCCGATGCGGGCGCCGTGGAAGCGGTCGCGGACTTCGGCGCGCTCCAGCACGTCGAGGCCCTGCACCAGGTGCCCGCGATCGGGCGGGTTCAGCTGCGAACGGTAGCAGCGCAGCACCTCGGCCTTGCCGGCGACGACCGCGGCGATGTCGACCGCGAGGGTCGGCTCGACGTGCCGATTGCCGGGATACCGTAAGAACAGCGCCGGCCGGTGCGGGGCGCCGAGCTGCGGCGCGAAGTTCTTCAGACCGGCCAGGAAGAAGGCCTTCTCGGCCAGCGTGGCCGTGGCCACGTGGTCGGGATGCACGTCGTGGCGGTGCGGCGCCAGCAGCAGCCGCGGCCGCGCCTGGCGCAGCGCCGCCCCGAACAGGGCCGTCGTCGGCTCGTCGACCGTGACACCGGTGTCGCGGCAGCCCAGGTTGACGCGCTCCTGCACGCCGAGCCGCGCCGCGGCGGCCTTCGCCTCGGCGTCGCGGTCGGCGACCGTGCCGCGCGAACCCATCTCGCCGCGCGTGACGTCGACGATCGATGCCGTGCGGCCGGCGGCGAGCAGCAGCAGCAGCGTGCCGGCGGCGGCGATCTCGACGTCGTCGGGGTGCGCGCCGATCGCGAGCACGTCACAGGGTCGGAGCTGCGGCGATGCGGTCACAGTTCGAGCACGCAGTGTTCGATGCGGAACGGATCGGCGGCGTCGATCACCGCGTCGGCGAGTCCGGGTCCGTGCGAACTGAGATACGACAGCGGCCCGAACACGCGCTCCTGCGGCCGGCTGCGCGGGCGCAGCGAACTGCACAGGCGCCGCAGCTGGCGGATGCCGGTGCCTTCCCGGTTCTGGCGCGAGTTGCGGACCTTCGCCTGCAGCCGATCGATCTCCTCGAGTGACTTCGTGCGCGCGCGGTCGAGTGCGCCGAGCATCGACGAATCGAGCACCGAGAGGCGCTGGCCGATCGACTCGAGGTCGCTGCGCAGGCGATTGCGGAGCTGGTCGAGCGCGTCCTCGACGTCGTCGCCGTCGTTGCCCTTCAGCAGCTTCTCCGCCAGCTTCTCGGCCGGCTGGTCGAGGTCGGGCAGGTCGAGCGAGAAGCGCGTCAGCAGCCGCTGCAGCGACGGTTCGACCAGCGTCATCGACGCGCGCGGCACGAACACCGGCTGCGGCACACCGAGCAGCCGGTAGAGCGGTGCGACCGCGGAGAGATACGCCAGTTCGCCTGGGCCGACGATGAACGCGATCGTCGGCAGGCACGCGTCCTGCCACAGCGGCCGCAGCAGCACGCCGGGGCTCAGATCCTGGGGCCGGTCGGCGACTTCGCCGTCGGCGAGCGGTTCGCGCTGACCGCCCGCCAGCTGGAACATCATCGTCGCGCTCGGATCGAGCGTGATGTCGACGCCGAGGTCGCCGAGTTCGTCGACCGTCTGGTGCACGTGCTGCCGGATCTCGTTCGACTTGCCCCACCAACGCAGCAGCGGATCGAACGCCTCCGGCGGCAGGTCGCGCGGTTCGATCATCAACAGGCCGTGGCGGCCGAACACCTCGAACAGGATGCGTGCCTGCTGATCGCCGAGCGTCTCGTCCGGATGGCGCGGCTTGCAGGTCGCCAGCGCCCAATCGCGGTGCTCGGACTGCGGCAGCAGCGGATCGAGTTCGGCGAGCAGGCGTTCGAGTTCGCGGCCGACGCCGATCGTGCGCAGCGGTTCGCTGGTGCGTTCGAGTTCGAGCCGGAAGCGTTGCACCTCCTGCGACTGGTTGACCAGGAACAGGCGGTTGGCCTCGTCGAGGTCGTGGTCGTCGCTGTGGTTCCAGAACAGCGGCACCACACGTGGGCCGTCCGGCACCGCGTTGATGCGCCGGCACAGCTGGATCGCGGTCGCGACCTTGTGCATCGTGAACAGCGGCCCGCCCATCAGGCCGGGTTGCTGGCCGGTGACGACGACGTGCACGTTCGGATCCAGCAGTGCGTCGGCGTTGGCGATCACCTGCGCCGGCGCCCCGTGCTTCTCGGCGTAGGCCCGCAGCGACTGCACCAGCTTGTCGCGCGGCAGCAGGCGCCCTGCACCGGTCGGCGCGCGGCGCAGCAGCTCGGCGACCGACCGCGCGCGCATGCCCAGGAAGCGGCCGAGTTCACGGTCGTCTTCGAGGAAGCGCTGGTGCACCTCGGAGGTGCCCATGCGGCGGAAGGAGATGTGGCGGAGCGTCGACGTCAAGTGGATCCCTGGTGCGGCGAACGGTGCGCGACGGCGCGGCATTCGGTGGCGAAGGTCGCGGCGGCGGCGTCGATGCGTTCGAGCCAGTCCTTCGCGGTGGGCGAGAAACACTGCATCACGCCGCGGCTCTGGTTGACCAGCGCGCCGAGACCACGCTCGTCGAACGCTGCGGCGAGGTCGTCGACCTTGCCCCCCTGGGCGCCGACACCGGGCAGCAGCAGCCAGCTGTGCGGCAGCAGCGAACGCAGCCGCAGAAGCTCGTGCGGCCAGGTCGCGCCGACCACGGCGCCGACCGGCGAGTAGCCTTCGGCCCGCGGCAGCTCGGCGCCCCAGGTCGTCACCATGCGCGCGACGACGTCGCACAGCGGTTCGCCGTCGACCAGAAGGTCCTGGAAGTCGCGCGCGCCCGGATTGCTGGTGCGCACCAGCACGAACACGCCGCGGCCGCCAACCTCGGGCCGGCAGGCGGCGAGGAACGGTGCCACCGAATCAGAGCCGAGATACGGATGCAGCGTCAGCGCGTCGGCGAGCGCGAAGTGCCCTTCGGCGTAGGCCGCGGCCGTGCTGCCGATGTCGCCGCGCTTGACGTCGCCTACGACCAACAGCCCATGCTCGTGCGCCAGTGCGCAGGTCTGTTCGTAGGCGCGGTAGCCCTCGCTGCCGTATGCCTCGAAGAAGGCGATGTTCGGCTTCACGCAGGGCGCGTGGGGCGCCAGAACCGGCAGCGTGCGGCGGTAGAACTCGACGATGCGCTGCGCCGGAGCGGCGTCGGGCAGGATCGACGCCGGCAGCGCATCGAGCCGCGGATCGAGGCCGATCACGATCGGCGCCTGACCGGCGAGAACTCGCTCGGCAAGCTGTGCTGTGAAGCTCCGCATCGGGGCGGCAAGACTAGCCCTCTTTCCCGGTGGCGCGAGATCGGCCCGTCTGATTCTCTTGCGCGTCCCCCAGAGCGAGAGCCAGTGAGAGAGACCCCATGGTTGTGATCTTCGTGCCCAAGGAAACGGTCGCCGGCGAGACCCGCGTCGCCGCCATCCCCGAGACCGTCAAAGGCATGCAGAAGCTCGGCCTGCTGATGCAGGTCGAACACGGCGCCGGCGCGGCCGCCGGCTTCGCGGACACCGACTACGCGGCGGCCGGCGCGACGCTGGTCGACGCGATGGCGCGCGCGGGCGCGGACATCGTGCTCGGCATCCAGGCGCCGGACCCCGAGCAGGCCAGTGGCCAGAAGGCCGGCTCGGTGCTGATCTGCACGCTGACACCCGGCGTCTGCCTGCCGAGCATCAAGGCGCTGCGCGACGCCAAGGTCACCGCGATGGGCCTCGAGTTCATGCCGCGCATCACGCGCAGCCAGAAGATGGACATCCTCAGCTCGCAGGCCACCTGCGGCGGTTACCAGGCGGTGCTGTTGGCCGCGGCGCACCTGCCGAAGATGTTCCCGCTGATGATGACGGCCGCGGGCACGCTGACGCCGGCGCGCGTGCTGGTGTTGGGTGCGGGCGTCGCCGGCCTGCAGGCCATCTCCACCGCGCGCAAGCTCGGCGCGATCGTCGAGGCGAACGACATCCGCCCGGCGGTGAAGGAGCAGATCGAGTCGCTGGGCGCGAAGTTCGTCGACACCGGCGCGCCGCCCGACGCCGAGACCAAGGGCGGCTACGCGAAGGAGACCACGCAGGAGTTCTTGAAGCGCCAGCGCGAGACGCTGACCACCCACATCGCCCAGGCCGACGTGCTGATCACGACCGCGCTGATCCCCGGCAAGAAGGCGCCGGTGCTGGTCACGGCCGAGATGCGCAAGGCCATGAAGCCCGGCTCGGTGATCGTCGACATGGCGGCCGGTCAGGGCGGCAACGTCGAGGGCACGGTGCCCGGCGAACACGTCGTGGTCGACGGCGTCAAGATCCTCGGCGACACCAACCTGCCGGCGCACAAGGCCGGCGACGCATCGCGCATGTTCGCGCGCAACGTGCACGCCTTCCTTGGCGAGTTCGTCAAGGACGGCAAGCCGAACCTCGACTTCGAGAACGAGATCCTCGGTGCCGTGACGATCGTGCACGACGGTGTGGTGCGGCACGAACCGACGGCGCAGGCCCTGGCCGCGATGGGAAACTGAGTCATGGAATTCTACTTCGTGTTCGTGTTCGTGATCGCCTCGCTGCTCGGCTTCGAGCTGATCAACAAGGTGCCGCCGACGCTGCACACGCCGCTGATGTCGGGGTCCAACGCGATCTCCGGCATCACGGTCGTCGGCGCACTGATCTGCTCCGAATCCGGCCATGGCTTCCTGGCGAGCGTGATCGCATTCCTCGCGATCGTCTTCGCCATGATCAACGTCGTCGGTGGCTACATGGTCACCGATCGCATGCTCGGCGCCTTCAAGAAGAAGGGGAAGTAGCGTGCAGTACCTCTACCTGCTGGCGACGTTCCTGTTCGTCTTCGGCATCAAGAAGCTGACGAGCGTCAAGACCTGTCAGCGTGGCAACCACATCTCCGAAGTCGGGATGTTGTTGGCGATCGCAGTGACGCTCGCGATCTACACCGGCATCAACTGGTACGTCGTGATCGCCGGCATCCTGGTCGGCGGCGGCGCTGGCGCGGTGATCGCCAGACGCACACCGACGACCGCGATGCCCGAGATGGTCGGCGCACTGAATGGCTTCGGCGGTCTCGCCTCGGCGCTGGTCGCGATGGGTTCGATGCTGATCGATCGCACGCTCGAGGATCCGACCAAGTCGATCGCCGACACGACCCTGATGAACGCGATCAGCACGCCGGCGACGATCGTCATCGGCATGGTGACGTTCACCGGCAGCTTCGTCGCCTACTTCAAGCTCTCGGGCAAGAAGATGGCGCATCCGCTGAAGGGTGCGATGCGGCACTACCTGCACGCAGGCCTGAGCCTGCTGGCGATCGGCTGCGCGACCTGGATGGTGCTGACCTCGAGCCACGCGCTGATGACGGTCAACACGCTGCTGCTGGCGCTGATCGCGGGCGCGCTCGGCGTGTTCCTGGTGATGCCGATCGGTGGCGCCGACATGCCGGTCGTGGTGTCGCTGCTCAACAGCTACTCGGGGGTCGCTGGCGCGGCGGCCGGCTTCGTCATCCACAACCCGCTGCTGATCGTCGTCGGAGCGCTGGTCGGCACGTCGGGGCTGATCCTGACGCAGATCATGTGCAAGGCGATGAACCGTTCGCTCGGCAACGTGCTGCTCGGCGGCATGGGCGGCGAGGAGACGCAGGCCGCGGACGCCAAGGACTACAAGTCGATCAAGTCGACGACGCCCGAAGAGGTCGCGATGCTGCTCGACGGCGCGTCGTCGTGCATCATCGTGCCGGGATACGGCCTCGCGGTGGCGCAGGCGCAGCACGTCGTCAAGGACCTCGCCGACCAGCTGCAGAAGCGCGGCTGCCAGGTTCGCTACGCGATCCATCCGGTCGCCGGCCGCATGCCGGGCCACATGAACGTGCTGCTCGCCGAGTCCGACGTGCCGTACGACCAGCTGTGGGAGATGGACAGGATCAACGGCGACTTCAAGAACACCGACGTCGCCATCGTCGTCGGCGCCAACGACGTCGTGAACCCGGCCGCGCGCGAGAACACCGGCCCGATCGCCGGCATGCCGATCCTCGACGTCGACCAGGCGCGCACGGTGGTCGTGATCAAGCGTTCGCTGTCGCCGGGTTATGCCGGCATCAGGAACCCGCTGTTCGATCTGCCGAACTGCCTGATGGTGTTCCTCGATGCGAAGGAAGCGCTCGAGGGCATCGTCAAGGAAGTGAAGGAACTGAAGTAGCGCGGGGGCGCGGGGGGGCACCCCCTGTGCCGGTGGTCCGACGCGTGCGACGATCACGCGGATGGCGACCCGGCTCGGACTCCTGCGTGGACTCTTCGGGCTGGTCTTGGTCGCCGTGCAGAGTGCGACAGCCCAGTGTGGCACCGACTGGATGCCGGTCGATGGCGTCCGCGGGGTCGATGGTCAGGTCCGCGCGAGCGCGGTTTTGGATCCCGACGGTCCGGGGCCGTCGCCGCCGCTGCTCGTAGTCGGTGGCAACTTCCAGGTCGCCGGCGGCACGCTGGCCAATCATGTTGCGGCGTGGGATCCCGTGACCGGAGCATGGATGACCCTCGGCGCGGGTCTCGACGCAACCGTCGTGCAGCTGGTGGTGCTGCCCAGCGGCGACTTGGTGGCTGCTACCTCGTCCTCTCCGGGCCCGCCCACGTCGGGTGTCGCGAGATGGAACGGCACGTCGTGGACACCACTCGGGTCAGGGATGAATGGCGGCGTCACTTCCGTCGCGGTGCTGCCAAACGGCGATCTCGTCGCCTGCGGGTTCTTCACGATTGCGGGCGGCGTGGCGGCGAATCGAATCGCCAGATGGAATGGGGCTTCATGGGCGCCGCTGGGGACCGGCCTGGACAACTATTGCCTTGCGCTCGCCGTCGCGGCGAACGGGGATCTGATCGTCAGCGGGAGCTTCAACACGGCAGGCGGAGTGGCTGCCGCCGGAATGGCGCGGTGGAACGGTACCAGCTGGTCCGGCCTCGGGCCCGCGGTGGCCGGCACCGTGGTGGCGCTGGCCTTCCTGCCGAATGGCGATCTCGTGGCCGGCGGTTCGTTCTCGTCTGCAGGCGGCGTCAGTGCCTCGAACATCGCGGTGTGGAACGGCTCCGTGTGGACGTCACTCGGGAGCGGGGTCAATGGGATCGTGCAGGCACTGCACGTGGCAGCGAACGGCGATCTCTACGTCGGTGGCACGTTCTCCACCGCGGGCGGGGTCAGCGCGCGCAAGGTGGCGCGCTGGAACGGATCGGCCTGGTCCGCGTGCGGTGGCGGCGTCGGCGGATCGTTGAGCCCGTTGCTCGACAATGGTCTGGTCGGGACGCTGGTCGTGCTGCCGAACGGTGACCTGATTGCCGGTGGAATCCTCGGGGAAGCGGATGGGGCGCACCTTGGCAACGTAGCACGTTGGGATGGCGCGAACTGGTCCGCGCTGAGTCCCGGTGTCTTTGGCCAAGTCGAGTCGATTCTGCCCTTGGCCAACGGTGACGTCGTCGTTGGAGGATGGCATTCGGCCGGCGGCGTCAGCCGGTCGGACTGGATCGGGACATGGAACGGAGCCTCATGGTCCGCGATGGGGTCCGGCACGAACCTCGTGGTCAAGGCACTGGCTCAACTGCCAGGCGGCGACGTCGTTGCAGGTGGTGGGTTCTCGACCGCCGATGGCTCGCCGGCTGCTTCGGTCGCGCGCTGGAACGGCACGACCTGGACACCGCTCGGCACGGGGATGAACAGCTGGGTCGATGCCCTGCTGACGCTGCCGAACGGCGACCTCGTGGCGGGGGGCTTGTTCAGCCTTGCCGGTGGAGTTGCCGCCAGTCGCATCGCGAGGTGGGACGGATCGGCGTGGTCGGCGATGGGAGGAGCCCCAGCTCGTGTGCGCTGCCTGGCATCGTTGCCTTCCGGTGACGTCGTGTTTGGCGGTGACTTCGGGGCGGGCCCCATCATCTACGACGGCACGCCCTGGCGCTTGCTCGGCACGGGCACGAACGGCCCGGTGTTCGCCGTCACCGTGCTGCCGAACGGCGACATCGTTGCCGGAGGTCAGTTCTCTACCGCCGGCGGATTGCCGGCCGCGAACGTGGCGAGGTGGGATGGACAGTCCTGGTCGGCGATGGGAGCCGGCACGGATGCGATGGTGTCCGCACTGCTGGTGCTGCCCGACGGCGACGTCTTGGCCGGTGGCAACTTCACCGTGGCCGACGGTGCGCCCGCCAGCTACGTCGCCCGGTGGAATGGCGTCGCCTGGGGTCCCGTCGCGAGCGGAACGAACGGGCCCGTGCAATGCCTGCGCATGTCGGCAACCGGTGAGGTCTGGGCGGGCGGGTCCTTCTCGATCGTCGGTGGTTCGGTATCGGCGCAGGTCGTCCGTCTCGCCACGACGTGTCCTGCATCTGCGGCGACGGTCGGCCTCGGTTGCCCGAGTTCCGTTGGCAGCAACACGCTGACCGCGACGACCTTGCCCTGGGTCGACGCGACGTTCCGCGCGCGGGGCAGAGGCCTGCCGCAGACGGCGTTCGTGGTCGCGGCGACGAGCTTCGTGTCGATTCCGCAGGGTGTGTTCCCGCTGGCGAACGTGTTCGCGCAGTCCCCCGCCGGCTGTGACCTGCTGGTGGCGCCCGACATCCTGCAGCTCTACGCGACGGCGACCGGCAGCGTCGAATCGTCGCTGTTCCTGCCGAACGCACCGCCCATGATCGGCCTCTCGTTCTTCCATCAGATGGTGCCGATCGAGGTCGACGCGCAGGGCAACCTGATCGAGATCACCGCCACCAACGCGCTGCAGCTGACTGCCGGCATATTCTAGGCAAACGTCCCGCGGCTGATCGCCGGCATGCCGATCCTCGATGTCGACCAGGCGCGCACCGTGGTCGTGATCAAGCGTT
>JBGARS010000067.1:0-30055 GCA_044230075.1 Planctomycetota bacterium | reverse complement strand
GGCGCGGCGACGTTGCAGTGGATGGTGTGGTTGCTCGGTGCCAGCGCGGTCGTGGCTTCGGCGGGTGGCTGGTGGCGCGCGCGCGCCACCGCCAACCGGAGCCTGCGCGGCGTCGCACTGATGGCGCTCGCGCCGGCGATGGTGTTGCCGCTGCTGGTCTACGTCACCGGCTGGCAGGCCGCGTGGATGTTCGCCAACCTGCGCGCGGTGCTGGTGGCCGCGGCGGTCGCCACCGCCCTCTTGTGGGCGCGCAGCGATGCGCGGCAGCGGCCGCTGCATTGGGTTGCGTTCCTGGCCGGCCTGGTCGGGCTCTCCGCCGAACCGCCGGCCTGGTTGCTCGCGCAGGTCGCCGAACGCGCCGAGGCCGAACGGCTGGCGCTGTTCTCGGTGACGGTGACCTGGATCGTGGTTGCGGTCGGGGCGCTGGTGTTCGGGTTCCGTCGCAACGTGCGGGCAGCGCGGCTCACGGCGCTGGCGCTGTTCGCGTCGACCGCCGCGAAGCTGTTGCTGCTCGACATGTCGGGCGCGCAGCAGCTCTACCGGATCCTCGCGTTCGTGCTGGTCGGGCTGGTCTTCGTCGGCGCCTCGTGGCTCTACCACCGCGTCGAACGGCGCTTCGTCGCGCGGTGAGTGACGTGTGGCACACATGACCACGTTCGTGCCACCCTCCGGCTACCCGCGCATCCAGGTGGTGCCGAGCTTCGCGGCGCTCGTCACGACGCCGTTGACGAACGGCTGCAACGCGATCTGCTGGCCGCGCACGTTGCCGGGCGACTTCGCCGAGCTGGTGCGGCAGCTGGCGCCGGGCGAGGGCATCACGCCGCTCGACACGGCGCAGCTGTGTGCCCTGCCGTGGAGTCCCGGCGCCCGCGCCGCGCTCGACACGCTGGTCGAGGACGAACGGCTGCTGCGCTCGATCGGTCAGGCGCCGGTGCTCGAGTGCGTGCAACAGTACGAACGCGACGACGGTCCGGTGCCGACCGACGTCTACTCGTTCCACGTCGATCGTGCGGACGTGCCGACCGACACGTATCTCTGCACCTACTTCGGCGCGGCGAGCGAAGGCCTGCGCAACGACGAGGCGCGTCGCTGCATCGACGTGCCGGCGCTGCGCGCGCAGTTGCTGGCGCAGTTCGGCGGCAGCGAGGGCGACGCGTTCGGGCGCTTCGTCGCGGCGCACAGCTTCGACCTGCACTACGCGCCGAGGCCGGGCGCGCAGCCGTTCTCGTTCGGCCGCGGCAATCTGTGGCGGGTCGCGGTGCAGCATCCCGGCAGCACCGTGCCCGCCTGCATCCACCGCGCGCCGGCCACGACGCAGGCGGAACTGCCGCGCCTGCTGCTGATCAGCTGACGCCGTGCGCTACTCCATGACGTCGAACTCGCCGGCCAGCACCCGGTCGATCCGGCCGGTGCGCCAGCCGCGCACGCGGTCGCGCACCTCCGGCGATGGCGCGCGGCGGTAGCGCCGCACGACCAACGGCGCCACCGATTGCGCCGGTTGCAGCGCGCCGAGCGCGAGCTGGTGTTCGTCGTCGCCGGTCACCGGCACCGGCGGCTGCGGCACGGTGATCACGCGCACGCGGCTCGGGCGCGCGCCCTTCGCGCTGGCTTCGAGGTCGAGCACGTGCAGACCGGTCTCGGCGGCGAGCACGGGCCAGGCCGCGAAGCCGGTGATCGCGACGATCGTGCTGCTGCCGGGCGCCGTCAGCACGCGCCATTGCATGCCGCGCCGGTCGGCCCAGCTGCGGTACATGCCGAGCAGATCCGCCGCGAAGGTGCGCGTCGTCTCGGCATCGCCGTGCGGATCGTGCACCGGTGCGACCAGCAGGTAGGCGTCCTGCGCCTCACCGCGTTCGACAGCGGTGATCGCGAGCTGCAGCAGCAGCGCGCGGGCAGCGAGTCGGCGCAGCGACTCCGCCGGCACGTCGGCGGCACGCCGGACCAGGTCGTCGGCCTTGTGCACCGCCTGGGTCAGCTGCTCCTCGATGCGACTCTTCAGTTCCGCGAGGCCGAGCACCGCATGGCGCCGCGCGGAGGTCCAGAAGTCGGCCGCACCCATCGCGGCGTAGGCCTCGGCCTTGCGGGCCAGCCACGCATCCTCGTGCAGGCGCACCGCCAGTTCGGCCAGTTCGCGCTGCACGGCGAGCACTTCGTCGGGCCGGCCATGCGCGTCGCGTGCCAGCTGGCGCAGGCCGGCCGGCACGGCGGCGATCGCCGGCGGCACGACCGGCGCCGCATCCGGGTCGACGAACTCGACCTGCACGCCCTTGCCGTCGCTGCGCACGAACAGGAACTGGTCGCCGGCCGGCGTGCGGTCGCTGACGATCGCGCTCGCCAGCGGCGCCAGCACCTGGCGTTCGATCGCGCGGCGCAGCGGCCGCGCGCCGAGCTGCGGCGACCAGCCCTGACCCAGCAGGAACTGCAGCGCGCTCTCGTCCCATTCGACCGCCCACGGCCGCGACTTCAGGCCGCGGCGCTGCAGCACGAGGTCGAGTTCCTTGTGCAGCACCTCGCGCAGCGTGCTCTGGTCGAGCGACCGGAACACGACGACGCGGTCGATGCGGTTCAGGAACTCGCGGCGGAACACCTCCTCGAGCGCCGCCTGCAGGTCGGGGCCGCCGGCGCCGAAGCCGAGTCCGGCACCTTCGAGGTTCTTGACGCCGAGGTTGCTGGTCAGGATCACGATCGTGTGCCGGAAGTCGGCGACGCGGCCGCTGCGATCGGTGAGGCGGCCCTCGTCGAACACCTGCAGGAACAGGTCGAACACCAGCGGGTGCGCCTTCTCGATCTCGTCGAGCAGCACGACCGAGAACGGCTGTTCGCGCACGGCGTGCACCAGTGCGGGGCGGCCGTGCACGGCATCGCCGTCGCCGGTGATGCGCGCGATCGCGTCGGCGGTCTGCAGCTCGCTCATGTCGAGCCGCAGCAGTCGCTGTTCGCTGCCGAACAGGAACGCCGCCAGCGCGCGGCACAGTTCGGTCTTGCCGGTGCCGGTGGGGCCGGTGAACAGGAACACGCCGATCGGCCGGCGCGGATCGCACAGCCCTGCCTTCAGCATCGCGATGCGTTCGACCAGGCAGTCGACCGCCTCGGGCTGGCCCATGACGCGCGCCGTGAATGCGCGCCGCACGCTGTCGAGGTCGAGCCGGTCGCGTTCGTCGAGCACCGCCGGCGGCAGCCCGGTCGAGCGACTGACCAGCTGGATCACGTCGTCGAGCGCGGCCGCGCGTGGTCGGCCGTCGGTGTCGACGTGTTCGCGCAGCAGGGTCAGCATCGACAGCAGGCTGCCTGGCCGCCGCTGGTCGACGGCGTGCTGCTGCGAGCGCTGGAACAGCTCGTGCAGCACCGCGTCGCCGCACCACGGCGGACCGTCGCCGGTCGCGCGCAGCAGCCAGCCGCGTGCCATTGCCAGCGTCTCGTCGCTCGGTGCCTCGTGCATGCGCACGGTCGCCGCCGCCGTGCGCAGCATCGGCGCATGCCGCAGCAACAGCTCATGGGCGGCCGGCTGCAGCGGCGCCAACAGGCGCAATTCGCCGCGCAGCAGGTGCGGCAGCACCAGGTCGAGCAGGCCGGTCGGTGTGTGCATGGTGCGGCCGGCGGTCAGGAACTCGGCGAGATCCGGCGCGATCCACAGCACCTTCGGGCGGCCGCCGACCGCGCGCACCAGGTCGACCACGCGCTGTTCGATCTGGCCGATGAACGACTGCCCGGCGATCAGCTGCGAGGCCCCGGCCGTGAACACCGTCCAGCCGTCGGCGACGAGTTCGGCCGCCAGCTGCTCGGCGACCGTGCTCTTGCCGACGCCGCGCCCACCGACCAGCAGCAGTGAACGCGGCGGCTCGCGGCGCAGGCCCTGCCGCAGTTCGGCGAGCGCCTCGACCTGGGTCGAACACGGCAACGGCTCCGTGCGCCCCGCGAGCTGTGCTTGGTCGAGCACGCTGGCGAAGCCGCGCAGCACCGTCAGGTCGACGCCGGCAGCGGTGCGGCCGCGCAACTCCTCGAGCAGGCTGCGGCTGGCGGCCGTGTCGATCGGTTCGAGCACCATGCGCAGCCAGTCGCGCTGGCCCTCCTCGAGACCTTGCAGGCGGCGGCGCGCGGCTGGCGTCTGCACGTGTTCGGCGTCGAGCCGGTCGCGCAGGTAGCCGCGCAGCATGTCCATGCCCATCGCCGAGCCCCAGGAGCCGTTCGTGCGCAGCAGCACGTCGAGTGCCGTCGCCGGGTCGTCGCTGCGACGGATCGTGCGCAGCAGGAACGTGCGCGCGTAGATGCTGATGCCGTCGAGCCGCGGCACCAGCGTGGGTTCGCGGCCGACGAGTTCGGGTCGGTCGAGCGTCGCCGCCGCGGCCGCCGTCGCCAGCGTCGGGTTGTCACCGACCAGGTAGCCGAGCACTTCGTCGAGTGGGAAGGTGTCGCCGGCCAGCAGCGCGACCGCGTCGCGGTAGGGCGGCACCGTCTGCAGGTCGTCCGGGTGGGCGACGACTTCGTAGACGCCGGTGAGTTGCTGGGCGATCGCCAGCAACTGCTCGCGCGGCGCGGGTGCTGGCGCCGCTGCGGCTGGCGCGGCGCCGGACCGCACCAGCGGCTGCGTGGCAGCGGCTCGCGGTCTGCGTCCGAGCAGGAAGCCGAGGTAACCGACGACGCCTGCCAACGGGGCGAACCACCAGTTCATGGCGCCAGAGCGTAGCGAGTGGTGCCGTGGCCGCAGCCGCGATCCGCGCGCCCGAGGCCACCGACGGGCTCAGGCCCGCGTCGCCGGCAGCCGCAGGTTCCAGCGCAGCGCCGCGAGCCGCAGCACCACGATGGTCACGGTGCCGGACCACAGCGCGACGTCGGGCCCGACGAACGTGCCGCGCAGCAGCAGGTAGACCCAGCAGCCGACGAACGCGCAGGTGGCGTAGAGCGGCATCGTCGGTTGGAACAACCGCGGCACGTCGTTGCAGGCGATGTCGCCGAGCACGCCGCCGAACGTGCCGGTGATGACGCCGAACAGCGAGGCGAGGAACGGCGACACCGGGAACGTCTCGGTGCGGATCGCGACGCCGGCGCCGACGATGCTGAACAGCGCCAGTCCGAGCGCGTCCGGCAGGTAGAGCCAGCTCTCGAGCCGCCGCGGCAGCCGCGGCAGCAGGGAGCCGACGATGGCGATGCCGAACACGATCCAGGCGTAGTGTTCGTGTTCGATCCAGAACAGCGGCTGGCGATCGAGCAGCACGTCGCGCAGCGTGCCGCCGCCGAACGCGACCAGGAAGGTCACGCAGCAGACGCCGACGAGGTCGAGTTGCTTGCTGCGCGCGAGCAGCAGGCCGAACGATGCGGCGGCGATGACGGCGAGCAGTTCGAGGGCCTGGAGCATTGCGGGCGGCGGTCGGAGCGGCGGATCGGACGGCCTGCACGCCGTGGACGCAACCATCGGGCGCGGTTCCGCCGGCGGGAAGGCCTGGTGTTCCCGGCGGCGTGGCCGGCGCTGGCGTTGCGTTTGCGCCGTTGCCCCGGCGTGGCGACACTCACGCGCGCATGAGCACCGACGAGTCCAGTGCCGGCGGCCCGGCCGCGGCGACGCCTGGCAGCACACGATGAAGGCGCTCTTCGTGCTGGTGCCCGTCGGCGAGGCATCTCCCGGCTCGTCCGCCGCGCACGATGCCGGGCCCGAGGTGTCGTCGCAATTGCGCGTGCGCCGCTATCCACGCGCCGACGATGCGCGCCACCTGCTCGGTCTGGTGCGCGCCGGCCGCGACAAGGTGGCCACACGCTGGCGGCGCGGCATGGTGGCGGCCGTGCTGCTCGGCGCTCTGCTCGGCGCGGTCACCAACGGCATCCTCAGCGGCGTGTTCGACATGTTCGGTGGCCTCGGCGGCCTCGCCGTGTCACTCGGTGCCGGGCTCGGGGCGTTCCTCGGCGCGTTCACCGGAGCGATGGCCGGCACCGAGGTCGCGCGCGACGAGGTGAAGGCGCTCGCCCGGCACGTGCAGAAGGGCTGTGTGTTGGAGCAGTGGACCTGCGAGCAGGCCGCACCGTTGCGGTGGCTGTGGCAGCGCTGCGAAGAACGGCAGCTGCACGCCGCGTGGGTCGACTGAGCTGGATGGTCTGGCGTGCAACGCTGCTTGCGCTTGCCGCACCTCGATTGCGCGGTGCTGCGCGTTGCGACCAGGGCACCGGAGCGCCCGGTGCGACGGGCACATCCCCTCCTTCGGGTCGGAGCTGCCGTGTCGACGGCCGGTGCGATGGGAGTCGCCGCAGTACGAGGCCTGCTTACGACCGCTGCAACCGGTAGGCTGTCGCATCTCCGCATGGGCTGTCGCCTCTCCCACGACGTACCGCCGCAACTCGCGGAACTGGCAGAGCGCGCCGAAGTGCACGCGCTCGCGATGCCCAGGGAAGGCCGCGGCGAGATCCACGACGTGCTGCTCGACTGCGAACGGTTGCCCGGCATGCGCATGCTGCGCATCTACGTGCCGGCAGCAGGGCTGCGGGGCGAGGCGCCGTTGCCGACGCTGCTGGTCAACGACGGCCACAAGGCCTTCGAACCCGCCAACCACGCCCGCGTGCCGGCCTGGCAGCAGTCCGGCACGCTGCAGTTGCACCGCGTCATGGACGGCATGCTCTGCGTCGGTGCGGTGCGGCCGGCGATCGTGGTGGCGATCGCGACCCACGCCGGTTCGCGCGCGAACCAATACGTGCCGGTGCGCACGCGGCACGGCGACAGCGAGTTCGGTGGCTTCGGCGACGCCTACCTGGACCTGCTCGAACACGAAGTGCTGCCGGCGGTGCGGCAGAGCCTGCCCGGCGTGAGCACGTCGGAGCACGCGGCGGATCGCCTGCTGGTCGGCACGTCGATCGGCGGCGTGTCGGCGCTCTACGGGGCGATGGTGCGGCCGCACGTGTTCGGCGGCGCGATCGCGCTGTCGCCGTCGGCCTGGGTCGACGATGGCTTCCTGACCCGCGTGGCGCAGGATTCCGGCGGCGTGACCGCGCGGATCGCCGCCGACATCGGCGACGGCGAACGCGCGCCGATCCGCGCGCACTGCCGGCAGCTGTTCGAGACGATGACGACGCTCGGCGATGGGCGCGTGCTGGCCGAAGAGGTCGCCGGCATCCACAACGAGGACAGCTGGCGCGCGCGCCTGCCGCGGCTGTTGCAGCACGTGCTCGGTGTAGAGGCCTGAGAGCCGTGGCACGGATTTCCTCTCGGGCTCGACGCCGGCGCGACATCTCGCCGCCGCGCTACCCGGCGCCAGCCGACCGACCGCGATGCTTGCGCGGCGCGCGCTTCGCTCCGGGCCGCTGCGCGTCGCGGCTCGGCGGCTGCAGGTCGATCAGCTCGCCGGCCTCGGTGCGGCAGACGATGCGCGCTGCACCCTCGATCGACACCGGCCGCAGCAGCACGCCGCGGAACAGCAGTTCGCGCACCTGCTCGCGCTGCAGCACGACACCGCGGTAGACCTTCGGCAGCCGGAACGCACACTGCTCGCGCCAGCGCGAACAGCCGTAGGCCTCGCGGCCCTCGATCACATCGGCGCGGCAGCGTGGGCAGACGCCGAGCCCCGGCTGCGTGTTCTGCGGCGACAGGCCGGTCGCGATCAGCGTGCGGATGCGGTCGCCGATCGCCTGCAGGAACGCCGAGCGCGCGACGCGGCCGCGTTCGATCTCGCCGAGCTGCCATTCCCACTCGCCGGTCAGTTCGGCAGACTTCAGCATCGGGTCGGCGATGATCGCGATCAGGTAGCGGCCGAGGTCGGTGATGCGCAGTGCCTTCTTGTCGCGCTGCACGTAGCCGCGCGACAGCAGAGTCTCGAGGATCGACGCGCGCGTCGCCGGCGTGCCGAGCCCTCGCGCGCGCATCGCCTCGCGCAGCTGCTCGTCGTCGATCGACTTGCCGGCGGTCTCCATCGCCAGCAGCAGCGTGTTCTCGGTGAACGGGCGCGGCGGCTTGGTCTTGCCCTCGTGCAGCTCGGGCTGGTGCGGCCCGCTCTCGCCCTCCTGCAGCGCCGGCAGCTCCTGGGTCTCGTCGTCACCGTCGTCGTCGCCTTCGGCTGTGTCCTTGGCCTTCCTGCTGCGGCGCTTCTTCGGCGCCTGCGGCTCCAGTTCGCTCCAGCCCGGCGCCGTGACGACGACGCCGCGCGCGCGGAACGGCACGCCGTTGCTCGTCGCGTGCGCCGTGGTCACGTCCTGCACGCGGTCGCCGAGGAACGCCTGCACGAAGCGCGTCGCGACCGCGTCGAACACCTGCTGCGCCTCGTTCGCCAGCGGCTCGACCTTGCCGGTCGGGATGATCGCATGGTGGTCGCTGACCTTGTTGTCGTCGAACACGCGCTTCTGCTTCGCCTTCGGCCCGCGTTCGCCCGCCGGCGCGCCGGCGATCCAGGCCGCCAGCAGCGCGAGCTTGTCCGGGTCCCACGCGCGCAGCTGTGCCAGCGTCGTGCGCACCGAGTCGACCATGTCGAGCGTCAGGTGGCGGCTGTCGGTGCGCGGGTAGGTCAGCAACTTCTGCTCGTAGAGCTGCTGGCTCACCTCGAGCGTGCGCTGTGCCGAGAGTCCGTGGCGCAGGTTCATGTCGCGCTGCAGCTGCGTCAGGTCGTAGAGCAGCGGCGGCGGCAGCGACTCGGTGCGGCGCTCGAGCCGTTCGATCCGAAGCGGCTGGTCCTGCACCTTGGCGAGCAGTTCCTGCGCCGGCGCGACGTCGCGGAAGCGATCGCCGGCGTAGCGGAAGCGCGCGCCGCGGTAGCGCGTGCGCAGTTCCCAGAACGGCCGCGCGTCGAACACGCGGATCTCGTCGTCGCGCTGCGCGATCAGCGCCAGCACTGGCGTCTGCACGCGGCCGAGGCTCCACAGCACGCTGCCGCCGCCGTAGCGGACCGTGTAGGCGCGCGTCGCGTTCAGGCCGACGATCCAGTCCGCCTCGCTGCGGCTGCGCGCGGCGTCGTGCAGGTGGTCGTAGGCGGTGCCGGGCTTGCGCTGGGCGAACGCCTGCGTGATCGCCGCCTCGGTCAGCGAACTCAGCCACAGCCGCGTGTGTTCACGCCCCGCGCAGCCGGCGAAGTCGAGGATGTAGCGGAAGATCAGCTCGCCTTCGCGGCCGGCGTCCGTCGCGCACACCAGTTCTTCGGCCGTGCGGCACAGCTCGGCGACCACCTCGAGCTGCTTCTTCGCGCCCTGGTTGTCGGTCGGCCGCAGCTCGAAGCGCTCGGGCACATAGGGCAGGCGGTCCATCGACCAGCGCTTCAGCAAAGGGTCGTACTCATCGGGCGTCTTCAGCTGCACCAGGTGCCCGATCGCCCAGGTCACCTGCCAGCCGTTGCCTTCGAGGTAGCCGTCGCGGCGCTGGTGGGCGCCCAGGACCTTGGCGAGGTCCCGGGCGACCGAGGGCTTTTCGGCGACGACGACGCGCATGGCACCGCGCACCCTAGCGGCGCGCCGTCGCGGGTCGAGGCCTTGGCTACCAGACCCGGATGTTGCCGGTCGGCAGCGGCGCACCTGCTAACGCGGCGTGCCCGGTTCGGACCGCAGCAGGCGCGGGGTCGCCGGCAGCGGCGCGCCGAGGATCGCGGCGATCCCGCCTGCCTCTGCCGGCGACAGGCCGCTGATGCGACCACGGCCGGGGATCCTGCCCTCGAACCGCGGCGCCACGCGCACCTCGTCGTTCCAGATCACCGCGCAGCACTTGCCGATGTACTGCTCGCTGAAGTCGGCGTACTCCGCGACCTTGTCGTCCCGCAGGCGATAGTCGACGGCTGCCGTGCCCAGGTCGGTCGTCACGCCGACCGAGGCGGCTTCGAGGTCGGTCTCGCCGAAGTGCTGCTCGTGCAGGTTGACGAGCACGAACTCGACCAGGAAACGCTGCTCGACCGGACGTGCCTGGACGTCGGCGGGAATCGCACCGTCGTTCCACTCGCCGTCCGTGTAGGCGGCGACCGTGCTCGCGGCGAGCGGCGCGATGTCGGCGTAGCGCACGCTCCAGTGGCCGGCGCGTTCGGTGCTCGGCCACACGCGGTGCACGAACCAGCGCACGTTCTTGTCGGCACCGCGATACTCGTCGATCCGACGCGGGTCGCGCTGCACGCGGTCGCGGCCGCCATCGTCGAGCCATCGCTGTACCCGCTGCTTCTCCAGCGCCAGGTCGAAGTGCACGCCATCCTTCGAGTAGTCCCCGTCGGCGATCATGCGCATCTCGAGTCGGCCCGGATTCTCGAGCAGTGCACGCACCCGAGCGACGTCGCCTGCAGCTGCCTCCGCGAAGACGACCGTGAAGGTCGTCGCCTCGCCGCGGGTCACCTGGACGCCGGCACCGATCGCCGCATCGACGCGCTGCTGCAGGCTGCTTGCCGAGCGAGCCAACAGTTGTTCGAGATCCTCGCGGGGGTTGTCGCGCAGCGAGCGCTGCAGCGCGTCGAGTGGCAGTTCGTAGACCAGGCGCCATGGACCTACCGGGTTGGCGGGCTCCTGTGGCGCGACCACGGGCGCCGGCTCCTCAGGGCCACGTTCGACGTTCTTGCGGACGAGCAGTGCCGCCGTGACGCCGATGGCCAGCAGGGCAGCGGCGAGCGCCAGCCATCGCCGCGGCGAGCGCTCGGTCGCCGGCTTGGCATCCTGGAGGCGACGCCCCACTTCGGCGGCGACGTCGGTCTTCGCCTCGAGGCCATCGAGTTCGCGCAGGGCCAGGCCAATGCGCGCGGCGAACACCGCCTCACCGTCTCGTTGCGTGTGGGTCTTCATCGTCCGACTCCTTCGTTCCGGTTCATGCGCTGCTCGATGCACTGCCGCAGGATCTCCCGGGTGCGCGCGAGCAGATTGCGCACCGTGTTCGGCGCGAGACCCAACTCGCGCGCCACGTCCCGCCGTCCGAGTCCGTCGCGGTAGGCCAGGTCGAGTGCGCGCCGTGGCCGTTCGGAC
Organism: Planctomycetota bacterium; assembly: GCA_044230075.1. GTDB lineage: Bacteria > Planctomycetota > UBA1135 > UBA1135 > UBA2386 > JAEUHS01. The sequence goes on along the minus strand of JBGARS010000067.1, from coordinate 19,168 downwards.
AGCGTGGCGCGGCACGCGTGCAGCGCGTCGAGCCAGAGTTCCTGGTGCGGATCGGCAGGGGTGGCCACCAACGCCGAATCGAGCTCCGCGGCCCATTCGACGGCACGTCGCCGCCGCAACCAGCGATGCCGATCGACCCAGAGTCCGCGCGCGATCGTGCGCAGCAGGGCCGTGGCACCCGCGTGCGGCTCCGCCTTGCGCAGGAAGGTCAGGAACGTCTCCTGCAGCAGGTCGTCGGCGTCGGCCGCGCATGCACCGAGCAGGCGCAGGTAGCGCCAGATCCCGGCCTGATGTTCGCGCACGAAGGACTCGCTGTCGGTGGCGGCGTGGGCGGGCGCGTTCGGGCCGCGGGTCATGGGCGGAGGAGGCAAGGGGGTCACACAGCGAGACCGCCCGAGGCCAGCGAGAGTACCCGGCAATTCCGATTCTCTGCGGCGGCGCCCGCGCCGCCGGATCGGTGCCGCTCAGATGATCAACCGCACGCCGCCGAGGTTGGCCAGGCCGCCCGGGAAGTGGCCGCCCGGCGAGCCGGTGAACATCAGGTTGCGCGGGATCTCCCACTCGCGCGCCAGTTGCTCGACCAGCTGCGGCGTGAAGCGGCCTTCGAAGACGACCAGCTCGATGCCCATCTCGGGGTATGCCCTGTCGAGGAAGTCGGACTCACGAACGGCGCAGCAACCGCGCCGCGCGCAGCCCACAGTCCACGGCGCGCGATTCCCGCGGGCCGTAGCCCCACATGCTGCTGCGCGCGCGCAGCGCACCCAGCTGGTAGCTGCCGCCGCGATTGGACCGTTCTTCGGGGAAGTCGCTGCGCCGCCGCGCGCCATCCCCCGGGCGGAAGCCGACCATGTTGATCGCCGGCGGGTCCTTGCACCATTCGCCGACGTTGCCGTGCATGTCGAAGCAGCCGAAGGCGTTGGCGGCGAACGAGCCGACCGGGGCTTCGATCTGGTGGCCGTCGTCGAACGCTTCGGCGAGGCCGCGCTTGACGCCGTCGCCCGCACCCGAGATGTCGTAGACGTTGGCCGTGCCCGCGAGGTCCGTGGCGTCCTTGCCGGACGACCATGGTGTCGAGGTGCCGGCACGGCATGCGTACTCCCACTGCGCTTCGGTCGGCAGGGTGCAGCCGTTCTGTTCGAGCAACTGCATCGCCGCGTTCCAGCTGACGCGCTCGACCGGGTAGGCGGCGGTCACCACGACGCCCTTGTTGTCGTCGGCGCCGATCGGGAATCCGCTCGGGAAGCGCGCGCGTTGGTCACCTTCGCACAGCCGCGCCCACTGCCCCTGCGTCAGCTCGTGCCGCGCCAGGAAGAACGGCCACAGCTCGACGACCTGCACCGGCGTCGTGAAGCCCTGTGCCTCGGGGTCGTAGTTCGGCGCGTCCGGGTCGTCGCTCTGCGAACCCATGTGGAACCTGCCGCCGGGAAGCAGCACGAACACGACCCCCGTCTGCCCGTCGACCGGGATGCGACCCTCGGCATCGTGCGCCGGGATCGGGATCGTTGCCGGATCGCACGAGCCGTCCCACGCCGAACGCAGGTCGTAGAACTCCCACAGTCCGGTCACCGGGTTCCTGCCGATCGGTACGAGACCGATCACCAGTTCGTCGTCCAGCGGGATGGCACCACCGCGATAGCGACCGCTGGCGACGACGTCGTCGGCGGCCGCGATGGCGGCGCGCGCCTCGGCCCAGGTCACCTTCGCGTTGGGATGGTGCAGCGACAGCGGTCCGATCTCGCGCGCCCAGTCGAGGCGTCTGGCCACGTGGGCCTTCTCGGTGGCGAACAGACGCTCCAGTTTCGTCAGCAGTTGCACGAGCGTGTCGTGCAGGAACTGCTGCGGCTCGGTCGCGAAGCGGTAGGTGCGCTCGGCATCGACCGCGGCAGTGAGCGTCGTGACCCGAGCCGACAACGCATCGAGGCGTGGTCGCCGTTCCGCGATCGCGGTGCCGAGGTCGCGGCGAAAGGTCGTGTAGGCCGTGCGCTCGCTGGCCGGCGCCTGCGCCAATGCCGCGTCGCTCGTTTGCACGGCTGCGTCGTCCTGGCCGTTGGCGAACAGGGCCCAGGCCAGGGTGTCGAGCACCTGGTGTTCGATCGCTGTGCCACTGGCGGCCGTTGCCGCCAGGCGCGCGCAGGCCAGTCCGAGCGCCGGTTCGCCGGGGACCTTGCGTTCCGCCGGCTCGGGCGCGACACGGTCCCAGGCGAACTGATTCAGGTCCGGCGCGGACAGCCCGCGTTGGGCCGCCGGCACCTCCGGCAGCGGCAGCGCCTGCCGACCCGACCGGATCGCTTCGGCATGCTCGAGGTAGGCGAGTTGTGCCGTTGCGGCCTGCCACGCGGCGAACTGCGGCGAACGGCGGCGCTGCTGCTCCGCTTCGACCGCCGTGCGCGGCAGGGCCTGGTCGCGCAGGGACTGCACGCTGCGTTCGATCTGCGGCTGCAGCTGCTCGAGCCGGCCGCAGTCGTCGCGCAGCCACGCCTCGAGCGCCGCGATGTTGTTCGGCCAGGCCGGGTAGAGCAGCGCCTCGTGCTGCACCGCCCGGTCGTAGAGCACGACACCCGCGAGCATGTCGAAGTCCCGCACGCGGTCGCTGAGCTCCTGCCGCGCCGTCGACTCGGCGCGCGCGAGCTGGCCGTTGCCGACGGCCAGTGCCGCGGCAACACCGAGGCCGAGCAGCAGCGTAACGATCGTCAGCGCCTGCCACGGCTCGCGCCGCACCCAGCGTTGCAGGCGTTCGCCGCGCGTCGGCAGGCGGGCGCTGACGCTGGTTCCCGCCTGCAGCGCACGCAGGTCGGCGAGCAGGGCCGCGGCCGAGGCGTAGCGACGGCTGCGGTTCTTCTCGAGGGTGCGACCGAGCACCGCCGCCAGGTCGACCGGGATCGTGCGGTCGGCGCGCAGCGACGGTGGCTCGGCCGTGAGGATGTTCTTGATCGTCGCTTCCTGCGTGGCGCCGCGGAACGGGTTGCTGCCGGTCAGCAGCTCGTACAGGATCACGCCCGTGGCCCAGATGTCGGTGCGCAGATCGACCGGTTCGCCGCGCACCTGTTCGGGCGATGCGTAGTCCAGAGTGCCCAGGAAGCTGCCCTCGCGCGTCAGCGACGGCAGGGCGTCGACGCTGGCGAGGCCGAAGTCCGTCAGCAGCGGCGTGTCGTCGTCGCGCAGCAGCACGTTGGCCGGCTTGACGTCGCGATGCACGAGACCCTTCTGGTGCGCGTGTGCGAGCGCGTCGACGAGCGCCGCCACCAACTCGATCGCGCGGCCCACCTCGCGGAACCGTGCCTTGCCCTCCTGCAGCGACTCGCCTTCGACGAGCTGCATGGCGAAGTAGTGCTGGTCGCCCTCGCTGCCGAAGCCCAACACCTCGACGATGCCGGGATGGTGCAGGCGGGCCGCGGCCCCGGCTTCGCGACGGAACCGTGCGACCGCACCCGGGCTCGATACCAACGCGGGTGTCATCACCTTGACGGCGACGTGCCGGTCGAGCGAACGCTGCCAGGCCTCGTAGACCACGCCCATGCCACCGCGGCCGATCTCGCGCACCAGGCGGTAGTCGCCGAGCACACGTTCCGCCGCCGCTGGGTGGGCGTCGGCAGCCATGGCCTCGTGGTCCGCCTCGCCGCGGCCCAGCATCGGTGCGAGCAGGTCGTGCAGATCGGGATGTGCGGCCAGCAGCCGGTCCGCGTCCGCCGCGTTGGTGATGGGCTGTTCGAGGAACACCCTGAGGGCGCGTTCGAGGCGCGAGCCGGAATCCGAGGGCTGGTTCATGGCGGCAGCGGGCGCCGAGTGTAGCGACGCCGCCGGTCCGGGACTCGTCGGCCAGGTCAGCGAGGGAACGCGGCGGTCGCCATGGCCGCAAGAGTGGGCGCCCGGCAGCGGTTCGATTTCCTCCAGAGCACCTGTGACACGGCGCGGCCCGGTCCGCTCGTGTGGGCGGTCACAACCAATGGAATGAAGATGCGCCCTTGCCATGCGTCCCTTGCCGGTGCCAGACAGTCCAGCGATCGCGGCCGCGAGAGCGGCGAAACCACCCTGCAAGCCGGCAAGTCGCCGACATCTGCCCGGTTCGGGCGCTTGGCTTGCAGCGTCGGTCCGGTCGTCCGCCAACGCGTGCTCGATGCCCTCTGTCTGCTGCTGCTGACCACGTCGATGGTCCGTGCCCAGTGGTCGGTCGTCTACCTGCATTCGGGCGCCAACGGATCCCGTGCACAGGGTGTGCACGGCGGCCAGCAGGTGGGCCAGAGTGCCTCGCACGCATGCCTCTGGAACGGCTCGCCTGCATCGCCGATCGACCTCAACCCGGCGTCGGCCCTGAGTTCGTGGTGCTTCGGGACGGACGGCACGCAGCAGGTAGGCCAGGCCATGCTGAGTCTTCACTTGCGCGCCAGCCTGTGGACGGGCTCGGCTGCTTCGTGGGTGAATCTCAGTCCACCCGGAGCCGTGGACTCCCTCTGCAACGGTGTGAGCAGCGGCCAGCAGGTCGGGGAGGTCAGCCTCAGTGCCAGCTACGTGCCGCATGCCAGCCTGTGGAGTGGTTCGCCTGCTTCGTGGGTGGACCTGAACCCCGCTGGATCGCTCCAGTCACAGGCCTTCGCCGCGGCCGGTGGTCAGCAGATCGGCGTGGCCTACGTGCCCGCCGTCGGCACCTTCCGGGCCAGCCTGTGGAACGGGTCGGCCGCGTCGTGGATGGACCTCACGCCCTTCGCGGCCGGCGCGTCGTTCGCCTATGGCGCCGATGTCGGCCAGCAAGTGGGCAAGGTGTCTTGGGCTGGCGTGAATCGCGCCAGCCTGTGGAACGGCACCGCCGCTTCGTGGCTGAGCCTGCACCCGATCGGTGCGGCCGAGTCCTGCGCCTACGCAGTGCATGCCGGTCAACAGGTCGGCTCCGCGTTCTTCAGCGGCGTGGAACGCGCTGGCCTGTGGAGCGGCACCGCCGCCTCGTGGGTGGACCTGCACGCCTTCCTGCCACCGGACTTCATCCGCTCCCGCGCGCTGGCCATCTGGCACGAGGGCTCCACCACCTACGTCGCTGGTCACGGCTACAACAACACGCTGCTGCGTGACGAAGCGCTGCTGTGGGTGAGCATGCCGCCCGTCACCTTCGGCGCCGGCTGCCCCGGCACGGGTGGGCTCGTTCCTACGATCGGAGCCGTTGGCATACCCACGCTCGGCAACACCGGCTTCGGCGTGCGCGTCACTCAGGGCTTGCCCAACTCGCTGTGCGTGCTGATCGCGAACTTCGCGGCCGCGAACATTCCGGTCGGCCCCTGCACGGTGCTCGTCGCGCAACCGTGGGTCGATTTCGTCGGCCCCACCGACGGCGGCGGCGCCTTCACCTTCGGGCTGCCAATCTCGACCGACGTCAACCAGGTCGGCCTGGACATCTACTGGCAGGGTGCCGTGCTCGACCCGGTCGGTGTGCTGCTCGGCCTCGCCAGCATGAGCGGCGGGCTGAAGACCCGCATCGGCTTCTGACCGGCCGGTGTTGCCGACAACGAGGCGCGCCATGGTTTCGTGGACTCGCCGGATACGACGTGCGGAGTTGGTGGCGCGCGCACGTGCTGCGAACTTGGCAACTCGATCGTTGCCGTCGCCGGGGCTCGGCGGGGCGACGGAATGGACAGCGGCCGGATCGGCCGCAGGCGTAACGTGGCGACACCCATCCGGAGATCCGACGATGCCCAGGTCCCTGTTCGCCTTCTGTGTGCTGGCCACGGCCACCGTGCTGCCCGCGCAGTTCTTCGTCCCCGACAACGATGCCACCAACGGCAGCTGCAACATCTTCCCGTTCGGCTCGACCGGCGGCGCCAACGTGAAGTGCCAGCAGCTCGTGACCGCGGCCGAACTCGCCAACCAGCCGGGGCTGATCACCGGCATCGGCTTCGCCCAGTGTGGTGAGGGCATCCATCACTTCGACACGATCCAGGTCGTGCTGGCGCACAAGCCGGGCGCCGGCTCGCTGGTGGCCACGTTCGCGCAGAACCTGGTTGCCGACGTGACGACCGTCGTCGCAGGCAGCAACTACGACTGGAACCTGCCCGCCAACTCGTGGCAGGAGGTCGGGCTGCAGAACACGTTCGCCTACAACGGCGTCGACAACCTCGTGGTCGAGGTCACGGTGACGGGTTCGCAGTGGACGTCGACCGGCGCCTTGGGCAGCGCCGGCCTGCGCGCGGGCTCGCACCAGCGCGTGTACGCCGCGAACTGGCCTGGCACGCCGCCGGCATCGGGCACGCTGGCGGCGACGTTCGCCCTGAAGATCGAGATCGACATGGGCACCGCGAAGGTGTCGAGCTACGGCCGCGGTTGTGCGGGCAGCAACGGGCTCACGCCGAAGGTGTCGATCACCGGCACGCCGCGGATCGGGCAGGTGGTCGGCTTCGACCTGACCGGGGGCCTCGTGAACTCGATCGGCCTGCGCGTGCTCGGCATCGGCAACGCGGCGCCGTTCCCGCTCGATCTGGTCGTCGTCGGTGCGCCGGGCTGCCTGCTCTACCAGGATCTCGCCGACCTCTCGGCTGTGCTCACCGATGCGGCGGGGGCCGCGTCGATGCCACTCGGCATCCCGCTCGACCCGCTGCTGATCGGCCAGTGGTTCTACGGCCAGGGCGGCAGCTTCGACCCGGCCGCGAACGCGTTCGGCTGGACGACCAGCAACTACGTGCGCGTGCAGATGGGCAGCTGATCCGGCGGTGGGTCGCCGCCGGACGGAGGTGTGGGCTACTTGCCGTCCTGGCCCTTGGCCTTGGCCTTCTCGACCAGCTGCTCGTACTCCTTCAGCGATGCCTGCAGGTCGGCGCGGTCGTCGGCGGCGACGGCCTTCTTCTGCAGCTCGAGCGCCTTCTGGAAGTCCTGCTTCCAGAACCAGACCCGCGCCAGGGTGTCGAGGATCGCACCGTCCTTCTGCTTGGACAGTTCGACGGCCTGATTGGCGGCCTTCAGCGCGAGGTCGAGGTCGCGCTTGCCGAGCTTGGCCTCGGGGTCGACGATCGCCCACGCCACCTCGTTGAGCGCCATCGGGTCCTTGGCGGCGATCGCATGGTCGACCAGCCGTCCGGCCACCACATAGGCCTGTTCGGCCTTGCCGTCCTTCAGCAGGCGCGGGAACACTTGTTCGTCGACCATCGGCACCAGCATCGGGTACTTGGTGGCGAAGGCGTCGAGCGCGACCTTGCCCTTGCCGGCGTCGGCGCTGACTGCTTCGACCACGTCCTGCATCTGCTTCATCGCCGCCGCGATGATCTCGTCGCCCTTGGCCGCGTCCCACGTGCCGTCGACGACGCCGGCCAGCGGGATGTCGAGCGTGGCGGGGTGGCCGATGAAGGCGAGCTTGCCCTTGCCGTCGATCAGGAACGCGCACGGGATGCCGTTCTTGCCGGCCGCCTTCATGTAGGCGTCGTTGGTCTTGTGGCCGTCGTCCCAGGCCACCGTGTAGGCCATGCCATCGCCCTTGTCGGCGACCATGGCTTCGACCTTGGCGAGCGTGTTGTTCTTGTCGGCGGTGGTCGTGCCGATCACGGTGACGCCCTTCTCCTTGTACGTCGCCTGCAGCTTCGACAGGTGCGGCATGCTGGCGATGCACGGGCCGCACCAGGTGGCCCAGAACTCGACGACGTAGATCTTGCCCGGTGCGAACGACTCGATCGGGTCGCCCTTGACCCACTTGTTGATCTGCAGCGGCGGCGCGTCGGCGCCGACGGCAAGGGTCTGGGCCGCGGCGAGCGCGGTGAGGAGCGGCAACGTGACTGCGAACGACAGTATGGACTTCTGCATGTGGGACTCCTTCGTGTGAGAAGCGGCCATGCTACTGCGCGGCCCAGGCGCCTGCGCCGCCGGTTTCCCGGTCGGGATCGCAAGGCGCAAGACCCGGGCGCAACGAGGCATCGGGCGTTCGTCCGGCCCACCGTAGCGTGGTAGTGTCGCGCGCCATCGTCGGCCCCGTGGCCACCCGGCCAGCCAGGAGAACCCGTGCAGTCCCGCAGCCTCGCTTTCAGCATCCCGTTGTCGATCCTCGCCGCCTGCCAGTCCCCTGGCGCCCCGAACCCCGCGGGCGTGCATCCCGACCGCAAGTACGAACTGGATCGTGTCGGCACGGCGGCGGTCGTGCAGCTCTACGCCGACGGCTTCGACCAGCTGAATCCGCGCGACAAGATCCTGGCCTATCACCTGGTGCAGGCCGCGATCGCCGGGCGCGACATCAACATCGACCAGCGCTTCGCCTACGCGTTGCCGATCCGCACCGTGCTCGAGTCGCTGTGGCTGGTGAAGGGTGACCTGCCGGCGGACGTGCGCGCCGAGGTCGAGCGCTACACGAAGCTGTTCTGGGTGCACAACGGCATCCACGACAACCTGACGACCAGGAAGGAACTGCTGCGCCTGGATCGCGAGCAGTACCAGGCGGCGATCGCCACGGCCGCCGCCAAGGGCCACCCGATCGACGCAGCACAGCTCGCGCCGGCGCAGTCGACCGACGAGATCTTCGCGATCTGCACCGACCCGCACAGCTTCGTCTCGGTCACCGACAAGAGCCCCGAAGGTGGCGGCGATCCGGTGGCGGCGAGCTGCAACAATCTCTACGTCGGCTGCACGACCGCCGACCTCGAGGCGTTCCAGGAGCACTACGGGCTCAACTCGCGCGTCGTGAAGCGGGCCGATGGCACGCTCGAAGAGCAGGTCTACCGCAGCGGCAACGGCAAGGACGTGCCGCCCGGGCGCTACGCCGACCGCATCGCCGCGGTGAACGCGCACCTGCGCGACGCGCTGCCGTTCGCGCCCGCGGCGACGCACAAGGCCCTCGAACTGCTGATCCGCTACAACGAGACGGGCGAAGCGGCGGACTGGCGCAACTTCAACATCGCCTGGGTGCAGGACAAGGACTCGGTCGTCGACCTCGCGCTCGGCTTCATCGAGGTCTACCTCGACGTGCGCGGCATCAAGGGTGCGTGGCAGGCGGTGATCTCGTTCCGCAACGAGGAGAAGACCCACGAGATCGCGGCGCTGGCGCAGCAGACGCAGTGGTTCGAGGACCGCATGCCGTGGGAGGCGCGCTTCAAGAAGCAGGAGGTCAAGGGCATCTCCGCGCGCGCGATCTCGGTGATCACCGAGACCGGCGACTGCGGCCCGATCACGCCGATCGGCGTCAACCTGCCGAACGAGGCCGACATCCGCCGCGACTACGGCAGCAAGTCGGTCAACCTCAGCAACGTCGTCGAGGCCTACGACAAGACCTCCGGCAAGGGCGCGGCGAAGGAGTTCTCGTTCACATCCGAAGAGGCCGCACGCGCGGAGAAGTACGCAGCGGCGATGGACGACCTGCACACCAACCTGCACGAGGTCGTCGGCCACGCCTCGGGGCAGGTGCTCGACTCGGTGCCGAATCCGGCGCAGATCCTCGGCACCTACTACTCGACGCTCGAAGAAGGCCGCGCCGACCTGGTCGGGCTGTACTGGATCGCCGATGCGAAGCTGAAGGAGATGGGGCTCGTGCCGGACGACGACGCGGTGCTGGCGAAGTACGAGGCCTACACGCGCAACGCCCTGCTGCAGCTGCGGCGCGTGCCGAAGGGCGGCAAGATCGAAGAGGACCACATGCGCAATCGGCAGCTGATCGTGCACTGGCTGCTGCGCAACAGCGATGCGATCGCCGTCGAGCATCGCGACGGCAAGGTCTACTACCGCGTCACATCCGCCGCGGCCTATCGCGACGGCTGCGGCAAGCTCCTGGCCGAGGTGATGCGCATCAAGGCGACCGGCGATTTCAAGGCCGGCAAGAGCCTGGTCGAGACCTACGGCACCAAGGTCGATCCGGCGCTGCGCGAAGAGGTGGTCGCACGCCTCGAGTCGCTGCACCTGCCGTCGGTGACCGGTTTCGTGCAGCCCGAGTTGCGGGCGAAGCGGGACGCCGCCGGCGCGATCACCGACGTCGAGGTGTGGTACCCGTGCGACCTCGCCGACCAGATGCTGCGCTGGAGCGGGCGCAAGCGGTAGAGGAACATGGCGCGCGCACATCGCATCGAGGTGACCTTCCTGGGCAAGCTGCACGAGGTCGCCGGCCGCGGCACGGTGTGGCTGGATTTGCCGTCCCAGCCGACCGTCGCCAGGGCGCTGGCGCTGCTGCGGGAGCGCATGCCGCAGCTGGTGGGGGTGGAATCGATCGCCAACGTGAACGGCGCGCCGGCGCGGCTGGATCAGCTGCTGCGCCCAGGTGACAGCCTGTTCCTGCTGCCGCCCGAGTGAGCCGGCGATTCCGACTTGCGCGCATCCCGGCGCCGGGTCCCGACGATCTACCCGCGAGACCAGGAGCCGACATGCATGCACGATCTTCCCAGCACCCGCCACGCATCCCGCGCCTTCTGGCCGTGCTCGTGGCAGGTCTGCTGTCGGGATGTGCGTTCCTGCGCCCGCCGACCGTGCCGATGGCGGTGACCGCGGACGATGCGCCGGCCACCAGCACTCCCCGCGTGCTGCTCGTGCTGCTACCGGGCGTGGGCGACACGCCGGACGACCTGATCCGACACGGCATGGTCGAGATGGTGCGCGCACGCGGCATTGCCGCCGACGTGGTGGTCGCCGACGCCCACTACGGCTACTACCGGACCCGGCAGACGGTGCAGCGCCTGTGGCAGGACGTGATCGCGCCGGCTCGGTCCAAGGGTTACCAGGGCGTGTGGCTCGCGGGCATCTCGATCGGTGGCCTCGGCGCGCTGCTCTACGGGTCTGCCATCGAGCACGGCGAACAGGATCCGGTGACGGGCGTGCTGTCGATCGCGCCGTATCTCGGCGACGACGGCGTGCTGGAGGAGGTCCGCGCTGCCGGTGGCCTGCGCAGGTGGCAGCCGACCGGGGCCGAGACCGACTTCTCGCGGCGCCTGTTCGCGTGGCTGCGCGGTTACGACGACCCGACCGCGAAGCGACCGCAGCTCTACCTCGGCGTCGGCACCGAGGACAAGTTCTTGCGCCATGTGCAGCTGGCCGGATCGGTGCTGCCTGCGGACCACGTGATCGAAGTGCCCGGCGCACACCGCTGGCAGCCGTGGTTGCAGATCTGGGGGCAGATGCTGGATCGGGCGCCATTGCCCCGGCTGGCGGGCTTTGCGGCGGCAACGGCGGCGGTCGCGCATGCGACCACCTCGGTCCACGGCAGTCAGGAACAGCCGTCGCGGCGGCCGGCGATCATTCGCCGCGGGCCCGGGCCGGCGAGGCGCGCAGCTCGGACCAGGTGTCGAGCCGGTGGCGCAGCTGCAGATGCTGCAGGAACAGCGGGTCGAGCTCCGGTGCGCGCACGCGCAGCCGCACTGCGGCGTGCACCAGGGACTCGGCGACGTGCACGGCACACAGCGGCGAGAAGCTGGTCTGCAGGCTCGCGCGCGGTTCGCCGACGAACGCCACCGCCTCGACGATCGGACTCGGCAGTCCCCACAGGCCGAGCAGGTAGGCGCCGATCTGCGCGTGCGTGGCCTTCAGCAGCCGCCGCTCCGCCTCCATCATCGGGATCTTCTCGATCAGCGCCATGCGGAACGCCGCGTCGACCGCGTCGGGCTCGTTGACGGCCAGCACCATCAGCCCGACCTCGTGCATCATGCCGGCCGTGAACGCCTGGCTGGCCAGCGTCGGGTCCGCCTGCTCGGCCGTGGCGATGCGCTTGCTGAATTGCGCCACCTGCATGCTGTGCTCGCTGATGTCGAGCACCAGGTGGGAACGGCTCGCGGCGTCGAGTTCGCCGAACACGTGCGACGACAGCACCAGCGTCTTGATCGCCTCGATGCCGAGGATCAGCACGGCCTCGGTCATGTCCTTGATCGGGCGGTTCAACGCCAGCCAGGCCGAGTTCACGAACCGCAGCACGCTCGCCGTCAGGCCGAGGTCGCCGGAGATGACGCTGGCGACGCGCTGCAGCGAACACTCGCTGTCCTCCAGTTCGCGCATCAGGTCGCGATAGACCTGGGGCGGGCTCGGCACCATCTTCATGCGCGACACGGCGCGGCGCAGTCCTTCGTCGGCGAGCAGGTTGCGCAGCGCACAGGCCTGTTCGATCACGCGCGAGAGCGTCTCGCTCTTGCACGGCTTGGTCAGGTACTGGTGCGCCTTGTTCGCCGAGCGGTAGAGGTATTCGGCGTCGCTGTGGCCGGTCAGCACGATGCGCACCGTGTCCGGGCTCACCTGGGTCACGGCATCCAGCAGCGCTTCGCCGTCCATGTCGGGCATCTGCATGTCGGTGATCAGCACCGTCACACCGGTGGCACGCACCACCGCCAGTGCCTCCACCCCGCTGCCCACGAACTCCATGTCCCAGACGTCGCGCATCGGCCGCAGCATGCGGCGCAGGCCCTCCAGCACGCGCGGCTCGTCGTCGACGAACAGCACGCGTTCGCGTCTGCCATCCGGCGGCGGGACCGGGGCCTCGCTCACAGTGGCAACCTCAGCACGAACGCGGTGCCGCTGCCCGGTTCGGACTGGATCGCGATCTCGCCGTCGTGCCCGTCGGCGATGATCGAGTGGGCGATCGCCAGCCCCTGACCGGTGCCCTTGCCCACGCCCTTGGTGGTGAAGAACGGTTCGAACAGGCGCGGCATCACGTGCTCGGGGATGCCGGGCCCGTCGTCGCGGACCTCGATCTCGGCGAAGTCGCCGGCGCGCCGGGTCGTGAGACGGATCGTGCCGCGGATCCCGGACCTGGTGCCGTACTTTTCCTCGATGGCCTGCGCCGCGTTGACGATCAGGTTCAGCAGCACCTGCTTGATCTCGTTGCCGTTGCACATCACGCGCGGCAGGTCCCGGGCCAGGTCGCAGTCGACCTTGGCGACGTACTTCCACTCGTTGCGCGACACGTTGACGGTGTTCTCGACCGCGGCGTTGAGGTCGACCGACTCCTTCTCGGGGCGGCCCGGGTGGCAGAAGGCCTTCATCGCCGAGACGATGCCGGCGATCTGTTCGGCGCCTTCGAGGGCCTGTTCGATCGCGCGCGGCATCTCCTCGGCCAGGTAGTCGACGTCGAGCTTGGCGGCGAGAGCGTCGGCTGCCGCCAGCGCCGCGGCCCGGGCCGGCTCGGACTCGGCCTTGGCGGCATCGCGGTAGGCGTGCACCAGCGTCCACATGCTGGGCAGGCTGCCCTTGACGAAGTGCAGGTTGTCGCCGAGATACTGCGTCGGCGTGTTGATCTCGTGGGCGACGCCGGCGGCGAGCTGACCGACCGATTCCAGCTTGTGCGCCTTGGCCAGCTGCACGTGCAGGCGCTGTTTCTCGGCCTCCGCCGCCAACCGCGCGGTGATGTCGACCAGCACCATCGAGTAGAGCGTGTCGCCATCGACGTCGGTCCGGCTGAGCGTCAGGTCGACGACGAACTCCGAGCCGTCGCGGCGCCGCGCGCGCACGTCGCTGGTCGCGTCCGTGAAGGCGAGGATCAGGTTGCGCGGCGGGATCTCGGGCAGCTCCGCGGCCGCCACGCCGAGTTCGGCGGGGATCAGCACACCGATGTCGAGACCGCACAGTTCGTCGTCGGCGTAGCCGAACAGCCGCGCTGCCGAACCGTTGTGGTAGGCGATGCGTCCGCTGGCGTCGGTGAAGATCACCCCGTGCAGCGTGTTGTCGATCACGGAGCGCAGCTGCGCGTCACTCGGCTGCTGCCTGGTCATCGCGTGCTCCCTGCGGCGTCGGCCAGCGGCAGTTCGATGCGGCACGACGTGCCGCCCACCGTGCCGGTCTGCAGCGTGATGCTGCCGCCGTGGCGTGTGAGGATGCGGCGCGCGATCGTGAGCCCGAGGCCCAGGCCTGCCGGCTTGTCGTGCAGCACATCGGCGCACTGCACGAACGGCTCGAACACGCGGTCGGCGATCGCCGCCGGGATGCCTGGGCCACGGTCCAGCACTTCGATGCGGACGGTGCCTGGTGTGCGGCGCAGGGTGACCTGCACCGGCACCGCGGCGGGTGAGAAGCGGTGGGCGTTCGCCAGCACCTGCATGATCGCCTGCGCGATCTGCGGGGCCTCGCCGCGGCACCACGATGGGCCGGCCTCAGTGTCGAGCACCGTGGTGGGGCGGTTGCCATCCGCCGCCGTGTCCGCACGCGTGATGGCCGCTTGGAGCACGCCGGCGAGGTCGAAGGGCTCGCTGCCGAGCGCCTGCGCGTCCTGGACGTCCAGCTGGGCCGTCGTCAGCAGCTGGTCGACCATGCCTTCGAGGTGGCGTGCATAGGTGCCGATGGTCGCCGTGAACTCGGCACGCACAGCCGGCGGCTCGTCGTCGGCGAAGCACTCGAGGATCTCGGCGGTCGAACGGATCACGGTCAGCGGTGTGCGCAGTTCGTGGCTGACCGTGGCCAGGAACTGGCTCTTCGCCTGCAGGGTCTGCTCGGCGACCGCAGCGCGCCGCGCCGAGTCGACGAGCCGCCGTTGCTCGAGGCCGGTGAGCAGCACCTGTTCCAGTTCCTCGCCGGCGATCGGCTTCTGCAGGAAGCGGAGGATGTGGCCGCGATTGACGGCGGCGACGGCGGTGCCGAGATCGGCGTTGCCGGTCAGCATCATGCGCACCGAGTCCGGCGACAGCTCCTCCACCCGCGCGAGGAAGCTCGCGCCGTCCATGCCCGGCATGTTCATGTCGGCGACGACGACGGCGAACGGCGGCTGCCCGGCCAACGCCTGCAGGCCCAGCTCCGGTCCCACCGCGGTCTCGATGGTGAAGCGGCCGCGTAGACGGCGACGGATGCCATCGAGCAGGCGGTGGTCGTCGTCGACGAACAGGATGCGATCGTCGGTCGCCGTGGTGGCGGATGTGGCTGCGGTCGGCAAGGTCGGGCGCTGGGACTCCCCGGTCTTCTTCGGCGCGTCGGGCGCGGGCGCGGGAGCGACCCTGGGACCCGGCGTTGCCAGCGGCCGGTGCGGACGCATGACTTCCGCGGCGTCGTCCCGCGGGAGCCGCGGATCAGGTCGGCTGGCCTTCGCTGGCCGCGGGGCGCCGCAGCACGAGACTCCGGTAGGCCGGTAGCACGCCGAGCACCGCGAAGCGCCGTTCTTCGGCGAGCCGCAGGCCCGCCGCATCGAGCCAGGTCGTGTAGTCGTAGAGCCGGTGCAGGTCGCAGAGGCCAAACAGCACGCCGATCGCCACCGTGGCCGACCAGTAGGCATGCAGCGGCAGGTCGCGGAGGCCGCGCGGCGGCGCGAAGTCGGCTACGAGCACCATGCCGCCGGGTCGTACCCAGAGCGCCAGCCGCGCCAGCACCTCGCGGCCCTCGTGCTCGGCGAACACGTTCAGCAGGTGGTTGGCGCACACCGCATCGAACGGCGCCAGCGGCTCGTGCGTGCGGATGTCGTCGCGGATGCAGCAGAGGCTCGTGCCGGCCCGCCGCGCGCGCGCCGCGGCCCGGGCCAGCATGCGCGCGCTGGCGTCGACGCAGGTGACGTCGCAGCCGAGCCGCGCGGCGGCGACGGCGTCCTCGCCGGTGCCCGAACCGGCGAACAGCACCCGATCGCCGGCGCGCAGCCGCGCGACCTGGTGGGCCTTCGAGGCGCGGATGCTGCCGCAGGAGCCCACGTTCGCGACCAGGTCGTAGAGGAACGCGAAGGGGTCGTAGTTCTTGGGCGGCTTCACTGCGGCGCGTCAACGGCAGCGTAGGGAACCAGTAGGCTTCTGCCATGCGAATCGGCGCGCAGCACCTGCTCCTGGTCCTGGCCGGTGCCTGCGCGACCGCGCCGCGGCCGCCGGAGATCGTGCTGGACCGCGACGACATCGAGATCCGCCACAGCGTCGTCGTCCGGCCTGGCACCTACCGGGTCCGGGACCGCAACGGCGACGGCGTGCTGCACGTCATCGGCGACGACGTCACCGTGACGCTCACCGGTGTCACCCTCGACGGCGCCGCCGACGGCGCCATGCCGGACGAACTCGAGGGCGTTGGTATCACCGTCGTGGGAGGGGCGAGGGTGCATCTCGTCGGGGGCGCACTGCGCGGATTCCGTGTCGGCCTGCGCGGCGAACGGGCGCGGGATCTCGACATCGACGGCGTCGACGTCAGCGGTAACCGTGCCATGCGGCTGCAAAGCACGCCGGCGCGCGAGGACGCGTCCGACTGGCTGTGGCCGCACGAGAACGACCACGGCGAATGGGAGGCGCGCTATGGCGCCGGCATCTCGCTCGTCGACTGCGAGCGCCCATCCGTGCACCTCTGCCGCGCGCGCCGCACGCAGAATGGGCTGCTGCTGTTGCGGTGCCGTGAAGCTGCGGTGACGGGCAACGACTTCTCGTTCCTGTCGGGATGGGGCATCGCGATGTATCGCTGCACCCAGTGCCGCGTGCTGCAGAACCGCTGCGATTGGTGCGTGCGCGGCTACAGCCACGGCATCTACGCCCGCGGCCAGGACTCCGCGGGACTGCTGGTGTTCGAGCAGTGTTCCGACAACGAGTTCGTCGGCAACTCGGCGACCCACTCGGGCGACGGCCTCTTCCTGTATGCAGGGCACGAGACGACGCAGCGCACCGGAGCGGGCGGCTGCAACCGGAACCGCGTGATCGGCAACGACTTCTCGCAGGCGGTCGCAAACGGCATCGAGGCGACGTTCAGCCGCGACAACGAGTTCGTGGCCAACCGTCTCGACGAGTGCGAGCACGGCGTCTGGGCCGGCTACTCTCACGCCACGCAGATCCGCGAGAACACGATCCGGCACTGCGCGAATGGCGTGTCGATCGAGCACGGCCACGACAACACGATCGCGGCGAACGTCCTCGACGACTGCGGGCGTGGCGTGCACCTGTGGTGGGACGACGACAAGGACCTGCTGGCCTCGGTCTACGGCCGTACGCAGGAGACGGCGTCGACGCGCAACACGATCATCGGCAATTGGATCACCGGTGGCGGCACCGCGCTGCAGCTCGATGGCGACACCGCGTCCAGGGTCGAGGGCAATCACGTCGCACGGGCCGAGGACGAGCCCGCGGCTGGCGACGTGACGGCGCGTCCGACGGTGCCGGTCGGCGCGACGTTCCTCGCCGCCGACATGCCGCGCGGCCGCGAGCACATCGTGATCGACGCGTGGGGGCCGTTGGATCCCCGGCTGCCGGCGCTGGTCCCGTTCGGGCCGGTCGGTGTCGACGCGGCCACGCTGCGTGTCGTCGGCGCCGCTCTGCCGTTCGTCGTCGTGGACCTGACCGACGGCTTCGTCGCGTCGCCCGCCGCAGGCACCGGCCCCGCGGTGCTGCGCGTGCAGCAGCGCCGCGGCAGCAATGGGCCATCCGTCGCTCCCTGGCGGGCAGTGGTGCGGATCGGGACGCGTGACTTCCGGGCCAGCGGCAGCTTGTTCACCGCGTCGTGGCAGGTGCGTTGGTGGGCGTGGCAGGCGGACCCGCGCACGGACCCGGCAGCGTGGCAGGCGCTGCTCGCCCAGCCGCCGTTGGACACCGCGACCGTGGCCGCGCTCGACTTCGCCTGGGGCAACGGCAGGCCGACGGCGAACGTGCCCACCGACCGGTTTGCCACGGTGGCCGAGACGACGTGCACCGTGCCGTCGGGCACGTGGCGGCTGCACACGGTCTCCGACGACGGCATCCGCGTGTGGGTCGACGGCAAGCTCGCGATCGACGACTGGACCTGGCATGCGCCGAAGGAGATCACCTGCGATCTGGCGCTCGCGGCCGGTCCGCACACGATCCGCGTCGAGCACTTCGAACTCGATGGCTGGGCGGCGCTGCACTGTTGGCTGGAGCCGGTGACGGCAGGCTCCTAGTCAGGGGTCGCGGCAACCTGGCATGGCTATGCTCTCGCTGCTGCAGGGAATCGCATGAGTCCTGGAACCGCCGATGCACCCGGTGACGACGACCCCGTCGAGTCCTTGCTCGCCGAGTGCCTGCTGCGCTGGGAGACCGAGGGGCCGACGGCGCTGGATGCACTCTGCGTCGACCATCCAGAACACGCGGCGCCGCTGCGGCAGGCGATGACGTTGCTGCGCGACGCCGGCCTGACGCCCGTTGCGGCGGCGTTGCCGGAGCGGCTCGGGGACTTCCGGATCCTGTCGAGCCTCGGCGCCGGCGGCATGGGGGCGGTGTTCGTCGCCGAACAGGAGTCGCTGCACCGGCGCGTCGCGCTGAAGCTGATCCGCCCGGAGCTGCTGTTCTTCGCCTCGAGTCGTGAGCGCTTCCGGCGCGAAGCGGAGGCGATCGCGCGGCTGCAGCATCCGGCCATCGTGCCGGTGTTCGCGTGGGGTGAGGAGCAGGGGCTGCCGTACTTCGTGATGGAACTGGTCGAAGGCTGTTCGCTCGCCGCGGTGCTCGCCGAGTTCGCCGGCCGCGAGCCGGCGGCCCTCGATGGTGACGACCTCGCGCGCGCGGTCGCCACGCGCGCCGGCGTGCCGGTGCAACAGCCGTGGCCACTCGCGGGAGCGTGGCCGGATGTCGCCGCTCGCATCGTCTGCCAGACCGGCGCGGCGCTGCAGCATGCTCACGATCGTTCCGTGCTGCACCGCGACGTCAAGCCGTCGAACATCGTCGTCGGGGCGGATGGGCGCGTGCGCCTGCTGGACTTCGGTCTCGCGCGCACCGATGGGGATGCCGGCCTCACCCGCAGTGGTGCGCCGGTCGGCTCACCGGCCTACATGTCGCCCGAACAGGTGCTGGGGCGCCGCGATCTCGATGCGCGCACCGATGTCTATTCGCTCGGCGTGACACTGCAGGAACTGCTGACGTTGCGGCGTCCGTTCCAGGGCGCGGACGACGAGCTGCTGCGGGCGGCGATTCTCGACGGCCGGCGCGATGCGTTGCCCGCCGACGGCACGTCGCGGCGGCGCGATCTCGACACCATCTGTGCCAGGGCGACCGCCTTGGAACCCGAGCGGCGCTACCAGACGGTTGCGTCCATGTGCCAGGACGTCGAGGCCGTGCTCGACGGCCGGCCGATCGCGGCGCGGCGCAGCGGCGCGTGGGAACGCCTGGCCCGGCAGGCGCGCCGGCATCGTGCGCGCACGGCGCTGCTGCTGGTGCTGCTCGCCGTGGTCCCGACCGTGGCCGGGCTGGCGACACTGTGGTGGCAAGGCCGCGCGATCGGCAGGGTCGGTCGTGGCTACACCGACCGCAAGGCGGCGGCAAACGCAGTGACCGACGCCTTCTTCGCCTACAAGTGCGGCGCGCATGGCGAGGCGCGGGCCGGGTTCGATGCGCTGTTGACGGTGGATCCGCAGCAGGAGCTCGCGCTG
>JBGARS010000066.1:0-30332 GCA_044230075.1 Planctomycetota bacterium | reverse complement strand
CAGCAGCGCGCCGAGCAGGAGCTGCGCATCCGCCAGGTGCAGACCGGCGAGGTGCGCGAAGGTCTCGGCCGCAGCATCCGCATGCACGAGGAGGCCGTGCGCGACTTCGAGCGCACGCTGCAGGAGCTGACCGGCCGCCAGCAGGACGCCGAACAGGATCGCGCGAAGGCGCTGGCCGAGCAGGCCCGGCTCGAAGAGCTGGCCGTGGTGCTCGAGGATCGCCTCGCCGAACTCGAGGCCGACAAGCAGGCCAGACAGGCCGTCGTCGACGGTGCGCGCGCGCAGCGCAGCCGCGTGCAGGCGCAGCTGCACGAATGGGAGCAGCGCCGTTCGGCCGCCGGCGAGGACGTCACGCAGGCACGTCTGGCGATGGCCGACATCGAGCACCGTTTCACGCGGCTCGAGGATCGCCTGCGCGAGGACACCGGCATCGAGCTGCGGCGCTGCCTCGGCGAGGTGCACGGCATCGGCCTCGAGGACCACGGCCAGTTCCTCGGCCCGGCGGCGCCGCACGGCATCGTCGCACAGCTGCAGGGACCGCCGCTGCCGCCGGCCGTGCTCGACGGCTGGTACGGCCTGCGCCGGCTGTGGCTGGACGACGACTTCGACCAGGCCGAGACGCGCAAGGAGGTGCAGGTGCTGCAGAGCCAGAAGGACCGGCTCGGCGCGGTCAACCTCGACGCGGTGCAGGAACTCGACGCCGAAGAGGGCCAGTTCTCGACGCTCGAGCAGGAGGTGCAGGACCTCAAGGACGCGCGCCGCGCGCTGATGGAGACCCTGAAGAAGCTCGAGGCCGAGTCGAAGCTGTTGTTCGAGCAGACGTTCGACGAGGCCCGCAAGAACTTCCAGGAGATCTTCCGCAAGCTGTTCCAGGGCGGCAAGGCGGACATGTTCCTGTCGTTCGAGGCGCAGAAGAACGAGGACATGCTCGAGGCCGGCATCGAGATCGTCGCGCAGCCGCCGGGCAAGCAGCTGCAGTCGATCAACCTGCTGTCGGGCGGCGAACGTTCGCTGACCGCGGTGGCGATCCTGTTCGCGCTGTTCAAGGTGCGGCCGAGCCCGTTCTGCATCCTCGACGAAGTGGACGCGGCGCTCGACGAGACCAACGTCGAACGCTTCCTGCGCGTGCTGCGCGACTTCACCAACGACACCCAGTTCTGCATCGTCACGCACCACAAGCGCACGATGGCCGACTGCCAGGTGCTCTACGGCATCACGATGCAGCGCCGCGGCGTCAGCTCGCGCATCGCCGTCGCGCTGCACGAGGTCGACGGCTTCCACGGGGAAGCCGGAGATGGTGGCGCCGCCGTCGGTGCCGGTGCCGGCGTCGACCCGGCGCGGAAGCAGCGCATCGCCGGCGAGGAACAGGTCGGCTTCGCCTGACGCCATGTCGGCGCTGCGCGCGGCCTGGCTGCTGCTGTTCGCTGCGTGTGCGGCAGCGCCGGCGCGCATCGAGGCGCCGGAACTGGCGCGCGTCGCGGCGGACCTGCAGCCGTTCGTGCAGCGGCAGTTGCGCGAGCAGGGCATTCCCGCCGCGTGCATCGCCGTGCTCGACGTCGATCCGGCGACCGGTCGCGAGTCGCTGTGGGCCCAGGGTCTCGGTGGCGATCGGCAAGCGCCGCCGCGCTGCGACACCGTCGTGCGGCCGGCGTCGATCAGCAAGCTGTTCACGGCGACCGCACTGATGCGGCTTTGCGAACAGGGCCGCGTCGACCTCGACGTGCCGGTGACCACCTACCTGCCGGACTTCGCGCCGCACAATCCGTTCGGCGGCGACATCACGCTGCGGCAACTGCTCGGCCACCGGGCGGGGCTCGTGCGCGAACCGCCGGTCGGCCACTACTTCGATCCGGGCGAACCGTCGCTGGCGGCGACGGTGCACAGCTTGAACGACACGCGGCTCGTGTTCGCGCCGGGCAGCACGTTCAAGTACAGCAACCCCGGTCCGGCCGTGGTCGGCCAGGTGATCGCGAACCTGACCGGCAGGCCGTTCGAGGACGCGGTGCGCGAACTGGTGCTCGAGCCGCTCGCGCTGCGCGACAGCGACTTCGCACCGCGCCGGGACCTGGTCGCGCGCCAGGCGCACGGCGTGATGTGGACCTACGACGGCCGCGACATCCCGACGCCTTCGTTCGCGTTCGGCTTCGGCCCGGCGGCGAACCTGCGCAGCACGGTGGTGGACCTGGTGCACTTCGCGCGCAGCTGGTTCCCGTTCGCCGAGCAGCGTGTGCTACGGCCAGACACGCAGGCGCGGATGTGGGAGCTGCCGGAGGGGCAGTCCGATGGTTGCGTGCTCGGCTTCTTCGTCAGCCGGTTCGTGGAGCATCATCAGGTGGGCCACGACGGCGCCGTCTACGGCTTCGCCTCGGCACTGCGCGCGCTGCCGGAACAGGGTCTCGCGGTCGCGGTCGTGCTCACCAAGGACTTCGCCAACGCGACCGCCGAGGCGATCGCGGACCGCGCGCTGGCCGCGGCGCTGGCGAACCGGCGCGGCGAGTCGCTGCCGCCGCCTGCCTACCCGCAACCGCTCGGCGTCGCGCACGCCCGTGCACTGGCGGGCCACTATCGCTGCGGCGACAACTGGGTCGACCTGTACGAACGCGGCGGCGAACTGTACTACGACCCCAACATCGGCGTGCGCACCCGCATGCGGCTCGCCGCCGACGGCGCCCTGGTCAGTGACGATCCGCTGTCGTCCGGTTCGCGGCGCTTGATCGAGGGCGTGCGGCTGCACGACCAGGAGGACTACGTGCGTGACGACTCGCTGCCCGATGCGCCGCCCGCCGAACTGCTGCCGTTGCTCGGCGAGTATGGCTTCGACCACGACGTGCTGATCGTCTACGAGGACCGCGGCCAGCTCGGCGTGCTGATCGAGTGGGTGGTGCGCGACCTGCCGGAGCGCATCGCACCGGACGAGTATTGGTTCCCGCCGGGCATGTACGGCGGCGACTCGCTGCGCTTCGAGCGCGGCGCCGACGGTGCGGTGACCGCGGCGATCGTCGGCGGGGCGCGCTTCGCGCGGCGGCGGGATCCGGTGCCCGGCGGCTTCCGGATCCAACCCATGCGGCCGATCGTCGAGCTGCGCGCCGAGGCAGTGCTCGCCAAACCACCGCCGGCGCCGGCGGGCGCGCGGCCGAGCGATCTCGTCGACCTCGCTGCGCTCGATCCGACGCTGCGGTTCGACCTGCGCTACGCGACGGCGGACAACTTCCTCGGCACGCCGGTCTATCCGGCCGACGCGCGCGCGAAGCTGCAGCGTCCGGCGGCCGAGGCGGTGGTGCGCGTGCAGCGGGCGCTCGCGACGCAGGGACTCGGTCTCTGCATCTTCGACGCCTACCGGCCGTGGTCGGTGAGCAAGGTGTTCTGGGACGCGACCCCGCCGGACCTGCACCACTTCGTCGCCGACCCCGCGCACGGTTCGCGCCACAACCGCGGCTGTGCCGTCGACCTGACGCTCTGCGACCTCGCCACCGGCCGGCCGGTCGAGATGCCGAGCGGCTTCGACGAGTTCACGCCGCGTGCCTACCCCGACTATCCCGGTGGCACCTCGCGCCAGCGCCACTACCGCGAACTGCTGCGCCGGGTCATGGAGGCGCAGGGCTTCGCCGTCTACGAACACGAGTGGTGGCACTTCGACTTCGGGGACTGGCGCGCCTATGCGGTCGGCAACCAGCCGTTGCGGTGAGCGGATCGGAGCACCGGGATGCGATCCCGCGATGAGACCGCGCCCAGCGGCATGCCGGCGCCGGTCCCCGTGGTAGACTGCCACGCCTCCATGCGTGCCCTGCGGACCCACCTGCTTCTCCTGGCCAGCCTGCTCCTGGCGTCACTCGCGCCCCTGCGAGCGCAGGCTCCTGCATCCGACCTGCCGGCGACCATTCCGGACCGTCTGGACGTGAAGCTGGTCGAGGGCAGCGGCGCCGAGCTGCGCGACGGCGTGCTGTGTTCGCGCACCGGCTTCGATCTGCGCGCCGCCGCGGCGCTGTTCGCACGTGCGCAGGCCGAGCCGCTGGTCACCGCGATGTCGTGGGATCAGCTCGACGAACTGCACGCCAACGCCTGCCGCAAGCTGCCGCCCGGCAACCGGCCCGGGCACCTAGGCCTCTGGTTCCGCCTGCACGCGGAGTCGCCGGCGGCCGCCGCGGCGCTGCTCGTCGAACTGCTGCGGGAACCGACCGTCGAACATGCCTACGTCGAGCCGCGCTGCTACGGCGCCGGCATGGCGGCGGCGAGCCAGGACATCCCACCGACGACGCCACTGTGGACCTCGCTGCAGCACGCGCAGGAACCGACCCCGGTCGGCCACGGCGTGCGGCTCGCGCAGGGCATCCTCGGCGGCCGCGGCCGCGGTGTCGGCTTCCGCATGCTGGAGATCAGCTGGATCCTCGACCACGAGGACGTCAGCAAGCTGACCGCAGCAAACTTCCTCGGCGGCGTGCCGGCGGTCGACCCGCAGGAGGCGAACCACGGCGTCGCCGGGTCGTCGCTGCTGATGGCCGATCGCAACGGCTACGGCATCACCGGCATCGTCGACGAGGTCGACCCGCGCTTCCTGTCGATCGTCCTGAACGGCACCGTCGAGAACACCATGGTCGCGGCGACCGCGTCGTCGCAGCCCGGCGACGTGATGATGCTGGTGCTGATGGTGCAGATCCCTCAGCTCGGCCCTGGCACCTGGCTGCCGGTCGAGTTCTACCAGTCGGTCTTCGATGCGACCCTGACGCTGACGGCGAACGATCGCATCCTGGTGGTCTGCGCCGGCAACGGCAACCGCAGCCTCGACGACCCGCAGCTGCTGCGGCGCTTCGATCGCACCTTCCGGGACTCGGGCGCGATCATCGTCGCCTCGACGGACGGCGGTGCGTTGCAGCGGGCGACCTACAGCAACTGGGGTTCGCGCATCGACGCCAACGGCTGGGGCAACAACGTGGTCGCGGCCGGTTACGGCAACCTGTTCTATGGCAACAGCGACCCGCGGCAGGCCTACACCGACGGCTACACGGGGACCTCGGCCTCGACGCCGCACATCGCCGGCGTGATCGCCTCGATGCAGGGCGCCGCGCGGCGGCAGCTCGGCCGATCGCTGACGCTCGCCGAGGTGCAGAACGCCATCCACACCCATGGCGCGCCGACGCCGGACGTGATCGGCCTGCGCCCGGACCTGCCGGCGATCTTCCGCGCCTACGGCATCATCGACGGTCTGGCCGTCGACGCGCCGGAGGTGGCGGTCGGCGGTACCATGTCGGGCGTGCTCGAGGCGCCGGCGCTGGCGGTGTTCGGGTTGTTCCTGAGTCCGAACGACATCGACGTCGACGTCGGCTTCAACCGGCACCTGCACCTGGACCCGGGGTTCCTGATCTCGCTCGGCACCTACGTGGTCAATGGGGCGCCGGTGCCCTGGTCGTGGGCGCTGCCGAACGACCCGACCCTGCAGGGTTTCCAGCTGTATTTCCAGGCGGCGCGCATCGATGCTGCCGGCACGCTGGAGTTGACCAACAGCGGCCACATGTCGGTGCTGTAACGACGGGCCTCGCCGGCCCGGAAGCCGCCGCCACGGAACGGCCCATGCGAAGGCCCCGTTCGGGTCAACTCGGGCCTGGATCCGGCCGAAGAGACCGGTGCGCGCGTGGCACTTTTCAGAAGCGATACAGCATGTCCCGGCCTACTCTCAACGTCGACTCCCCGCACCCGCGAACAACTGCTGCCTCTGTCGCTGCGATGACCAACGAGACCGTGCCGAAGACCGCCAAACTCTCCATCGGTGACCACGAGATCGAACTGCCAGTGATGGTCGGCAGCGAGGGTGAGATCGCGATCGACATCCGCCAGCTGCGCGCGCAGACCGGTGCGATCACCTACGACCCGGGCCTCGGCAACACCGGCGCCTGCCTGTCGAAGATCACGTTCCTCGACGGCGAGCAGGGTGTGCTGCGCTACGCCGGCTACCCGATCGAGGAGCTGGCGAAGAGCAGCCACTTCGTCGAGGTGATGTGGCTGCTGCTGCACCAGGAGCTGCCGAGCGCGCAGCAGCTGTCGCAGTTCACGCACGACATCACCTACCACACGATGTTGCACGAGGACCTGAAGCGGCTGTTCGCCAGCCTGCCGAAGGTCGGCCACCCGATGGCCGTCTGCGCCGCCGCGGTCGGCGCGCTGTCGACCTTCTACCAGAAGGCGTCGCCGAACACGCGCGAGCAGAACTGGATCGACGCGATCCGCCTGCTGGCGAAGATGCCGACGATCGCGGCCTACAGCTACAAGCACAGCATCGGCCAGCCGTCGATGTACCCGCGCAACGACCTGTCGTACGCCGGCAACCTGCTCTACATGATGTTCGGCACGCCGTGCGAAGAGTACGAGCCGAACCCGGTGATGGCGCGCGCGCTGGACCTGCTCCTGATCCTGCACGCCGACCACGAGCAGAACTGCTCGACCAGCACCGTGCGCACGGTCGGCAGCTCGGGCGCGAACCTGTTCGCCAGCGTCTCGGCCGGCATCTCGGCGCTGTGGGGCCCGCTGCACGGCGGCGCCAACCAGGCCGTGATCGAGATGCTGATGTCGATCCGCGACGGCAAGCGCTCGGCGCGCGAGTTCATGGACCTCGCGAAGAAGAAGGACAGCGGCGTGCGGCTGATGGGTTTCGGCCACCGCGTCTACAAGAACTACGACCCTAGAGCACTGATCCTGAAGCAGGCCTGCTACGACGTGCTCGGCCAGCTCGGCCGCAAGGACCCGCTGCTCGACATCGCGCTCGAGCTCGAGCAGATCGCGCTGAAGGACAGCTACTTCATCGAGCGCAAGCTCTACCCGAACGTCGACTTCTACTCGGGCATCATCTACAAGGCGCTCGGCATCCCGACCGAGCTGTTCACGGTGTTCTTCGCCATCGGCCGCATGCCGGGCTGGATCGCGCAGTGGCTCGAGTACCAGGGTGACGCCGAAGCGAAGATCACGCGGCCGCGCCAGATCTACATGGGCCCGCAGCCGCGTTCGTACCAGAAGGTCGAAGAGCGGTAGTCGGGAGCGCTCACGGCCACAGGGCGCGGAGGCTGTTGCTGCTGCGCAGTGAGCCGTCGGTGAGGATCAGCAGCGCCTGGCAGTAGGCCTCGGTCCCCGGCGGCAGGCTGGGCAGTGCCAGCGTCATCGAGCTGACCGGGAACGTCGCCGTCATCGCAAACCAGGCGTCGATCGTCACCAGCTGGGTCACGGACGGCAGCGCGGGGATGACGACAGGTTGGCTGCCGAACACCAGGATCGCGGCCGTGGCCGCGGGGAACGGCCACACACCGGGCGGCGACACCTGGGCGCCGATCGTCAGCGTGTTGTCGGCCTTGTGGTCGATCGACAGGCGCTGGAACGCGCCGGTGTCGTCGAATGGCGTCACGGTGGGCTCGTCCGGCAGGAACTGGGCTTCGAACACGATGGCGCCGCTGCTGCCTGGCTGCGACCCCAGGCCTGGCGTGTAGGATTCGCTTGCCGTAGCGCCGATCGTCACGCGAACCGAGGTGCCAGCTGCGGGAATGACGACGGCCACGTCGGCCGTCGAGCCATCGGTGCTGATGGTCTCCGCCAAGCCGTCGCCATCGGCATCGACGGAGAGCGAGACCGAGCCGGTAGCGTGAGTCGTGGTCATGCGGCGAAGCGCCAGGCGTCCTGCGGTCGGTTGCGGCGCGTGCAGGGTGAGGTCGAGTTGGCAACTGACCGAGCCGCCGGCTCCCTCGGAGTAGCCGCCTGACCAGGCGCTGACGTGGGCCCAGGCCGTCACCTCCACGCGAAAAGCCAGCGGTGCCACCTGGCCCACCACACTCGGCGACCACTGTGCGCGGGAGTAGGCGGAGGCGCTTCCTGCCTGTGCGGACATCGACAGGAAGATCCCCGCTGGAACCGGGCCGACTGCGAGCGTCTGCGTATTGGTCTGGATCGTCGGTGGCTGGGAAAAGGTGAGGGCGCTTGCGGAAGCCGTGCCCGTCACCGGCGCCGCTGCCGTGACCGACCAGGACTGAGCGCCGAGCGAAAGCGCCAGCGCGAACACGGACACGACGAGGCGGGAGTGTGGCATGGAGGTCCTTCGATCGTCCGTGCGAATGCTACCGCACCGGCTCCGGTCCGGCGCGAACGGTCACCGGCTACTTGCCGATCGCGCCCGGGTGCACGCTCTTCGTGGCGCCACCCGGCTTCGGCTGCCAGCCCTTCTCCTGCTCGCGCAGCACCGGGATCATCTCACGCAGCTTCTGCGCGCGCGCCTCGCTGGCCGGATGCGTGCTCAGCCACTCCGGTTGGCTGCTGCCGCCGCTGAGCTTGGCCATGCGTTCCCACAAGAGCGGCGCTTCGTCGGGGTTGTAGCCGGCGCGGATCACGTAGCGCAGGCCTTCGACGTCGGCCTCGCTCTCGTGGTCGCGCGAGAACGGCAGCAGCACGCCGACCTGCGTGCCGAGACCGAGCGCGGCCATCACGCCGGACTTCGCCTCGGTGCTCATGTCGGCCAGGCCCAGGCCCGCCTGCACCGCGGCGAGGCTGGCGTTGGCGATCGTGCCCTGCGTCATGCGCTTGCCGCCGTGGCGCAGCACCGCGTGCGCGACCTCGTGGCCCATCACGACCGCGAGCGCATCCTCGTTCTGCGTGATCGGCAGGATGCCGGTGTAGATCGCGATGCGGCCGTTCGGCAGGCAGAATGCGTTCGGCGTGTCGTCGGCCTGCAGCAGGCGCGCTTCCCAGGCGAAGTCCTCGCCGCACGCCGTCGCGATCTTCTTGGCGACCCGCTGCACCATCTCGTAGTCGCGGCCCTTGGTGATCGGCGGGTGTTCCTTCGATGCCTCGTCGTACGCCTGCAGGCTCAGCGGCTCGAGCTCGGCGTCGGAATAGAGGTTGAGATTGGCGCAGGCGGTCGGCGACAGGGCCAGCAGCAGGTAGAAGAACGGGCGCAGCAGGTTCGGCATGGCACGCATGTTACGGTGCGCGGCGGGGGCCGGCGACGGTCCGGGCCGCCGGACACGTCTCGAAACTTGCGAACCGCCGGAGCATGTTCGATGCTCTGCAGATGCGACCAGAATTGGTGATCGTCGGCGGTGCCCGCACCGCCATGGCCGAGTACTCCGGCACGCCGGGCTTCGGCAAGTTCAAGGATGTCAGTGCCATCGACCTCGCCGTGCACGCTGCCAAGGCCGCGCTCGAGCGGACCGGCGTCCAGCCCGAGATGGTCGACGAGACCTTCGTCGGCAACGCCGCGCAGAGCAGCAGCGACGCGATCTACGGCGCGCGCCACGTGGCCTTGAAGGCAGGGGTGCCGATCGACAAGCCGGCGCTGACGGTCAATCGCCTGTGCGGCTCGGGCATCCAGTCGGTGATCTCGGCGGTACACACGATCCTCGCCGGCGAGGCGAAGTTGTGCCTCGCGGGCGGCATGGAGAACATGAGCCAGGTGCCGCACGTGATCCGCGGCGCGCGCGAGGGCTTCCGCTTCGGTGCCGAGCCGAAGATCGAGGACCTGCTGTTCGCCGCGCTCTACGACCCGTTCTGCAAGTTCTTCATGGCGCAGACCGCCGAGAACGTCGCCAAGAAGCTCTCGATCTCGCGCGAGGAACAGGACGAGTACGCGCTCCGCAGCCACCAGCTGGGAGCCGCCGCGGTCAAGGCCGGCAAGTTCGCCGCCGAGATCGCGCCGCTGACGGTGCAGATGGGGCGCAAGGAAGTCGTCGTCGACCAGGACGACCACATCAAGCCGGAGACGACGCTCGCGGCGCTCGCCGGTCTGCGCGCGGCGTTCGGCAAGGACGGCACCGTGACCGCCGGCAACGCGTCGGGCATCGTCGACGGCGCCGCGATGCTGGTCGTCACGACCGCCGACCGCGCCAAGGAGCTGGGATTACAGCCGAAGGCACGCATCCGTTCGTGGGGCCTCGCCGGCGTGCCACCCGAGCTGATGGGCATCGGCCCGGTGCCGGCGATCACGAACGCGTGCGCGAAGGCCGGCCTGAAGGTCGCCGACCTCGACCTGATCGAGATCAACGAGGCGTTCTCGGCGCAGTACCTCGGCTGCGAGAAGGAGCTGAAGCTCGACCGCAAGAAGTGCAACGTCAACGGCGGCGCGATCGCGCTCGGCCATCCGTTGGGCGCGACCGGCACGCGGCTGCTGCTGACGCTGGTGCGCGAGATGGAGCAGAGCGGCAAGGCGCTCGGCTGCGCGTCGGCCTGCATCGGCGGCGGCCAGGGCATCGCGATGATCCTCGAACGGGTCTGATCCGGGAGCACCGATGCAAGAGACCAGTGACACCAGCGTGAAGTTCGACGGCCGCGTGCTCTACCTGACCGAGGACCAGGAGCTGCTGAAGCAGCAGCTCTACGGGTTCGAGGCGCTGAAGTACGATCCGGCCCGCAAGCTGATCGACAACATCTCGACCGACGAGCTGACGCCCGGTTGGGTCTGCTACTACTACGACGAGACGCTGGCGCGGTACTGCCTCGTCGGTCTCAGGGGTGGCAACGTCCAGCAGGACGCGATCCGGAACAGCGGCAGCTCGGTGATCGTCAGCGGCGTGTCGAAGGGCTGCGGCAGCTCGCGCGAGACGGCGCCCTACAGCGAGTTGAAGGCCGGCATCCGGCTCGTGATCGCCAAGAACATCGAGAAGATCTACGGCCAGAACTGCCAGAACATCGGCCTGCTGACGTCGACCGACTTCTCGCTGCTCGGTCGCATCGAGCGCGGCGAAGCGATCCCGATCGAGGAGTTCACCAAGGGCCTCGACGCGATCGCCGCCGAGATCGTGCGGCACGGCGGACTGTTCGCCTACAACCAGGCGCGCCTCGCCGGCAAGACCAGGCCGCCGGCGGTGACCACGGCGAAGCGGCCGATGACGCTGTGCGAGAAGATCATCGCCCAGCGTGCGATCGCCGACGCCAAGACCGGCCAGCTCGGCATCGCCGCCGTGCAGCCGGGCGATGCGCTGTTCGTGCGCACCGACGTGCGCTTCAGCCACGAGTACGTCACGCCGATGGCCGAGGCGCTGTTCAAGATGGGGCTCGGCCAGGACGCCAAGATCACCGATCCGAAGTCGGTGTTCGCGTTCCGCGACCACCTGACGTTCCTCGACCGCGTGATGCCCGAGGCCCACGTCAAGATGGGCCTGCGCGAACAGGCCGCGTCGCTGGCGACCGTGCAGGAGGCGTTCACGAAGCAGCAGGGCGTCAAGCTGTACGGCGAAGTCTCGCGCGGCGGCAAGACCGTCGGCAGCGAGGGCATCTGCCACAACATCGTCATCGAGGACATCGCCGAGCCGGGCCAGCTGGTGATCGGTACCGACAGCCACACCTGCATGGCCGGCGCGATCGGCTGCTTCGCGTTCGGCGTCGGCTCGACCGACATGGCGAACTCCTGGTTCACCAAGGACGTGCGCGTCAAGGTGCCGGAGTCCGTGCGCGTGAACCTGACCGGCGAACTGGGTGCCGGCGTCTGCGCCAAGGACGTGATGCTGCACCTGCTCAGCGATGCGTTCTTCAAGACTGGCGCCGGCATCGGCAAGGTGCTGGAGTTCGGCGGGCCGGGCACGATGGCACTGCCGCTCGACGAGCGTGCGACGCTGACCAACATGGCGGTCGAAGCGGGTGGTTTCACCGGCATCATCGAGGCCGACGAGGTCGTCGTCGACTACATCGCCGAGCAGCGTGGCACCGATCGCGCGAAACTGCGGGCGCAGATCGTCAAGGCCGATGCCGGGGCGACCTACGGCAAGACGTTCCACATCGACCTGGCGACGATCGAGCCGACCGTGGCGACGCCGGGCGATCCGCGCAACGGCATCCCGCTGCAGAAGCTGCGCGCCGAGCAGGGCAAGGTCACGATCCAGATCGCCTACGGCGGCTCGTGCACCGGCGGCAAGAAGGCGGACATGGACATGTACGCCGGCGTCGTGCGCACGGCGCTCGACAAGGGGCGCACGCTGCAGGCGAAGACCTACTTCCAGTTCGGCAGCCAGCGCATCCGCGACTACGCCGAGAAGATGGGCTACGTGCAGCTGTTCGAGCAGGCCGGCGTCGAGCTGATCGATCCGAGCTGCGGCGCCTGCATCAAGGCGGGCCCGGGCGTGTCGTTCACCGCCGACGAGGTCACGGTGTCGGCGATCAATCGCAACTTCCCCGGCCGATCGGGTCCGGGCCAGGTCTATCTCGCGAGTCCGCTCGTGGTCGCCGCCAGCGCATTCCTCGGCTACGTCGGCGGACCAGAGGAACTGTGAACCCGGGCGTGCTGCCGTCTGCGTCGGTGCGCCCGCCGGCCGCCAGCCAGCGCAACATGCACGTGGTCAGCAGCACGGGCACGCTGGCGAGCAGCAGGTAGAACCACACGGTCCAGTGCGCGGACACGCCGCGCAGCATGCCGGGACCGCCGCACCACTGGAAGCCGAGCACCAGCGTGGTGAGGGCGACGAGCATCAGGCTGCCGGGTCGCACCGCGTGCTGCGAGGCGGGGGTGCCGCTCTCCGCGATCGCCATGACCGTCACCAGGGCGCTGGTGCACAGGCAGGTGAAGCCGGCGGAGCTGTGCCAGCCGGGCGGGCCCACGTGGCCGTCGAACAGGGCCTCGAAGCGGACCCGGACCCACGGCTGCATCGAACACAGCGCCGCTGCGGCGGCGCTGCCGAAGAGCAGCCAGCGCCAGAATGCCGGATCCGGCTTCGGCTGGGGCCCGGGTCGGCGGGCAGGGGACAGGAACAGCATGGTGCAGGTCGCAGCGTACCTTCGCCACAGGGTTCGCCAAGGCCCGCGCGCAGCCCGTCGGCGCGGGTGGACCTGGGCGGGACCTTGCCATGCCATGCGGGGCACCGGCGTCGGCGACAAGACGCGGCGGCAGAAAGGCCGATGACTGCACCCATGACCGAGGCGAGCGATTGGGAGCCGCTGCTGGAGGAACACCGGGTGTCGCATCCGGGTGAGTTCGTGGCCGCGGCCGAGCCTGCGGTCGTCCCGGCGCCGGCCGCGCGCGCGGCAGTGCCGGCGCCGGCGCCGGACCCCGCCGCGGTGGCGGCCCTGCAGCACCTGCAGCGACGCCTCGCGGCCGCAAAGCCCGCAACGAGCCTGGTCGCCGCGGTGCAGCGTCGCGAACAGCGGCTCGAGCGCCGCCTGGCAGCCGCGCACGCTGCGTTCGCCGAGCAGGCCAAGGTCGTGCAGAGTTCGCTGACCGGACCACAGGACGTTCCCCTGCCGGTCGAGTTCGCCGATCGCGAGGCCGACCGTGACCCGAGGGAACACGAGCCGTGGTTCCTCGCGCTGCCGACTCCCGACCGCGAACGCCTGCGCGCCTACTGGTGGCACGAGCGGCACCGCCACGACGGCAAAGGCGTGCGGATCCGGCGCCGCGTGGGTCGCGCGGTGCTGCACGGCGCACTGGTGTTCTTCGTGCTGGGTCTGCTGCAGATCCTGCTGCACGGCGGTTTCGCCATGGTGCCCGTGCTCACCGCAGCCGGCGCGCTCGGTGCGGGCGTGGCCGAACTGTGCGGCGGCGGTCGCATCGTCTACTCGCTCGCCGGTGCGGGCGTCTTCGTCGTCGTGCTGGGGCCGATGGTCATGCTGCAGCCACTCGGCATGGTCAGCCTGATGCTGACGACCTATACGATGGGTGCGCTCGGCATGGACGGCGAGATGCAGCGCTCCGGCGGCTTCGACGTCGCGTAGTGGTCCGCGTCATCGCACGACGATGCGTTCGCGTTGGCGTTCGCCGGCCCGCAGGGTCACGAACTGCTGCACGCGCTGCTGGCCGGCAATCGTGACCTCCAGCGCGTAGGTGCCGGCGGGCACCGGTTGCGCCAACGACACGACGCCTTGTCCCGGCAGCGTGTCGAGTGCGGCCGTCGTGCGGCCGTCCTTCTCCACCGTCCACATGCGCGGCACGGGTTCGCCGCCGGGAACGTGCAGCCGCAGCTGCATGCCACCGGCGGTCTGTGGGTCGAGCTGTGCGCCGGTGGCATCGAGCAGGTCGAACTCCGGCACGCAGCCGGGCTCGAGCACGACCTCCTCGACGTAACCGCTGCTGCCCGTCAGCACGAACGTGTGCAGGTACGGCAGCAACGGCAACAGCTTGCCGTCCGGATCGAGCGCGAGCACCCGGATGCCGTAGTCGCCCGGGGCCAGGTCGGGCAGTTCGTAGCGGCCATCGGCGGCCTCGCTGCGCCGGGCCCAGAGCGACGCGCCGAGCTGCCAGGCGCCGTCGTGGCTGCCGGGTACCAGGGGGAACGCATCGACGCGCACTTTCGCGATCGGCTGCAGCGCGGTGTCGCGCACGAGCAGCGTGATGCCCGCCGCGCGCGCCGCCTGGGCCAGGAACGTGTCGATGGTCGTCGGCGGCTGTTCGGCCGTCGGTGCGGTCAGGTCGACGGTGAACGGCGCGAACCCCGGCGACTCGACCAGCAGCTGGCCCTTGCCGCCGGGCGGCAGGTGCAGATGGGCGACGCCGTCCTGGCCGTCGCCGCGCAGCGGGTCCGCACCGCCGCGAAAGCGCCACGTGAAGGTGCCCACGTCCTGGTGCCCGGCGATGGTGCGCACGCGCAGGTCGACGTTTGCCGGCGTCTCGGCCCGTTCGGCGGTCGGCGGTGCGATCGGCCGGTCTTGGCTGGTGGCGGTTGGCGTGGTCGGCACGACACCGGGTGCCTGTTCCCGCTCGAGCATCGGTGGCGGCGCCGCCCGCACCCGCGGGTCGTCGTCGCGGCGGGTGGCTCGCGGTGGTCCGGTGTCGTCGCGGGTGCCCGCCAGCGTGAACCACACGCCGGCAGCGAGCAGTACGACCACGAGCCCGGAAGCGAGGACCGGCGCAGGACGCATGGCTACATGTTGCAGGACAAGCCGGCCCGGCGCGACCTTCAGCTGCGCAGCCACAGCCAGATTCCGGCAATTGCCAGCGTGGCGATCGAGATCGGGATGCCGGTGCGCAGGTGTTCGACCACCCAACTGCGGCTGCGCGGACGGACGCCGAGGCGGTTCGCCTGTTCGACGACGATCAGGTTCGCGATCGAACCGACCAGCAGCAGGTTGCCGGCGAGCGTGGTGGCGAGGGCCAGGATCGCGCCCGCCTGCGGGTGGTGCGCGACCGGCAGCAGCAGCATCGTCAGCGGCACGTTGGAGATCAGGTTCGAACCGAGTGCACCGGTCGCGAACAGCGCGACCGGATCGGCGAGATCGAGCCCCAGGCCGCGCAGGGCGGCGAACGCAGCGGTGGCGTGGCCATCCTGCTGGAACGCCGTGTTGACCACGAACAGGCCGGCGAACAGCACCAGCAGCTGCCAGTCCACGAGCGCGAGCATCTCGCGGGTCGCCATGCGGCGCGACGACAGCACGATGCCGGCGGCCAGCAGCGCCTGCACTTCGCGCGGCAGCGGGCAGACCAGCAGGCCGAGCACCAGCGCGCCGAGCACTACCAGGCCCTTGCCGGTCTGCCAGCGGTCGAAGCCACGGTCCACCGGCGCCACCAGATCGAGCGCGCGTTCGAAACGACCGCGGTAGGCGCGCGCCAGGATCCACCATGCCGCGAGCAGCCCGAGCGCGGCCGGCACGCAACCGTCCAGCAGGTAGCCGGCGAACGACAGGTGCAGCGATTGGCCGATCAGCATGTTCTGCGGATTGCCGATCAACGTCGCCGCCGAGCCGATGTTGGCGGCGGCGGCGAGGCCGAGCAGGAAGGGCACCGGATCGAGGCGGCGGCGCGCGCAGGTGTCGATCAGCACCGGTGCGATCGCGAGGCAGACGACGTCGTTGGTCAGCAGCGCCGACAGCATGCCGACGGTCAGCATCAGTTCGAGCAGCAGCCGCACCGGCGAAACGGGCCGCATCGCCAGCCAGCGGGTCGTGGCGGTGTAGAAGCCGCCGAGCCGGAACTGCGCCGACACGACCATCAGGCCGAACAAGAGGCCGATCGTGCCGGCGTCGATCGCCTGCCAGGCCTGCGCGGTCGACAGCGAGCCGGTGGCGACCAGGGCGATTGCACCGAGCAGCGCGGCACCGGTGCGATCGAGGCGCAGGCCGGGCACGGTGCCGCACACCATCACGGCATAGACCAGCACGAACACCAGGGCCGTCGTCACGCGCGCGCACGCTATCGCGGCAACGTCGCCGCGGCCACGTCACCGGCAGCACGGGTCGCTCAGCGCGGTGGTGTCACCATGCCGTCGGCGCGCCCGTCCTCGAGGTCGATCTCGCGGGCGCGCTGCTGGAACTCGGCTTCGGTGCAGACTCCCTTCTCGACGCAGAGTCGCTGCACGGTCTTCACGGCGAGCGCCAGTTCGCCGAGTGCGCGCACGACGCGGTCCTCGTCGAGGCCGGCTGTGCCGCGCAGCGAGGCCATCTCGCGGCGCAGCAGGGCGGTTTCGTTCTGGGTGTCGCGGATGCGGCTGTGCTGCCAGGCGTCGAAGATCCAGTTGAGCAGGCTCATGGCAAGTGGGTTCGGGTCGGGGGAGAACGGCGAGGATAGCGGCAGCGGCTGCCACGTCGCGGCCGTGCCATGGCGACCCGGTGGGCCGGGCGAGATGCCAGGCCAATGCTCGGGAACTCGCGCCTGGGCAGTGCCGTTCGCCGCGACTTTTCCCGAGGACCCGCATGACCCAGACTTCGCCGCTCGATCGCATCTCGATTGCCTCGCCGTGTTCCGCCGACTGGAGCCAGATGCAGGGCGACGACCGGCGCCGCTTCTGCGCCGACTGCAAGCTGCACGTGCACGACCTCAGTCGCATGAGCACGGACGCAGCGATGGACCTGCTGCGTCAGTCGGCGCAGGGCCGCGTGTGTGTGCGGTTCTACCGCCGCGCCGATGGCAGGGTGCTGACGCGCGACTGCCCGGTCGGTCTGCGGCAGAAGTTGCGCCGGGCCGTGGCCCGTGCCGTCGCGCTGTGGCTGTTCGTCGGCAGCGCGCTCGCGGCGTGCGTGCGGCCGCGCCAGGAGCCGGTCGCGCCGGGCGCGCCGCCGTCGCAGCCGGCGCCGCTGATGGGGGACGTGCTGGTGCCCGGAGACCACCCGGTGGCGCAGCCCGTGGAGATGGGCGAGGTCGAGGCGCCCGCGGAGATGGGCAAGATGCAGGTCGAGAAGCGCTGACTGCGCCGCCGATCAGACGGCCCGCGGCGCGTCGCGCTCCGGCGGTCGGATGCCGATCGCCAGCAGCCAGGTCGATGCCACCAGCCCGGCGGCGAGGTAGAACGGCACGCCCTGCCCCAGTGCGTCGAAGGTCCAGCCGTAGAGCAGCGGCGCGCACAGGCGTGAGGTGCCGCCGAACGTCTGCTGCAGCCCCATGTAGAGGCCACGGTCCGCATCGGCGACGCTGCGCGACAGCAACGCGGTGACGCACGGGAACGTGAACGACGTGCCGAGTGGCAACAGTGCCACGGTCAGCGCCAGCGTCGGCAGCGAATTGGCGAAGGCCATGCCCAGCAGGCCCGTCGCCAGCGTGACGATGCCGATGCGGGCCAGCCGGGCTTCGCCGAAGTGGTCGACGAGACGCCCCAGCAGCAGCACGCGGGCGAACACCGAGATCGCACCGATGTACATGAACACGTAGCCGATCGTCGTCTCGGTGACCTGGAAGCGCGCGTTCAGGAACAGTGCCAGCACGGCGCTGATGCCCTGGAAGGAGCCGATGGCGATGCCGTAGATCCAGATCAGTCGCGACGGCGGGTCGCGGAATCGCACCACCACGCCCCAGGCGGCGCGCCGCGTCGACAGCTCCGGTGTCGTGCGCGGCGTCGTCGCCACCTGGCGCGACTCACGCAGCCAGATCGCGGCGAACAGCATGTTCAGCAGGCACAGCACGGCGGCGCCGATGCCGGGCGCCGCGTCGCCCATGGTCCAGGTGGCTGCGCCGGGCAGCAGGTCGACCTTGCCGAGCTTCACCAGTTCGGAGCCGAGCACCGGCCCCAGTGCCACGCCGAGGTTGGTCGCCGCCGACAGCCAGCCGAGCGCCCGCGTGCGCTGGGTCGGTCCGACGGTGTCGGCGACGTAGGCCTGGATCACACCGACGGTGCCGCCACCTGCACCCTGCACGAGGCGCGACAGCAGCAGCAACCACAGCGAGTCGGCGAAGCCGAAGATCAGGTAGGCGACCGCCGACGCGAACAGCGCGATCAGCAGCACCGGGCGTCGGCCGATGCGGTCCGACATGCGGCCCCAGAGCGGTGCGCTGGCCAGCTGCGCGATCGTGTACGAGGACACGACCAGGCCGGTCAGCGCGCCGACGCCGATCGTGCCGAACCACGGCAGGGTGAAGCCGCCGGCGGCCAGCTTCTGCACGTAGAACGGCAGCAGCGGCAGGATCAGGAACAGCCCGACCATGTCCATGAACGCCGAGGCCATCAGCACGATCAGCCGCGCCGGCACGCGCCGCAGCTCGCGGCCGATCACGACCAGCAACAGGATGCCGATCGCCCAGATCACCGCGCGCGCGGTGGGGGAGTGCAGCGAGTCCATGGCGTCGGCCGGCATCCGGGGCGCGCAGGTTGGAGGCTCCAGGTCCCGAACGCAACTGCCGTGCGAGCTTTGCTACCCGCCGTCGGTGCGGCGACGCGCCGTCACCTCGATCTCGATGCGCATCGCCGGCTCCGCCAATCCCGCCGCGAACATCGTCGCCGCCGGGCGGATCGCCCCGAACGCGGCGCGCAACACCGGCCAGCAGGCCTGGAACTCCGTCGCGTCCGGCAGGATGTAGGTCACGCGCACGACGTCGCGCAGCGAACTGCCGGCCTCGCCGAGCGCGCGTTCGATGTTGGCCAGCGCCTGCCGGCACTGCGCCTCGACGCCGGGCGGAAGCTGCATCGTGGTGTAGTCGTAGCCGGTGGTGCCGGAGACGAAGACCCACTCGCCATCGACGACCGCGCGCGAATAGCCGATCCGGTCTTCGAACGACGAACCGGACGAGATGTGGCGGCGTGGCATGCGGGCAGGGTAACGACGATGAGTCGCCTCAGCGCGGTCGCTTCTCGCGCGCCGCGAACGGATGCGCGAACGGCTGCGGCTCGACGCCACGCAGCAGCGAACTCTGCTGCTTCTCGACGTCGTCGCCGACGCCGGCGACGAGGCGCCGCAAGCGCTCGATCTGCCAGAGTCCGGTCAGCAACCGGGTGCCCTTGACGCGCGTCATCAGCTGTTCGCACTGCAGCGCGGCGACCCGCTGCTGACTGCCGTCCTGCTGCTTCGCGTGATGGCACAGGGCCAGCATCGTCACCAGTTGCTCGATGACCTTGCCCAGTCGCTGCAGCGGGATCTGCGCGCGCGTCAGTTCGAGCTGGAACCACAGGTTGATGCCGAGGTAGGCCCAGCGCAACCAGCGCAGCCGGGTCTCGGCGAAGCGGGCATAGCGGCGCAGTTCGGCCGGCAGCAGCTGGTAGCGCGGGATGCAACCGGTCGGCAGCAGCAGCAGCGGCGCACGCAGCAGTTCGAGCAGGCCGTTGCCGACGATCCAGCCCTTCAGCTTCCAGAACGACCAGGTGCCGAGCAGCCGCCGTGTCGCCAGCCACAGCCGGCCCGGATCGGTGAACAGGGTCGCAGGCGTCAGGCGCAACAAGCGCCGCTCGTTCGGCAGCTGCTTGCCATCGGGGCCCTGGTTGATCGACTGGATCACCGACAGCATGCCGGCCATGTAGCGGCTGGTGAACGTGTCGGTGACGTCCTTCACCATGCCCATCAGGATCAGGTCGTCCTCGCCCTCGACGACACCGAACACGTGCATGTTGGCGCGCGCGTCGTGCACGCGCGACGACTTGTCGAACGAGCGGCCGCCGATCACGCGTTCGGCCGCGATCTGCGACTCGAGCGCGCTCTGTGCCGCCGCCGACTTGGTCAGGTCGCGCAGGCCGGCGAGGTCGATGCCGTCCGCGTCCTGTTGCAGCGACAGATGGCTCAGCGCCCGTGACTGCAAGGCACCGCCGAGCATGCGGCCCAGGTGCTGGCGCGGCAGCTCGTGCTTGATCACGGCGCCGCCGACGCCGTCGCGGCCGCGCGCGTAGGCGGCGGCGTCGGCCGCGAACATGCGCTGGTAGCCGGCCGCCATCGCCGCCAGCATGCAGCGGCCCATGCGCAGGCAGTAGAACAGCACCTCGACGCCGTCGGCCTGGATCTGTTCGTCCTTGGCGAGCGGGTAGTTCAGGAAATGCAGCCGCGAGTTGTGGTTGGCGGTGAATGCGCCCGTGTTCGACGGCTCGCAACGGAACTCGTGGTCCTTGCCCGAGTCGGCGCCGATGTCGTGCTCGGGCAGGCGCAGCACGAACAGGCCGACCTGTTTGCCGTCCTTGCCGATGCGCGCGACGATCGCGACCAGGGCACCGTGCGTGGCATTGGTGATCCACAGCTTGTTGCGATCGCCCATCGCGAACAGGCGGCAGCCGCCGGTCTGCGCGTCGGGCTCGACGTAGGCGCGCACCTTCTTGGCGTTGACGCCGATGCCGACCTCGGTCAGGCCGAACGCCATCAGCTGGCCTTCGGCGACCAGCGGCAGGAACAGCCGCTTCTGTGCGTCGGTGCCGTAGGCGAGCAGCGAACCGGCGCCGATCGTCAGTTCGCCGGAGATCTCGACCGCCAGCGGGCCGAGTCCGTTGGCGGCCAGCTCCTCCTCGACCAGCGCGAGCTGCACGTAGCGGCCGTCGAGGCCGCCGAACTCGGCTGGCACCGTGAAGCCATACGCCTTCTCCGCGGCGACCGCCGCACGCAGCGCTGCCGACAACTTGCCGTCGCTCGTGAACGCCTCACCGCGCGCCAGGCAGGCCAGCGCCGCGTCGACGATCTTGCGGCCGCGGTCGCCGGCGCCGTGCGCCGCCACCGCACCGCTCTGCAGTTCGCCGGTTTCGGGTTGCGGACCGTAGATCAGTCGCTCGACGAGTCCCTGCTTGCGGCGGCCGAGGCGCTGCGCGGCCTGCCGCGCGGCATCGTCGAGTGCGCCGACGTCGCGGGCCGATTCGGCGTCGCCGGCGGCGGCCAACGCCTTGGCGGCGGTCGAGGCTTCGGGGTTGGGGGAGGCGGAGGGCGCTTGCATGGTCACGGCGGTTCGCGTTCGGGGGCGAACATGGTGCCCGCCGGACGCAGGCAGGGAAACCACGAACTGCGCCGCCGTTCGCCGGCCGCTGCGGCGCGGTTGCCCAAGCCCGCCGAACCCGGCATCTCATCGCTTGGAACAGATGCGCCGCTGGGCTACCTTCGAGCCCCAATTCAGGACGCATTCCAGGAACCAACCGTGAGCCAAGTGACGACGATTCAGGTCGGGCAGATCGTGCCCGAGTTCGAGATGGAGACCTACCTGCCGACCAAGAAGGACTTCGGCAAGTTCAGCCTCGCCGAGGCCAAGAAGGCCGGCAAGTGGACGGTGCTGGTCTTCTACCCGGCGGACTTCACGTTCGTCTGCGCGACCGAGTTCGCCGCGCTGGCCGAGCAGTACCCGACGCTGCAGAAGCTGGGCTGCGAGGTGCTGACCGTCAGCACCGATACGAAGTTCACCCACATGGCCTGGCGCCAGCACGAGGGCGAACTCGCCAACGTGAACTACCCGATGGCGGCCGATCGCACCGGCGACGTGTCGCGCCTGCTCGGCGTCTACCTGGCGAACGGTCTCGCGCTGCGCGGCACGTTCATCATCGGCCCGGACGGC
Source organism: Planctomycetota bacterium (assembly GCA_044230075.1). Lineage (GTDB taxonomy): Bacteria > Planctomycetota > UBA1135 > UBA1135 > UBA2386 > JAEUHS01. The sequence goes on along the minus strand of JBGARS010000066.1, from coordinate 8,737 downwards.
AAGCTGCACGGCAGCGAGATCAACTTCCTCAACGTCGGCCGCAACATGGAGGAACTGACCCGCAAGGTGCAGGCCTTCATCCACTTCAGCAAGCTGCCCGAGGAGGCCTGCCCCGCCAACTGGAAGAAGCCCGGCGACAAGTCGCTGAAGCCGAGTGCGGCGATGGTCGGCAACGTGCACCAGGCGATGAAGGGCTGAGCCCGCTGGTGCAGCCGCGCGACGGGGCCCCGGTCGGCCAGTCCGCCAGTCGCCCAGTCGGCCATGGTCGGGTAATCTCCCGGCCATGGTTCATCCCAAGCACATCGTATCGATCGGTGCCGCCTTGCTGTTCGCCGGCATCACCGCCGCCCAAGCCAAGGGAGCCCCGGCATCCGAGTTCGCCTTCGAGAAGGTCTGGAACGACGGCCCGAAGTCGTTCGACGATCTAGCCGGCAAGGTCGTCATACTCGACTTCGCACAGACTTGGTGAGGCCCGTGCAAAGCGGCGGTCCCGCACCTCAACGAACTGCACGAGAAGTTCGCGGAGCGTGGGCTGCTGATCATCGGCGTGTCCGATGAGAACGAGTCACTGATCGAGAAGACGTTCATCACCGACCTCGGTGCCAAGTACGCATTCGTCAAGGCCAAGGGGGTCAACGAGCAGTACGGCATCAAGTTCTTCCCCAGCGTGTTCTGCATCGACGCCAACGGGGTCGTGCAATCGGTGCCCGACGATCGCATGCCGGACGAGGGCACGATCGAAGAGTTGCTGAAGAACGTGTCGCTGGTGCCGAAGTTGCCGGATGAAGCCCGCTACGGTCCGGTGCGGTCGATGTGGGAGAAGCAGGACTACGTCAAGCTGCGCGACTACCTCGACAAGATGCTGGCGCAGGAGAACCTCGATGCGGACCTGCGAGTGGTGTTGGCGACGCAGAGCGCGGGGCTGCAGAAGCGTGCGGATGCCCAGACGGCACGCGTCGCACGGCTTGGCCAGGGGCCGGACTACGCGGCAGCCGAGGACCAGCTCGAGAAGATCGAGAAGGTCTGGAAGGGCTTCCCGGCCGCAAATGCCGCCACGGAGCAGCTGGCACGCTTTGCCGGCGATGCAGCCATCAAGAAGGAGCTGGCCGCCAGCAAGGCGCTGCAGAAGGTGCTCAAGGCCTACGACCCGAGCAAGGCGTCGCAGGCGAAGAAGCTCGTCGTCGAGCTGGGCAAGTTCGCGAAGAAGTACGAGGGTACCTACGCGGCGAAGCAGGCCGACGAACAGCGCCAGCGCATGACCGCGAAGGACTGAGGGTCGAGCCCGCCGCATGCCGCAGATCCTGGTGCTGCGGCGCGGCGGCCTCGGCGACACGCTGCTGATGCTGCCGGTGCTGCGCGCGCTGCGGCGCCGGCACCCGGCGGCCGCGCTACACGTCGCCGGCGTGCTCGAGTTCGCAGCGGTCCTGCAACAGCATGGTGCCTGCGACCGCGCGCGGTCGAGCGAGGACCTGGCCCTGTGGTCGCCGGCGGCGGCGCGTGAACGGCTGCGTGGCTACGACGTCGTGTTCGCGGACGACCCGGCGGCAGGGTCCGCGGCGCCGGCCGGCTGCACGGTATCGGTGTTCGACCCGCGGCCGCGCGACGCCGCACCGATCGGCCGGCAGATCGCGGCGCAGCTCGGCCTGCTGCCGCATTGGCCCGACGACGCCTGGCTGCTGGCCGCGGGCGGCCGGCGCGCAGGTCCGACCGTGCTGGCGCCGGGCAGCGGTGGGCGGGCGAAGTGCTGGCCGCGCGCGCACTGGCTCGACCTCGCCGCGGCACTGACGGCGCGCGGCCGCGCCGTCGCCGTCGCCGTCGGTCCGACCGAGATCGAACGCGACGATCCGCGGCAGTGGCAATGGCCCGGTGCGCCGACGTTCCTGGTCGAATCGCAGGTGACCGCGCTCGCGGCGCGTCTCGCCGGCGCAGGCGCGTTCGTCGGCAACGACAGCGGCACCACGCACCTCGCGGCGATGCTCGGCGTGTCGACCGTCGCGTTGTTCGGGCCGAGCGACCCGCGCGTGTGGGCGCCGCAGGGATGTTGCGTCCGGGTCGTGCGCGCCGGAGCGGCACTGGCAGCGCTGCCGCCGGCAGTGGTGCTGCAGGCGCTGCGCGACCTGTCGGTGTTGGCCTGACGTGCGGACCCGGTTGGCGCGTACTGCGCGGTGATCTGGCCGCTGCCGCCCTGGGCGGTCGGGAAGTTGGCCCGGCGCTCTCGTCTGGCCGCGCTGAGGTCGGTTGCGCGCTACCCTGATGCCTGCCGCCACCAATGAGTCCACTGTCTGACCTCCGCGGCGTCGTTCTCGTGCTGTCGTCGGCGTATGTCGCGACGCTGCCGGCGCAGCAGTCGTGGGTGCCGGTGCACCTCGCCGGCGTGACCGGGGTCGGCATCGCCGAAGCACCGTGGTCCCCGACGGTGCTGCGGCCGTTCCCGTTCGGGGCCTCATCGCTGCGGATGTTCGGCGGCGATACGTTCCGTCGCCGTGCCGACGTGCTGCCGCTCGCGCTCGAGGGCGCGCAGGCGGCAACGTTCGACGCCGGGCGGCAGCGCGTCGTCGTCTACTCGCTCTACGGCGGCGCCTCGACCGTCTGCGTGTTCGACGGCGCGCGTTGGTCGGTGCTGCCAACCACGAACGCGCCCTCGCCGCGCCTGCAGCCGGCGTTCGCCTACGACCTCGTGCACGACCGGGTCGTGTTGTTCGGCGGTGGGCCGCAGGGATCGCAGGTGCAACTGGCGGACACCTGGTTGCTCGACGGCGACGTCTGGACCCAGGTCGCCGGTGCGGCGCCGACGCCGCGTCGCAGCGGGCGCCTGGCGCCGGCGATCGTGCAGGGCAGCCTGCAGCTGCTGTTGTTCGGTGGCCTCGCGCAGTTCGGCGTGCCGGTGCAGTTGCTCGACGACACGTGGGCCTTCGATGGCGCGGCGTGGACCCAGCTCTACCCGAGCAGTGTGCCGTCGCCGCGCATGGGTGGCGCGATGGCGTTCGACCCGTCGTCCTCGACCACGTTGTTCTATGGTGGCCAGAGCGGTCCGTTGCTGGAGCCAGTCGGTGATGCGTGGCAGTGGGGCGGTACGGATTGGCTCGCGGTGGCCGCCCCAACGGTGCCGCCCCTCAGCGAGCCGTCGCTGCTGCGCGATGGCGCGCGGTTGGTGCTGGTGGGTCGTGATGCCGGACAGAATGCGGTGCACGCGCACGCCTGGCAGGGCGCGTGGCTGCCGTTGGCGAACGGGCCGCGCGACGTGTTCGCGGCGAGTCTGGCGCTCGACGCGGCGACCGGCGAGATCGTGCGGTTCGGCGGGCGCGACGGTGGCGATCCACAGCCGCACGACGAGACGTGGTTGTGGCGCGACGGCTGGCGCTTGGCCGCACCGACCGCGGTGCCGCCGGGCCGCGAACGTGCGGCGCTGGCCTGGCACGCGCCGAGCGGTCGGGCGGTGTTGTTCGGCGGACAGGCGCCCGGCGTCTGGTTCGGTGACACCTGGCTGTGGAACGGCCTCGATTGGCAGCCGGTGGCGCCGGGCCAGTCGCCGAGTCCGCGGGGGCAGTCGGCCTGTGCCTACGATCCGACGCGCGGCACCGTCGTGCTGTTCGGCGGCGCCGATGGGGCGCAGTGGTTCGACGACACGTGGCAATGGAACGGCACCGTATGGGCTCAGGTGCCGACTGCCGTGGTGCCGCCGGCACGCCAGGGCAGTCTCGCGTTCGACACGACACGGCAGGTGTTGGCGTTGCACGTCAGCTCGGGATCGAGTGCGCAGTCGGGCACCCTGTGGGAACTGCACGCCGGTGGCTGGACCCAGGTCAGCGCCTCGGCACCGGCTGCCGGCGACCTCGTCTACGATCCGCAGATCGGCGCCCTGGCCCTGTTCGCGACCATCGGCACCAGCTCCGACTACGTCGCCGGTGTCTGGGTGCCGCGCAACCAGGGTCGCATCGGTCCCGTCGTGTGCGATGCCACGCGCGGTGTCGTACTCGCGGTCGGCGCGGAGGTGTACGGCTCGGTATTCGTGCCGGCGACCACGTCGGTCTACGGCAATGGCTGCGGTCCGGCCGGCGAGGTCACCTGCAGCCTCGATCGCGCGCCGGCGTTCGACGCGCCGGTGACCGCGTGGGTGCGCACGCTCGCGGCCAACACGCCGACGTTCCTGTTCTTCGGCGCCACGCCGGCGAACGTGCCGTTCGGCGGTGGCTGCACCGTGCACATCGATCAGTTGTTGTTCAGCCTCGCGGTGCTCGCCGCGCCGAGCGGCTGGGCAGCGATCGACTTCGTGATCCCCGACCTGCCGGGCACGATCGGGCTCGACGTGTTCGCCCAGGCGCTGACGCTGCAGCCGGCCGGCTTCGGCTTCAGCAACGGCGTCGCACTGCGGCTCGGCAGGTAGCCCTGGCTCACGGCAGCCGCGCGCGCACGCGTTGCCAGTAGCCCAGCGTCGCCGCGTTCAGGTCGCCACGCGGGCCGCCGTTGTGCACGCGGGCGATCACTTCGCCGTCGCCGACGCGCCAGGCGCCCGGCACCCAGCGGCGCATGTAGGCGTCGATGACACGTTCGGCGTAGTCGCGGCGGCGGCAATCCTGGTAGTCACCGCCCAGCGTCGGCTCGGAGTCGATCGCGTCCTGCCAGTAGACGCGATGGATCTGGTACGGGCCGATCGCGAGGCCGCCGTCACCGTCGGGTACGTCGTCGCGGTGGCTGCTCTCGACGAACCGGATCGCATCCAGGATCTGCACCCGCGGCCAGGTGGCGTGGCCATTGCCGCCGTACCAGAACGACAGCAACAGCAGCAGCGCCGCCGCCACGGCTGCGGCGGCCACGCGCCGGCGGGGCATGCGGCGCTGCCAGACGCGGGCCCAGTCGGGCACGCGCAGCGGCGGGCGGGCGAGGCTCATCGGCGTGGTCTCCGCACCACCAACACGATACCGGCGGTGACGAGCAATGCGCCGGACCAGGCCGCGGCGTCCATCGAACCGTCGCCGACCGCCGCGCCGAGCAGCATCGCCAGGATCGGCGTCACGTAGGTGATCAGCGCCAGGCGCGAAGCGGCCACCGTGCGCAACAACCAGAAGTAGACGCCGAACGTCAACGCGGTACCGAACAGCGCCAGGTACAGCGTGGCCAGCAGGCCGCCAAGGCTCCAGGCCATCGCCAGCGGCTGCTCGCGCCACACCGCCAGCGTCGTCAGCAGCACCGCGCCGAGCAGCATGCCGTTGCGGTTCAACAACACCGAGCTGGTGCCGCTGCCGAACTTCTTCACCAGCGTCGTGCCGATCGCCGACGACACCGCGCTACCGAGCACCAGCAACGCCGAGCCGGTGCCGCCTTCAGGCAAGCCGCCGAGGTCGCCGGCGAACACGGTGACGATGCCGAGGAACGACAGCAGGAAGCCGGCGACCTGCAGGCGGCGCAGGCGTTCGCCGAGGAACAGCACCGCCGCGCCGGCGATCAGCAGCGGGAAGATGGCCCACAACACCGCGGCGATGCCCGACGGCACCGTCGTCTCGGCCACGTACAGGAGGCCGTAGCAGCCGGCGAAGTTGGCCACGCCCGCCGTCAGCCACAACCAGGATGGTGGTGGCGGCGCCGCTTCGGCACGGCGCAGCCGGGCGCCCAGCAGCGCCATCGCCGAGCCGGCGATCAGGAAGCGCAGCGCCGCCGACGACAGGGGCGGCTGGTCGACGAGGCACAGGCGGATGGCCCACCAGGTGCTGCCCCAGACCACGCACAACAGCGCGATCAGTGCCGGTACCAGGAGCGGGCGCGTCGGCTCGGCGGCAGGCATGTGCCGCCAGCAGAGCCGCGCTCGGCAGCCGGGGCAAGGCGGTGGTTGCGTTCGTGGGCGATCGTGACCGCGTGTGCGGAACCCGCCGGCGGGACTGGACAGCGGCTGGTGCGGCCAGGACTCTCCGGTGCATGCGCAGGCGAACATGGCTCGCTGGCTGGTTGCTTCTGGCGGCGGCCTTGCCGGCGCAGCAGCCGCCCTTGCCGGCTCAGCAGCCGGCGGTGCCGATCGGCGCCGTGGTCGACGCGCCGTTCACGGATCTGCGGTGGCAGACGCGGCGGTTGCCGGAGCTCGGCGCGACGACGGCGACGGTGCTGTTCTTCGCCACCGTCGAGTGCCCGATCGTGCAGCGCTACCTGCCGCGCCTCGAGACCCTGGCGCACGATTACGCGGCGCGCGGCGTCGTCGTGTTGGTCGTCAACGTCGGCCCCGGTGACAGCCTGGTCGACGCCGCCGCGCAGGTGGCGGCGGCGGCGCCGACCACCGTGTTCGCCAAGGACTTCGAGCTCGCTCTGGCGCGCGCGTGCGGCGTCGACCGCAGCGCCGCGGCGGTGGTGCTGGACCACCAACGGCAGCTCGTCTACCGCGGCCGCATCGACGACCAGTACGGTTACACGGCTGCGCGCACCGAGCCGTCGCGGCACGACCTGCGGCAAGCCCTCGACGAACTGCTGGCCGGCGCGCCGGTGTTGGTGCCCGAGACGGCGATCAGCGGTTGTCGCATCACGGCGCCGCTGGCGTCGCCCGCGGCCAGCGCGCCGACGTTCGCCGGCGACGTGGCGGCGATCCTGCAGCGGCACTGCCAGGAGTGCCATCGACCGGGCGGCCAGGCGCCGTTCCCGCTGCTCGACGAAGCGCAAGCGCGGAAGCACGGCGCGATGCTGGCCGAGGTCGTCGAACAGGGCCGCATGCCGCCGTGGTACGGCAGCGCGCGGTCCGGCGCGTTCGTCAATCACCGCGGCCTGACCGCCGACGAACGCGCGACGATCGTGCGATGGGCCGCCGCCGGCATGCCGAGCGGCGACGCCGCAGACCTGCCGCCGCCGCGACCGCTGCCGACCGGCGAGTGGCGCATCGGCGAACCGGATCTGGTGGTGGAGATCAAGGCGCCGATCCGGCTGCCGGCCGATGGCATCGTGCCCTACAAGTACTTCCTGCTGCCGTATCGCTTCGACCACGACACCTGGGTCGAGGCGATCGAGATCCGGCCGACGAACGGCCGGTCGCTGCACCACTGCAACCTGGCGCGCGTGAAGTTCGGCGAACGCTTCTCGCAGGACGGTTTCATCACCGGCTACGTGCCAGGCGGCGATCCGCTGGTGATGGATCCTGGCACCGCGGTGTGCATTCCCGCCGGCTCGGCGCTGGCGCTGCAGGCGCACTACGTGACCACCGGCGAACCGGAGATCGATCGCCTGCAGGTGGGGTTCCGCTTCCCGCGTGTCGTGGTGCAGAAGGCGATGCAGGTGACGATCGTCGCGAACCTGCGGTTCCAGATCCCGCCCGGCGCGCGCGCGCATCCGGTGCGAGCGGCGCGCACGCTGCCGGCCGACGCCGAGGGCATCGGCATGTTCGTGCACATGCACCTGCGCGGGCGCGACATGCTCGTCACGACGGTGACGCCCGATGGCGACGAGCAGCGACAGCTCGTCGTGCCGAACTACAACTTCGACTGGCAGCAGTCGTATCGCTGGCCACGCGGCGCGATGCAGTTCGCGCGCGGCACGCGCTTCGAGGCGCTCGCGCACTACGACAACTCGGCGTGGAACCCGTGGAACCCCGACCCGGAACAGGCGGTGCACTTCGGCCTCGAGACCACCGACGAGATGATGTACCTGTTCGTGTTCTGGGTGCAGCAGCAGCAGGCACTCGGATTGTCGATCGACCCGGGCAATGGCCGGGTACGCAGCGTGGCGACCGAGCCGGGCACGGACGGCGGGCGCTGAGGGCGCAGACCGCGGCCGGCTGCTTGCGCCGCAGCGGCGGTTCGGTTTGGCTTCTGCCATGCACCTGATCCGGTCCGCGGCCTGCGTGTTCGTGACCCTGTTCGCCGCTGCGCCGCAGGATCCGGTGCAGCAGGCCGCGGCGCTGCAGCGAGCCGCGGAACTTGCGCGCCCCGCCGAACCACACCGGCGACTGCAGCGGTTGCTGGGCCTCTGGAACGTGATCTCGACGACACAGACCGATGCCGCGCCGCGCGTCGATCGCGGCACCGTCGAGGGCACCTCGCTGCTCGGCGGGCGCTACGTGATGCTGCACTACCACCTGCAGGTCGAAGGTGGTGCGCTCGAGGCCATCCAGTTGCTCGGCTTCCACACCCTGCATCAGGTCTACACCGCGTCGTGGCGCGACGACCACAGCACCTGGTCGGTCGAGTGCAGTGGCGCACCGGATCCCGTGGCCGCCGATCACCTGGTGCTGCACGGCACGCTGGTCGACGTGCGGGATCCCGAAGGGCGCCCGTTCCGGCTCGAACTCGAACTCGGTGAAGAACGCGTCGACGTGCGCCTGTTCGACACCGTCGCCGGCAAGCTGGCGTTGCGGCAGAGCCAGCGGTGGACGCGGGACTGAGCCGCTACTTCTTCGTGTCCAGGCCGAGCTTCTTCAGCTTCGGCGCGATCATCGCGCGGCAGTAGCCCTGGTCAGGGTGGTTGCGGAAGTAGTCCTGGTGGTAGGCCTCGGCCGGCCAGAACGTCGGCGCCGGCGACACCTGCGTCACGATCGGATCGGCGAGCCTCGCCTGGGCCTTGGCGATCGCGGCGAGCGCCGCCTGATGCTGCGCTTCGGAATGGAAGAAGATCACCGAGCGGTACTGCGTGCCTTCGTCGGCGCCCTGCCGGTTCAGCGTGGTCGGGTCGTGCATGGCGAAGAACACGGTCAGGATGTCGTTGAACGTGACCACGTCCGGGTCGAAGGTGACGCGCACCACCTCGGCGTGCCCGGTCTGCCCCGTGCACA
>JBGARS010000065.1:0-30751 GCA_044230075.1 Planctomycetota bacterium | reverse complement strand
CTCCCCCACCCCGCGCGGTGCGGGTGGTCGGGCTATGCAGGACTCGGCGATGGTGGCAGAGCCACCATCGGGGCGAGCCCTGGGAGCCAGGGGACGTGAGCGGGGGATGAAGGCGCGTCCGGCGGTGGCGGATTCGCGGCGGTGGGCCATGGGCGACTTTCCGCAGCGGCGGGGACCGCGGTGCCGACGGGGACGTATCAGCGGCGCTCGTGCACGGCGCCCTGGCTTCTCCAGGGAGAGTTGTGCCCAGTTTCTCTTACTCTCCGAGAACCATGAAGAAGACCAAGTCCGCTCTCGTGTCGGCTGCCGTCGCAGGCCTCCTGTTCGGCGCCGTTTCCACCTCGCTGACGTCCTGCAAGTCGTCTTCGGGCGACACCCACAAGACGGCCGCGATGGACAAGCATGCCTGCAAGGCCATGAACGCCTGCAAGGGCCAAGGTGGCTGCAAGTCGGGTGATGCCGGCTGTGCCGGCAAGAACTCGTGCAAGGGCAAGGGCGGCTGCGCGACCGCGGCGCACCACTCCTGCAAGGGCTCGAACTCGTGCAAGGGGCAGGGCGGCTGCAAGTCCGGCGACGCTGGCTGCGCCGGCAAGAACTCGTGCAAGGGCAAGGGCGGCTGCGCCGTTCCGGTCAAGCACTAGACCCGGCAGGTGTCGGGCCGGCATGCTCCGGCCCATCTGCCGAACCACGTGCGCCGTCCACACTGGGCGGCGCGACCTTTTCGCCTGCCCTCCATGTCGACGCGCCTCTCCGACCTCGTCCAGAACGACCTCGGCATCGGTCTCGGTCTGCGCACCGTGCACTACGCCGACGTGCTCGGCAAGCAGCCGAAGGTCGACTGGTTCGAGGTCCTGTCCGAGAACTACATGCACACCGGCGGTCGCCCGGTGCACGTGCTCGAAGAAGTCGCCGCGCGCTACCCGGTGGTGATGCACGGCGTGTCGATGAACATCGGCAGCACCGACCCGTTGGACCGTGCCTACCTGCGCGAGCTGAAGTCGCTGCAGCAGCGCTGCGGTGCGCGCTGGATCAGCGACCACATCTGCTGGACCGGCGTCGACGGCAAGAACCTGCACGACCTGCTGCCGCTGCCGTACACCAAGGCCGCGCTGCGGCACCTGATCGAACGCGTGCGCGCCGTGCAGGACCTGCTCGAACAGCCGCTCGTGCTCGAGAACCCTAGCACCTACCTGCAGTTTGCCGGCGAGGACTTCGACGAGCCGCAGTTCCTGCAGGAGCTGACCGCGGCGACCGGCTGCGGACTGTTGATGGACGTCAACAACGTGTTCGTCTGCGCCAGCAACCACGGCTTCGACGCCGAGGCCTACCTGCGCCGCGTGCCTTGGGGCCACGTCGTCTACTTCCACCTCGCCGGCCACACGGTCTACGAGACGCACCGCCTCGACACGCACGATCATCCAGTGTGCCGCGAGGTGTGGCAGCTCTACGCACTCGCACACCAGCTCAGCGGTGGCCGTTCGACGCTGCTCGAATGGGATGCGAACATCCCGGACTTCGCGACCACGCACCGTGAGGCGAAGAAGGCCGAGAAGTACCGCACCGACAAGCCGACGCGCGCCAAGGTCGCGACCGGCAAACGGCAGCCGGCGGTGGTGCGCTCGTGACGAAGCCGGCGAGCCTGCGGGCGCTGCAGCGTTGGTTCGCGCTGGTCACCGAGCACCCGGCCACCGCCGACGTCGCGATCAGGAGCCGCGCCGCCGCGGCGATCGTGCCGCCGCGTGCCGTGCGCGCGCACGAGGTCGTGCTCGGCAACGCGCGCATGTCGCCGACCGATCAGCTGCAGGTCTACAACGGCGCCTACCTGGCCCGCCTGATCGAAGTGCTGCAGGGCGACTATGGCGCGCTGCAGCAGGCGCTCGGCGAAGAGGACTTCCGCGCGCTGCTGGCGAAGTTCCTCGTTGCGCACCCGAGCCGGCACCCGAACCTGAACCAGCTCGGCGCGCCGCTGCCGGCGTTCGTCGCGCGCCAGCGTTCGCTGCCGCAGCGCGCATTCTTGGCCGAGCTGGCGACGCTCGAACGCGCGGTGGCCGAGGCGTTCGACGCGCCCGAGTTCCGCAGCGTGACGGGTGAGGAAATGGCGGCGGTGCCGCCCGAGCAGTGGGGCAAGGCGCGCTTGCAGCTCAACCCGTCGGTGCGCTTGTTCGCGTTCCGCCACCCGGTCGACGTCTTCTACCAGACTTGGAAGGAAGAGAAGCCGGTGCGCATGCCGGCGCTCGTGCCGAGTTGGCTGTGCGTCTACCGCAAGGACGATCGCGTGTGGCGCCAACGGCTGGCGAAGCCTGCGCACGCCGTGCTGTCGGCGCTCGCGGCGGGGCGCCCGCTCGGGGAAGCGATCGAACGTGCTGCCGGTGCCGAGCAGGTCGGCGAGTGGTTCCAGGGCTTCGCGAGCGACGGCCTGTTCACGAAGATCGAGTTGCGCCCGCGCCGCAACAAGCGTCGCAAGCCACGCTAGCCGGATTTCGGCGGCTCGGTGACCGGGGGTTTGGTGACCGGGGGATCGCCCGCAGGCTCGTCCACCTGGTGGTCGCCGGTTTTCTGTCCATTGCTCTTCGGCGGCTCGCCCTTGCTGCCGCGCGCCATCTCGGCCTCGATGGCCTTCGCCCAGGCATCCGGGTCGAAGCCGCGCGGGCCGCGCTCGCCGGCGTAGGCGATCTTGCCGTCCTTGCCGATCAGGTAGAGGCGATCGGGCCAACCGGCATAGGCAAGTCCGACCTTGTCGTCGATGCGGTCCACGAGCGCCGGCATCGGCAGACGTAGATCCTCGACGCAGGTGCTGGCGACGTGTGCGCGTTCGCTGTCGTCGATCGGATCTTCGATCAGGCCGAACGTCGACGGCGCGCTGCCGTCGATCGGGTGCGCCTCGCGCACGTAGACCAGGAAGAACGCGACGTCGCTGCTGTGCTTGCCGTGGATCTCCCGCAGCCGACCGGCTGCGCTTCGGAACGGCGGTCAGGTGTAGCTGCCGAAGATCAGCGCGACGGGTTGCACGCCGCGGAACGACGACAACTTCACCGTCGTGTCCTTCATGCCGAGCATCGGCAGGTCGAAGTCCGGCGCGAGGTCGCCGACCTTCGGCGCCGGCGTGGGCTTGTCGCGCGGTGCCCGCTGCGCCCGCCTGGCCGGCGCGTTGACGTCCTTCTCGTCGAGGACGCCATTGCCGTCGCGATCGAGGTTCGCGAAGGCCGCCGCGGTGCGCGGGTACTCACCCTTCTGCACCTTGCCGTCGCCGTTCTTGTCGTACTGGCGCACCAGCTTCGCCAGCACCGCCGCGTCCAGCGCGCTCGCCTGTTGTGCGGCCGTTGCGGGGGCGAGCAGGGCAGCTGCCGCTGCCACGAGGAAGTAGGAGCGCATCGACCGCGGATCATCGGGCCAGGAGGGCGGACCGCAATCGCCCCTGCCGCATCGTCTTCACAATCGGTTTTTCGCGCCCGCCGCTTACCACTGCGCGGTCGCGACGCGAGGATGGCGGCCCCTCACTGCCATGGAACACCGCAAGCTCACCTCGTTCGTCGACGACGTCTGGGAACAGGACATCGTCCCCCAGCTCGTCGACTACATCCGCATCCCCAACAAGTCGCCCGCGTTCGACAAGGACTGGCAGCAGGCCGGGCACATGCAGAAGGCGGTCGACCTGATCGCCGGTTGGTGCAAGGTGCAGAAGATCGAAGGCCTGACCGTCGAGGTCGTACAGCTCGAGGGCCGCACGCCGCTGATCTACATGGAGATCCCCGGGGAGGGCGACGATTGCGTGCTGCTCTACGGGCACCTCGACAAGCAGCCGGAGATGACCGGGTGGTTCGACGGACTCGGGCCGTGGCAGCCGGTGCGCAAGGACGACAAGCTCTACGGCCGCGGCGGCGCCGACGACGGCTATGCGGCGTTCGCGTCGCTGACGGCGATCCGCGCGCTGCGCGAGGCGGGCGGCAAGCACGCGCGCTGCGTCGTGATCATCGAAGCCTGTGAAGAGAGCGGCAGCTACGACCTGCCGGCCTACATCGATCTGCTGAAGGACCGCATCGGCACCCCGAGCCTCGTCGTCTGCCTGGACTCCGGCTGCGGCAACTACGACCAGCTCTGGTGCACGACGTCGCTGCGCGGCGTGATCGGTGCATCGGTGCGCGTCGACGTGCTGACCGAAGGTGTGCACAGCGGCGACGCCAGCGGCATCGTGCCGAGCAGCTTCCGCGTGTTCCGCCAGCTGATGGAACGGCTCGAGGACAGCGAGACCGGTGAGATCCGCGGCAAGAAGTTCCACGTCGACATCCCCAAGCAACGCCGGCAGCAGGCCAAGGCCGCGGCGCGCGTGCTCGGCGACAAGCTGTGGCAGCGGTTCCCGTGGACCAAGGGCACCAGGCCGATGGCGAAGGACCTGGTCGAGCTGGTGCTCAACCGCACCTGGCGGCCGTACGTCGAACTGACCGGTGTCGACGGCGCGCCCGGCACCGACAAGGCCGGCAACGTGCTGCGTCCGTACACGACGGCCAAGCTGTCGGTGCGCATTCCGCCGTCGGCCAATCCCGACAAGTGTGCGGCGCAGCTCGAGAAGCTGATGACCGAGAAGCCGCCGCACGGCGCCAAGATCACCTTCACCGCCGACAAGCCTGGCGCCGGCTGGGATGCGCCGCCGCTGGCGGGCTGGCTCGAGCACGCCTGCGCGAAGGCGTCGAAGACGTTCTTCCACAAGGACTGCGTCTACATGGGCGAGGGCGGCACGATCCCGTTCATGGGCATGCTCGGTGAGAAGTTCCCCGCGGCGCAGTTCATGATCACCGGCGTGCTCGGCCCGCAGAGCAATGCGCACGGCCCGAACGAGTTCTTGCACATCCCGATGGGCAAGCGGCTCACGGCGTCGGTGGCGATGGTGCTCCAGGAACACCTGACGCGTGAGCGCGGCGGCAAGAAGTCCGGCGGCAAGGTGAAGAAGCCGAAGAAGGCGAAGTCACCGAAGCCACCGAAGTCGCCCAAGGCGCCAAAGGCGAAGAAGGCGAAGCAGGGCAAGGCGGAGTAGGAGTAGCCGCCGCGTGCAGGCCACCGCGACGCACCTGAGGTGGCTGTTCTCGCCGCACGGGCGCGTCACACGCGGTGCGTTCCTCGCCTGGGGCGGCGGGCTGACGGCGGCGAAGATGCTGCTCGACTGGATGCTGTGCAACTTCGTGCTCGGCGTGCAGTGGACGCCGGGCATCTACCTCTACGTGCCGGTTGCGATGCAGCGCGGCGTCGAGGGGGCCTGGGGCTGGCTGGTGCTCGCCGCCGTCAGCGTGCCGTTCGCCTGGGTCGGCATGGTCCTGACCGTGCGGCGCCTGCGCGACGCCGGGCTCAATCCGTGGTTGGTCAGCGCCTTCGTGCTGCCGGTCGCGAACCTGGTGCTGTTCGCGCTGCTGTCGCTGCTGCCGAGCGACCGCCGTGCCGCCGGGCCCGTCGGGCGATCGGCGTCGCCGGCCAGGTCGCCGCTCGAGTTCGGCCCCGTGCCGGCGTTGCTGGCCTGCCTCGCCACCGTTGGCCTCGTGGGTTTGGGCACGGGCGTGCTGCGGACCTACGGCACGGGGCTGTTCCTCGGCGCGCCGTTCCTGCAGGGCATGCTCGTCGGCGTGCTGTCGCGGCAGCGTGATTGCGGCTACGCGTTCGGGCAGTTCTTCCTCAGCGGATTGCTGACGATGGTGCTGCTGATGGTGTTCGCGTGGGAAGGGCTGATGTGCATCCTGATGGCGACTCCGCTCTGGATCCCGATGGGGATCGCCGGGCTGTGTCTCGCTCGCGTCTTGGTGGCGACGCCGCGTCACGCCGCGTCGGCGCTGCTCGTCGTGCCGTTGGCGCAGTGGGCGGAGCCGCACCTGTTGCCGCCGGCGACGATCCACGAAGTCACCAGCGAACTCGTCGTCCAGGCGCCGCCGGCCGTCGTCTGGCGGCACCTGCTCGCATTCCCCGAACTGCCGCCGCCGACCGAGTTGCCGTTCCGGGTGGGCATCGCCTACCCGGTGCACGCCAACATCGAAGGCGAGGGGCCCGGCGCGATCCGCCGTTGCTCGTTCAGTACCGGGGACTTCGTCGAGCCGATCGAAGTCTGGGACGAGCCCCACCTGCTGGCGTTCTCGGTGCAGCAGAGCCCGCAGCCGATGGTGGAGTGGAATCCGTTCCACGACCACGTCGATGCACCGCATCTGCACGGCATGTTCCTGGCCCGACGTGGCCAGTTCGCGCTCAGGCAACGGGCGGACGGGACCACGCTGCTCTCGGGCACGACCTGGTATTCGCATGGCCTGTGGCCCGAAGCCTATTGGTCGTGGTGGAGCGACTGGCTGGTGCACACGATCCATCGCCGGGTGCTGGCCCACATCGCCCGTTGCGCCGAAGACGACGTGCGCTGACCCGGGCGATCACGGACCGAGAACCGCGCGCACCGTTTGGTCCGCGCGCCTGGAACTGGTAGACAAGCACGGATGCCAAACCCACGCGTCTTCTTCGACATCACCATCGGCGACAAGCCTGCCGGTCGCATCACCTTCGAATTGTTCGCCGACGTGGTGCCCAAGACCGCCGAGAACTTCCGCGCGCTGTGCACCGGCGAGAAGGGCATGGGCAAGTCGGGCAAGCCGCTGCACTACAAGGGGACGCGCTTCCACCGCATCATCCAGCAGTTCATGTGCCAGGGTGGTGACTTCACGCGCGGCGACGGCACCGGCGGCGAATCGATCTACGGCGAGAAGTTCAAGGACGAGAACTTCACCCACAAGCACACGACCGCGGGCCTGCTGTCGATGGCGAACGCGGGGCCGGGCACCAACGGTTCGCAGTTCTTCATCACCACGGTCGTCACGCCGTGGCTCGACGGCAAGCACGTCGTGTTCGGCAAGGTCGTCGACGGCAGCAAGGTTGTCACCGCGATGGAGGCCGTCGGCTCGCGTTCGGGCACGACGTCGGCCGACGTGGTGATCGCCGACTGCGGTGAAGTGAAGTAGTCCGACTGGCCGAAGAGGCTCTGCGTGCACGGCCTGATGATGGACGTTCCGCTGACGCTCGACGTGATCCTGCGTCGCGCACGGACCGTCTTCGCCGGGCGCGAGGTCGTGAGTCGCCGCGGTGACGGCGCGCTGCACCGCACGAGCTACGGCGAGGTCGCGGCGCGTGTCGACCGACTGATCGGCGCGCTGCATGCGCTCGGTGTGCAACCGGGCGATCGCGTGGCGACGTTCGCGTGGAATCACCACCGCCACCTCGAGCTGTACTTCGCGATCCCGTGCTTCGGCGCCGTGCTGCACACGGTGAACGTCCGGCTCGCGCGCGAGCAGATCGCCTACATCGTCACGCACGCGGCCGATCGCGTACTGTTCGTCGATCGGGAGCTGGTGCCGGCGCTGCTCGCGGCGTTGCCCGACCTGCCGCCGGGTCTGCGCTTCGTCGTCCTGGACGACGACGGCCTGGGCGCCGACGCGGGCCTGCCGGGGGCGCTCGACTACGAGACGCTGCTCGCACAGGGTCTGCCGCTCGCAGCACCGCCGGTGCTCGACGAACAGCAGGCGGCGGGCTTGTGCTACACGTCGGGCACCACCGGCGAACCCAAGGGTGTGCTCTACTCGCACCGCAGCGTCGTGCTGCACGCGTTCGGCTGCGGCATGATCGACTCACTGGGCATCTCGCAGCGCGAGACCGTGCTGCCGGTCGTGCCGATGTTCCACGTCTACGCCTGGGGTCTGCCGTACGCGTGCGCGCTGACCGGTGCGCGACTCGTGCTGCCCGGCTCGCACCTGACCGGCGACGCGCTCGCTGGTTTGATCGAAGGCGAGCGCGTGACGTTCGCGGCCGGTGTGCCGACCGTGTGGAACCTGGTGCTGCAGAGCCTGCGCCGGCAGCGGCGCGACGTGTCCAGCCTGCGGCGCATCGTGCTCGGCGGCGCACCGGCACCGCGCGCGCTGATGGAACAATGGCAGCACGAGTTCGGCGTGCCGATCACGCACGCGTGGGGCATGACCGAGACGTCGCCGGTCGGTTCGTGCACGCATGCCGGCAGCACGTGGCTGTCGGCCGACGACCCGAGAGACCTCGACCTGCGCAGCCGGCCCGGGCGGCCGGTGCCGGGGCTCGAAGCGCGCATCGTCGGCGACGACGGCAGCGAACTGCCGTGGGATGGCATGCACGCCGGCGAACTCTGCGTGCGTGGCCCGTGGGTCGCACGCTGCTACTTCGGCGACGAGGCGCCGCGCGATGCGTTCCCCGCCGATGGTTGGTTCCGCACCGGGGACATCGCCACGATCGATGCCAGCGGTTCGATCGCGATCACCGATCGCTCGAAGGACCTGATCAAGAGCCGCGGTGAGTGGATCTCGAGCACGGCGCTCGAGGACGCCGTGCTGCTGCATCCGTCGGTGCTCGAAGCGGCGGTGGTAGGGCGGCCGCACGACCTGCGCGACGAAGTGCCGGTGTTGTTCGTGGTGGCGCGCGACGCGACGGCGCCACCGGCGGCCGACGAGCTGGTCGCGCATCTGGCGGCACGCTTCCCGAGGTGGCAGTTGCCGCGGCGTGAGGACGTGCACTGTGTCGCGGCGATCCCGAAGACCAGCGTCGGCAAGCTCGACAAGAAACTGCTGCGCCGCCAGCTGCGCGGCGAGGCCTGACTCAGGCCCCGACGCGCACTGCGGCCCAGACACCGGCGATCGAGGCGGCGCCGACGAGGCTCATCCACAGCGCGTCCTGCAGCACGAACGGCAGCAGCATCATCAGCACGCCGGCGATGAGCTGGGGCAGCCGCGTCTGCTTCTTGCCGTAGAGGAACAGCGAGAAGCCGACGGTGCTGACCAGGAAGCCGGCGACGATCGAACTGGTCGGGATGTCCATGGCTGGCCCCTCCGGGCCACTGGTCCGATCGACCGATCCGGCCCGCGGGTGGACGGGTTCGTCGGAACGCGCGGTGCCAAGGCCGTCAGCGCGGCCGCTGCCACAGCTGCACCGACCCGGCATCGGGCTCGGCGCGCAGCTCGGCGGGCAGTTCGACGACGGCGAAGCCGGCGTTGGCGAGCCCCGTCTGCGCATCGTCGCTCCGGCCGCGGCGCAGCGCGACGAAGCGGCACGACGGTTCCTCGGCCCAGTGCACCAGATCCTCGGGGCGGATCACGCGCGGCGGCGGCGGGCGCCGGTGGGCGAAGAACCACAACCGCGGCATGTCCGAGGCCAGCGTGTCGGTGGCGCTCATCTGCGTCGCGAGCCAGCGGCCGAGTTCGCGTTCGAACGTGCGGTCGGCGGGGTTGCCGAGCCACAACTTCGCCTCGCTGGCGATCAGCAGCAGCACGAGCAGCCAGCGCCAGCGGCCCCGCTGCAGCAGCGTCGCGAAGGCGAGGCCCGCGAACGGCAGCAGCAGCACGCCGAAGCCGGACACGAAGCGCAGGTTGCTGCGCAGCAGCGGGAACACCGCGCATTGCAGCGCGAACGGCAGCAGCAGCGCGACATCACGCACGTCGAGGCCGCGCCGCCAGCGCCAGACGATGCCGCCGAGCATCAGCGGGAACACCAGGTAGCCGAGCCCTTCCCACGCGTCGCCGGGCATGTGCCACAGGTTGGTGAGGTAGTGTCCCAGTGCGGAGTCCGCCGCGCCGGCGCCGACCTCCCAGTTGAACGCCGCCTTCGGGGTCAGCACGAAGCCATGCCCGGTCCACAGCGAGCCGAGCGGCTGCAGCAGGGCCACGAGCGCCGCACTGACCGCGTGTGTGCTCGCGGCGCGCGTGGTGTCGCGTCGGGCGAGCAACAGCATGCCGGCCGGCACCAGCGCAAGGCCTTCGGGGCGGGCGAGGAACGCGGTGCCCGCCGCCAGTCCCGCCAGCAGCGCGCGCGGTCGCTCGGCGAGCAGCGCCGCAGCCCACAGCGCGACGCACAGATGGAACGGCCCCTCCGACATGCACTCGGCCGGGTGGCGCACGAACCACGCGCCGATCGCGAACATGACGCCTGCCCACAGCGCCGCGCGCTCGCCGAACAAGCGCCGCGTCACGAAGTACACCGGCAGCACCGCCAGCGCCGAACACCCGGCGGCGACGATTTGCCCGGCCACCACGGTGTCGATCCCGCCGGGCACCGCGCGCAGCAGCAGGCCGACCGCGAACGGATACAGCGGATGGAACACGCTGTCGAACAGCGCGCCGAGGCCGTTCGCTGCCCACTGCTCCGCCATCCAGAGGTAGGCGACGCCGTCGCGGCTCGGGATCGGTCGCAGCACACAGCCGACGACACGCATCAGCACGGCCAGCAGCAACAGCAACCAGGGTCGGCGGGTCATGCCAGGGCAGGCACGGTAGCGACCACCTTCCGTTCGGGCAGCTATCGGGTGCAGGAAGGCGATGCGAACGGCCGCGATGGGGCAGTGTGCGGTGCCCGGCGCCAATCTCGGCACGTGTTTGCACCGCCCCAGATCGCCATACTTGCCGCCATGAACCACGACAAGGAACTGTGGCTGATCGTCGCGGACAGCGAGGGCGCACGCCTGCTGCAGGGCCGGCCGACGCAGCATGCGCACCTGCATCTCGAGGAGGTGAGCAAGCTGGCGACGACGTTCGTCGGCGCCGAACACCGGCGGCCGGCTCGGCTGAGCCAGCCCGGTCGCTCGGGCCCGACGCCGTCCGAGCTCGAGAGCAAGGTGGCTCACTTCGCGCGCGAGGTCTCACCATGGATCGAACAGGAGCTGTCGGCGCGGGGTATCGGGCGGTGTGCGCTGTTCGCGCCTTCGCACCTGCTCGGTGCGCTGCGCAAGCAGCGCACGAAGGGCGCGGGCGACCGCTTGACCGAGCACGAGGGTGAGCTGGCGCAGATGTCGCTCGCCGACCTGGCGCGGCATCCGCGGGTCCTGGCGCTGCAGTCCTCCTGACGCACCGCCGGCGCGGATCGCGCCTACCGGGTGGCGCCGTCGCCGCGGCAGCCTATCTTGCCGGTCGCGCAACCGTGGCCGTCTGGCCGCGCCAGCGCTCCGAGGCAAGACTGCATGTACCCGTCGCATCGCCGTGTTCGTCCGTACCCATTCCTGCTGCTGCTGGTCGCCGGCATCGCACCTGCCCAGCAAGCCGTGCAGGCCGAGCGCACCGTGCCGGTGTTCGCGGACGGCGAAGCGCAGATCGTCGAGGGCTTCCGCAAGCCCGCCGATTGGATCCACGAAGCGCTGTGGGTGGAGACCGGCTTCGACACCGACGGCGATGGCCGGCCCGATCGCATGCACGTCGACGTGACGCGGCCCAAGCAGACCGAGACCGAAGGACTGAAGGTTCCGGTCGTCTACGAGACGAGCCCGTACTTCACTGGCGTCGGCGGCGACGACAAGCGTTGGTTCTGGGATCCCCACCAGGAACTCGGCACCGCGCCGCGCCCACACGAGCATCCGCCGTCGATCGTGTCGACGGCGCGCCCCGACCGCATCTCGAACAGCGAGGTGCGCCAATGGCTGCCGCGCGGGTTCGCGGTCGTGCATTCGTGTTCGCCGGGCACGGGTCTGTCGCAGGGCTGCCCGACGATCGGCGGCGAGAACGAGTCGTTGGCGCCGAAGGCGGTGATCGACTGGCTGTGCGGCCGCGCGAAGGGTTTCACGACGCCGGATGGTGACGAGCCGGTGACCGCGGGTTGGTGTTCGGGCAAGGTCGGCATGATCGGTGCGTCCTACAACGGCACGTTGCCGATCGCTGCGGCGACGACCGGCGTCGAGGGTCTCGAGGCGATCATCCCGATCGCGCCGAACACGTCGTACTACGTCTACTACCGCGCAAACGGCCTCGTGCGGCATCCCGGCGGCTACATGGGCGAGGACTGCGATGTGCTGTACGACTTCATCAACAGCGGCGATCCGGCTCATCGCGACTACTGCAACCAGAAGGTGCGCGACGAGGTGCTGGTTGCGCACATCGATCGCCTGACCGGCGACTGGAACGAGTTCTGGGCCTCGCGCGACTACCTGCCGAAGCTCGACCGTGTGCATGCCGCGGTCCTGATGGCGCACGGACTCAACGACTGGAACGTGATGCCCGAGCACAGCGTGCGCGTCTACGCGGCGTTGAAGCAGCGCGACGTGCCGTGCATCGCCTACTTCCACCAGGGTGGCCACGGCGGTGCGCCGCCGTTCTCGATGTGCAACCGCTGGTTCACGCGCTTCCTCTACGGCATCGAGAACGGCGTCGAGACGGGGCCGCGCAGCTGGATCGTGCGCGAGGGCGATCGCAGCAGCAAGCCGACGCCGTATGCCGACTATCCGAACCCGGATGCAGCGCCGGTGACGTTGCATTTGCAGGCCGGCGGCAACAAGGTCGGCGGTCTCGCGGTCGAGGCGCAAGCGGGGCAGGGCAAGGAGAAGCTGGTCGACGACGTGGCGATCGCCGGCGCCGACCTCGCGCAGGCCGATGCCTCGGCGCACCGGCTGCTCTACGCGACGCCGGAGCTGATGCAGCCGCTGCACCTGTCGGGCACGACGCGCGTCTCGATCCGCATGGCGTGCAGCAAGCCGGCGACGAACCTGTCGGTCTGGATGGTGGCGCTGCCGTGGACCGGCCGCGAGCGCGACAACGTCGTCACGCGCGGCTGGGCCGACCCGCAGAATCGCCACTCGCTGGCGAAGAGCGAACCGCTGGTGCCCGGTGAGTTCGTCGACGTCGCGTTCGACCTGCAGCCGGACGACCAGATCCTGCCGGCCGGCCAGCGGCTGGCGCTGATGGTGTTCGCCAGCGACCGCGACTTCACCTTGTGGCCGGCGCCCGGCACCGAGCTGACGCTCGACCTCGACGCGACGACCATCGTGCTGCCGGTGGTCGGCGGCAAGGACGCGTTCGCTCGCGCCACCACCGCAGTGAAGTAGCGAGGCTGGCATGACGCCCGCCCAGTTCCGCAAGGCCGCGCTGTCGTTGCCCGACGTCGTCGAAGGCGAGCATCAGGGCCATCCCGACTTCCGCGCCGGTGGCCGCGTGTTCGCGACGCTGCACCCGGACGGCGAGTGGGGCATGGTCAAGCTGCCGCTCGACGAGCAGGCGCGGCTCTGTGCGGCGCGGCCTGATGTGATCGTGCCGGCGAACGGTGCCTGGGGCCGCGCCGGCTGCACCAACGTGTTGCTCGCCAAGGTCACGACAGCGGTCGTGAGGGACGCGCTGACCCAGGCCTGGCAGGCGGCGACGGCAGGCAAGCCGCCGCGCCGCCGCTGACCGCTACTTCGTTTCCGTGTAGCCCGTCGCCTGGTCGTCGACGCGGTAGATCTGGCCCTTGCGCAGGTAGAACGCCTCGCGCTCGGCCTTGTTCAGCGGCCGCGAGCCGATGCGGCCGTAGACGCCGATCTGGTTGCCGCTCTCGTCGACGCCGCGGTCGCGGATCATGCCGGTCGAGATCGACACAGCCGGGCCATCCGTGCGGTAGCTGGCGCAGAGGCGCGGCGTCGGCCGCGGCGAGAAGCCGTTGGTGCCGTGGCTGCGCGACGGCGTCCACAGTTCGACGACCTGCAGGCCGTTCTTGCCGTCGGCGACATAGGCGAACAGGCTCGCATTGGTGAGGCCGGTGGTGACTGCGGTGGCATCCGTGAGCTTGCCGTCGGCGGTGAACTTCTCGACCACCTTCGGCGCCGTGAACTGGCGCACGTCGACGATCACCAGGCCCTCGGGGCCTCCGCAGACGTAGGCATAGGTGCGGCACAGGCGCACGCCGCGCGCATCGGCGAGCGGCACGGTGGCCTGGGTCACGTGCACCGGGTTCTCGAGGTCGGTGATGTCGAGCACGTGCATGCCCTGCGCGTCGGTGACCGCCGCGTAACGGAACTGCACGTCGATGCCGCGCGGGGACGCCAGCCCGGCGACTGTGCGCACGAGGCGTGGGCCGGTCGGCTTGTCGATGTCGACGATCGCCATGCCGTTGGCGAGCAGCACGTAGAGGTAGTGGCCGACCACCATGCCGCCGCTGGCGCCGGTCAGCGAGCCGTTTGGATTGAACGTCAGGGCGCGCTTGATGAAGTTGTTGTCCGGGTTGCCGTCGACGAACGTGTTGACGTCGACCACGATCAGCCCTTCCTGACGATCGAGCACGTAGGCGTAGCTGAACAGCGGATGCACCGGCGTCTCGTGGTTGCTCGGGTCGACCTTGCGGATCGGGTCCATCGGCACCGTGGTCGGCAGCAACACTGCGGTGCAGTCCTTGGTCTGGATGTGCGCGTCCTGGCCGAGCGGGCTGAACGGCGCGCTGACGATGCGTTGCGCCTCGTCCTTGTTGGCGATGTTGGCGATGTCGAGCACGCGGAAGCCGCCCTTGCCGGCGGCGCAATACAGGTACTCGCCGCGCGCCTGCACCATCACGGCGGCGGTGTCGTGCGTGTGCGCTTCGGCCAGTTGGCTGCCACGCGCGACGTGCGCCGCGTGTTCGGCGGGCATCGTCATCTGGTGGAAGTCGCTGCCGATCACCGGCTGCGGCTCCCAGCCGTCGGCGACCCGCACCGCGGTGACGCCGTTGCTGGTCGCCAGGTGCACGTAGTTGCCGACGAAGTCCGACGAGTGCACGCCGAGGTTGAAGCGCTCCGACAGCTGCGCGTTGTTGTCGTCGGCCCGGCTGATGTGGCAGCTGGTGCACTGCTGGCCGTCCTTGGCGGAGACCGTGTGCGGGATGTAGGGCGAGAACGCGTGGCCGCTGTGGCCGGACGCCGAGATCGTCGGCTGCTGGTGCGTCACGATCGCGCGGTTGCCGTTCTCGGCGGTCGCGATCGGCGCCGATGCCGATCGCACCGGCGAGATCTTGTTGCCCTTGACGTCGCCGTTCTTGCCGAGCATCAGGCAGTCGGCGCGCAGGCCCTGCGAGTAGTAGCCGACGTCGACCAGCGTCTTCTCGCCGAAGAAGTGGCTCGACTCGCGGCGGCGGTTGGTCTTGCCGGCGAGGTGGCAGCCGGCGCAGCTGATCGCCCACGACGTGTGGCACGTGTAGCAGGTCATCTGGTCGGTGTTGTGCGCGTAGCACTCCGGCTTCTTGGTCGCGTCACCGAACGTGTCGTTGCCCTTCTGCAGCGTCTTCGCGATGCGTGCCTTCGGGTTGTAGTTCTTCGACGTCGGATCGACGACGTCGGCCAGCTGCGGCACGTTCCACTCGAGGTTCGGGTCCATCTTGCTGCGCTGCTTCAGCACGTCGCCCTTGCCGGGCGCGCGGCCCGTGACCTCGTTGCCAGAGCTGTCCACCCAGCGGAAGTTCGAACCGCGGGTACGGAGCCGGGTCGTCAGGTCGTTGCCGCCCGGCGGGTTCGAGGTCTTCAGCGGCGTGCGTTCGTTGATCGTGCCGTGGCAGTCGGTGCAGTAGATCTCGACGGCGTTGATCATCTCGCCGTAGAGCTTGCCGTCGCCGTGCACGTCCTGCTCGGTGTGGCAGTCGATGCACTGCATGCCGACTTCGTAGTGGTGGTCGGCGAGGTGCACGGCCTTCGATGCCCAATCCTTGTCGTCCCACGGGATCAGGTTGCCGTTCTTGTCGATCATCTGGCCTTCGATGTTCTGCTTGTAGACCTTGCGGAACGACCAGCCCGAACGGTGCTGCGAAGTGAACTGCGTGTGCTTGGCGTCCTTGTTGGCTTCCAGGTGCACGTCGGCCAGCTCGGCGCCCTTCTTGATCGAGCCGTCGGCGTGGTACATCTGCTTGCCGTCGGTCTCACCGTCCCACCACATGATGCCGGCGTAGTTGTCGATCGCGCCGCTGCCCTGGTGGTTGTGGCACGTCAGGCACTGGCTGGTCGGGATCTGGGTGGTGAACTTGTGCTGGATCGGGTGGCCCGGCTCGTCCTTCGGGATCGTCGGATCGCCGTTCTTGGCGTCGGTCGTGCCGCGGTAGCCGTGGTGGGCGTTGCCGGCGCCCGACATCTTCGGGTCCTCGCTGTTGGCGTAGAGCACGTGGCAGGCGGTGCAGCCGCTGGAACGGTGCTCGCCGCCGTAGTCGCTGGTGCCGAGGAACCAGACGTAGGGGTCGTTCAGGCGCGTCTTGTGCAGCACGAAGTGCGCGAAGTCGACGCGCGCCAGCGTGCCGAGGCCGCGGGTCTTGGGCACGCCGCGCTCGGCGGCGCGGAAGATGTTGCCGGGCTGGCTGGTGTTGTAGCGCGGCACCGGGATCAGCTTCTCGGCGACGCCGCGCTGCTTCTCGGCGGCAGTCGGCGGCGGGATGGTCTTCGCGATCGCCGACTCGCCGTTCGGCATGTAGAACTCGCCGATGACGTAGTTCTTGTACGGCAGCACACCGTTGTTGTAGGTGCCCGAGCCCATGACCATCGCGCTGTGCGTCATCATGCTCGTCATCACGCGCGCCGTGATGTCGGGGTGGCAGCCGACGACGCCGCAGGTCTGCGGGGCGACGCGCAGGTCGCCGGGATTGATGAATCGCACGAACTCGACCCGTTCGCGGTTCAGCAGCGCATAGGTGCGCTCCGGATTGCGGCTGCCCTGCCATTCGTCGGGGAAGGCCGGCTGCACGTGCGCGGACTGCATCACCTTCTGATAGGCGGGGGGATAGGGCCGCTGCGCCGCGCCTCCGGTCCAGGCGACGTCGGGATTGCCGCCGTGGCAGTCGGCACAGCCGATCTTCCAGACGTTGCGGCCGTGCATGTTGGTCGAGTCGATGCCGGTGTGGCACGACAGGCAGCCTTCACTGGAGGAACGTTCGCGTTCCGCGGTGGCCTCGGCTGCCGACGCGGGCGGTTGCCAGCGACCGATCGTGCTGGACGTGTCGTACGACGCCCACTCGGGGTTGACCGGGTTGGACCAGCTGGCGCAACCGATGGCGGTGAGGGCGCCGACGGTCAGTGCGAGGACGAGCTTCTTCGACGTGCGCATGGGGAGTCTCCAGCGAGGCTGTGGCGCGGCGGGCTTCGCCGCGGCCACCGCGGATGTGTCAGAGGACGATGGTGGCGTTGACGAACACGGCGAACAGGACGTTCTCACCGCTGAGGTCCTTGAAGCCGTCGGTGGGCACGAGCACTTGGATGCCGGGCGTGATGATGCAGTTGTCGACGCCGAGCGGGCGGTACTGGCCGGCGACGCTGAAGTCGAAGCCGATGCCGTTGCCCAAGTCGGTGATGCCCGATGCTTGTTCAAGCACGGCGGTGTTGGCGAACATCAGGTAGGAGGCGTTGACGGCAACGTTCCAGTAGTTCGACAGCGTGGCCTCGCAGCCCGCATGCAGCAGGAACAGGCCAGGATTCACCGAGTTCGGGGCCTCGTTCGCCTTGGTGCGCAGGTTGGGATAGATGCTGTTCGTGTTGACGAGCGCCCTGTTCTTGCCGCCGGCGAGTTGGTTGAATTGGTCGAAGAGGTTGCCCGTGTTGATGCCTTGGCGGTCGAAGAAGCCGAAGGCGCCACCGGCAAAGATCGGGTTGTCGGACACCGAGTCGAAGCCGCCACCGTTGCCGTCGCTTGGGTCGCTGTCGCCGGATGCATACAGCGCACTGAACACATAGCGCCGCCAATCCCATGGCACTGCGACTTCCAGTGCGGCCATCTGAGCGTTGATGTTGACGTCGCGTGCGGCGAACTGGTTCAGGTCGTCCTTGCCCGTCATCCAGTAGAGAGCGTGGGCTACCTCGAGTTTGCCGATGCGACCTTCCCCATTGAACCCGAGGTAGTAGGCGTCGACGGTTCGGTCCCTCAGGCCGAGGATCTGGTCCTGGAACCCCGCCGTGTCGTGCACACCCTGCAGCGACAGCTCGATCTTGTACCCCGTCGCGAGCAGGTCCTCGAAGAACAGGTTCGCGGCCCAGAACGTCTGGTTGCGCTCGCCAATGCCATCGTTGAAGTTGCTGAACGGATCCTTGTCCGCCAGGTCGAAGTAGGCCAGCTGGAAGTCGACCTTCGATTCGTTCAGCGAGCCGAACAGCTGCACGCCGTCGTTGTTGTCGACGAAGATGAAGTTGCGGAAGTCGCTGGCGAACGCCTGCCGGCCGAGCCGCACCGAGCCGAAGTCGAGATAGGGAGCGGTCTCCCACAGCAGCAGCTCGCCGAACAGCTCCTGGAAGGCGGCGTCGGTTTGCGACTTGCCGGCGGCGACGTCGTCGGCGTCGCGGAAGTCCGCTGCCAGGGTCGCGCGTGCGCGCCACGTCGGCGGCCGGAACACGGTGTCGCCGTGGAAGAAGTCGAACGTCAGGAACTCCGTCGAGCGCAGTTCCACGGCGCTGTCGTCCTGCCCCGGGATCGCCACCTTGTCGCGCGACTCGAACAGGTTGTTCGAGATCAGCTGCGCCGCCAGGAACGTGTGCTCGCCGAGGATCGGCTCGTCGCCCTTCCACTTGTTGGTGTTGTAGACGTCGAACCACGGCGCGCCGCGCAGGATCGGGTACTCGCCGGTGCCGTCCGACATCGTCAGCGGGTTCCAGCCGTGCCGCAGCCCATAGCGGTCGAACGCGTCGAGCCGCATGTAGCGATTGTGCACGGGTTCGTACTGGTAGCGCGCCGGCGGCTTCTGGCCCGTGGCCTGAGGCGGTGCCTGCGGGGTGGCCTGCGGGGCGGTTTGCGGGGCAGTCGGCGTGGTTCCGCTGCCGCCGGGCACGGGCCGCGGCCCGACGACCTGCGCCAGGGCGACGCCGGCGCACAGGGCGGGCGCAAGGACCACACGGACGAGAGAGCTACGCGATGGCAGGATGGGTGCGAGCATGCGAGAAGCCTGAGCCGCGACCGACTCGTTCGTGAAGGCGACGCACCGCGGGGGAGTGGCAAGCTATTGACCCCGCTGGCGCGCGGGGCAGAGTAGGTAGCTGCCGGAGTCGAGTCAACGAACGCCCGGAACGTCGGGGCCCGCGCTGCGCGGGCCAGGCACGAAACCCCTGATGCAACCCCCGATGCAACGCCGCGCGATGACGTGTTGGCTGTTGGTGGCCGCGGCCGCCGTGTTGTGCCTGTCCGCGGCCTACGGCCCGCTCACGCCGCCGCTCGGCGATCCCCAGGGCCCGACGAGCGGCACGTTCCGCCACGGCTCGCATCTGTCGCCGACCTGGCACACGACCGACCAGGGCAAGCAGTTCGAGCAGCACTGCAAGGTCTGCCACGACTACGACGGCAATGCGCCGCTCGGGCTCGGTCCGCCGGTGGCGAAGTGCGCGGCCTGCCACTTCAGCGATGCCTCGCAGAAGCAGGGCGACCCGGCGCGCCTCGTGCTGCGTGGTGGGGAACCGAACGGCGCCGCGCGCACGTTCCGCTACGACCACAACCTGAAGGGCCACCGCGAACGCGCGTGTGTCGAGTGCCACAAGTGGTCGCAGGGCGCGCGCGGCGACTTCGTGTATCCCGAGGTGCTGTTCGCGATGCCGGCGTCTTTGGCGATCTGCGCCGACTGCCACCACCATGGCCGCGACGATCCCGGCACCAGGTCGCAGCAGGTCGTGCACAAGGACGGTGGCGGCGTCGCGTGGCGCGCGACCTGGGATCGTGCGAACGGTTGCGACGGTTGCCACAAGGCCGGTACGCCGCGTCTGCTCGACGGCCATCGCCGCACGCTGGCGCGCAACTTCGAACATGCCTCGCACGTGCCGGCCGACGACCTCGGCCCGGACTCGAAGGGGCGTTCGTGCAGCAGCTGCCATGCGATCGACGGTGCCGCGGCCGTCGCATCCGGCATGGGCGTGGAGCAGAAGTCGTGCGGCGAATGCCACTACGGCGACCGCGGCGCGTCGACGAAGCGGTTGGTCGACGACGCCACCGTGTTGCGCATGCCGACGCAGTTCTCGCACGCGACCAAGGGCCATCGGCAAGAATGCAGCAAGTGCCATGCGATGGCGGCCGGCGCGCGCGATCCGGACGTCGGCCGCATGTATGCGGACTGCACCAAGACCTGTCACAGCGACCGGCGCGTCGAGCGGCACGGCGCCTGGAGCTGCAGCGATTGCCATCAGAGTGGAGACCCGCGCGCCGAGCACGACGAGGCCGTCGTGAACGCGATCGCGCGGGTTGCGGTCGGGCGCCCGGCCGACCGTTCGCGGTTCGCGTTCGCGACCACCCGGCATCCCGGCATCACCACCAGCGGCGCTGCGGTGCACGCGGCTGCGGGCAGTCGCGCGTGCGCGGACTGCCATCGGCGCGAGGTGCAGGGCCTGGCGAATGCCGCGGCGGGGCGCCCGTTCGGGCACGACGGCCACCTTGCGTCGATCTCGGCCAACATGCCGGACGGCGCCTGCACGGCCTGCCACGTGAACGTGCGCGAGACGACCTCGTCGACGAAGGTGGTGCCGTTCCAGGCCGACTCCGTGCGCGAGGCGCAGACCTGCACGGCGCAGTGCCACCAGAGTCCGAAGATGACCGTGTCCGCCGACGTGCAGCAGGTGCAGGTGCCGGTGTTCAGCCACGCCCAGCATCGCACCCACGCGTGCACCGAGTGCCACGTCGGCGCGGCCGGCGTGGTCGGTCTTCGCGACGCCGTCCTCAGTGGCGGCAGTGGCGCCGGCCAGGCGTTCGCGTGCGCACGCTGCCACGGCCACAAGGAGCCCGAGAAGATCAAGGTCACCGGCGGCTACAGCACGACCGGCGAGAACGACACCTGCCGCGAATGCCACGCGCCGAAGGCGAAGCCGAGCTACGTGAAGGAGGAGCGCTCGGTGCAGCGCTTCCAGCTCGCCGGCGACGTGCAGCAGTTCCACGACAAGGGGGGTGCCTGTGCCAGTTGCCACGGACTCGAGCAGGGGCGGCCGGGGCCGGCGTTGTCGAAGGTGGCGGTCGTGTCGCACCTGGACCTGCATGCGTCGCACAGCAATGTCCGCCGTGCCGATGGTTCGTCGGGGGATCTGCGCGCGGTGCTCGGCACGGACACCTGCCTTTCGTGCCACGCCTGGGATCCGCGGCGGCGCTGACCACTCGGAAGCCCGCCGGCTGCTAGCATCCCAATCCCATGGACACCGCCCTCGCCGCGCTCGACGTCGCCCGGGTCCTTCCGGCCAGCCCGCAAGAGCTGTTCGATGCGTGGCTCGATGCGACCCGCATCGCGAAGTGGTTCCACCTGGCACCGGGTGTCGCGCCCACGCGGGTCGAAGTCGACCCCGCACCGAGCGGCGGCTTCAGCGTCGGCTACGACCTGGGTCCTGGCAACACCGTCGAACTGCGAGGTCGCTGGCAGGCGCAGGTGCCGGGGCGCCGGCTCGAGTTCCTGCTCGAGATGCAGTCGGCGGAAGGGGTGGCCTCGTCGATGGTCGTCGTCGAGTTCGTTCCCGGTGGTGGCACGACGACGGTCCGCCTCCGTCACGAAGGCCTCGGGCCGATCGTGCGCAAGAAGATCGAGCCCGTGTGGCGCCACAGTCTGGGCCGCATGGTCGCCGCGTGCCCGCGTTCGCTGGACTCGTTCTTCCAGCGCATGGAGAGCCCGCCGCACTTCCGTTCGCGCTTCGGTGGTCTGTGGCCCGACCTTACGGATGCGGCCGCGCGGCTGGTCGGCAAACGCGAACTCGGCCTGTTCGACGACACCGACGTCGAGCGCTTCCAGCACTGGCAGCAACATGGCTACGTCGTGCTCGAAGGCGCGGTGTCGCACGACCTGGTCGACCGCTTCCGGGCCGAGATCGCCGACAACTGGCGCCGCGGTCACCCGGACCTGACGGTCGAACTCAACGACGGTTCGCTCGGCTTCCCGCGGATGGCGCCGCAGTACGAGCACGTGCCGCACAAGGTGCTCGACTACCACTCGGTGTCGACGATCGCGCGCGACATCCAGTTCGCCCCGGCGATCCAGCGCTTCCTCGGGCAGCTGTTCGAGCGGCCGCCGATGGCGTTCCAGAGCCTGTTGTTCAAGTACGGCACGCAACAGGAAATGCACCAGGACACCGCCTACGTCGTGGTGGAGTCGCCGATGCAGTTCGTTGGTTGCTGGGTCGCGCTCGAGGACATCGTGCCCGGTTCGGGCGAGCTGCAGTACTACGGCGGCAGCCACCGCATCCCGGAGTACCTGTGGCTCAACCGCGGCCGCGCGTGCCCGCCGGGCTACAATGACCACCGCGAGTTCCTCGCCTGGGTGCATGCCGAGTCCCAGCGCGCCGGCTGCCCGATGATCAAGTTCCATCCGAAGAAGGGTGACGCGCTGGTCTGGCACGCCGATCTCGTGCACGGCGGCAGCAAGCGCGAGCTGGCGGACCGCACGCGGTGGAGCTTCGTCTCGCACTACTGTCCGGTGGACGTCGATGCCGAGTGGATGGCACGCGTGGCGCACAGCGGCCGCCTGCAGCACGCGCCGGGCAGCTACTACTGCTACGCGCACCGTCCGGCGCCCGCGGTCGCTGCGACCTGATGTCCACACCAGCGGCCGCGAAACATGCTCGACCCGGCGGCCGTCGGCGGCGCCTCGGCATGCGACTCGCCGCGCTCGGCATCGCGGTGCTGGTGCCGCTCGTCTGCTGCGAACTGTTCCTGCGCATCGTCGACCCCGGCAACTTCGCCGAACTCGAGGACCGCGAACGCTTCTCCGCCGAGACCCTCGCGCGCACCGACGACGGCGTGTTGCGCCTCGTGCCCGGCGTCACCAGCTCGTACCTCGGCCACGAGGTGCACATCAGCTCGCAGCGCCTGCGCAATCGCGAGGTGGTGGTGCCGAAGCCCGCCCACACCTTCCGCATCCTGGTGATCGGCGATTCGGTGCCGTTCGGCTGGGGCGTCGGCGCGGACGATCCGTTCCCGCGCCGCATGGAGGTCGAGCTTGAGAAGTGGCCACGGCGCGACGGCAGGCACTACGAGGTCGTCAACGCCGGCAGCCCCGGCTGGGGGCTCGCCGAGGAGTTCTACTGGCTGCGCGACCACGGCATGTCGATGGCGCCCGACCTCGTGCTGCACTGCATCATCAACAACGACATCGAGGCGCACCCGAAGGGGCCGCCGATGTTCCTGACCGACGGCCTGCGCAAGCTGCGCACGCTGCGGCTGACCGAGCGCATCGCCGAGAAGCTGACCGGCGACCGCGGCTTCGAACCGAACACCGCGTTGACCGCGGACATGGTGAAGTTCGCGCTGGATCAGTTCATGGGCCTGCTGCGGCCGGCGAACGTGCCCTACGTCGTGTTCGACACGGTCGGCCTGCAGCCAGAGGCGATCGAGCACGGCAAGGCGATCGGCGTGCACCGCGTCGACACCGTGCTGAGCCTCGAATGGCAGCACAGGTACCAGGTCACCGCCGCCGACTTCCATCCCAACGCCGAGGGCCACCGCATCCTCGCCGAACGCGCGCTCGCCGCGCTGAAGCCGCTGCTGGAGCCGTGACTCTGCGCGGCGGCGCCGCTACTGGAACACCTGGTTCAAGTTCTTCGCGCCCTTGGTGTTCGTCAGCACCGCCTGCCAGGTGAACTGCGAGTAGCGGTTGCCGGTGCCGCCGAGTTGCAGCGACAGGCCGACCGCCGAGGTGCCGTTCTGGCTGACGCCGATGTCGACCGACTCGCGCCCGTTCGCCGCGCCGCCGACGGCGGTGAACGTGCCCTCGTAGCTGACGAACTGCATCACGACGCCGGCCGGGGTCACCAGCGCGATGCCGTCGGGGCTGCCGTTCTGCAGGCCGGGGAAGTCGACCGCGACCGTGCCGAAGCCGTTCTGCTGGTTCGGGATCGTGCCCGACAGGCGCGCGATGCCGTAGTAGAGGCCGGTGGTGCCGTCGTAGCCGAGCAGCATCCAGTCGTCGAGGCGTTCGCCGGCGCGGCCCGCGACCTCGACGAACTCGCCTGTGTCGGTGCCGACGTTGTCGTAGTGCAGCTCGTTGATCCAGACCTCGGGCACACGCTGCCGCGCGCAGATGCCGAGGTAGATGCACTCGACCCACTCGGGGTGGTCGATGAACGGGTTGCGGTTGCCCTGGAACGAGTAGACGACGTTGTTGCGGTTGGTCTCGCGCGCGTCGACCGGGTCCTGCTGGTGCCACTGCAGCAGCGTGTCGAGCAGGCCCATGTAGGCGACCGACGCGTTGCTGCCGGTCGTCTGGATCAGGTTGGTGTTGTCGGTGAGCCGCAGGTCCGGCTCGCTGCCGCCGCCTTCGTAGCGCACGTCCATGTAGAACATCGCCCGCGCGACGTCGCCCTTGCGGCCGCCCCAGGTCTGCCAGCCGCTGCCGCTGAACCAGTTCGAGTTGCCGGGGAACGTGCCGCTGCCGCCCCCCTGGCCGCCGTTGACGAGAGTCGTGCGCTCGGTCCAGTTCGACAGTGCGTCGGCGTACGGCAGGTTGCCGCGGTCGGCGTTGTAGCCGACGTCACAGAGGAACAGGTGGTGGCAGTCGGTGTACGGGAAGTTCGTCGGACCGTCGTTGGGGAAGCCGTACGAGTTCGGCCAGCTGTGCTCGCGGTTGTAGGGGCCGTTGCCGCCGCCGAACTTGGTCAGCGCCGAGTTCTTGTAGAGGTCGAGGATCTGCGTCGTGTTCGCCGGGTTCTGGTCGGCGAGTTCGAGCACGTCCCAGGTGTCGGTGCTGCCCGACGTGTAGGGGATCTTCGTGTGGCCGGCGATCGCCGTGTGCACCGTGGTGCGCAGCGTGGCGGGCGTGCTCGCGTCCACACC
The DNA here is from genome assembly GCA_044230075.1 of Planctomycetota bacterium. Taxonomy (GTDB): domain Bacteria; phylum Planctomycetota; class UBA1135; order UBA1135; family UBA2386; genus JAEUHS01. The sequence continues at coordinate 6,284 of JBGARS010000065.1, read as the reverse complement.
GGAGTAGTAGCCGGGCGGGATCTGGGCAGTGACGGCCGCCGACAGCAGCAGGACGGCGAGGATCGCGTGGCGCATGCGGCGCGGATGATAGTGGCGTCCGGCGGCAACGGCGAACCGTTCCTCGGCCAAGAAGCTGCCGCGCCGCCGGGATCCCTTGCCATCGGCCGCAACGGCGGACGCCGCGGGAGCTACCGCGGCGTGATCTCGATCCGCAGCGGCGCTGCCCAGCGCTTCTGCTGTGGCGTGTAGTAGAGATAGGTGCGCGACGCCGGGCCGGTGCTGCGGCCGGGGATGCGTGCGACCAGGTCGAGCGTCAGCTTCTCGCTCGCGCGTGGCGCCACCTCGCGCCAGTAGAGCGCCAGCTCGCGGCCGCGCAGCTCCCAGAACGCGAAGCGCTCGCCGCGCTGCAGGTCCTCGAGCACGCGCGTCGGCAGTTCGAGGCCGGCCGGCAGGCCGACGATCGCCATCGTCATCGGCAGGTGCTCGTCGGTGCGGTTCTCGAGCGTGACGTCGAGGGCAACGGTGTCGCCTTCGGTCACGGTCGTGGCGCGCAGACCGGTGCGCAGCGTGACCTTCGTGTCCGGGTCGTCGGCCGGCTGTTCGCTGTGGTAGCTGACGTCGCAGGCCCACGGCAGTGGTGCCTTGCCGCTGCCGTCGAGTTCGAGCCGCAGCGTCTGCTCGCCGATGGCGAGCTGGTCCCACAGTTCGAACGTGATCGCGTCGACGTCGCTGGCCGCAAAAGCGCGTTCGCCGAGCAGCGTGTCGCCGGCGAACACGCGCAGCGTACCGGGCTCGCGCATGCTGCGGTTCGCCTGCGCGTAGGCGGTCATCGCGCGCAACGCGACGATCGTCGCCTGCGTGGCGCCGAAGGTGCCGCGGGCGTCGCGCGCACCCTGCAGGAACTCGACGGCGCGCCGCACGTGCGCGGTGAACGCCGCGTCCGGCAGCCACGCGAGCACGGCGAAGCCGGAGGTCTCGACGTCGAGGTCGCGGCCGCCGCTCATCGTGATGCTGGTCGTCGTGCCGTGCAGTGAGCCGTCGTCACGCTGCAGCTCGGCGAGCCGCTGCCGCGTGAGCTGGGCTTCGGGGCGCCCGGCGAGTTGCAGCGCGCAACCGATCAACGCCAGTTCGTAGGGATCCTCGGTCGCCATGCGCCCCACGAGTGCCGTGATCTCGGTCGCAAGTTCGGTCGCCTTGGTGCCGGCCTGCAGCAGTGCGTAGGTCACGTAGGCATTCGTCAGCGGTGCCGAATGGCCGCCGAAGCTGTGGCCGTCCGCGCCCTGGTGCGGGTAGTTGCCCTTGCCGTCGCGGCGCGCGAGCAGCCATTGCTGCGTGCGTTCGACCATGCCTGCGTCGACGTCGTAGACCTTCGCCATGTCGGCGAACTGCAGCAGGCCGTACGCGGTCAGCGCCTCGTGGCCCGGATCGTGGCCGAACCACTCGTAGCCGCGCTGCCGGCACTCGTAGCCGGTGATCTTCGCATAGCCCTTCGGCAGCAGCTCGCGCGCGCGCGCCGCGACCACGGGGATGTCGTCGCCGTTCGCTTCGAGCAGCGTCAGCACCAGCGTGTTCGGGTAGTTCGACGAACTGGCCTGTTCGAAGCAGCCGTGCGGCTCCTGCAGGATGCCGGCGAGGCCTTCGGTCAGCGCTGAGATCGGCGACGGGAACACCTTCAGCAGCACGCGGCCGGAGCCTGGCACGGCGTCGCCCGGCAGCGACACGGTCGTGCGCGCCGGCGTGCCGGCGGCGACCGCACCGCCGCTGGAACTGCGGTGCGGGAAGCCGCGCGGCGCGATCTGCACCGTGCGCACGACGTCGTCGGTGAAGCGGCCGACGCTGCCGCGGATCGTCAACGACGCGGATGCCGCGGTCTGGTCGACGATGACCGGCACCAGCACGCGGCCGCGCGCGCCTTGCCCCTGCGCCGCGAGCAGGATGCTGTCGGATGCGTTCGTGCCGACCTGCAGACCCTGGCCTGTGCGCACCTGCAGCGCCACTTCGGCGAGCGGGCGGCCCTCGACGACCGCGGCGATCGGCAGCAGCAGTTCGTCGCCGGCGGAGACCTCATCGGGCAGCGTGGCGTCGAGGTGGAACGGCAGCTTGCTGGTGAACGTCGCGCTCGCTTGACCGACGCGGCCGGTGGGACCGGTCGCCACGTGGGCGTCCGCCTGCACCAGCCAGGTCGTCACCGCGTCGCTGGTCGAAAACGAGATCGTCGTCTCGCCACGTGCGTCGGTCGGCACCAGCGTGCTCCAGAAGACCGTCGGCGTGAAGTCGTCGCGGGTCTCGTCCGGCGTGTGCCGGTGCGCGTATTGGCGCTCGCGCCAGTGCTGCAGGTCCACCTGCCAACCGTTGGCACCCGAAGCGATGTAGCCGGTGGCGAGAATGCGGTCGTCCCAGCCACCGGCGCCGAGGTCGAACGGCAGGCGGGAGAACTCCGTCGTCAGCAGTCCGGGGGCCGGTGGCACGGTGACGACGTCCCGGTTGCGCCGGCCGCCGAAGCGTCCTCCGGCACCGCCGCCGAGGCCGACGGCGCTGTTCCAGGCGCCCGAGTCGAAGGCGCTCTCCTTCTGGGTCACGTCGTTGTAGACAATGTTGTCGAACACGAGGTCCGGTGGCGGCACCAGGTTCGTGCTCGAACCACCATCCGCCTGGAAGTCGGGGGCTGCAGCATCCGCCCTGGCCCAGACCGATTCGCCGCTCAGCCGCCGGGCCTGCAGGTTCGGCACCAGTGCGAAGACCAACAACAACAACCCGCCCGCCGCAACCACACCCGTGAACGCCTGTAGCACCGGCGGCGCATGCGTGGTCTTGCGCAGCAGCCAGGCGGTGCCCTCGACGAGCAGCAGCAGCAGCAGTGCGACCAGCGACAGTCCCGCCGCGTCGCGCAGGTGACGATCCGCGCTGCGTGCGGCCTGCGACAGGGATGCGCCTGCTGCGCGTGCCGCCGCGAGGTTGCTGAGCACCTGCGGAGTGTGCGAGAAGCCCTCGCGCGCGAGTACGCCTTCGCCAGCCTTGCCGCGCGCGGCGATCCTGCTCTGGGCGTCCACGTCGTTGCGCCAGACGAACCGCCGCCAGCCGCGCGTGCCCAGCAGCAGGTCCACGTTGCGCGCCGAGTCGGCGTGGCCGAGCAGGAAGTCGCCGAGGTCCTCGGTGCGCTCGACGTCGGCGAACAACATCGCCTCGTCGACCAGTCCGACGCGCGGTTCGCTGCCGAGCGACGCCACGGCCTGGTCGGTGACGCTGACGCCGAGCACGGCGGCGATCGGCTGACCACGTTCGTCCTTGGTGCGCACGGTGATGCGCTGCGCCTCGCCCGGGGTCAGGCTCGCCTGCTGCGCGACCAGTTCGACGTCGACACGATGTTCCGCGGCGCGGCGCAGCAGGCGTTCGGCGACCGGTTGCAGGCTGCGGTCGAACACGGTCGTGCGCAGCACGCCCGCGGCGTGTGCCGGCAGCGGCACTTCGGCCACGGTGTCCAGTTCGCCGCGATCGTCGGCACGCAGCGTCGTCTGGCCGACCAGCACACCGCGGCAGAACACGCCGAGCAGCCACGGCCCGTCGCCGCGGCCGGCGACACGCAGGCGCAGTGGTGCGCCCGCCGGGCTCTCTTCGGCCACCGCGCGCAGGGTGATGCCGTTCGCTTGCACGGCCGGCAACGGGAACGGGTCGGCGTGGCCCGGCAGCCGGATCTGGTAGCTGCCGTGTTCGCGCGGCGTGAACGCGAGCCGCACGCGACCCTGGTGCGTGGTCGTGAACCGGACGATGCGCTCGCCCTTGGCGTCGAGCAGTTCGCCGGTCGTGTCGACCGGGCGGCCCAGCGGGTCGCTGCATTCGACGTAGACGCTGTTCTCGACGCCGGCGACGAGTTCACCACCTTCGGGGAAGCACGCGACCAGCACCTTGCCGGTCGGCACCACGAACGGGCGCAGCTCGGTCTCGATGGTGCCGCCGTCGTCGATCACCGCGACGAAGCGTGCGGCACCCTGTTCGACGCCGACCGGCACCGTGAACCGGAACGTCGCCTTGCCGTGTGCATCGAGCGCCTTCTTCTCGCTCGACACCGTCGTGCCGTCGACCACCAGCGAGCCGGTCGCCATCGCCCCGGCGGCGCCGCCGCCGGTGCCGAGCCGCTCGGCGGACACCGCCGCCGACCCGCGCGCGCCGGGTGCGTAGCTCTTGCGATCGAGCACGACCTGTTTGGCGAGCCGCGGGGTCTGGAACGGCCGCACGACGACCTCGACCGACTCCGGCGCGAACGCACCCGCCGGCGACGAGACCTCGACGCGGTGCGTGCCGCCCGCACTCTCGGCGGGGACCGTGAAGGCGAACGATGCGACGCCGACCTCGTTGCCGGTGTCGGCCTGCACCGCGACCGGCGCGTCCTTGGCGTCGAGCAGCTGCGCGCGGATCGGCCAGCGCGTCGCGAGCGGCAGCAGCGTGACACGATCGAGAACGACCGCGCGTGCGAACACCGGTTCGCCGGGTCGGTAGACCGGGCGATCGGTCGTGACGTGCACCAGCGGCCCGGCGGCCGCCGTCGACAGCGTCAGCACTTCGTGCACCTCGTCGGTGGTGTTCGCCGCGACCACCTCGACGCGCTGCGGCACCCGCAGGTCGGCGCGCATCGACACGGTGGCGTTGCCGTTCTGCACCGGCGCTTCGCCGGCGGCGAGCACGGAATCGTTGTCGCCGAACGCCTGCCAGCGTACCCGGCACGACGTCGCCTCGCCGCGCAGGTCCTTGGCCTGCACCGTGAAGGTCCACGGCGCGCCGGCCGGCACGGCCTTCGGTGCGCTGACCGTCAGGTGCAGCCGCTCGCCCTGGTGACGCTGCAGGCGCAGGTCGGCGATGCGCGCGGCGACGAAGAAGGCGAGCACCGTGCCGGCAGCCACCGCCGCGCCGAGCAGCAGGCGCGGTGCCGGGCGGCGCCACCACGAACGGCGTGTTCGCGCGAGCGCCGGCAGGTCGAGTTGCGGTTGTTCGGGGCGCACGGCCTGCTCCAGCACTGAGGCCTGTTGCAGTACCTCCTGCTGCAGTGCGCGCAGCGCGGGCTCGGCGGCGAGGCGCGCCGCGAGCGGCTCCGCGTGCTCGTGGCAACCGAAGTGCAGTTCGAGCAGTTCCTGCGCGAGTCGATCGCGCTCGGCGGGGGTGAACGCATTCTCGTACTGGCTCATCGCATGCTCCTCGGGATCGGCGTCGTCACACCCAGGCTCTGCCGCAGCTTCTGCAGCGCGCTGCGCATGCGCGTCTTCGCGGTGCCGACGGGGATCGCCAGCGTCGCGGCGATCGCCTCGAACGGCAGTTCGCCGCTGACGCGCAGCAGGAACACCTGCTGCTCGGGATCGCTGAGACCGGCCACGGCGGTCTGCACGCGGGCCACGGCCTCTTGCTGTTCGAGCGCGCGCGATGGAGACGGATGCATGCCAGGTGCCATGTTCGAGTCCTCTTGCAGGGTCTCGTGCCGCGGCCGCCGCTGTCGCGCCCGGCGGGCATCGACCGCGACGTTCCACGTCACGACGAACATCCATGCCACCGGGTCGCGCGGCCGGGTGCCGTCCTGCCAGCTGCGCCAACACTTGAGGAAGGCGTCCTGCAGCAGCTCGGTCACGTCGGCCGAACTTCCCAGCACGCTGCGCACCGCCCCCGCCAGACCCCTTCGATGGGCCTGGAACAGGTCGCTCAGGGTCGGTTCCGCATCGGCCATGGATCGATCGTGCCGCTGAAGACGCCGCGCGGCGATTCCGGATTGGCCGGACTTCGGATTCCCACGCTTCACTGCACGCTGCCTGCTGCCGGCCAGCGAACGTGTTCGGGCCGTGTGCGCTGTGGCCCGCCATGTGCCTCCTTCGCGCTCGCGCGTTCGCTCTCGTGGCGGTGCTGGGCCTCCTTGCCACCGGCGGTTGCACGCTGGTGAAGCCGGTCACCGGCGCGATCGCGGGACCGTTCGTGATCCTGGGCAGCTCCAACGGCGCCTTCTGCGGCTGCGGCTGCGGTTGTGACGGCCGCGGTGTACTGGTGGCACTCGCCGTCATGTCGGCGGTCGGCGCTGGAGTGGGGCTCGTCACCGGCATCATCAGCGACGTGCAGGCGCTGACCGGCGCGGCCGCCGATCCGACCGCGAACTGGTGGGATCCGATGCGGACCAACACGAGCGGCGAGTGACCCGGAGACCGCTGGCGATCGACGTCGGGTGGCTGGCACGGCGGATTTCCGGTGCCGGCTGCAAACGACAGCAGGCGCGGGCCCCGAGGAGGGCTCCGCGCCTGGCTGGATCCGGCTCG
>JBGARS010000064.1:0-32248 GCA_044230075.1 Planctomycetota bacterium | reverse complement strand
GCCGGCTGCGCATCGCCGACAACGTGCTGAAGAAGGCGCACTACTACGACGAGGCGCGCGCCTTCGCGCGCATCGTCTCGAGCCAGTGCCAGATCGACCACCGCTGTGACTACGTGGTCTGCACCGGCGGCGGCCCGGGCATCATGGAGGCCGCCAACCGCGGCGCCTTCGACATCGGCGCCAAGTCGATCGGCCTCAACATCACGTTGCCGTTCGAGCAGGAGCCGAACAGCTTCATCACCCCGGAGCTGTGCTTCGAGTTCAAGTACTTCGCGATCCGGAAGATGCACTTCCTGATGCGCGCGAAGGCGATGGTCGCGTTCCCCGGCGGCTTCGGCACCATGGACGAGCTGTTCGAGGCGCTGACGCTGATCCAGACGCGGCGCATGCAGCCGATCCCGGTGGTGCTGTTCGGGCGCGACTACTGGCGCCGCATCGTCGACTGGGACCTGTTCGTCGAAGAAGGCACGATCTCGCCGGAGGACCTCGACCTGATCCACTACGCCGAGACGGCGCAGGAGTGCTGGCGGATCATCGAGGACTTCTATCGCGAGAAGCCGGCCGAACGGCTGCCGCGCGGTCAGTGAACCGCGGGCCGCCGGCTCACTGCAGCACGTGCCAGAAGTTGCCGTCGGCGCCGACGGTGTTGACCGCCAGTGCCCCGGCCACGATCTGCGTCGGCGGCACCCCGACCAGCGCACTGCCGGCCAGCGGAATGCTGGTCATGCCGCTGTAGGGCGCCGTCGTCGCGACCAGGATCTCGCCGGTCTGGTTGACGAAGTAGCAGGCGGTGCCGGTGTTGCCCCGCGTGATCGGCCAGGCGAGGCAGCTCCACGCCACCTCCGCGTAGTTGGGGTGGACCGCGCCGGCGTTGGTCGGCGTCGCCAGCACGCCGGTCCCGGTCACGTCGGGCAGGTACAGGGCGAGCAGGTAGCCCTTGTTGTGCGCGTAGCCGAACGCGTCGAGCGTGCCGACCGATGCCGACAGGCTCGAGGGCACCAGCCGGCCGTCACCGGAACGCAGTTGCTCGGTGCCCGCCAGTTCGCCTAGGCCAAGGGCCTCGCCCTGCCCATCGTGGTCGATGTCGAGCACCGCCTGGCCGCGGCACTGGGCCTGGGCAGTGGAGAGCGTGCGCAACGTCGCGAGGATGGCGCGTTCGTTGGCGGTCGCGCGACTCGCGAGCAGGTTCGGCACCGCGATCCCGGCGATGATGCCGATCACCGCGACGACGATCATCAGTTCGAGCAGGCTGAATCCGGACGTTCGGTTGGGCACGCGTTTCACCTCGATTGTCTCCCGAGAAGAAAGGGGCATCGGCAGTCGGTGCACGGCGCGGCGCGACGGCGAGACGAAGGGCCGGTGCCAGGGCCGGTCGCGCACCCGGAATCGGCTCAAGTCGGTGGCGAAGCGCCGACCTACCCCTGATCAGGGCGGGTCGCGCTCGGCTGCCGGAACACGCCAGCGAACGTGCCCAGCCGCGGCGCGGGCTCGTTTGCGGTCGCGGTCACGACGCGGGTGGCTGCCTGCCGCTCGGAGCGCTACCCGGTGCTGGGCCCGCTGCTGGTGTCGTCATTCTGGCTGTTGCGCTCGTGCTTGACGCGATGCAGCTGACGCCAGCCGATCAACTTCTTCGACGACTCGTCCCACAGCCGCAGACCCATCGAACGCAGGCTGCCGAACAGCGTCATCGGCTTCACTTCCTGGAACATCGGATCCGAGTGATGGCAGGGCTCGAGGTTGTAGTTCGGGATCCGTGGACTCAGGTGATGGATGTGGTGGAAGCCGATGTTGCCGGAGAACCACTGCAGCACCCGCGGCAGCTTGTAGAACGAGCTGCCGCGCATGGCGGCGTCGTTGTAGTCCCAGTTCTCGGTGCGCTCCCAGTAGGCGTCTTCGAACTGGTGCTGCAGGTAGAACAGCCAGACGCCCGACGCACCCGCGACCATCATCACGGCGGCCTGGATCAGCAAGTAGGTGCCGACGCCGTAGAGCATGCACATGCCGACGACCATCAACGCGATCGCGCCGTTCATCCACCACACGCAGTGGCGTTCGTGCGGCTTGGCGCCGGCGCGCGGGAAGCGCTGCAGCACCAGGAACAACACCACGGGGGCGATGACGAACAGCACCACGGGGTTGCGGGCGAGCCGGTACGAGAACTTCTTCCACCGCGAGGCATCGAGGTACTCCTGCACGGTCATCGTCCAGACGTCACCGATGCCGCGCCGGTCGAGGTCGCCGGTGGCGCCATGGTGGATCGCGTGCTCCCCGCGCCAGTGGTAGTACGGCGTGAAGGTCAGCAGGCCCGTCACGCAGCCCCAGAAGTCGTTGGCGAACCGGGACGCGAAGAACGAGCCGTGGCCGCAGTCGTGGAAGATGATGAACACCCGCACCAGCAGCCCGCCGGCCAGCACGGCGAGCGGCGCCGTCAGCCACCAGGAGACGCCGAGGCTCAGGTGGATCAGGAACCACACCGCGGCGTACGCGCCGAGCGTGTTGACCAGCTGCCAGGTCGCCCGACCGGCGTGTGGCCGCTGGAACTTCTCGACGATCGCCTTCCACCGGGCAACCTCCGCCCGGCGCGCGGACGGGTCACGCCGCACGGGAGCAACTGGGGCAGAAGGCGCGAGTTCCGCGGGAACGGTTCGGTCCATCGGGGCGAACAGTCTACTGGCCGGCGCCGGCGGGTCCATGCGCAGTTCCGCGGTCGTGCTTGGAGGCCGCAGGACGTCCTGCTACACTTTCCCGCGTCTCGTCGCCGTGGGCAGTCGCTGCGGGGATGATTTCCAACTCTACGACTGGGCGGACCTCACGCCGTTCGCAGTCGCGCAGAATGCCCGCAACCACCACGACTCGGTGCGCCGACGACTCGGATCGTCCTGGCGCCGCGACAACTGGGGAAAGCAGAACAAGCGGTGCCCTGTTGGTGCCGCGCGCGCCGCGAACGACGACCCCGGGTCCATTGGTTACGCATCGAATGGGCAAGCGCCTCTTTGTGGGCAATCTCTCCTTCACGACCACCGAAGGAACACTCGAATCCCTGTTTGCACAAGACGGCCGCAAGGTCGCCAGCGTCAGCGTCGTGCAGGATCGTGACACGGGCCGCTCGCGCGGCTTCGCGTTCGTCGAGATGGACAACGACAACGACGCCCAAGCCGCCATCAAGGCGATGGACGGCTACCAGGTCGACGGGCGCGCGCTGCGCGTCAACGAAGCCGAAGAACGCAAGCCCCGCTCGGGCGGCGGCGGCGGCGGCGGTGGCGGCGGTGGCTACGGCGGCCGTGGCGGTGGCGGCGGTGGCCGCGACGGTGGCGGCGGTGGCCGCGACCGCTGGTAGTCGCGGGTAGGATGGTCGCCGCGTAGCCCGGCTACGTAGTTGCCCCCGGCACCGGCGCGACCAGTTCACGTCGGTGCCGTGCTGCGAACCAACAGGCCATCCGGCCTGCACACGCAATGCTGCATCCAACTGCCGTCGTCCACCCCACGGCCGTGCTCGGTCGTGGGACCACCGTGGGTGAGTTCGCCGTGATCGGCGCAGGCGTCGTCGTCGGCGACGATTGCACGATCGCGGCCCACGCCATCCTGCGCGCCGGATGCGAACTCGGCCGCGCGGTGACGGTCGACAGTTTCGTCGTCGTCGGCGGACCGCCGCAGAGCCGCGGCGTGTGCCACGGCTCCGGCCACGTGCGCATCGGCGACCGCACGGTCCTGCGCGAAGGCGTGACGATCAACCTGCCGACGCTCGCCAACGGCCTGACCGCGGTCGGTGCCGACTGCATGCTGATGGCGACCAGCCACGTCGGCCACGATTGTGTTGTCGGCAACTCGGTGACCCTGGCCAACGGCGTGCTGCTCGCCGGCCACGTGCAGGTCGGCGACGGCACGTTCGTCGGTGGCGGCGCCGGCGTGCACCAGTTCGTTCGCATCGGCCAGGGCGCGATGATCGGCGGCAACGCCTCGATCTCGTACGACGTGCCGCCTTACGCGATCGCCGCCGAGCGCAACGAGATCTGCGGCCTCAACCTGGTCGGCATCCGCCGCCAGGGCATCGCCAAGAGTGCCGTCGCGGACCTGAAGCGGTGCTACCACACGGTGTTCTGCGGCACCGGCAACCTGCGCGAACGCGCGGCGAGGGCGCTCGACGACGCCGAATGCGGCCGCGAGGCCCAGGGCCGCTCGTTCCTCGAGTTCTTCGCCGGCGGCAAGCGCGGCTTCGCGCAGGAACGCCCGCGCCGCGACGGCGGCCTGCGGCCCGAGAACGAGAACACGCCGTCGGCGAACTGAGAGCCCGCTCGCGCCAACCGATCAGGGCAGCCGCACCAGGACCCCGTCGCGGCGACCACGGCCGGTGACGACCAGGTGTTCGAGTGCCTTGGCCATCACATCGCGCACGACCGAGCCCAGACGCTGGATGCCGAAGCAGCGGGCCGCCTCGCGCGCGAGATCTGCCTCGGCGAGCGCCGCATGCTGGCGCAGCAACCACTGCATCGCGTTGGCGATCTCGGCGATCGGCAGGTCGTCGGCGGCGCGCGGCGGCGTTTCGCCGGGCACACGGAAGCCACGGAACGCCGCGGCGTCGACGTCGAGGCCCCAGATCACCTCGTCGACCACGGTGACGTCGCCCGGCAGCACCTCGCGCAGTCGTTCGCGCACGCGTTCGGTCACGCGCGGCAGCCCCCAGCTCTCGGCGACACGGCGCGCAAGACCGTGGAAGGCGATCGGCGCCTCGACCGCGAGCAACGCACGGATCTGCTGCTGCAGCATCGGCACCGCCGCCGCCGCCACGAAATCGTCGGCCGAGCCACCGGCGGGGAGCGTCGCCGTGACGTAGGGCCGCGGCCCATCGGGATCGTCGACCGGGGCCACGGCCTCGGCAACCGGACCCGCTGGCGTGAGCGGCTCCGGCTCTGGCTCCGGCTCCGGCTTCGGCGGCGGCACTTCGACGGCGACGGCCACCGGCGTGGCAACCGCTGCGAGCGCCGCTTCGATGCGCTCGATCTCGCCCGCCGCGTCCTGCCAGAAGTCCGTCGACCAGACGCGGTGCAGCCGCCAACCGAGCCCCTGCAGCACCGCCGCGCGCAGGCGATCGCGGTCGCGCGCGGTGGCTGCCGAGTGGTAGGCGGCACCGTCGCACTCGATGCCGAGCAGGTAGCGGCCAGGCGCGGCGGGATCGACCACGGCGAGGTCGATGCGGTAGCCGGAGCAGCCGATCTGCGCGTGTACCTCGTGGCCGCGTCGCACCAGCGCATCGCGCACCGCCGCCTCGAACGGCGACTCGACCTCGCCCGACGGGTCGGCGGTCACGGCCGCGTCCAACGCCCGCTGACCACGCAGCGCATAGTCGAGGAAGTTGCGCAGGTGGCGCGCGCCGACCGCGGCGGTGCGGTTCGCGACCTGCTCGGGCCGCACCGATGTGAACACGATCAACTCGCGGCGCGCCCGGGTGACAGCGACGTTGAGGCGCCGTTCGCCACCCTGCACGTTCAGCGGCCCGTAGTTCTCGTAGACCTTGCCGGCAGCGTCGGCGCCGTAGCAGATCGAGAAGTAGATCGCGTCGCGCTCGTCGCCCTGCACGTTCTCGAGGTTCTTGACGAACAGCGGTTCGGTCGGGTCGGTGAACGCCACCTCGATCTCCTGGTGCTGACCGCGCTCGCGGTCGAGCAGATCCTCGATCAGCACCTGCTGCGCCCGGCTGAAGGTGACGATGCCGATGCTGTGCCGCGCGCGCTCCGGATCCCGCAGGCGCGCCGTGACGTCGGCGGCCAGCTGTTCGGCCTCGATGCGGTTGGTCTGCGACCCGGCGCGGTCGTAGACGCCCTCGACGACGACGCAGCGCACGCCGAGTCCACCACCGGCCGGCTGCGGCGCCGGGAAGGTCAGCAGGCGGTTGTCGTAGTAGTGATGGTTGCTGAACGCGATCAGCGACTCGTGCCGGCTGCGGTAGTGCCAGTCGAGGTGCAACCGCGGCAGGCCGGCGGCGCCACATTCGTCGAGCACGCTCTCGAGGTCCTCGGGCAGCTCGTCGGGCAGTGGCTCGTCCCCTTGCGCGAGGCGCTGGAAGAACGTCGTCGGTGGCAGCTGCCGGCTGTCGCCGACGACCACCAGCGACGCACCGCGGCCGATCGCACCGACCGCATCCCACATCGGGATCTGCGACGCCTCGTCGAACACGACCAGGTCGAAGCGGGTGCCCGCGCGACCGAGGAACTGAGCCACCGACAGCGGGCTCATCAACACACATGGCGCGAGCCGCGGGAACAGGTCGGGGATCTCGGCGAGCAACCGTCGCACCGGCTTGTGCCGACGCTGCTTCTTCAGTTCGCGTTCGAGGACGCCGAGTTCGCTGCTCTGCACCTGCGTGTCGCGCACCTGCGGCAACTGCGCACACAGCCGGGCCACGACCACCTCGGCCGCGAGGCGGATCGAGCGGCGATCGAGTTCGGCGAACTGCTCGATCGCGCGCTCGTGCTCCGAACCGCGGAAGCGCGCCAGCGCCGGCTCGGCCGCGTAGACGCCGTCGAGCCAGTGCTCGAGGAACGTGTGCCGGAAGCACGCGACGACGTCGGCGGTCGCCAGCGTGCCGCGGGCGTGGGCGTCGACCAACGGCGCGATCCCGGCGTCGGTCGCCGCCACCGCCGCTCGCCACCACGCGCAGTGATCCCGCAACCGCGGCACGGCGCCGAGCCAGCCGCGCGCGCGTGCGGCCACGCGCTGGGCATGTCCCGGCTGCGCCTTCGGCCCGAACGCCGCCTCTTGGTCGAGCTCCAGCCGCTGCGTCGTGACACGGCGCGCCGCCGCCAGTTCGTCGTGCGCTTCGCGCAGCGCCGCGATTTGCGGCGGCAACGACGTGGCGCCGCTGGCGAGCCCGTCGACCTGCGCGGCGATCGCCGCCAGGCACGTCGCGTCCGCCTGCAGCGCCCCCGGCTCGATCTGCACCAGCACAGTGCGCACGTCCTCGACCCACTGCACCCACGCTGCCACCGCGGCCCAATCGGGACGACCGCCGCGCCAGTGGCTGCCCAGCAGCTGCGCCACGAGTGCCTGTGCCGCCAGCGCCCGGTCTTCGTTGCGCACCTGCACCGCGCGTTCGAGGTCGGCGCACACCCCCGCCGCCGTGCCGAGGCGACCACCGACCGCGAACGCCCGCAGCTCGCGCCGCGGTGCCCGCAGCCGCCACCAGCGCAGCAGGAAGAACGACGGCACTGCCTCGCGGTGGACCGCGAGCAGGCGATCGAGGTCTGCGGCGAGCAGTTCCGGTCGCCACCGCTCGGCGAGCCCGGTCCAGGCCTGTTCGCGGCGCGCGCCGCCGGCGATCGCGTCGGCGAGCCGCGGCGCCACCTCGCGCCAGTCCGCCAGCAGCAGCGCCGACGGCGGCAGCGATGGCGCGGTGCACAGCGCACACAGGCGCAGCAGCAGAGCGATCTGCGCCTCGCCAGGACCGCCATCGCCGAACACCTGTTCGAGCGCGAACGCCGGCGCGATCGCCGCCGTGGCCGTCCCCATCGCGTCCGCTGCGGCAGCGAGCCGCTGCGCCAACGGAACGACGTCGCGCGCCAGCGCCGGTGTCCAGTCGCCGAGCTGCACGCCCCACCACGGTTCCGTCGCCGGCACGCCGAGCGCTGCCGCCGCGGCCGCGAGCTGCTCGACAGCCGCCCGTGCGGTCACCACTGCGGCGGGCGCCGGCGCACGCAGCGACGGCAGTTCGAGGCGCGGTGCCGCACGCAGCAGGACGAGTTGCGTCAGCGCGCCGAACACCGAGAAGCCGTGCTCGCGCACGCGGTGCAGCGAACGCACGAAGTCGTTCAGGCGGTCGCGCTTCTGCTGCAGTTCGCCGGCGACCCGCGCCCACTCTTGCGGCGGCTGGCGCGCGCCCTGCTCCAGCGCCCGGCGCAGCTGCGCCAGCACCGCCTTCGGCCCGCTCTTGCTGGAGTGCAGCTCGAGGCAGAACGCGCCGATGCCGACCTCGTCGAGCCGCCGCTGCACGACCTCGAGCGCGGCGCGCTTCTCGGCGACGAACAGCACGCGCTTGCCGTTCGCCAGCGCCTGCGCGATCAGGTTGGTGATCGTCTGCGACTTGCCGGTACCGGGCGGCCCTTCGAGCACGAACGTGCGCCCGGCGGCGCCCGCCAGCACCGCCGCGAGCTGCGAGCTGTCGGCGTCCTTGGGACAGAACACGGTCGCCGGATCGAGGTCGTCCAGCTCGTCGCGCGGCACCTCCGGCACCTCCTGCGCGAACGACGCGCCAGGGCGTTCGACCAGGTGCTGCAGCACGGGGCTCTGCAGCAGTTCGTCGCGCGCGGCGAGGTCCAGCCACATCAGGTACTTCGTGAACGAGAAGAAGCCGATGCTCGCGGCCGCCTGCACCTCCCACCGCGGCATCGCCAGTGCGGCGCTGCGGAACGCGTCCAGCACGGCGCCTGTATCGACGCCCTTGTCGTCCTCGGGCGGCGTCTCGCCGAGTGCCACGTGCAGGGCGAAGTCGCGCGACAGCATCGCGATCAGCGACTGGTTGACGCGCGCTTCGCCATCGTCGAGCACGAAGCGGAAGCCCTCCTGCACCGACAGCCGTTCGACCACCAGCGGCAACAGCAGCAGCGGCGCGCGGCGCGGCTTCTCGGACTGCGGCGACTCGAACCACTGCAGGAAGCCCACCGCGAGGTAGAGCGTGTTGGCACCGCTCTCCTCGAGTGACGTGCGCGCGTGGCGGAAGATCTCGACCAGCCGCATGTCGAGTTCGTCCTGCTCGAGGTCGGCGCGCAGGCGGCCCGCGCGCAACTCCTCGGCCAGGTAGTCCGCCCGCACGTCGGTGCCGGTGCGCTGCGCCGCCAGCTCCAGGTCGCGCGGGTCCTTGCCGGCGCTGCCCAGCGCCGGCCGCGCGTGCACGCGGAAGCGACCGCCGCCCTGCAACCGATCCTCGAGCGCCGCGAGGTCGTGCGCACACAGCGGGATCGTCTTCTTGGTCGCGACCGTGTTCAGCAGCCGGTTCCACAACGTCAGGTCGAGCAGCTTGCCCTTCCAGTGTTCGAGCCGGTCCTTGGGTGGCGCGGGAGCCGGCGCATCGGCGGCGTCGACTTCGGTTGGCGCCGACGACGGCCGGGACGCAGCCGCTGGCAGTGCCACGATGGCCGCGTCGCTCGGCAACGGCACGGTCGTGTAGCTGCCCGTGCGCGGCGGCAACGGGTGGATGCCGAGCCGGCGCGCGGCGCCGACGTCGATCGCCACCAGGAAGTTGCCGTCGGCATCGAGCCGCCGCCGTGCGCGTTCGACCGCGGCTGCGAACGGACGCGGGCCCGAGGCGCAGACCGCAGTGCACTCGACGAACGCCAGCACGCCGAGGTCGCAGCGCTTGCGCAGCTCGATCGCCGACGCCACTTCGGCCTCGGGCGTCGAGCCCGGCGTCAACCACACGCCGAGGAACGCATGGCCCTGCTCGATGGCGAGCAACGACTGCAGCCCGATGTGCTCGAGCACCGCCGCACCGAGCAACACCAGGTCGAGGCAGGTGCCGAGCCGCTCGCCGAGCACCTGCTCCGGCGTGCGCACCTTCTGTCCGTGCTGCTCGAAGCTCGGCGGCGGCGTGACGTAGACGATCGCCCGCCGCGCCAGCACCGCGAACACCGCCGCCAGCATCGACCGCACCCGGGCGGCGTCACCACGTTGGTAGCCGTCGAGCGCACCGTCGCCGGTCTGTTGGTGCAGTTCGGCCGCGACCTCGAGCACCAGCGCCGCGATGCCCGGGTGGTTCGGCTGGACGAAGGCGGCCAGCAGCGCCGGCATCACGGCCAGGCCCGGCCATTCGTTGTAGGCGAGCACGTCGATCGGACTCTGCGTCGTGGCCAGCACCTCACCGCCACGCTCGACGCGCGCCACCAGGTCCGCGCGCGTGCGCTCGATCGTGTTCGCGAACACCGCACCCGCCAGCACCAGGTCCGGCGGCGACAGTTCGAGCGTGCCGCCGGCGGGCACCGCCGCGATGTGCAGGGTCTGCGGCGCGGCGAAGTCGGGTCGCAGTTCGATCGTGACCCGCAGGTCTGCCAACGCCTCGCTGCCCGCGTTCCCGAGCCGCAGCTTGCCGAGCCACGGCACCGCACTCTGCTGCATCGCGTAGCAGAGCCGGCGTTCGTGGCCGAGTTCGATCGAGAGACCGGCGGTGGTCACCGACGCAGGCTACGGAACGGCGGCCATCGGCGTCCACTGCCGAACCCGCCGCGACCGACGACCGCACGCGTCACTGGTAGAGCAGCGACAGCGTGTTCGAGATGCCCCACCCGGCCGGCTGCGCCGCATCCAGGTAGGCGACCTGGGCGAACAGCTGCGGGAAGCCACCGGGGAAGCCGATCAGGCCGTCGTCCCAGAACCACCCACCCTGCGCATCGAGCAGGATCAGCTGCGTGTGCAGCAACGGCACCGGCCCGATCAGGCCGCCGAACACCGGTACCGGGTTGAACTGGTCACTGAAGCCCAGCACGCCGATCGTATTGGGCGCGCCCCCGATCAGGCGCATGTCGGCAACGTTGCCGTTGACGTTCAGCGGCTGGCCACAGGCGACCAGCGTCGACGTGCCCGGTCCCTGCAGACCGAAGTCGACCTGGCAGACGGTCGCCGCGCGCACGCCATCGACATGGGCGATGACGGTGCGCAGCGTGACCTCTGCCGCCGTGCGCGCGATCGGCCAGCTGATGCCACTGCCGACATGCACGTGGCCCGCGGCGATGCACCAGGCCGGATCGGTCGGCGAATCGTGCAGCGACTGGTACCAGACGCCATGGTAGGCGACGAACTCGGACACGAAACCGCCGGCGCTGCCCGAGAAACAGATGAACGAGTTCAGCCCCAGGCCCGCCGCCGTCACCGCGTTGACGACGTCCTGCATCGGCAGCTTCGAGAGGCGCAGGAAGCCCGCCGGCACCGAGCCATCGGGCGGACTGGGCGTCGGCTGCACCGGCGCGATGTAGTCGTTGCCCCACGACGTGCGGTTGTACTGGTTCGACTCCAGCTCCCACGACAGCGACGCACCGGTGCGCGAGAAGGTGATGATCGCGATCGGCTGGATGGCGTTCGCCAATGCCCAGAAGTCGGTCGACGTGTCCTGGTAGTCGACCATCAGGTCGCCGGCGCCGGCACCACACGTGGTGCAGGTCGGCGGCGAGAACTCGGGGAAGTACGAGTAGACGTCGTAGCCGCGCCCTTCCCAGTCGGAGCCCACCCAGCCGCCGGGGTTCTGTACCGGGTTGTTGCTGAATGGACGCACCGCTTCGTTGCTCGGCGGCCAGTAGCCGGTCAGCAGGATCGCTGGACGCGGCGCGGGCAGTTGGGCACACAGCCCGGTGGCCAGGAGTCCTGCGGGCAGGAGACAGAGAGCTAGCGCTTGCATGGGAGGAGTGGAGGTGGAGACAGTACCTTCCCCCGCGGCAGCACCCGACCACCGATCGCCCGAAGCAGGAAACCCCGACCAATGCTGCACTTTGTTGCACGTAGGGCAGGAGAATTCCTGCTGTATCTTGCTTGCACGCCCGGACCGGGAGGTCGATGCTGGGGCGCCACTTTCCCTTCCACGGCCCCAGCACCGGGGCTCCCGTCGCCCGCATGACCGACTTCCAGCGCCACCCGGACAGCTACCACCACTGGCAGCTGCAGATCGACGGCGACGTCGCGCACCTGCGCATGAACGTCGACCCCGAACACGCCTTCAGGCCCGGCTACGAACTCAAGCTGAACAGCTACGACCTGGGCGTCGACATCGAGCTCGCCGACGCGATCCAGCGGCTGCGCTTCGAGCACCCGGAGGCGAAGGTCGTCGTCGTCGGCAGCGCGCAGGAGCGGGCGTTCTGCGCCGGTGCCAACATCTGGATGCTGGCGGAGAGCACCCACCCGTTCAAAGTCAACTTCTGCAAGTACACCAACGAGACGCGGCTCAGCCTCGAAGACGCGAGCCAGCACTCGGGCCTGAAGTCGCTGTGCGCGATCAACGCCGCCTGCGCCGGCGGCGGCTATGAGCTCGCCCTGGCCTGTGACGAGATCCACCTCGTCAACGACAACAACTCGGCGGTGTCCCTGCCCGAAGTGCCGCTGCTCGGCGTGCTGCCCGGCACCGGCGGACTGACCCGACTGGTCGACAAGCGCAAGGTGCGCCGCGACCGCGCCGACGTGTTCTGCACCATGGCCGAAGGCCTGCGCGGCAAGCGCGCGGTCGCCTGGGGACTCGTCGACGCGATCTGGCCCAAGTCGCAGTTCGCCGAGAAGGTGCAGGCGCGCGCCAAGGAACTCGCCGCGACGTTGCCGGAGAAGGCGAAGAAGGGCATCACGCTGGAGCCCGTGCACGGCGAGAAGACCGACACCGGCTACCGCTACCAGCACGTGCAGGTCGACATCGACGAGCAGGGTCGCACCGCGACGGTGACGGTGCACGGTCCGAAGGGCCCGCAACCGAAGAGCGGCGCCGACTACGAGAAGGCCGGCTGTTCGGCCTGGGCGCTGCAGTGCTTCCGCGAACTCGACGACGCGCTGCTGCAGCTGCGCTTCGACCACGAGCAGGTCGGCCTGTTGGTGCTGAAGACGCGCGGCGACCAGAAGGCGCTGCTGCAGGTCGAGAAGGACCTGATCGCCAACCGTTCCCACTGGCTGTGCAACGAGATCCTGCTGCAGATGGCGCGCACGCTGCGCCGCTGGGACCTGATGGCGCGCTCGATGTACGCGCTGGTCGACGCCGAGTCGTGCTGCGCCGGCGCGTTCTTCGAGCTGACGATCGGTTGCGACCGCGTCTACGCGCTCGACTCTGACAAGGTGCAGTTTGCGCCAGGCCCGCTGAGCAACGGCGCGCTGCCGATGAGCCACGGCATGTCGCGGCTGGGCAACCGCTTCCTGGCGCAGCCGGAGCACGGCCAGAGGCTCGCCGCCGAACAGCCGGTGCTGTCGGCCACGGAAGCCGACGAACAGGGCCTGTGCACCTACCTGCTCGACCCGGTCGACTGGGAAGACGACGTGCGCATCGCGCTCGAGGAGCGCGTGTCGCTGTCGCCGGACGCGCTGACCGGCATGGAGGCGTCGCTGCGCTTCGCCGGCGCCGAGAACTGTGACAGCAAGATCTTCGGCCGGCTCAGCGCGTGGCAGAACTGGATCTTCACGCGTCCGAACGCCACCGGCGACGAAGGCGCATTGACCAGATACGGCGCTCCCGAGAGCGCCAAGTTCGACTGGAGAAGGACCTGATCACCATGAGCATCGTCGACCTCGAAGCGAAGATCCCCAACAACGTCGGCCTGCGCGACAACAAGCGCCTGATGATGGCGCTCGAGAAGTGGCAGCCGAAGTTCCTCGACTGGTGGCACAACCTCGGCCCGACCGACTTCAACCAGGACCAGATCTACCTGCGCACCGCGATCGGTGTCGGCCAGGGTGGCTGGGCGCACTTCGACTACGTGAAGATGCCCGACTACCGTTGGGGCATCTTCCTTGCCGACGGCCCCGCCGACCGCAAGATCCACTTCGGCGACCAGCTCGGCGAGAAGGCCTGGCAGGAGGTGCCCGGTGAGTTCCGCAACCGCCTGCGCCGGCTGATCGTCACCCAGGGCGACACGGAGCCGGCGTCGGTCGAGCAGCAGCGCCAGCTCGGCCACTGCTGCCCGTCCCTCTACGACCTGCGTTCGTTGTTCCAGGTCAACGTCGAGGAAGGCCGCCACCTGTGGGCGATGGTCTACCTGCTGCAGACGCACTTCGGTGCCGACGGCCGCGAAGAAGCCGAGGCGATGCTCGAGCGGCACAGCGGCGACGCCGACAACCCGCGCATCCTGCAGGCGTTCAACTACCCGGTGAACAACTGGCTCGACTTCTTCTGCTTCACGGCCTTCATGGACCGCGACGGCAAGTACCAGCTCGCGTCGCTGGCCGAGTCGAGCTTCGACCCGCTGGCCCGCACGACGCAGTTCATGCTCGCCGAGGAGGCCTACCACCTGCAGACCGGCGAGAACGGCGTCGGCCGCATCGTCAAGCGCACCGGCGAACTGATGGCCGAGGGCAAGGACCCACGCACCCAGGGCGCGATCCCGCTCGACATCATCCAGCGCTACGTGAACTTCTGGTTCACCGGCTCGATGGACCTGTTCGGCGGCGAGGACTCCACCAACGCTGCGGAGTCGTTCGCGAACGGCCTCAAGGGTCGCTACCGCGAGAGCGACGGCATCTACAAGGACCCGAAGGCACTGAGCGCCAGCTACACCCTCGAGGTCCCGACCGAGGACGGCAAGGTCGTCACGCGCGACATCCCGCTGCGCCGCGCGATGAACGCCGTGCTGCTGGACGCCTACATCGCCGACTGCAAGCGCATCGTCGAACGCTGGAACCGCGACCTGGAGAAGCTCGGCGTGCAGCAGCGCATCGAGCTGGCCGACCACAAGTTCAACCGCCACCAGGGCGTCTACGCCGGCTTCCGCTTCACGCCGCAGGGCAAGCCGATCGACGAGGCCACCTGGACGCACGAGCACACGAACTGGCTGCCGACGCAGGCCGACCGCGACTACGTGCAGTCGTGCATGGTGCGCGTCATCGAGCCCGGCAAGTTCGCGAACTACATCGCGCCGCCGCAGAAGGGCGTCAACGACCAGCCGATCGAGTTCGAGTACGTCAAGTTCCACTGATCGGGTCGCGAGCTGCGCTCGCGAACCGATCAGGCGCTGCCTTGCGGCCGGCAGCCGACAACGAGGGCGAACCAAGGCATCCGTAGCCGGCCGCGCGGCTGCTCCGCAGCCGCGAGATCGGGCGCGGCACCTCGCGCGCCGACACTTGTTCGAGATCCACGATGACCAACCGACTCTGCTACGTCTGCGAAGGCGGCGACTGCACCGAGAAGGGCAGCGGCGACGTCTTCGACAAGCTGCGCGACCTGATCCGCGAGTTCGATCCGGGCGAGGAGCGCATCAAGATCCGCCGCTACCCGTGCTTCGGCGCCTGCGATCAGGGCATCAACGTCACGCTGTATCCCGACAAGGTCTTCTACAGCAAGGTCACCGAGGCCGACCTGCCGGCGATCGCCGCGCACATCCAGGGCGAAGGCCCGCCGGTCACCCGGCTCACCGGCAAGTGCCAGCCCGATGTCGAGCAGATCATCTGGGACATGCTCGACAGTCCGTACTGACCGCACCCCGCGTGGCGGCGCTCGCTTGCGTCGCCGGCACGGGCTAGGGTTCCGCCCGGCATGCAGATCCTCGCTCGGGCGGCAGACGCTGTGCGCTTCGGCGCCGACATCGTGCGCGCGGCAGCGATCGGCGTGCGCGAGAACGGCCGACGGCACGCGGCACGCGGCGACGAGGGCGCCGACGAGGTGCACCTGCTGGTCGAGGCCGATCCCGCGCACGGACTGTCGCCGGCGGCCCGCTACCGCGCGCTGCAGTACGTGCCGCTGCTCGAGGCCGAGGGCCTGCGCTGCCACGTGCGGCCGTCGCGGCCGGGCAAGTACTTCACGGCCGCCGCCGACTGGCAACAGCTCTACGCGCGCTGGCCGCGCACGGCGATGCTGCGGGCCCACTTCGGCCACTGGCAACAGCGACGCCACCGCCGCGTCGACTTCCGCGCGCTGGCCGGCCGCGGCGTCGTGTTCCTGCAGCGCGACCTGTTGGCGTTGCCCGGGTCGCGGCTCGAGCAGGAACTGCCGCTCTACAACCGCCACATCGTGTTCGACTTCGACGACGCGATCTTCGTGCGCCCGCCGTGGACGCCGGGTGGGCTCGGCATCGATCGCGCGCTGCACGACAAGCTCGCCGGCATCTGCGCGCTCTCGACCTCGGTGATCGCCGCCAACGAACACCTGGCCGAGTTCGCGCGGCAGCACACCGGCGACGTGCACGTGGTGCCGACGACGCTGTGCACCGACGAGTTCCGGCCCACCGCGGCACCGCCACAGAACGCCCGCCTGGTGATCGGCTGGGTCGGCACGTCGGGCAACCTGCACTACCTGCGCCGCATCGGCCCCGCGTTGCAGCGGCTGGCGCAGCGCTGCGACTGCGTGCTGCGCATCGTCTGCAACCGTGTACCACCCGAACAGCTGGCCGGCCTGCCGGGCGACCTCGAGTTCGTCGAGTGGCGCGCCGAAGGCGAGGTCTCCCGCATCCAGCAATTCGATGTCGGCATCATGCCGCTCGACGACGACGCCTGGGCCGCCGGCAAGGCCGCGTTCAAGATGGTGCAATACATGGCCTGCGGCGTGCCGTTCGTGGCCTCGCCGGTCGGCGCCAATCCCTCCACCGGCGGCACCGACGGCGAATGCGGGCTCTACGCAACCGACGACGCGGCCTGGGTCGATCACCTCGCCGCGCTGCTGCAGGATCCCGACCGCCGCCGGCAGCTCGGTCACAACGGCCGCGCGCGCGCCGTCGCGCAGTTCGACCGCCGGCAACACGCCCCCACGATCGCCCGCATCCTGCGCGATGCCGCGCAGCGGTAGTGCACACGGGCCTTCGCGCCGGCATGCTGCGCACGACCCCATGGTGCCCATGCCGCCCCCTCTGCGCCCGGTCATGGTCGTGCCCGACTTCGACCGCATCGGCGGCTACGAACTGCAGGCGCTGTCGCTGGCGAGCCACTTCCAGCGCAACGGTGTGCCGACGTTCGTGCTGGCGAACAACCCGTGGGGCCACGCACCGCGCGAGGAACGGCAAGGCGTCACGATCGTGCGGCTACCCCACGCACCGCCGCACCGCCGCAACTGGGCGGCGCTGTTCGTCGCGTTCCTGACCTTCCTGCGTTGCCATCGCCGCGAGTACGACGTCATCCACTGCCACGCGCTGACGTTCCTCGCCGCCTGCTGCGCGCGCATCGGCCGCATCCTCTCTGTGCCGGTCGTGGTGAAGGTCGCCACCGAGCAGGACGTGCGCGAGTACCGCGACAACCGCACGCTGCACTTCCGGCTGTTCTTCCGCTGGCTCAAGCGCGCCGATCGGCTGCTGTGCCTCTCGGAGTCGATCCGGCAGGAGGCGATCGCCTGCGGCTTCCGCCCGGAGCAGGCCGTGCTGGCACCGAACGGCGTCGACACGGAACGCTTCGCCCCGGCGAACGCCACCGCGCGTGCCACTGCTCGCAAGGCAATCGGACTCGATGGCGACACCTTCACCGCCCTGTTCGTCGGCCGCCTCGTGCAGCGCAAGGGCGTCGACGTGCTGCTGCAGGCGTGGGCGCGCACTGCGACGGCGCGGCACGGCCGCCTGCTGCTGGTCGGCGACGGCCCGGAGCGCGCGCGCCTCGAAGGCATGGCGCAGGAGCTCGGCATCGCCGCGCAGGTGCACTTCGCCGGCGAACTGGCGGACACGCTCGACTGCTACGCCGCCGCCGACGCGTTCGTGTTCCCGAGCCGCCGCGAAGGGCTGCCCAACGCGCTGCTCGAGGCGATGAGCTGCGGCTTGCCGTCGATCGCAACGCGCATCGGCGGTTGCACGGACGTCGTCACCGACGGCAGCGGGATCCTGGTAGAGCCCGACGATGCGCCGGCGCTGGCCGCTGCGCTGGACCAACTCGCCGGTGATGTGGCACTGCGCGCGCAGCTCGCGACCGCTGGCCGCCAGCGCGTGCTCGGCGCCTTCTCGTTCGCGGTCACCGGCGCACGCCTGCAGCAGATCTACCGCGACGTTGCCGGCGGCGGCGGTTCGTCGAGCGACTCAGGCAGCGCGCGGATCACCAGGTCGTGAATGGGCTGACCAGCTCACCAACGCGGGAGGGACATCGGCGACGGACAGCACTGGCTACCACGAACTTGCGGCAGGGGTTGCCGGTGAGCGTGCGCGCAGTAGCCTGTCCGGCGCGCCGGCGGGAATGGGTCCGTTGGCCGATGACTAGTTGGACAGGCATGAGTTCGCACATAAGCGAGGCAGAGAGTCGCCGGTCACTGACTAGCCTCCGGCTGCAGGCTCTTGGCTTCTTCTTGGCCTTCCTCGCTTTTGTTCTGCTCGTGTACGCGGCTGCGCTCCTGACGTGGTGCCTCCTACCAACTCCGTTCTTGGTCAGCGCCGGGGTGCTTGGAGTACTCGCCTCGGCATGCTTGGTGATGAGTGCAAGGGCACGGAGTAGGATGCTGCCCAACGAGCCGCAGGAGCCGGCGAGCCGCGACGAAACCAACCGCGAGAGCTGAAGCCCTCGCACGCGGCTCGCGGCTCAGCGGCAAAGACGTTGGGCAGAAGCATGCAGCAGAGGTTTGCCGGATCAGGTCAAGCCGCACGAGCCGCAACGATCTTCGTTGCGACAACGTTGGCGATCGTTGGAGTCACTACTCTCGTGTTCTGGCTGGTCCCGCTCGGAAGGTTCTTTCGAGTGCTCGCTGGCCTCTGGGGGGGAGCCACTCTGTTCTTTGCTCCCTTCTGGGTAGTGCCGTTGCACCTGCGGCTGCAGCAACCTCGCGACGCAAGTGCCGCGCTGGCGTTCCGGACGGGAATATCGGCCTGGCTCATCGGAGCAGCTCATGCCGTCTACTCCAGCGTCATGACCTTTGGCCCATGAGCCTGTAGGCTCTGCCCAACAAGCCCTTGGAGCCGGCGAGCGCCGCAGCGGCGCTCGCGGCTCAAGGGCACAGACGTTGGGCGGACTCCGCGTTCAGCATCCACGATGACAAAGCGCGTCCTTCGGTTGATCGGTCTCGCGGTCTTGTGGGTGCTCGCATTGCGTGGCGCGCTGGCCTTGCTCAAGGACTTTCCGGGCTGGAGTGCGACCGAAGAGCTTCGCTACGTGACACCTGGCGCACGATGGACGGCGTTCGAACGCTGCATCGACTACAGGTTCATCGCTGACCGCGACACCGTGCTCTACTTGGCGCGCGCCATCGACGACAGGTCGACGTGGATTCGCATCGCTCCCACGGACACGCACTTGATGGGGCCGATGGAGTGGCGCAGCCCCACACGTCTTCGGATCCCAGCCTCTTTCCGTGTCGGTTGCTTCAAGGGCCTAGACGATGTCTCGATCGAGTGGGACGGTCAGTAGTCAGCGGTTAGGATCCGCCCAACTAGGAGTCTGCGCCACGGGATGCCCGTGAGCCGCTGAGGATTCGTCAGAGACAAAATCCTCGGCGTGCCTTCCTAACGTAGAGGGGGCATGGGCACGTTCCGCAAGCAAGAGGATCGCCGGCAGGGTTTCCTGCTGCCGCCGTCGCCGTCCGACTGGCTGCCGAAGAACCACCTCGCCTGGTTCATCATCGACGCGGTCGAGCAGCTCGACATCGACACGGTGCTCGACAAGTACCGCCCATCTGGCAAGGGGGAGCAGGCCTACCCGCCGCGGACGATGCTGGCGCTGCTGATCTACAGCTACTGCACGAGCACGTTTGCCTCGCGGAAGATCGCCGCTCAGGTAGAGGACAGCATCGCCTTCCGGGTGATCGCCGCCGGCCTGTCGCCGAGCCACCGCACGATCTGCCGCTTCCGCGAGGAGAACCTCGACGAGTTCCAACGGCTCTTCGTGCAGGTGGTGCAGCTCGCGAAGGAAGCCGGGCTGGTCAAGATGGGCACGATCGCGATCGACGGCAGCAAGGTGAAGGCGAACGCGAGCAAGCACAAGGCGATGAGCTACGACCGGATGCTGATGGAGGAGAAGAAGCTGCGCAGCGAGATCCGCAAGCTGACGCAGGCCGCTCGCGAGCAGGACGACATCGACGACCAGGACTTCGGTCCGGACTTCCGCGGCGACGAACTGCCGGAGGAACTGAGTGATCGGAAGACCCGGCTACAGACGATCCAGGCCGCGAAGAAGCGGCTCGAAGAGCGCAAGGCGGCCGAAGCCGAAGCCAAGCGCGCCGCCGAAGCCAAGGACGGCGAGGCGTCAGAGACGAAGTCCGAGCGTGTGCTGCCGCAGCCGCGCGACCAGGAGAACTTCACCGACCCGGACAGCCGCATCATGCCGACGGCCGGCAACTCGTTCGCACAGAGCTACAACGCGCAGGTCGCGGTGGACGCCAAGCAGCAGATCGTCGTCGCGGCATCGGTGAGCCAGAACCCGAAGGACATGGGGCTCTTGATCCCGGTGCTGAACGGCGTCTTCGAGAACACCGACGAGATGCCCAAGCGCGTGCTCGCGGACGCGGGCTACAGGAAGGAACGAGACCTCGAGATGCTGCTGGAGCTCGGCATCGACGGCTACGTGTCGCTCGGCCGCGAGGGCAAAGCGAAGCGCGCACCGAGTGCGGAGTGTCCGCGAAGTCAGGCCATGCAGCGGAAGCTGGCCACCAAGCGAGGCCGCGCGCGATACCGGCGGCGAAAGGCGATCGTCGAGCCGGTGTTCGGCTGGGTGAAACAGGTGCTCGGCTTCCGAGCCTTCAGCCTCCGGGGTCTGCGCAAGGTTGCGGGCGAGTGGAGCCTCGTCTGCATGGCACTCAACCTCCGCCGGATGGCGGCGAAAGGGGTGCAGTGGTGAGCGTCAGACCGGCCAGAAGACCTCGTTTCGCGCCCAACGGCTCCATCAATTGCCAACCGGCTCGGTGCGCGCCACCGATCTCAAGGGACGCCGAAGTCGCCAGGTAGCCGCTCGCCAACTTCAAACCCGGGATGCCGCGCGACTCGCTACCCGTGGCGCAGGCTCCTAGTGCTCACCGGGCTCGCCGCCACCGGCGCCGTGCGGCCAGACTCCTGGATGTCGTTCGCCAACCAACGCGACGTCTCGCCGTCCGGGCTGCGCTACGTCGTGGTCCGGCAGGCCGGCGACGGCATCACCTACGAACTGTGCGAGCGGGCCGCGGGCGCGCCGCCGATGACCGCGGCGAATCAGGGGGAGCGCATGGTCTTCGCGCCGCCGCCGGACATCGACCGCGATCCTGCCGATCGTCTGCTCCACGCCGGCAAGGTCGACCACCTGCCGTAGGAGGTGCTGGTGCCCGACACCTTGCGTGGCTTCCTGCTGTTCGAGACCTACTACCGGGTCGGTCGCGCGAAGAGCGCCACCTACATCGACGGCAACGGCACCGTGCGCTTCAGCCTGACGCTCGGCCAGATCTTCGACCAGCCGTTGCAGGGGGTCTTGCAGACGATGGACTCCAACTGGTGGAACCAGGGTTTCTGGATCGACGAGGCCGCGCAGTCCGTGGTCGTGGTGGCCATCGACGACCAGATGCGTGAGATCGCGATCGCCGACGGCGCGGTCACGACACCCGACATCTCGCGGCTGCTGAAGTGGTGCATGACCGGGCTGACGACCTCCCGCACCGTGGCACTCGAGGTGCTCGGGCGACGACCCGCCGCGGATCGCAAGAAGGGCGTGCCCTTGGCGATGGAGATCTTCCACGACGTCGGCGAGCCGATGGCCGTGCGTCTGCGGGCGGCCATGCTGCTGTGCGCGGAAGGTGTGCACGCCGACGTCTCTGCCTTGTTCGCCGCGGCGCGGGCGGAGGACCAGCCTCGCGAAGTGCGGCAGTTCGCGGTGCGGCAGTTGCCTGCGGTGCTGGGCGACCGGGCGATCCCGATCCTGCGCGACCTGATGCGCGGCACGGCGGGCGAGGTGTGGGGCGAGTGCTACCAGGCCTTCATCGCGCTCGGCGAACGGGCGGTGCCGACGCTGACCGAGATGGTCGCCGAGAAGGGGCAGACGCCCGACTACCGCGGCGGCGCGGCGCACGCGCTCGGCGCGATCCGGAGCCCGGCCGCGTTCGACGTGCTGTTGGCCGCGGCGGCGACGGCCGACGACTACACCGCCAACGCGGCGCTGAACGCGGCGATCGCCACCGGTGGCGAAGGCCTCACGGCGCGCCTGATCACGATGCTCGCAGCGGGTTCGACGCAGGACGGGCGCATCGCGTTGTATCTGGCGAAGAACCC
Source organism: Planctomycetota bacterium (assembly GCA_044230075.1). GTDB lineage: Bacteria > Planctomycetota > UBA1135 > UBA1135 > UBA2386 > JAEUHS01. The sequence continues at coordinate 10,472 of JBGARS010000064.1, read as the reverse complement.
CACCCGGCATGCTCTGTCGGCCATCGACGCGGCGCTCGCACGCCATCCGGACGACACCGCGGCCGATTGGTTGCGGGAGGCGCGTGCCGCCTGCGAGAAGTGAACTCTCTGGTCCAGCCGCGAGCGTCGCCGCGCGCAGGGTCGGGTCGATCACTCGCGTCGCCGTCGGCAGAAATCCCGCGGCGACGGTGAAACCCCGAGGTGCCCATGGCTATGGAGCAGCAACCCTCTGCAACCCGGGAAATCGCGATGCCCACACTCCGCTTGCTCGCGGTGTCGTTCTTCGTCGCCAGCCTGTTGGCGCCCGTACTGCTGGCGCACGGCGGCATCTACACGCCGCCGCCGCCGCCGCCACCACCCCTGACCCAGGTGCCTCCAGCGGTCACCGGCAACCCCGGTGGGCACTACGGCGGACCAGGCGACACGACGACGGGTGGCCCGAGCGGGCCCCATGCCCCCGCACCGGCGGCGCCGAGTGGGCCGACGACCGGTGGCCCGGCGGGGCCGGCGACCGGTGGGCCGCACGGTCCCGCGGTCCCGGCTGGCAGTGGCGGGACGACCGGGGGTCCCGCGGGACCTTCGATGCCGGCTCCCGGCGCGGCACCGGCGACGGCAGCGCGCACCGGCGGCGTGCCCATCGAAGTCGACCATGGCACCTGGGACTACTGGTGGGAGTTCAACAAGAACGCCTTCCTGCGCCTGCGCGACGTGACCGCCGTGACGGTTGCGCAGACGGGCAGCGACGACTTCTACCTGGGTGCGACGCGGCGCGTGGAAGCGAAGGACTCGCTGCGGCCGTCGACCGAACAGCTGGTCGGCGTCGTGCTGCCGGCCTTGAAGCAGGCGCTCGACGCCACCGGCAACCGTGACATCACCACGGCGTGCCTCGTCGCGATGGCGAAGGTCGGCAGCGACCACCCGGACTTCCAGCTGCTCGACGTGTTCGCACCGCGCCTGCGGGACGCCGATCAGGAGGTCCGCGAGACGGCGGCACTCGCGATCGGCATCGCCGGCCTCGGTGACGACCGTTCGCTGGCGCTGCTCGAAGGGCTGGTGCTCGCCAACAGCGTCGGGCGTGCGGCGCGCGGCGGCGACGTCGAGATCCGGACGCGTGCGTTCGCGGCGTATGCGCTCGGACTGACCGCGCGGCGCAGCGACAAGGTCGCCAGGAAGTCGCGCGCGTTCGCCGTGCTGCGGCAGGTCGTCGAGGACCGGCGGCTCGCGGACCGCAACCTGAAGGTCGCGGCGATCACGGCCATCGGCCTGTTGGACCCGAGTCCGCGCGACTACCGCAGCGTGCGCCTGTGCGAGGAGGCGGTTGCCGTGCTCGAGGCCTACTACCGCCTGGATCTCGGTGCCGGCGACCAGCTGATCCAGGCCCATTGTCCGACGGCGATCGCCCGGTTGATCGGTCGCGACCACCCACGCAGCGGCTACTTCAAGCAGCTCTTCACCGCCGATCTGGACAACACGAACGGGTCGCGGCGCGGTGCCAATACGATTGCCCAGTCGTGTGCCCTGGCGCTCGGCCAGCTGGCGCTGCCGTTCGATGGGCCCGACAGCGTCGACAGGGAGTGCAGCCGGGTGCTGCTGGAGGCCGCACGCAGTCACGTCGACGCGCCGACGCGCAACTTCGCGCTGATCGCCCTCGCCCAGATCGGCGGCGCCGAGAACCGCACCGCGCTGCTGTGCGAGTTCGATCGCGGCAGCAAGGTGATGCGGCGGCCGTGGTGCGCGCTGGCGCTGGGCGTGCAGGCATTCCTGGCCGGCGAACGTCGGCTGCTCGAGGGGCCGGATGCGCTGGTCGGCTCGACGCTGCACGATGCCCTGCTGCAGGCGAAGGAACCCGGGCTGACTGCCGCGCTCGGCATCGGCCTCGGCCTGTGCCGCGCGCAGGATGCGGCGGCGACGATGCGCGACCGCATGTGCGGCGGCATCGCGAAGGAGAAGATGGCCGGCTACCTGTCGATCGGCCTCGCGTTGATGGACGACGCGGCCTCGGTCGAGACGATCCAGGCGGTCGTACGCCAGGCCGAGCGGCGGCCGGATCTGCTCGTGCAGGCTGCCATCGCGCTGGGCCGCCTCGGCGACATCCACGTGGCCGAGGACCTGGTCGCCCGCATGACCTCTGGCGAACCGAACCTGACCCGGCTCGCCGCGATCTCGTCCGCGCTCGGCTACATCGGCGACAGCCGAACGGTTGCCCCGTTGATCCAGGTGCTGCTCGATCCGAGCGCCGGTTCGTTGCCGCGCGCCTTCGCCGCCGCGGCGCTCGGCGGCATCGCCGATCGCCAGCCGCTGCCGTGGAACACGCCGATCGGCGCCAACGTGAACTACCGTGCGACCGTCGACACGCTGACCAACCAGACCACCGGCGTGCTCGACATCCTGTAGGGGAGCGGCGCCGGCGCCGTCGGGCTCAAGGCGCCGTGCACTGCAGTGCGTTCGTCGCTGTCCAGCCTTGTGGCCCCGATGCGTCGAGCACGAAGGTCTGCGCGAACAGTTCGAGGCCCGCGGGGGTGTTCGCCGGCCACGCATTGGCAAAGGTCGACCGCCCCGATGTGTCGCCGAGCAGCAGCGCCGTGAACTCGGGCAATGGCACGAGCCTGCAGCCGAACAGCGGCACGTCGACCCGCGACAGGCCCATGCCCAGCACGGCGATGTGGTCGGCGGGGCCTTCGACCGTGAGCGCGAACGCGCTGCCGGCGAGCAACGTGCCCGAGCCGCGCAGCAGCGGCATGCCGCCGGCGCCGGCGGTGCCTTGCAGGCGGTTCTGCCAGCGCGGTTGGTTGCGCCACTCGGCGTAGTTCCAGACCGGCTTGCCGCCGGCCTGGAAGAAGTTGCCGAAGGCGCGCACGCTCGACGTCGCCCGGTCGGCGAAGAGGCACTGCGGCACGCTGTTGAGGCCCGAACCGAGCGCCTGCCACGACGTGCCGTTCCAGCGCTGCACGAAGGTCGTCGCGCCCGAGCTGATGCCGATGTAGAGCTGCCCGTCGAGCTCGGCGGTGCAGTCGACCGAAGCACCGGCCACGGTGATGCCGGCCGAAGACCAGGCGCTGCCGTTCCAGCGCGCCAACAGGTTGGCCGGCGTGCCGTTCACCGCGGTGAAGGTGCCGCCGAGTACGAGGTCGTTGCCGTAGCTGCCAAGGCAACGCATGAAGTTGTCGGCCGTGCCGACCTGCGTCGCTGTCGTGCCGTTCCAGCGGTAGACGAGGTGCTGGTTGTACGTCTCCGTCGTGAAGTAGAGGTTGCCGTCGCTGTGCACGTGCATCGTGCTGATGTTGCCGGACACCGTTGCCACGGTGTTGAAGGTCGCGCCGTTCCAGACCTTCAGCTGGCTCAGGGAGCCCGCGTAGAGTTGGCCACCGCGCACGGCGATCACCTGGCCGGAGCCGGGCCCGACCTGCGTCCAGGTCGTGCCATCGAAGCGCGCCATGCCGTGGATCGGCAGGCCGTTGACGGTCGTGAACACACCGGAGACGACCAGATCGCCCTGGTAGACCGCCGCATCGAACAGGTCGTAGTCGAAGGTGCCGAGGCGCTGCCAGCGGTCGCCGTCGAAGAAGGCGCAGTGCTTCGCGCCGGCGGCCCCCGCGGAGGCGAAGTTGCCGACGGCGACCCAGCCATCGCGCCAGGGGATCATCTTCGCGACGACGCCGTCGATGCCGAGGCCGATCCCGCGCTGGCTCCAGTTGGTGCCGTCGAAGGCCGCGACGCCCGCCGACGCGACGACGGTGCCAGCCAGCGGCGGGTTGCCGACCCGTGTGAAGTTGCCGCCGACCCACAAGTCGCCACCGACGGATGTGAGGGTCTGCACATAGGCGGTGGTGAGGCCGACGATCAGACCGGCGACGCCACCCACTTCCGTCCACTGCAGCCCGTCCCATCGGATCACGGGGACGAAGAAGCCACCGGACGACGACAGCCAGCCACCCGCGGCGTAGAGCATGCCGCCGTGGCTGCACATCGTGATGGGGTTCTCGCCGGTGACGACGGGTCCGATCGACTGCCAGGTCGTGCCATTCCAAAGGGCCCTGGGACCCGTCAGGGTCGCACCTGAGAAGTCGAAGATGCCGCCAGCACACACCTGGCCGGCGAACTCGGCGAGCGACATGACCAGACCGTTGAGCCCGGCGCCCACGGGCAGGAACGAGGTGCCGTTCCAGCGCGCGATGTTGGCGGCGGGCACGCCGCCGGCGAACGAGAACTCGCCGCCGACCCAGAGTTCGGTGCCGACGACGAGCAGGCTGCGTCCGTCGCCCTGCTGCGCTGGCGGCATGGTGAGGCCGCTGCCGCAGGTCGACCAGGTGCTGCCGTTCCAACGTGCGATGCCGAGCGCAGGCTGTCCGCCCGCGGTGTCGAACGTGCCGGCGACGTAGAGTTCGTGGTTGAAGACGGCCAGGGATCGCACTTCGGCGTCCCAGCCGACCTCGACGATGCCTTGCCCCAGCGGGTGGAACGCGGTGCCGTCCCAGCGTGCGATGTGGTTGACCGGCTGCCCACCAGCGCGATCGAAGGTGCCGGCGACGATGAGGTCGCCGTTCCACTCGCACATCGCGCTGACGACGGCGATGCTGACGAACGGCTGGCCCGACACCAGTTGCACACCGGTGCCCACCGGCTGCCAACGACTGCCGTCCCAACGGGCCAGGCCGTTGATCCAGCCCCCGTCTGCACCGAACCGGGTGCCGCCCGCGTAGACGCTGCCCTGCCACTCGAACACCGAGTCCACGCGGCCGCCGAGCCCGGGGGCTGCGGTGTCGGTGGCCCACGCCCCGGCCTGGGCGGTGAGTGGCACCAGGCTGAGGGCAGCTGCCAGCAGGGCCCTCGCCATGTGGGGCACGGTCCCGCAGCGTCCGCTCGGGAAGATCGGAGAGCGAGACGGATCGAGTTCGGTCATCGGGTCACTTCGGTTGGGCGGGCGACGATGCGCCCGCAGGATCGATTGCGCCATGTCGGGTAGCCGACTGCCGCGATTCTGGTGACTTGTGCTCGTGATCCCGGTGCGGCGCCACGACAGCGGCCGCACCGGCGAGCAGGACCTCCAGGCAGGCAATCGCGGTGCCGCAGCCCCTTGCTGCAGCCATCGTGCAGATTCCGGGCGCGAGTGTCGCGGTTCCGCACGCGTGCGGCGGCACCAGCTGCCGAACGAGACGCGACGCTTCCGAAGTGCTGCCGGGTAGCATCCGTCAGCATGGGCAGTTCGCGAGCAGGTGACGATGGCAGGGCGCGTGGCGTCCTGGACGCGCCGCGTCGGGGCCGGGCGTTCCGCGGGGAATGACTGGGCCGAAGCGAACGCTGCGCCCATGGCCCGTACGCATCCTGCGCCGCGTCCTGCGCGTGTTGTTCTGGGGCGTGCTGGTGCTCGCGGCCCTGCTGCTGCTCGCGTGGCTCCTGCGCAAGGAACTGCTCGAACCGCTGCTGCGGCCGCAGCTCGAAGCGGTGCTGGCGGATGCGCTCGGCGCGGAACGAGTCACGATCGACGCGCTCGACGGCGACTGGGTCCGCACGATCGACGTCAGGGACGTGTTCGTCGACGGCGGCCAGTCGCCGCTGCGCCAGCTGCGCGGTGTGCGCGTGCAGGCGGCGTATTCGCTCGCGGCGTTGCTGCGCGGTGACTTCTCGGGCCTGCGCACCGCCACCGTGACCGCGGACCTGGTCGTGCTCGATCTGCGGCTGTCGGGCGCGGGCGCAGAGCCAACGGCACCGGCAGCCGGCCCGCTCGACCTGACGCCGTACGAGCCGCTGCTGTCCCTGTGCCGCGACGGTGCGCGCGTGCGCGTCGACCAGCTGCGCCTCGTGCTGCCCGACGGCGTGCAGGAGGGCCCGCTCGAGGTCGACCTGAAGGCGGACGCGGGGGACCGCGAGGTGACGGTGTCGTATGCGGCGCTGCGGCTGGCGGTCCAGGTACGGCGCGCGGTCCCCGAGGGTGGCGAGCGGCTCACGGCGACGGTCGACGTCGGCGATCCCGGCGCGGTGCTCGACCTGTTCGGCGCCGGTGTGGGCGTGCGCGAAGGCCACCTGCACGCGGAGGTCTCGGTGTCGCCGGTGCCGCTGCGCCTCGCTGCCCGCGTCGACCTGCGCGATCTCGTGCACCAGGGCCGGCGCCTGGCCAAGAGCCGCATCGTCGGTTCGCTCGACCGCGAACGCATCGACATCGACACGGCGACGATCGACCTGCCCGGCGTCGGCGCCGAGTTGCGCGCGCTGACGCTGCCGAGCCCGTTCGCCGGCAAGCCGTCGCTCGAAGCGTTGGCGGGACGCTTCGTCGTGCGCGTCGACGACCTCGCGCCGCACCAGGCGCTGCTGCCGGCCGAGCTGCAGGCGCTGCTGCCGATCCAGGGTCGGCTGGCCGGTTCGTTCGCCGCCGGCCTGCTGCGGCTGGAGGAGTGCGAACTGCACACGCGCGGTGCCGATCTGCAGATCGCCGAGGGTTCGTTCCCGTTCGCGACCGGCAACTGGCGCGCCGCCGTGGGCTCGCTTCGGTTCGCGCTGGCGCTGCACGAGTTCGCGGCCGACGTGCCGTCGGTGGGGACAGCACAGCTGTCGGGCCGCATCGACGGCACGCTCGCCGGCAGCCTCGCCGACCCGAAGCTCGACGTGCACCTCGACCTCGGCGCCTGTCGCATCCCGCAGGTCTGGTTCGGCAGCGCCGCCGGCCACGCGCGCGCCGATGCACACGAACTGGCGGTCGACGGGTTGCAGGTGCGTGGGCTCGGCGTCGAGGCGCTGGGCGAACGTGCGCCGAGCAGCCTCGCACTCGATGCGAGTTGCCGCCTGCTCGCCGATGGCATCGATGCCGACTCGCTGGTCGCGAAGGTCGATCTCGGCGGCCGCCTCTCGCGCGCGACGTTCGCCGAGTATCTCGGCGAAGCCGTGCTCGGGCCGGCTGCCGACGGTGGCTGGACGCTGCACCTCGAAGCGCAGCACACTGGCACCGGCATCGCCGTGGCGAACCTGCGGATCGCAACCGACGAAGGCGCGCCGGTCGCGCTCGCCGTGACCGGTGAGGGTGTGGTGCCGCTGCACTGGTCGGGTGGTGCCGGGATCACACCGCTCGAGGTGGGGGCGTTGGGCCTGCAGCTCACGGCGCGCCAGCAGGCTACGGAGCCCGAGCAGGGTGCTTCGTTCGCGGCCACCCTGCGATTGGCGGCGATGTCGACGCACCTGGACCTGGATCTGCAGGCGCCCGGGGCGCTGCGGGTGCGCGGTGAGGCGCAGACCGGGCGCGGCGTCGCGAGCCTCTGTGCCGCCGACCCGCAGTTCGCCGTGGTGCCGTTCCACGTCGCGCTGCAGATCGCAGAACTCGATCTGGCGCAGGTGCCGCCGGCGTGGCTCGGCGGCCTGGAACTCGCCGGTCGCGTCACGGGTCACGTCAACGCGCAGGGTCAGCCGACCAGCATCGCCCCCGACATCGTGCTGCAACTCGCCGATGGCGCCGTGCGCGGCGCCGGTTGGCCCACGGTCGACAACGTGCAGCTCGGCCTCGAAGTCCAGCCGGGGGCCACCGACGCAGCGAGCAAGGTCCTGCTGCGCCTGACCGCGGCGCTCGACGAGGGCTTGGGGGTGGATCGTCAGGTCGCCTTCGCCGCCGACATCGAGAGCGACGCGAACGGCACCCGGCTCGCACCGACCGTGCTGCAAGTCAGCGGTGGCGAACTGGCGCTCGAGCTGCACTCGGACCTGCGCCGTTCGGACCTGCTCGGCGGCACCGTGTCCGGCGACCGCGCGACGCTTGCCGGCACGGTCGCGCTGCGCGAGTTCGCGCTCGAGCGGCTGCCTGCGACCTGGCTCGGCGTCGGCGCGTTGCGTGGCATCGCCACCGGCGAGGCCGAGATCGGCGGTTCGATCGCAGCGGGCTTTCGCCCGGCGCTGCTGCAGTCGGCGAAGTTCGTGCTGCGGGACGGCGAATTGAAGGCCGCCAACCTGCCGCGCCTCGAGCGGCTCGCGGCGGAGTTGCGCTACGCGCCGCAGCAGCTCGACCTCGTCAGCGCGTCCGGCACGATCGGCGCCGGCGAGTTCACCGCGCACGGCACCATGCAGCACGACGATCTGTTGGCGTCGTTCGACGCGGCGAAGGTCGACCTTCGGCTCGCCGGCAAGGACCTGCTGCTGTACCGCGGCGACGGCGCCAAGGTGCGCGCGACCGCCGACCTCGTGATCGCCGGCACGCCGCACGACCTGCAGGCCTCCGGCAAGATCGTGCTCGGGCGCGGCAGCAAGTTCGTGCGGCGCATCTCGATCCTGCCCGACCTCAACAGCAAGGGCGGCGAGACGGTCAACGAAGGCCTGCGCCTGGTCGAGCTGCCGCCCGAGATCGGCGAACGCCTGGCATTCGACGTGGCGATCACGACCAGCGAACCCTTCGAGGTGCGCACCAACGTGTTCGACGGCCAGGTCGACGTCGCGGCGGCCCTGCGCGGCAAGGGCACCGCGCCTCGCATCGAGGGCACGATGTCCCTGCGCAGTGGCCTGCTGCGGTTTCCGGGCGCGAACCTGCGCGTGACCAGCGGCCTGTTGACCTTCACCCGCAGCGACCCGCTGTTCCCGCGCCTGACCGTGCAGGCCGAGGGCAAGCGGCTGGGCTTCCTGGTGACGATGAGCGTGACCGGACGCTACGACGCGCCGACCGTGCAGTTGTCGTCGGTGCCGGCCCTGCCGCCGCAGGACCTGATCGTGCTGCTGACGACGGGCCAGTTGCCGAGCACGCTGGTGGCACGCGGCGCCGAGGGGCAGGCGCGCTTCGTCGGCGGCTACCTGGCGCAGGAGGTGCTGGACGCCTGGTTCGGCAGCGACAGCACCGAGCGCGGCGAGAGCCTGCTCGATCGTCTGACCATCGAGGCCGGCCGCGAAGTCAGCAAGAACGGCACCGAGAGCCTGCTCGTCGAGTACGAACTCGGCCCGCATGTCGCCGTGCAGGTGGAGCGCGACGCGTACGAGGACTACAACCTCGGCCTCGTGCTGCGGTTCAGGTTCCGATGATGGCGGCGTCGCGCTGGTTGCGGACCGCCGGCTGGGCGCTGGTCCTGTCGTGGCTCGCGGCCTGCAGCGTGCTCGATCCGACCTACACCGCCGACGGCCGCGGCACCTCGGGCCGGGAGCCGGTCGAGATCGCGGTCGCGTTCGCAGGCAACGCCGGCATCCGCGGCGCCGATCTGCGCCGCCGCATCGAGGACTACCTGTTCGATCTGTCGCGTGACCCGACGCGCGAGTCCGCCGTCTACGACGCGGCGCTCGAACTCGAGGATCTCTACCGTACCGCGGGCTATCCGATCGCGAAGGTGGAATACGACTACACGGTGCCGGCCGAGGACGGGCCGTGGCCAGCGCGCCTGCTGGTGACGTTCCGGTTCCAGGAAGGCCCGCTGGTCACCGTCGACCTGCGCCTCACCGGCAACCAGGTCTACGACCGGGACCGGCTGCTGGCACTCTGGGCCCGCAAGCGAGAAGGAGCCTTCAGCCTCGGTGGCTACGTGTTCGTCGAGTCGCAGGTGCGCGCGTTCGCCGAGGAGTTGCGCGCGTTCTACCGCTCGCAGGGACGCCTCGACGCGGTCGTGACCGGGCCGGAGATCCAGGTCGACCTGGGGCATGCCGTCGCCACGGTCGCGATCGGGATCGACGAGGGGCAGGTCTACACCATCGGTGCGGTCGACATGGCGGCAGGGCTGCGCGAGGCGGTCGGCAAGGACCTGCCGCCGACGCCGGTCGGCAAGCCGCAGACGCAGGGAGAACTGCAGGGCTATCGCACCGCGCTGCGCAACGCGCTGCGGCGGCTGGGGCACCCCACGCCGAAGCTCGATGTGCACCTCGAGCCCATGGACGGTTCGACGCTGGTCGCGCAGCTGGTGGTGCGTGGCGATCCCGGGCCGACCGTCACGGTCGCGGACATCGCCGTCGACGGCAACGAGCGCACCCTCAACGGCGTCATCCTCGGCAAGCTCGATCTCGCCAAGGGCGACCGCTACGACGGCCAGAAGGTCGACGACGCGCTGCTGCGGCTCTACCGCACCGGTCTGTTCCGCAAGGTCGAGATCCGCGAGACGCCGCTCGAAGGCGACGGGGACCGCATGGACCTCGACGTGCAGGTGGAGGAGAACGAGTCCCGGGCGATCGAGTTCTTGGGCGGCTACGGCTCGTACGAGCAGCTGCGCGGGGGCTTGCGGCTCGAGGAGCGCAACGTGTTCGGCACCGGCCGTGGCGCCGTGCTCGACAACCGCCTGAGCCAGAAGGGCTACTCGACCGAGCTGACGCTGTCGGACCCGGACTTCCTGGCGACGGGCGCGACGCTGACGGTCAGCGGCGAACACTTCCGGCGCGAGGAGCCGTCGTTCACCGACAACGCGACCGGCGGCACCGTCGCGTTGCCGCGGCCGCTGCTGCAAGGGCTGACCGCGCGCGTCGGCTACACCTACCGCGACCGCACGGATGCCCGGGCATTCACGGTGCTGCCGCCGGATCAGCTGGTGGACTTC
>JBGARS010000063.1:0-32347 GCA_044230075.1 Planctomycetota bacterium | reverse complement strand
GGCGCCGTGGCAGACGGCACAGTGGCGGGCGTAGAGCGCGGCACCGCTGCCGGCGGCGGCGGCGGCCGTGGACGGCGGCGGCGAGGTGGCGCAGGTGGCGACGGTGAGAGCGGTGGCGATCGGCCAGACCAGGCGCACCAGCGGGGTGAGGTCCATGGCCTGAGGCTCGGGCGCAACGTGCGGTCAGGCGGTGCGGACAGGGGCCCGTTCGGTCGGGGCACTGTGCGCATGCCGCCCGCCGGCGAACGCGGCGAGCCGCTACGCGGTCGCGTCGTCGCCGTGCGGCGGCGCGACCTGCAGTTCGGCGAGCAGCGGCAGGTGGTCGGACGCCACGCGGGTGAGCCGCGTGCGTACGCGGTCGAGCCGCACGACCTGCACGTCGCCGCGCACGCGCAGGGAATCGAGCGCGCGCACCGGTGCCCAGGCCGGGAACGTGCGCAGCGGCCGCGATGGCCCACGGAAGCCGGCCGGCTCGAGCACCTTCTTGCCGAGCGTGCCCCAGACGTCGTTGAAGTCGCCGGCGACGATCGTCGGCGTGCGGTGCTGGATGTGCTGCACCGTGTGGTTGGCGAGGAAGCGGCGCAGCTGCTCGAGGCGCTCGCGTTCGCCGAGGCCGAGGTGCAGGTTGAACACGTGCAGCGTGCGCGTGTGGCCGGCGGCCACCGGCAGCCGCAGTTCGGCGTGCAGCACGCTGCGCGACTTGCGGCCGGAGAGGGTGAGGTCGATGTTCTCGCTGGTCGCGATCGCGTGGCGGCTGAGGATCGCGTTGCCGTACTCGCCGCGCCGCGGCCCGAAGCGCACGTTGACGAAGTAGCTCAGGTGCGTCATCCCGAGGCCCGCGGCGAGCACGTCGATCTGGCGCTCGTTGCGGAACCGGCGGCCGTTCTGCGCGACCTCCTGCAGCAGCACGACATCGGCCCCGAGTTCGGCCAGCACCGCGGCCGTGCGCGCCGGGTCGTGGCGCCGGTCGAGGCCGCCGGTGCACTTGTGCACGTTCCAGGACGCCACGCGCACCGTCAGCGACAAGGAGTGGCTCCTGACATGATCACATCGCCGGCCGCGAACGGCGGCAGTGGGTGGCAGCATCGCGTTGCGGCGGCTGGGCTGCAACCATGACGCGCGCAGCGGGGCTGCCGCGACGCGCCTACTCGCTGCGGAACACGTCTTCGATCGAAGCCGCCGTGAGCAGGCGCAAGCCGAATGCGTCGAGCTCATCGGTCGTCGCCGCGTGGATGCGCGATGTGACGGTTGGGGCGACGGGGCCGAACCTGGCGGCAAGCAGGCGCAGCAGGAGTTCGGCCTTGCCCTCGGCCTTGCCCTCGGCCTTGCCTTCGGCCTTGCCCTGAGCGCGTAGACGTTGTGCGGTCGTGATCATGGTGGTTTCGAAGACGGGATGCAGGATCTTCGCGAAGGTCGCGGCGAGTCGGTCGGCCGACACGTCGGTCACGTGCAGGATGTAGGAGTGTAGCCGCTCGATGCCGACGTGTCCGCCCGGGGCCGCCGCCGTCTCCCGCAGCAGGAGTCGCCAGCGATGCAGTCGAGCGACGCAGGTCGGCTCGTCGACGCCTGGGAGGAACTGCAAGAACAGCAGGCACAGTCGCGCCAGTGCGGTCATCGTCGCCGCGACAAGGTCCGCCTCCGTGCACCGGCTGATGTCCCACGCCTCGATGCGGAGCATGGGATCGTGTTGGCACAGTTCTGCGAACAGCCCTTCGACCGGAGCTGGCTTGCGTCGCCGCGGGCGCCACGTCATCGCGCCGATCGGTCGGTGCCCATGGTGCACGACCAGCGGCACGAAGAACGGCGGCAGGCCGTGCCGATCGGTGAAGGGGATGCCGAGATTGGTGACGTAGCGCATCATCTGGCGCGTCAGCCGGTGGTCGCGTCCGGACTTGTGTTCCAGCAGCAGCAGGATCGGTGGGCCGAGAGCTGGGTGGCGAGCGACGAACAGCAGGTCGGCATGGTGCTGTCGCAGGTCGTTGCCGGTCGTCGAAGCGGGCAGCGCCGAGATCTTGCAGCGGGCCAGTTCGGCCCGCAGGACAGGCGGCAACAGGTGGCGCAGCAGGCCTTCCGCGTGCCGCACGTCGGCGAAGACGAAGCGGAACAGGGCGTCATGTGGATTGCCCGGGTGGTGGCCCATCGCATCGGGTGCTTGCGGGCGCGTGCGCGGCCGCCACCAACCAGTGCGAGAACGGGGGCACGTGTGGCGCCAGTTCCTCTGGCTCGTGCCGAGGCTGGGGCGATGCCCTGGGTCGCCTTCAGTCGCAGCAGCTGCTGCCCTGCATCGCGAGCACACCGCGCCAGACCAGGATCGCCGCCGCCGACAGCATCGCCGCGCGTTGCACCCACTGCATCGTGCGCGGGCCGTAGCGGCGCGCGAGGCGGCCCGCCTGCGACTGTGCCAGCCACAGCAGCGGCAGCGAGCCGAGCGCGAAGCCGACCATCACGACGCCGCCGTCGATGGCCGTGCCAGCGACCGAAGCGCCGGCGCAGGCTGACCACAACAGGCCGCACGGCAGCAGTGGGGTGCCGAGGCCGAGTGCCAGGGCGCGCCAGAACGGCGACCAGGCGCGAGCGCCGCCGAGCAACCGCTGCGTGACGGCGCCGAGGCCGGGGATGCGCAGCGCGCCCCGTTCGCCGACCAGCACCATCAGCAGCAGGCCGGCGGCGAGCACGAACGAGACCCACGCGGTCGGTGTGCCGAGTTCGCGGCTGCCGATGGCGGCGCCGGCGGCGCCGAGCCCTACGCCCAATGCCCCATACGAGATGGTGCGGCCGATGTGGTACGAGAACGAGCCACCCGCACCGCCGTGGAATGCGAGTGCCAGCGGACCGCACATGCAGGCGCAGTGCACCGAGTTGGCGGCACCGAAAACGAAACTCTCGAACAACAGTGGCATTGCCGAACCCGTGAGGCTGCGACCGCAAGTCTCTGCGACCGAACGGTCGTCGCGCACCTGGAATTCACCGGATGCGAAGGCGGGGGTCGCGCGGGGTCCGGTCGCGTGTACGCACTGCGGCCTACCGGTGCCGGGAGAACGGCGTAGTTCGACGTTCTGCTGCGCCGGCTGCGAGGTCGTGCACGAGCTGCTGCGCAGCGAAGGACTGTTGCGCTTCTACGACCTCGGCGGCCGCAACGGCGGCGCCGTTGGCGGGGTGCCGCGGCTGTCGTCGTTCGACTGGCTGCCGGACCTCGAGAGCCTGGCCGCCGGCGATACGACCACGATGCGGCTCGTGTTGGACGTGCAGGGCATCCGCTGTGCCGCTTGCGTCTGGCTGCTGCAGACGGTGTGGAAACGCCAGACCGGAGCCCGCGACCTGCGGCTCGATCCATCGCTGGGCCGCGCGACGTTGATCTACGACCGCGGCAGCAGCGCCGCCGCCACCTTCCTGGCCGCGGCGTCGCGCTTCGGCTACCAGCTGGCGCCCGCCAGCCGCAAGGTCGTGCGCGACACCGGGCTGATGTTGAGACTGGGCATCTGCGCGGCGATCGCGATGAACGCGATGATCCTCGCCGTCAGCCTCTACTTCGGGCTCGACGAAGTGCTCGCCGGCAGCGCGGCGGGCGACGGCGGCCTGCGCGCGCTGTTCGGCCAGGTGCTGATGGGGCTCGGCACGCTGAGCGTCGTCGTCGGCGGCCCGGTGTTCTTCCGCACGGCGCTGGCCGGCATGCGCGCCGGCGTCGTGCACATGGACCTGCCGATCTCGTTGGGCCTGCTGCTGGCCTACGCCGGTTCGGTCTACGGGCAGCTGACCGGTGGTGCGACCTACTTCGACACGGTGTCGATCTTCGTCGCCTTCATGCTCGGCGGCCGGTTCCTGCAGCAGCGCACGTTGGCGAGGAGCCGCGACCAGGTGCTGGCAGACGACGGTGCCGAACACATGCGCGCGCGCTGCATCGTCGATGGCGCGGTGGTGCAGACGCCGGTGCGCAAGCTGCATCGTGGTGACGAACTGCTGCTGGTGCCGGGTGACCTGGTGCCGGTGCGGGCGCGCGTGGCGGCGGCGAGCCTGTTCTCGCTCGATTGGGTCGACGGAGAGAGCGAACCGCGGGCATTCGCGGTGGGCAGCGAGGTGCCCGCCGGTGCGTTCCACTGTGGCCGCACCGCCGTGCGGGCCGAAGCCGTCGCCGACTTCGCCGGCTCGGGCCTGGCCGAACTGCTGGGGCAGGCGCCGGTCGATCGCGAAGACACGCGAGGTCGCGTGCGCTTCTGGCACCTGCTGAACCGTTCCTATGCGGTTGGCGTGCTGCTGGCTGCCGCGCTCGGCGGCGGTGTCTGGCTGCTGATCGATGGCAGCCGTGCCCTGCCGGTGGCGATCTCGGTGCTCGTGATCACCTGCCCGTGCGCGATGGGCATCGCCACGCCGCTGGCCTTCCATCTGTCGCTGGCGCTGCTGCGTCGACGGGGAGTGTTCGTGCGCAGCAAGAGCCTGCTCGACAAGGTGCGCTGCGTGACGAAGGTCGTGTTCGACAAGACCGGCACCGTGACGCACGGCGGTCTGCGCGCGCGCTGGAGCGGCGAGCTGCCGGCGGCCGTGGTGCCCGTGCTGGCGACGATGGCCGCCAGCAGCAACCACCCGGTCAGCCAGGCGATCTTGCAGAGCCTCGAGCGCGCGCCGTTCGTCGCCGACGCCGAGGTCGTGGAGGTCGCCGGCAAGGGCCTGCTGTGCCGCATGCACGGCGCCGAGTGGCGGCTCGGCGGTCGCGAGTTCGCCGGGGCTGCGGCCGCCGCGTCGACGGGCCGGGAGTGCGTGCTGGCCCGGAACGGCGAAGTGGTGGCGCGCTGCGAACTCGAAGAGGACTTCCGGGACGGCGCCAAGGCGGAGATCGCCGACCTCGCGGCGCGCGGACTCGAGGTCCACCTGCTGTCCGGCGATCGCCCCGATCGGGTGCAGCGAGCGGCAGCCGAACTCGGCATCGCGGCGGAGCGCGCTCGTGGCGGCATGTCGCCCGCGGCCAAGGCGGCCGTCGTGCAGGCGCTCGATCGCGACGACCTGATGATGGTCGGCGACGGCCTCAACGATGCGCCGGCGTTCGCCACCGCGTTCTGCGCCGGTACCCCGGCGATGGACCGGCCGGTGCTGCCCGCCCGCGCCGACTTCTGCTTCCGCAGCGCCGATGCCGGCGCCGTGCGCGCGGTGTTCGAGGTTGCCGAGTTGCACGCGAACGTCGTGCGCACGAACCTGACCATCGCGCTGGTCTACAACTGTTCGACGCTGGTCGCCTGCTTCGCGGCGGCGATGACGCCGGTGCTGTGCGCCGTGCTGATGCCGATCAGTTCGGCCGCGCTGGTGCTGCACACGGCAACGCGCTTCCAGCGCGCCAGGAGGGCCGCATGAACATCGTGCCGCTGCTGCTGTTCTGCAGCCTCGCCCTGGTGATCGGCTCGATCGTGCTGTTCGTGTTCTCGGCGAAGCAGGGCGACTGCAGCGACGCCGAACGCCTGTGTCTCATGCCGCTCGAGGACGACGCCGAGGAGCGTCCTGCGGGCGAACCGCCACCACCTTCTTCTCCCAAGCAATAGGTAAGACGTCATGCAGACTGCCACCGTCACCGAGACCCGCCGCATCGTCTACGACGACGGCGTCGTGCGCGGCTTCGTGTGGGCCAGCGTCGGCTGGGGTGTGATCGGGCTGCTCGTCGGGCTCCTGATCGCGCTCCAGCTCAGCTACCCGGTCCTGAACTTCGACACGTCGTTCCTGACGTTCAGCCGACTGCGACCACTGCACACCAACGCGGTGATCTTCGCGTTGGTCGGCAACATGATGTTCGCCGGCATCTACTACAGCAGCCAACGCCTGCTGAAGACGCGCATGGCGTCGGACCTGCTCAGCAAGGTCCATCTGTGGGGCTGGCAGCTGATCATCGTCGGTGCGGCGCTGACGCTGCCGTTCGGCATCACGCAGAGCAAGGAGTACGCCGAGCTCGAGTGGTTCCTCGACATCGCCGTGGTGCTGGTCTGGGTCGCGTTCGCGGTGAACTTCTTCTGGACGCTGGCGATCCGCAACGAGAAGAGCCTCTACGTCTCGATCTGGTTCTACATCTCGACGATCCTGACCATCGCGGTGCTCTACATCGTCAACAACCTGTCGCTGCCGGTGACGGGCACGAAGAGCTACGGCGTGTTCTCGGGCGCGCAGGACGCGCTGACGCAGTGGTGGTACGGCCACAACGCGGTCGCGTTCTTCCTGACGACGCCGATCCTCGGGATCATGTACTACTTCCTGCCGAAGGCGGCGGACCGGCCGGTGTTCAGCTACCGGCTGTCGATCGTGCACTTCTGGGCGCTGGTGTTCATCTACATCTGGGCCGGCCCGCACCACCTGCTGAACACCGCGCTGCCGGACTGGGCGCAGTCGGTCGGCATGCTGTTCAGCCTGATGCTGTGGGCACCGTCGTGGGGCGGCATGTTGAACGGCCTGCTGACGCTGCGCGGCGCGTGGCACAAGGTGCGCACCGATCCGGTGCTGAAGTTCTTCGTCGCCGGCGTGACGTTCTACGGCATGGCGACCTTCGAAGGGCCGCTGCTGTCGATCAAGTCGGTCAGCGCGCTCGGCCACTACACCGACTGGATCATCGGCCACGTGCACGCCGGTGCGCTCGGCTGGAACGGCTTCATGGCCGCCGGCATGTTCTATTGGCTCGTGCCGCGGCTGTTCGGCACCAAGCTGCACAGCCAGAAGCTGGCCGACCTGCACTTCTGGATCGGCATCTTCGGCATCCTGCTCTACGTCGCGTCGATGTGGGTCAGCGGCATCTCGCAGGGCCTGATGTGGCGCGCGCAGACGCCGGACGGCGGGCTGCAGTACACCGATTGGAGCCAGATCCTCGAGGACAAGCAGTGGCTCTACCTCGCGCGCAGCATCGGCGGCGGCTTCTTCCTGATCGGTTGGCTGCTGATGGTGTGGAACCTGGTCGCCACAGCGATGTCCGGCCGCGCGACGACGGTCGAGACCGAGGTCACCGTGACCCGCATCGTGCGGCTGCCCGGCGAGCCGAGCACGGCGCGGCTGGTGTTCAGCGCGCCGGTGATCCTCTGCTGCCTCGGCATGGTTGCGGCGACGATGTTCGCGATGCCCAGCATCGGCCTGGCGGTGCTCGGGTTCGTGCTGCTGGCGGCGATCGTCATGTTCGCGGCAGGCATGCTGTTCCGTTCGACGCACCAGGGGCGCCACACGTGGCACGAGGTGATCGAGTCGCGGCCGCTCGCCTTCTCGATCCTGACCTTGATCGCGGTCGTCGTCGGCGGTGTCTTCGAGCTGCTGCCGGGCCTGATCACCGACAAGGTCGTGCCGCTGGCGGCCAACGGGGAGGTGTGCGTGAAGCCTTACACGGCACTCGAATTGACCGGGCGCGACATCTATGTGCGCGAAGGCTGCTACGTCTGCCACTCGCAGATGATCCGGCCGTTCCGCGACGAACAGCTGCGCTATGGCGCGCCGAGCCGCATCGAGGAGTCGATGTGGGACCACCCGTTCCAGTGGGGTAGCAAGCGCACCGGGCCCGACCTCGCGCGCATCGGCTCGAAGTACAACGAGTCGTGGCACTGGGACCACATGGCGAACCCACGCAACGTCGTTCTGCTGTCGATCATGCCCGGCTTCCCGTGGCTCTACACCGACCAGGTCGAGCCGGGCATCGCCGCCGACAAGATGCGCGTGCTGCGCAAGCTCGGCACGCCGTACACCGACGAGCAGATCGCCAACGCCGTCGACGACTACCACTCGCAGGCGGCGACCGTCGTCGCGAACCTCACGGTGCAGGGCAAGGCCGACGCCGACCCGAACACGGAGATCGTCGCGATGATCGCCTACCTGATGCGGCTCGGCCGCAACCTCGAACCGGCGGCGAACCAGTCGGCCGCGACGACGGGAGGCAAGTGAGCATGTTGCGCCAATTCCTCGGCAACCTCGGCCTGTACGACCTGCCGCTGATCGCACTCGGCATCTTCGGTGCGATCTTCGCCACGGTCCTGATCCGCGTCTGCCAGCGAGCCCGTGCGCCGGAATACGAGCGCATGGCTTCGCTGCCGCTCGACGACGACCCCCAGATCGGAGAGAAGCAATGAGCACCGAAGCAACTCGCGGACACACCTTCGACGGCATCGAGGAGTTCGACAACCGGCTGCCGAACTGGTGGCTGTGGACCTTCTACGGCGCCTGCCTCTTCTCGCTGGCCTACTGGGTCTTCTACCACACGATCGGCATCGGCGACCTGCCCGGCGAGGCCTACGCGATCGAGCAGCAGGCGGCTGCCGACAAGCTCGCGAAGCAGCTCGCCGACAACCCGATCGACGACGCTGCACTGCTGAAGCTGAGCAAGGAGCCGGCGTTCCTGGCGGCCGGCGAGAAGATCTTCAAGGACATGACCAAGTGCGCGTTGTGCCACAAGCCCGACGCCAGCGGCCTGGTCGGCCCGAACCTCACCGACGACATGTGGATCTACGGCGGCAAGCCGATGGACATCTACACGACGATCCTGAAGGGTCGGCAGCAGGACCTGGCGAAGGGCTACATGGGCGGCATGCAGTCGTGGGAGCACGAGGGCCTGCAGTTCGTGCTGCACACGACGGCCTACGTGCTGTCGATCAAGAACACGAACGTGCCCGGCAAGGCGCCGGAACCGAACGCCAAGAAGGAGCAATAACGCCGCCGCCGGCGTCGTTGCGAGCCCATGAACGAGCAGCCCGAAGCGCGCGACGGCACCGAGGTGCAGAAGCCGGTCGTGCACAAGGGGCGCCCGGTCGTGCGGCGTCCCGACGTCGACACGCTGTTCAGCATCAACCCGGACGGGTCGCGCAACGTGATCCACCCGGCCGACGTGCGCGGTCGCTTCCAACGCTGGAAGCATGGGCTGTGGTACCTGCTGATCGGTGTCTACCTGGTGGTGCCGTGGGTCCGTATCGGCGGTCGCCCGGCGTTCCTGATCGACATCCAGGCGCGGCACTTCTATCTGCTCGGCCAGACGTTCAACGCGCAGGACTTCTGGTACGCGTTCTTCCTGATCTCGGGGCTGGGCTTCACGCTGTTCGTGGTCGCGGCGCTGTGGGGCCGCATGTGGTGCGGCTATGCGTGCCCGCACACGGTGTTCCTCGAAGGCGTGTTCCGTCGCCTGGAACGGCTGATCGAAGGCCCCGCGGCGGCGCGCGCGAAACTCGACAAGGCGGCGATGACCGGCGGCAAGCTGGTGCGGCGCGGCACCAAGATGGTCGTCTTCTTCGGCATCGCGGCGCTGATCGCCCACAGCTTCCTCGGCTACTTCATGCCGACCGAAGTGCTGCTCGAAGCGGTGACGTCGTCGCCGACACGGCACATGACGGCGTTCGTGTTCATGGTCGTCACGACACTGCTGCTGTTCGTCAACTTCACCTGGTTCCGCGAACAGCTGTGCATCGTGATCTGCCCCTACGGCCGCCTGCAGGCCGCGCTCTACGACCCGGACACCGTGCTGGTCGGCTACGACGGCAAGCGCGGCGAACCGCGTGGTCCTGCGCACCAGCAAGGCGCCGGTGATTGCGTCGACTGCTACCGCTGCGTCGCCGTCTGCCCGACCGGCATCGACATCCGCAACGGCACGCAGCTCGAGTGCGTGGGCTGCGCGAACTGCATCGATGCCTGCGACGAGGTGATGCTGAAGGTCGGTCGGCCACAAGGGCTCGTGCGCTACGACAGCCAGCGCGGCTTCGAGACCGGCAAGCGCCGGTTCCTGCGCGGCCGGGTGTTCCTCTACGCGTTCCTGCTGTTGCTGGGCATGTCGGTGTTGACGCTGGCGCTGACGGCGCGGCGACCGTTCGAAGCCAGCCTGATCCGCTCGCCGGGGCGCGCCTACTCGCTCGAAGACAATGGCGAGCGCGTGCACAACGTGTTCGACCTGCAGCTGATCAACAAGCGCTCCGGGCCGCGCACGTTCACCGTGACCGCGCAGGGGCCCGAAGGTGCCGAGACGATCGTCTCCACGGTGGAGGTGAGGCTCGAGTCGCTCGAATCGCTGCGCATTCCGGTGCACGTGTTCGTGCCGCGCGATGCGTTCCAGGCCGGCCTGAAGGCGGAGCTGCTGGTGCGCTGCGAGGAGCCCGATGGTGAGTTGACGCGTCTGGCGACGGCGCCGCTGCTGGGGCCGAGTCCGCGGCGTCGCTGAGCGGACTCACTCGCCGTTCGTGGCCTGTGGCAGGCGGACCGTGAACGCCGCACCCTGCCCCGGCTCGCT
The DNA here is from genome assembly GCA_044230075.1 of Planctomycetota bacterium. Lineage (GTDB taxonomy): Bacteria > Planctomycetota > UBA1135 > UBA1135 > UBA2386 > JAEUHS01. The sequence goes on along the minus strand of JBGARS010000063.1, from coordinate 22,140 downwards.
CTGCACGTGGATCGTGCCGCCGTAGCTCTCGACGAGGCTCTTGCTGATCGACAGCCCGAGGCCGGTGCCGCCGCGAGCGCGCTTGGTGGTGACGAACGGTTCGAAGACGCGGTCGCCGAGCCCTGCGGCGAGGCCGGGTCCGTTGTCCCGCACGGTGAACTGCACGATGCCGTCGACGGCCTGGAACGACAGGTCGACGCGCCGGTCGTCGCGCACCTCCTGCATCAGCGCGTCCTTGGCGTTGATCATCAGGTTCAGCAACACCTGCTGGATCTGCTGCGGGCGGGCCAGCACCGGCGGCAGTGCGTCGGGCATCGTGACCTGCAACCGGATGCCGTGCCGCTTCCAGTTCTCGCTGACGAGTCGCAGCGTGCGTTCGAGCACGTCGGCCAGCGACGTGGGCTGTGGCTCGGCGCGGTCGTCGCGGGCGAACTGCAACAGGTCGCGCACGATCTCGGCGACCCGCTGGCCTTCCTCGATGATCACGCGGCAGTTCGCCTCGGGGTCGTCGCCATCTGCGATCAGTTGCGCGCTGTTGATGATCGTGTTGACCGGGTTGTTGACCTCGTGCGCGACGCCGGCGGCGAGTTCGCCGACTGCGGCGAGTCGTTCGGCCTGCGCCAGCTTGGTCTGCATCTGCTTGCGGTCGCTGATGTCGCGGACCACGCCGGTGAAGAACCTGCGGCCGCCGACCGTGCCCTCGCCGACCGAGAGGTCGATCGGGAACTCGGTGCCGTCGTGCCGCAGGCCCACGACTTCGCGGCCGATGCCGATGATGCGCCGTTCGCCGGTCGTCAGGTAGCGCTGCAGGTAGCCGTCGTGTTCGTCGCGATATGGCGGTGGCATCAACATCGTCGCGTTCTTGCCGATCAGTTCGGTTGCGGGCCACCCGAACAGCTTCTCGACGGCACCGTTGGCGGTCTCGATGGTCCCCTTCTCGTCGATCGTCAGGATGCCCTCGGTCGCAGTGTCGACGATCGCCTGCCACCTGGCCGCATGCTGGGCGCCAGCCGTCAGCGCCGCGCTTCGGTCGCGCTGCGCGGACCAGGTCGCCGCCTCGACCGTGTGCCAGGTGCGCCGGCGGCACCACGGGTAGAGGCACGCCAGTGTCGTTGTGACGCCAGCGGCGACGCACCCGACGAGGACCAGGGTGCCGCTGCCGGTCAGCGCCAGCACCCAGCTGAGGAGCGCAGCGGGTGGCAGCACGAACTCCAGCCAACGAGGTCCGTGTCCCGGCGCGTGCATGCCGGTGGTAGGCTCCGCGATCGACATGGAGCCGATGTACAGCGAGTGGGTGTCCGGTCGCTACGCCAAAGACGGCGGCAGCCTACGAACTGTTGCCCGCGGGGTGGTCCTGCGATCGGGGCCAGAATGACCGTGGCCTCTTCCGGGCCACGACCTGAACCACGCATGGCCCGCATCGTACTGATCGACGACGAAGCGCGGCTGCTGCAGACACTGGCACGGTTCCTCGAACAACAAGGGCACCACGTCGTGCGCGGCGGTTCCTTCGCCGAGGTGGAGCAGCACCTGTGGCCCGGCCGGTTCGAGATGCTGATCACCGACATCGTGATGCCGGACTTCGGCGGCATGAAGGTCCTGAACGAGGTGGTCGAAGCGCGCGAATGCCGCGAGCCGGTCGTCTTGATCACCGGTGAGCCGAACCTGGAGACGGCGTCCGAAGCGGTGCGGCAGGGTGCGTTCGACTACATCAGCAAGCCGGTGACGAAGGACAAGTTGCTCGAGGCCGTGTCGCGTGGCCTGCGCCAAGTGCACCTGCTGCGGGAACGCGACCAGGCGCGGCATGCCGAGATGCAGATCCTGAAGAACCTCGCCAGCCTCGGGGAGTCGGCATCCGTGCTGAGTCACGAGATCCGCACGCCCATCACGAGCCTGCGCCACGCGTTGCGCGCCGTCGGTGAGAAGCTCGGCGTCGAGGACCGTGTGCTGGTCGAGGAGTTCGTCGGCAACCTGAACCGCATCGAACGCATGCTCGGCCAGACCCTGTCGTTCGCAAAACCCCTGCACCTGCAGCGCCAGTCGACCGACCTGCAGGCCTTGGCAACGGCCGCCGTGCGCGAGGTCGAGCAGTTGCCAGTCGCGAAAGAGATTGCGATCGAAGTGCGTAGCGCCGCGGGAACGATGGCGGATGTCGATCCGCAGTTGTTCGGGGAGGTGGTCTCCAATCTCGTGCGCAATGCCGCAGAAGCGTGTGAGGGCAAGGGCCACGTGACCGTGCACTGTCACCGGCAAGGCACGCGCGCGATCGTCGAGGTCGAAGACGATGGCCCCGGTGTGCCGTCGCACCTGCGCGATGAAATCTTCAAACCCTTCCGCAGTTCCAAGGAGTACGGGACGGGCATCGGTCTCGCATTCTGCCGCAAGGTGGTCGAGACGCACGGTGGCACCATCTCGCTGGCCGAGAAGCCGGGCGCTGGAGCCTGTTTTCGGGTCGAATTGCCTGCAGACGTGCCGGCGTGAGAGAAACCAGTTTCGAGGAACGACGATGACGGACAAGCAGACCATCAGCATCGTGTTGATCGACGACCAGGCGATCGTGCGGGCAGCGTTCAAGTCGTTGCTCGAACGCAATTCGTTCTTCCGCGTCGTCGGCGACGCGGGGGATGCGCGCGCCGGCATCGAACTGGTGACGCAGCTGAAGCCGGACGTCGTGGTGCTGGACATCACCATGCCTGGGCTGTCGGGCATCGACGCCGTGATCCCGCTGAAGAAGGCGTCGCCGAATACCCGCGTGCTGATGGCGTCGCAGCACGAGGGCACGAACTTCGTGCAGCAGGCCCTGCAGGCAGGTGCCGACGGCTATCTGTCGAAGGACAGCGAGCCCGAGGAGTTGGCGCTGGCGATCGAATCGGTGCGGCGCGGGGACTCCTACCTGTCGCCGAAGGTCGCCAGTGGCATCATGGCCCGCGCGGTGCGCGGCGAAGCGCCGGCGCCCGGTGACTCGACGACGCTCGGCGTGCTGACGCCGCGCGAGCGGGAGGTCTTCCAGCTGTTGGCGCTCGGCAAGGCCAACAAGGAGGTCGCCGCGATGCTGGGCCTTTCGCTCGGCACGGTGAAGAAGCACCGCGAGAACCTGCAGCGCAAGCTCGACTGCCACAGCGCCGCCGAACTGGCGCGCCTCGCGATCCGCGAAGGCCTGCTGAACGTGTGACGATGCGCCCGCAGGGCGAATCGTCCCACGGGATTCCTGGGACCGCCGCAACGCGGCGACCCTACGCCGGCGAACCAGAGCAGCCGGCGCCGCTGCGTCGGTCGCCTGCCTAGCTGGCGCAACCGCGGCAGGGCGGGCCGCGCAGCTCTCAGTCCGCGGTGCGGACCGTCAGCACCGGGCACTCCGACAGCCGCACGACCTTCTCGGCCGTGCTGCCGAGGAACGCATGCCTGATGCCAGTGTGGCCGTGCGTGCCGATGACGATCAGGTCGGCACCGAGGCTCTTCGCGCACTCCAGGACCTGGATGTGGGCCTCGCCATCGCGCAGCAGCGTATTCGCCTTGGTGCTCGCGCCCAGCCTGGCCTTCTCCTTCTGCAGCTCGTCGTCGGCACGCTTGTGCAGTTCTTCGCGCAGGTGCGGAAAGGCCGACGCCATGCCGAAGCTGCGCAGCGGGTAGTTCATCTCCGGCACGACGTGCAGCAACGTCAGTTCGGCATCGAACGTGCGCGCCATCTCCGCGGCGTAGTCGACGGCGCGCGCGGCGGTGGCGGAGAAGTCGGTCGGGCAGACGATGCGGCGGATCTGGATCATGACGGATTGGGGCGCGGAGAAAGGGTGGCGACGTGCGCTCCCGGGCGCGTCCCGGTAGCGGATCCCACCGGTGCAGTGACCGCAAGTAGGCTCTTCGGCCTAGTGGGTCCACGGGCTAGTCTCGAACGCATGGAGCTCGAACCGGACGGCATCGTGCCGCCAGACGTGGATGGCAAGGTGGGCCGGGACCCGGTCGCGCAACGCATCGAGGTGCTGCTCGACGAAGAGCGGTTCGACGAGGCGCTGGCGACGATCCAGGCGGCGCTGGCCGCTGGCGACGGCAACGCGCTCGACCTGACCTTCCTGCTCGGCGACACCTACCTGTCGATCGGCCGCGCGGCGGAGGCCGAACAGCAGTTCCGTCGGGTGCTGGAGCAGGATCCGGACTGTCCGTCGTCGCGCTGCTGGTTGGCCATGGCGTTGTTCCTGCAATGGCGGTTCGACGAGGCCGAGGTGGCAGCGAGCGCCGCGCGCGAGTTGCCCGACGCGATCGTCGATGCGCACGTCGTCTACGGCGCGATTCTCGAACGCAGCGGCCGGCTGGCCGAGGCCGAGGCCTGCTTCGAGCGCGCCTCGGCGCTGGCACCGGAGAAGTACCCGTTGCCGGTGCGCATGACGCGCGCCGAGTTCGATCGCGAGGTGCGGCAGGCAGTGCGCAAGCTGCCGCGGCAGTTCCGGCAGTCGCTGGATCGGGTGCCGGTGGTCGTGCAGGACCTGCCGGACGAGTCGCTGACGGCGGGCGAAGACCGCGACGAGGTCGGCCCCGACATCCTCGGCCTGTTCGACGGCATCCCGTTGCCGGAGACCGGCGAGATGGACCTCGGCAGCACCCGGCCGAACACGATCTACTTGTTCCAGCGCAACCTCGAACGCGCCGCGTTCGACCGTGAGGACCTGGTCGAGCAGATCCGCATCACGCTGTGGCACGAGCTCGCCCACTACCTCGGCTTCGAGGAAGAGGACATGGACGATCTCGGCCTCGCCTGAGAGTGGTTCTGCGCGGTCAGCGCGCGTCGGCTTTCACGGTCTCGCCGAGGAACGTCATCAGTTCGCGCAACGTGTCGTAGTCGGGGTGACGCAGCCGGAACCAGGTGTTGACGAGCCAGCCCTTCTCCAGTGACTTGGTCGGCGTGCCGGGCGCCGGCACCGACTGCTCGTAGATCCACTCGCCGCAGCGCTGCCGCGCGGCTTCGAGACCGCGGTGGCCGACGATCTTGCCGTCGCGGTCGGGTCGGATCTGGATCGAGCCGGCGGCGAAGCGGCGGCTCGGTTGCTGCTCGCCCGGTCGGCCGAGGATCGCCAGCGCCCATTCGCGGTAGACGTCGAACTCGTTGGCGACGCGGTACATGTCCCAGATCTTCTCGCCGGCCGGCCGGGCGCCGATCTCGCTGAACTTCAGTCCCTTCGGGCCGAAGAACCACTCCATGTGCGTCGCCGCGTTCTGGATGCCGAGCGCCGCGATCACGCGCCGGTTCAGCGCGCGCAGCTCGTCATAGCCGCTCTGGTCGAGGCGGTTGGTGACCGCGATCTGCGGCGAGATCCAGCGCTGCTGCGTCGCCTCGAGGCAGCCGGGGTAGTAGTGCGCGGCGAACTCGTGCCGCACGCCGTCGCCGTCGATCATCGAGTCGAAGAAGCCCTCGTGGCCTTCGATGAACTCCTCGATCGCGACCGGCTGCTTCTTGTTGGGCTTCAGCTGCTGCAGCGCCTTGTCGAGTTCCGCCGCGTCGCCACAGCGGAACGTGCGCAGCGAGCCGAAACCGGCCACTGGCTTCAGGATCAGCGGGTAGCCCCAGCGTTCGGCGAACGCGTGCGCCTCGTCCGTCGTGTGCACCGCTCCGGACTGCGCGCACGGGATGTCCCGCTGGCGCAGGAACTCCTTCATCGCGACCTTGTCGCGGCACAGGCGCGCCGTCGCCAGCGTGGGCCCGGGCACGCCGAGGCTGTCGCGCAACGCGGCGGCGACGTCGACCAGCGGTTCGTCGATCGTCTCGATGCGGTCGAAGGCGGGCTTGCCGAGTTCGCGCGCCGCGCGCAGCACCGCGTCCCCATCCATCATGCGGTCACAGTGGCGGTAGCCGTCGAGCAACCGCGCCGCCTCGGCGCTGAGCTTGTCGCGGCCCATCATGCCGATCGCCGAGACCTTGGTGCCGAGTTCCTTCAGGGCCCTGAGGAAGCCATGGTTGTAGACATGGGTGTCCGGCGCCAGGAAGAGGATGTGCACGCCTGGATCATGCCGGCAGGCGGGGCAACGACCAAGCGTCGATGCCCGGCGGCAAGGGCTCAGGCGGCGGGGGTGCCGGGTTGCGCCGGGCGCGCGACGACCTTGCCGCCACGCACGGTCAGCAGCAACGTGACCGGGCCGTCGTTCTGCAACTCGACCTGCATCGACGCGCCGAAGCGGCCGGTCGCGACCGGCAGGCCGGTGGCTGCGAGCTGGCTGGCGACCCGCAGGTAGAGCGGTTCGGCGAGTGCCGGCGCCGCCGCGGCGCCGAAGTCGGGGCGATTGCCGCGGCGCAGTTCGGCCGCGAGCGTGAACTGGCTGACGACCAGGCAGCCGCCGCCGATCTGCATCACCGACAGATCCATCGGTGTGCGATCCGGGAACACGCGCAGTGCGGCGACCTTGTTCGCGGTGGCGTCGGCAGAGGCTTCCGTGTCACCGTGCTCGACACCGACCAGCAACAGCAGGCCGCGTTCGACCGCGCCGATGCACTCACCATCGACCGAGACCCGCGCCCACCCGACTCGCTGCACCACCGTGATCACGGTGGCACGTTACGCGAGTCGGGTGCGCGGCGCACACGGCGTCAGTTCGTCTTGATCTGCACCTTGGTCGGCCGTGACTCGGGCTGCTTCGGCACGGTCACGGTCAGCACGCCGTTCTTGTAGACCGCCTCGACGGCCTTCGCCGACGCGTCCTGCGGCAGCGAGATCGTGCGCGAGAACTGGCCGTAGCGGTGTTCGACGCGGTGCCAGCGCTTGCCCTCGGACTCACGGTCGTCCTTGCGTTCGCCGGTGACGGTCAACACGTGGTCCTGCACGTGCACCTGGATGTCCTTCTCGTCGAGGCCGGGCAACTCGAACGACAGTTCGTAGCCCTGGTCGTTCTCGGCGATGTTGGTGCGCGGCGCGGCGTTGGCCTCCGGCGTGCCGTAGAACTCCGGCATCGTGTCGCCGAACAGGCGGCCGAACAGGCTCTGGAACGGGTCGCGCAGCAGCGGGGTCAGGGACTGGTTCGATTGGGTCTTCTGCATGTTGGTTCTCCTGGTTTGGGTCGGGGACCCACCCGGAAGCAACCGTTGTGCCGATGTGTGCCATTGTGTCGATGATGACACAAATAGTTTATTTGCAACGAAATGTGCGAATGTGTCGCGATCTGCAATTGCCGCCAATAGTGCCAAAGTGGCGTTATAACGCCAGATTGGCATCCCTCGCAACAGCCGTCAGGAAGCGCCGGTAGACGCGCTTGCGATCGACCCGGGCGAGGTCGCGCCCGGCCCGCTTGCGCGATCGTTCGGCGGCGAGCGCCGCGCGGGATGCGAGGGCGCCCAACAACGCCGCGACGTGCAGGTTGTCGCCGATCGCCGCCGCCGCCGACGGGATCCACTCACCCAGGCGTCGGGTGGCCAGTTCGTGGTCGCAGACCGTGCCGAGCGACTGCTGCAGGCGCGCCACCGCGGCGACGGACTTGTCGTAGTCGTGGCCGGGCAATGCGCCGAACGCCTCGGCGAGGTAGCGCAGACGCTTGCAGGCGAGGCGCAGCCGGTGCAGCGGTTCGAACGGCAGCCCGGCGTCCATCGACCGGGCCAGCTTGCGGACCCTGCGCGTGGCCCGCGTCAGTCGGCGGGGCAGCTCGTCCGCCAGTGGCTCCGCGGCTGCGTCACCGAACGGCAGCGCGGCGATCGCGTCGCACAGCCGGCGCTGGTCAGAAAGGCGCGCCGCGCTGCCGAGCCACTGGACCACCTGCGCGCGCGTGTTGCGGCGGCAGCGGCCGATCCAATCGAGCACTGCGGGGCTCGCGCGCCGCAGGCTCGTGGGCAGTCGATCGATCGCCGGCGGCAGGTCGACGAGCACGACGTCGAGGTCGCGCAGCGCGCCGAGGCGCCGGCCGGTCTCGCCGAGATGCTCGAGCAGCCACTTGCGCTCCGATGCCGGCCAGAGGTCGCCGAAGCTGCCGAGAAGCGCGCGCAGCCGGCGCGACGCGACCCGCATCGCGTGCAGGTGTGCGTCGTCGTCGTCGCGCCGCACGCCGGCCTCGGCATGCTGCAGCTCCAGCAGGAGCGGCCGCACGATCGCGGCGACGGCTTCGCCGACGGGCATCGAGGCCCTCACCGGTGCCGTGCCGTTCGGGTCGCGCTGCAGGCCGAGCAGCGCGGCGGCGTGACCCGGCTTGTCGTCATCGGCTGTCTGCAGCGGCAGGCCGCGCGCCAGCCGATCGGCCAGCCGTTCGCAGCCCGGCAGGTCGTCGAACACCTCGATCTCGACTTCGACGAACGACGCCGAGCGGCCCGCCGCCGTCGCCTGCACGTGGTCGATCGCCAGCTCACAGAGATCGCGGCTGTCGCTCTGCAGCGTGCGTCGGTCCCGTCGCGTCACCAGCTGCAGTGCCTCGACCAGCGGGCGATCCAGCACGAAGGGCTCGACGGCATCGCGCAGTGGGGGAGGCAGTTCGGCGGCGGTGCAGGGTGCCGTGGCGAGCTGCCACGGCGCGGTCCACTCGTCGCGCACGAACAGGCTGCCGTTGCGCTGGCCGCGCATCTTGCAGGTCAGGTCGCGCGAGCCGCCGACGTCGCGGAGACGCAGGCCGATGCCGGCGCGACGCAGCGAGCCCCGCGCGTCGTCGAGATACGCATCGACGTGCCGCCGCGTGTCCGCGGCGCGCGGCACGAAGCCCGCTTCGCGCACGGCCGCGTCGATCGCGGGGACCTCGAGGTCGCCGGTCGCGCGCAGTTTGAACTCGGTCTCGACGTCGCGCTGCATCAGGTGCCGCCGCGGCGAGGGCGCCGCTCTCAGGCGAGTACCAGCCTAGGCGTTCGCCCGAACAACTGCGTGAACAGTGCACCCTTCTCCTCGACGGCCTTGGCCTCGAGGGTCAGGCGCGTCAGCGCATCGCCGCTGACCGTCGGCCGCAATTCGAGGCTCGCCTCGCGCACCTCGACGGTGACGCCCTTGACGACGCCGGCGTGTTGCCGGTCCAGCGCATCCGCGAGCCGCAGGATTGCGGCGAGGCGCTCGACCAGCGAGCGATCGCGGCGGCGCAGGGCCATGAACTCCTCGTGGTCGCGGGCAGGTGGCGCCTTGCGATGGTAGCGCGCCAGCAGTCCGACCAGCTGTCGCTCTTCGTCGGTCAGTCCGACCAGTTCACTCGAGGAGATCAGGTACTGCGAGTGCTTGTGGTGGCCGTCGTTGTTGACGGTGACCCCGACGTCGTGCAGCAGCGCGGCGGCTTCGAGCAGCACGCGCGCGCGGTCGCCGAGGCCGTGCAGGGCCTTGGTCTGGTCGAACAGTTGGCGCGCCAGCACCAACACCGATTCGGCGTGGTCGGCTTCGAAGTGGAACCGGCGGCCCATCGCCCGGCACGACGACAGCACGACTTCGACGTGGTCCTCGGCGGCGAACGACTCGAAGTGGCCGCGGAAGACCTCCTGCAGCAGCCCGTCCTTGATGCCGACGCGCGGCACCAGCACGCGGTCGACGCCGGCAAGTTGGCCGAGGCGCACGTAGACGATGCCGGCGGGCAGGATCGTGTCGGCGCGATCGGGTTTCAGGCCGCGGCGTTCCATGCGCTGCTCGACCGTCATCGTTGCTAGGTCGGCGACCTCCTGGTCGAGTTCCGCGAGGCTGCAGCTCTCGACGCCTTCGTGACGTCGCACGCCGAGCTTCGCCTGGACCAGGTCGGTGAGGCTGTCGATGTTGCCGCCGACGGCGACATACCGGTCGAAGGTGCGGTTCTCGAAGCGGTCGAGGATGCGGCGCTCGAGGCTGCGCATGTGCTTGTGCAGCAGTTCGACGAACGACTCGCTCGAGGTCTCGCTGTCGCGCAGGGCTTCGAGCATGCGCAGCGCGCCGAGTCGGTACGAGTCGGCATTGGTGACCTGCCCGTCTTCGACCAGCACGATCTCGACCGAGCCGCCGCCGACGTCGACCAGCAGCGAACGTCCCTGCTTCAGGTCGACGTTCGCCTCGATGCCCAGCTTCAGCAGGTAGGCCTCCTGCGTGCCCGAGATGACTTCGATCTCGATGCCGCACGCATCGCGCACGCGGTCGATCAGCAGGTCGCGGTTGCGTGCATCGCGCATCGCCGAGGTGGCGATGGCGCGGATGTGCTGCACGGCGAGCCGGTCACAAGTGGCGCGGAACCGGCGGAACGCGTCGACGGTGTCGGCCAACGTCGCGTCGGGGATCTGGCCGGTGTGGAACACCTCCCGGCCCAGGCGCGCGGGCAGCCGGTGGTTCTCCAGGATGCCGACCGTGTTGCCGGCGGCCTCGGCGACGAGGAATCGGATCGCGTTCGATCCCATGTCGACGATGCCGACGCGCGCTGGATGGCCCATGTGCGCGCAGGGTATCCGTTGCGCCGGCGGCGGGAAGCGGCTGTTCGGCGGAGTCGGCGGGCGACGACTTGCGGTAGGCTATGCGCCCATGGGTGCGTCGAACGATCGCGAGCCGCCGAAGGAGCCGAAGGAACCGCCGAAGGAGGCCCTGTCGAGCACGCTCCGCCACGTGAAGGCGGTGCAGGAGGAGCACGACGCCGACGTGTCGTGGAACAACCTGCACGACAAGATGGTGCGCTGGGTGGCCGAGGCGACGCACGGCCAGAACCTGCCGACCGACAAGAGCCTCGACGACCTGACGCAGGAAGTGCTGCTGCAGGTGTTCCGCGACATCGGCGAGTTCAAGGTCGAGCCGGGCGCGTCGTTCTCGGGTTGGGTGCGCATGGTCGCCGGCCGCAAGCTCAACGACTACTGGCGACGGGCGCGCGCCAAGAAGCGCGGCGGCGGTCGCGTGAAGCACCTCGGCGACTTCGACGAGACCGGTGGTCGCGAGCGCTTCGCCGACGACAAGGTGCCGCGGCAGAGCATGCTGGTGCGCTACCAGGAGCTGCAGGAGTCGCTGCAGCGCGCGCTCGGCGAACTCAGCGACAAGCACAAGCGCGTGATCGAGCTGCGCCTGTTCCAGGGCAAGAGCTTCGCCGAGATCATGCCACTGCTCGGCTACACCAAGGAAGTCACGGTGCGGTCGCTGCACATGCGCGCGCTGCAGCGGCTGCAGGAACTGATGGCGCAGTTCGGCGAGTGAGCATCCCGGCGGCCGCCGCCGCCGCGCCCAGCTGGCGCCTGGACTGTGCGCCTTAGCGAGTGCCGTCCGGCGTCAGTTGATCTTCTTGGCGTCTTCCTCGGCGCGCGGCGCCGCCGACTTCTTCGCCTTGGCTGCCTTCGGTGCCTTGCGCGGCGCCTCGTCCCGCTCGTGTTCTTCGCCCTCGTCGTCGTCGTCGTGGGCCCGACCGGTGGACACCGCTGGCGCGGGGCCGTGGAAGTGGAAGTGCACTTCGCCCTTCTCGTTGTTGACGATGATGTTGCCGGCCACCGGCGGCGCCATCGGTGCCAGCGGCATCGGCGCCTTGGTCGGCGCGGCCGGGGGTGTGGCGGCGGCTGCCGTTTCCCGCTGCTGCATCGTCGCGCGCAGTCCTTCGTTCTCGCGCTGCAGCTCCGCGAGCTGCTGCCGGAGCTTGTCGTCGCGCCGTGACTCGGTCGCCGCCGCCCGCTCGCGGTCCTTGGCCGCGGCCTTCTGCGTCGCCGCCAGTTCGGCGGCCACGTCCTTGCGCAGCTGCTCGATCTGCTGGCGTTCGGCACCCAGCTGTTCGATGGCCTTCTGGCGGTCGTCCTGGTGCGCCGCGACCGTGGTCCGCATCGTCTCCAGCTCGGCGCGCAGTTGCTCGAACTTCGCCCGCTGCTGCTCCAGCTTCGCCTTGGCTTCCGCCTCCTGGCTCTTCGCCTGTGTGGCGAGCTTCTCGCGCGCTGCCTCGGCGCTGCGATGCTCGGCCTGTTCTCGCTCGAGCTGGGTGCGCAGATCCTTGACCGCCTGCTCGCTCTCCTTGCGCTGGCGCTCGGCCTGCACCTTCGCCGCGGCCAGCTGCTTCTGGTCGGCGTCCTGCTTCGCCAGAGCCTTCTGGCTCGCCTCGAGCTGCTTGCCGAGGTCCTGGTGGCGCGCCTTCGCGTCGGCCACGTTCTTCTGCAGCACCGTGCGGTCCGCGTCGGCGGCCTTGCGGCCTGCGTCGAGCTGAGCGGTCAGTTCGGTCAGGCGGTCCTTCGCTTCCTGCAGGCTCTTCTCGAGCGCCTTCTTCTGCTCGGCCAGTACCTTGCGCTCGGTCTCGGCCTGCTGGAACGCCGTCTCCTGGGACTTCACCAGGTCGCGCATGCGCGTGAGTTCCTGCTTCGCCTCCTGCAGTGCTTCCACCTTCTCCTTCTGCTGCTTGACCTGGCCGTCCTGCACCGACTTCAGGTAGTCGTCGAGTCGCGCGAGGCGCTGCTCGACGCGCAGTACCGAGTTCTGCAGGGTGCGCTCTTCCTGGGCGCGGCCGGTGGCGACGCAGCAGGCGAGGGCGAGGACGGAAGGCAGCAGCAGTGGTAGGCGCATCATGGGTGCTCCGCTAAGGTGGCGGCGTGGCGGGTGCCAGAAGTACGCAGGCTACCGCCTGATCCTGTTCCTGGAACCCCATGCATTTGTTGCGTCTGCTCGCCTCACCTTGGGCCAGTGTCCACGGGCCCAGCGACCCACTGCGATTGTTGACCTGGCTGCTCGAGGCCCGCTTCGACGGCCTCGCAGCGGGGCCTGGTCCCAGGCCCGTGAACTGGCATGGGCTCGCTGCGGCTGCCGAAGACCTACCGATCCAGTTTCCGGTGGTCCGTGTCGGCAGCAACCTCGCGCAGACCTCGGCGACCGCCGGCCTCGCCTCCGCGAAGGAAGGCGAACGCGATGTCGCTGTGCACGCGGTGCGGCAGGCCGTGGCCACTGCGCGGTCACTGGGATCGCAGACCATCGTGCTGGAGCCGGGGCTGGTGCCGGTGTTCGGCGAAGTCGAGACCGAAGACCTCGGCGACCCCGACATCGCCTGGACCGCCGAGCGGGCCCAGGCCCTGCTCGCGCGCCGCAAGGTCGGTCGCAACGGGGCGCTGGACCGGGTCTGTCGCGAGCTGTTCCAGATCTCCCGGTCGTTCCCCGACTTCCGCTTCTGTCTCACGACCGGGCGCAGCCTGCGGGGTGTGGCGGATCTCGCCGGGTTGCGGGACATCTTCGAAGACCTCGGCAACCTGCGGCTCGGCTACTGGCACGACGCAGCGATTTGCGCCCGGCGGCAACAGGTGCTCGGTGAAGCGCAGGGGGAATGGCTCGAAGCATTCGGTAACAGGTGTGCTGGATTCAGCTTAGGCGATGCATCCCCGGATGGCCTGTACCAGCCCCCCGGGTCGGGCGGGGTGGACTACGGGTTGCTCGCCTCCTATGTACGTCGCTCCGGTGCTCCGACCCCCGTGGTGCTGGACCTCGACCCCGCCGTAGCTCCGAGTGAATTGTCCGGTATCCGCGCCTGCCTCGCCAAGTACGGCTTGTAGCTGTAGGGCGCCGCAACAGTCGGCCGATGGACAGACGAACCCAGGGCGGGTGGTCCGCCCCGAACGCCCCCCAGGCCTTTCATGAAACCCACGCTGGCCAAGCAACCACCCAAAGGCACGGGCAAGGCGCGCACCGAAGCGCTCCGTAGCCTGCTGCGCGGGCGCACGCGGCTGCTGGTCCTGACCCACAACAACCCCGACCCCGACTCCCTCGGTGGCGCGGTGGGGTTGCAGGAGTTCGCCCGCAAGGCGGCCGGCATCGACAGCCGTCTGGCGATCACCGGCAAGATCCTGCGGGCCGAGAACCAGGCGATGGTGCGGGAGCTGGCGATCCAGATGGATCGGGTCGAGGATCTGCGACTGGCCGACTTCGATTGTGTCGCGCTGGTCGACACCCAGCCCGGCTTCGGCCACACCCGCGTGCCCGCCGGTCTCACCGTCGACATCGTGCTGGACCACCACGTGTGTCCGGACGCCAGCAGCAACCTGCGCGATGTGGCGTTCGTCGACGTGCGGTCCGACGTCGGTGCCACCAGTTCGTTGGTGGCGGGACACCTGCTCGAAGCGGGTGTGCGTCCCAGTGCCGAGGTGGCGACGGCGCTCGCCTACGGCATCAAGACCGACACCGCCGATCTGTCGCGCAACGTCAGCGACCTCGACCTGCGCGCCTACGACTTCCTGTTCCCGTTCGTCGACCGCCAGCGACTGGTGGCGATCACCAGCCCGCGGCTGCCGTTGGCGTACTTCCAGACACTGAAGGACGCGCTGACCAAGGTGCGCATGTACGACGGCGTCGTGCTGTGTTCGTTGGGGCGCACCGGCAGCGCGGAGATGGTCGCGGAGGTGGCGGACCTGCTGCTGCGCATGGAAGGCACGAAGGCGGTATTCTGCGGCGGCATGGTGGGCGCGAACTACCACGTCTCGGTCCGCACCGAGGTGGGTGGGGATGCGTGGCGGCTGATCCGTGCCAGCATGGAGGGAGAACCGGGTACCTGTGGTGGCCACGGGTCCGTGGCCGGCGGCGCGATCCTGCTCGAACCCGCCGATGCCCGCTCGCTGCGCCGTCTCGAACGGCGTCTCGAACGCAACATCCTGAAGGCGATGGGTGTCGCCGGCGGCAACGCGGCGGCGCTCGGCGACGGCGACGACTGATCGGCCGGCGGCGGGTTCGCGGCGCGGGTTCGAGACCGCAGTCTCCCCGCGTCCGATCGCCAGGCGCCGCATGGGCCTCCCCGGCAGTCCGCCGCCAGCATCATCGGCGGAACGGGCGCTCATGGCGTATGCTACGCCGTCCCCATGCGTTGGCCCTTGCCCTCGATCCTGCTGCTCGCCACCGTTGGCGCTGGCGCCCTGCTGTGGTCCCCGCTGGCACCGGAGCATGCGGTCCGCGACCGGGTCGATGCGCACGGAGCCAGCGCCGCTGTGGGCGCAGTGCGCTTCGTTCCCAATCGCGGCCAGTGGCACGACGACGTGCGCTACGCGGCGATCGGTGACACGGCCGGTTGGCTGCACGACGACGGCTTCACGCTGCGATTCGAACGCTGGAGTGCGCCGACGGAGACGTCGCCGACGGCCCATCCCACCGCGCGCGAACAGTCGGGATGCGTGGTGCGCACGCGCATCGTCGACGCATGCCGGCCCACATTCGTCCCAGGTCGGGAACTGCCGTCACGGCAGAACTTCTTCCTCGGCAACGATCCATCGCGCTGGTGCACCGACGTGCCGAGCTTCGCCACCGTGGCGCTGAAGGGTCTGCTGCCGGGCATCGATCTCGTGTTCCGGCCGCTGCCCGACGGCCATCGTGGGCCCTTCGAGTACGACCTGGTCCTGGCGCCGGGTGCCGACCTGTCGCGCTTCGTCGCCGTCTGCGACGGCATCGACGCGCTGCGCATCGACCGCGACGGCCGCTTGTGCGCGAGCATCACGACCCCGGATGGCAGCACCGAACTCGTGCAACAGGCGCCGGTCTCCTGGCAGGACACGCCGTCCGGTCGCCGACCGTTGCGGGTTGCGTTCCGGCTGCTCGGTACCCGCAGCTATGGCTTCGTCGCCGCGGACCTGGATCCGAGCCTGCCGGCCACCGTCGATCCGGGCGTGCTGTGGGGGACCTACCTCGGCGGTGGCGCCAGCGACAGCGTGAACGACATGCAGTGGCAGCCCGGCGCCGGCATCTGGGTCGCCGGTTGGGCGGGCTCGACGGACTTCCCGACCACCACCGGCGCCTATCGCACGACCGGGGCCAGCGATGCCTTCTTGGCGCGCCTGCAAGAGGACGGCAGCTCGCTCGTGTTCTCGACCTACCTCGGCGGCAGCGCCGGCGACGAAGTGCGTGGACTCGCACTCGGTCCCGGCAACACCGCGACCGTGGTCGGCTTCACCGCGTCGAACGACTTCCCCATCACGCCCGGGGCATTGCAGCCGACGTTCGGCGGCGCCAGCCCGATCGTCGGCATCGGCGATGGGTTCTTGGTGCGTTTCGCCGCCAACGGCGCGGCCCTGATCGGCGCCACCTACCTCGGCGCGACTTCCGACGACATCGCCGAAGACGTCGCCGTGGACGCCAACGGCAACGCAGTCGTCGTGGGATTCACTTTCTCGTCGGACTTCCCAACTACCCCGGGTGTGTGGCAGCCGACGTTCGGCTCGATTCCGACCATCGACAGTGACGGGTTCGTCGCTCGCGTGTCGGCCGACGCCCAGTCGCTGCAGTATTCGACGTTCCTCGGCGGGTTCTGGTCCGAGCAGTTGCTCGAGGTCGAAGTCGATCCGATCAGCAACGACGTACTGGTGGGCGGCTGGACCATCTCGACCAACTACCCGACCACCCTGAACGCCTACCGCACCACGAGCGGCGGCAGCATCGAGGCGGTTGTGACGAGGCTCAACGCGACGGCCACCGCGGCAGTGTTCTCGACGTATCTCGGTGGCGTCGATTCGGAGACGGTCCAGGACGTTCGTTTTGCCGCGGATGGTTCGGTGTGGGTCGGTGGCCGCAGCAACTCGGTCAACTACCCGGTGACGATGAACGCGCCGCAGCCGACCAACGGCGGCTTCTACGACGGCTTCCTCAGCCACCTGAGCGCGAACGGCCAGACCCTGCTGTTCTCGACCTGGATCGGCGGTCCCGGCGTCGACAGCGTGCGGTCGATCGCCGTGCAGGCCAGCGGCGTCGTGGTCGTCGGCGAGGCTGGGCCCGGCTTCCCGGTGACGGCAAACCCCATCCAGTCGCAGTTCGCGGGCGGCACGCTCGACGGATTCGTCACCTACCTGACCAACTCCGGCACCGTGGTGTCGTACTCGACCTATCTCGGTGGCACCAACCAGGACGTGCTCGCGAACGTGCAGCTCGACGGCAGCGGCATCGCGGTGATCGCCGGCTGGTCGTTCTCGAGCGACTTCCCGATCGCGCCGGCGGCCTACCAACCGACCCTGCACGGAGTGCAGGACGGCGTGGTGATCAAGCTCGACCTGTTGAGCCAGATCGGGCCCGGCTTCACCGCTTCGGCGGCTCCAGCCGCGGGTCCCGTCCTGGTCGCACCGGGGCCGCAGACCCTGCTCGCCGCGACGGTGGAGAACCTGACCGATCGCGACATCACGATCGATGCCGTGCGCGTGCTGGTCGCCGGCAGTGGCGCCACACCGCCGCAAGGGCAGTCGCTGCGAGTCTGGCTCGACGTGCCGATGTCGCCGGCGGCCGTGCTGGTGGCCGGTCCGCTGACCGTGACCGCGCACGACGACGAAACCGAACTCACGCTGGCGGGCGCCGTGCTGCCGGCGCACACCGTGGGCACGTTGCAGTTCGATGGCGACCTGATGGCCGATGCACAGGGGTGCACCGTCGAACTCACCTGCACCGTCGTCGACGACAAGGCGTGGCGTCTGCATGCGCAGGGTGCTGGCAACGGACCCGAGGTCCGGGTGAGCGGGCCCGGTCGCGCCGAAGGACCGCTGTTGCTCAACGGCGCGCTGCCAGGTGACGCCGACGGGGATGGCGTGCAGACGATCGTCGACACGAGGCTCCTGCTCGCGCGACTCGGCACCGCTGCCACCGCGATCGACTGTGATGGCGACCTGATGATCACCGGGACCGACGTCGCGCTGACGCGCGAGGCCACGCTCGGTCGTCCGGCCTTGATCAGCGGGCCCGCTACCGTGATGCCAGGTGCCTGGTTCACGTTGCGCGGCGTGTTCGGCAGCGGCCTGCTCGACGCCACGCTCGGCGGTCGCGCGCTGGTACGCGGGCGGGTGACGACGCGCGAGATCACGCTGCGGGTCGATGCCGCCCAGGCGAAGGGCATCCAGGAGCTCTCGGTGCTGTTGGGTGGCCGCCGGGTGTTCCTGGGGCCCGTGCTGGTGCAGTGAGCCGGCGCCTCCTGCTGCTCGGCGGCGTGGATCCGTCCGGTGGCGCGGGCCTGACCGTCGACGTTCTGGCCGCGGCGCAGCACGGCTGCCATGCCCTGCCGGTGGTGATGGCTTGCACGGTGCAGAACCGCCACCGCTTCCACGGCCGCCAGCCGGTGCCGCCCGAACAATGGCGCGCGGCGTTGGCGGCGGCGCTCGCCGACGGCGAGGTGCACGCGGTCAAGGTCGGCATGCTGGGCTGTGCGGACACGGTGGCGTTGGCGGCGGCCGCGCTGGAGCCATTGCGCGGGCGGGTGCCGATCGTCGTCGATCCGGTGCTCGTCAGCACCGCGTCCGGACCGGCAGCTTCGACGGCGATGGCGGCGGCCTACCGCGTGCACCTGGTGCCGATCGCGTCGCTGCTGGTGCCCAACCATGTCGAGGCGGCGGCGATCCTGGGCGATGGCCCTGCCGCAGCGCTGGCGGCGGGCTGCGCGGCCGTGTTGGCGAAGGATGGCCACGGCGACGGCGCCGTCGTCGACGACACGCTGTTCCGCCGCGACGGCGAGCCGGTTCACTTCCGCCGCCCCAGGCTGCCCGTGGGCAGGGTGCGCGGCACCGGCTGCGCGCTGGCGGCGGCGATCGCATCGCTGCTGGCCGGCGGTGCGCCGCTCGAAGTCGCCTGCCGCCGGGCCGGCGACTGGTTGCACGAGCTGCTGCAGGAACTGGGGCCGGCCGCGGCCGACGGCCTGCCGCGGCTGCTGCCGTTGGTCAGGCGAACATCGACGTGAGCAGCGCGGCGAAGCGTTCGGCGACGATGTGCCGCCGCACCTTCAGGGTCTGCGTGAGCAGTCCGTTCTCCGGCGTCATCGGTTCCGCCAACACCCGGAACGTCGTCACGCGATCGCACGGCCGGCAGCCGTTGTCGCGCACCAGCAGGCGATCGAGTTCGCGCCGCAGCAGGTTGTGCACCGCGCGGCACCGGATCTCTCCGTCCTGCACGTCCCAGTCGGCGCGCGGGATCTCGTGTTCGAGCACCTCACGATTCGGCACCAGCAGCGCGCCGAGTCCCTTCCGATCCTGGCCGACGCAGACCGCCTGTTCGATGAACGGCGACGTCTTGGCGATCGTCTCGACCGGCTCCGGTTCGACGTTCTCGCCACCGGCCAGCACGATCGTGTCCTTGGCCCTGCCGGTGATCCACACGTTGCCGTGCGCGTCGATGCGGCCGAGGTCGCCGCTGTTGAACCAGCCGTCGGCGGTCAGCACCTCGGCGGTCTTGCGCGGGTTCTCGTAGTAGCCGCGCATGACCTGCGGGCCGCGGATCCACAGCACGCCGATCTCGCCGGTTCGGCAGGGCGAGCCGTCGCCGTGGCGGGGCTCGATCGACGTGTCCGGCAGCGGCGGGCCGATGTGGCCGGGGTCACGTTGGTGTGGTAGCCGCAGCGCCGCGACCGGGCTGGTCTCGGTCAGGCCATAGCCGTTGCGCAGCGGCAGGCCGATGCCCAGCAGCGTCTCGTCGACGTGGCGCGGCAGGGCGCCGCCGCCGCTGACACACAGCCGCAGCCGACCGCCGAAGGTCGCCAGCACCTTGCGCAGCACCAGCGGCCGCAAGCCCGCGTGCAGCAACCGGTGGTGGAGACGTGCGCGCCCGCTGCCGACGAGGCGCGAGAGGTGCAGACCTTGCCGCAGCAGCTTGCCGCGCCAGCCGGGCAGCTTCTGCGAATGGCCCACGAGCCCGTCGTGCAGCATCTCCCAGATGCGCGGCACCGCCGCGAACACCGTCGGTCGCACCTGGCCCAGGTCGTCCTTGATGCGGCGGCGATCGGTGTAGACCAGCTGCGCACCGGTCGCCAACGCGAGGTAGTCCATGATGCGTTCGTACATGTGCCACGCCGGCAGCACGCTGAGGAACGAATCGGCGGCGGTGATCCGCAGCACCTCCTGCACGGTGTGCAGGTTGGCCAGCACGTTGCCGTGTGTCAGCATCACGCCCTTCGGGTCCGCGGTCGTGCCGCTGGTGTAGACGATGGTCAGCAGGTCGTCGGGCCGCACCGAGGCGCGGGCGGCTGCGAGGGACTGGCGGCGCGTCGGCAACAGCTCCGAGCCACGCTGCAGCAGTTGCGCCAGCGTCGTGAGGTCTGCCACCTCGCTGCGATCCTGCATCACCACGATGCGTTCGAGTTCCGGCAGTTCGCCGTGGGCGCCGAGCAGTTCGCGGGCGATGCGATCGTCGTCGACGAATGCCATGCGACAGCCACTGTGGCGCAGGATGAAGTGCATCTCGGCCGGCGACGTGTCCGAACCGCGCGGCACGTCGACCGCGCCGATGCTGGCCAACGCCAGATCGATCAGCAGCCACTCGTAGCGGTTCTCGGCGATCAGTCCGACGCGATCCCCGCGCCGCACGCCCAGGTCCAGTAGCGCCGTTGCGAGCCGATCGACGTCGTCCCCGAGCCGTTGGAACGAGATCGGCTCCGCCAGCTGTGCGCGCCGACGCGGCAGGAACGCGCGTTCGCCGTGTTTGCGGGCGGTTTCGACAAGGGCGGGGAAGGTCAGCGGCGGGGCCATGGATGCGACCATGCGCGGTCTCGGAACCGGGGTGGTCGACGGGTGCAGAACCTGGTTGGGACGCTTGACATCCAAGGGTGGGATCCATACGAATGCGCCCCCTCGTCTGCGGGGTCAACCCGGGTCGCCCGAAAAGGCTCCCGCGGCCCGCGGCCAGGTTGTGTGCGGGTGTAGCTCAGTGGTAGAGCATCACGTTGCCAACGTGAGGGTCGAGAGTTCGAATCTCTTCACCCGCTCCAGTTTTTGTTCTCTCTAAGTCCTTGTCCGTCGCGCGAGATGCGCGCGAACCTGCCCTCGGGCAGCGCGGACCCTGTTCAACCCGTGCATACATCTGTGCACACACCAGGGATTCTGCGATGTCCGTTCCCCCGAAGGGCAAGTTCTCCGTTCCGAAAGTCCCGCCGCTGCGTTCGAGCGGCGGCTACTCCTACTGCTTCGCCGGCCGTCGGCAGGTGCGCCTAGGGCGCGCTGATGACCCCGAGACCGAGGTCCGATACCGGACCTTCGTGGCTGAATGGCTGGCCGCCGGCTGCCGCTGGCCTGACGAGAAGCGCCCGGAAGCCGTGCTGACCGTCCAGGGCCTTGTAGACGCCTACACGAGCTTCGTCGGGCAGCACTACCGCCGGCCCTCGACCGGCAAGCCGACGCGCGAAGGGGAGAACCTCGGGCACGCCGTCGTCGAGCTGCTGGAGCTGTTCCGGGACCTGCCGGCGACCAAGGTCGATGCCCTGGTCATCAAGCGGGTGAGGGAGGCGATGGTCGAGCGCAAGCTGTGCCGTCGGACGGTGAACGACCGCGTGCAGCGAATCCAGCGGATGGTCCGTTGGGCCGCCGAGGAGCGCCTCGTGCCGCCGAGCGTGCATCACGAGGTCAAGTTGGTGTCGCCGCTGAAGCCCGGCCGCGGCGGTGCGCACGACAACCCGCCACGGATGGCGGTGTCGATCGAGCACGTCGAGGCGGCGAAGAGGCACTTGCCAAAGGCGCTCGTGGCGCTGGTCGACTTCATGCTTCTCACCGGCGCGCGGTGTGGAGAGGCCGCTCAGCTCGCCTCGCGGCACATCGACCGGACGAAGGATGTCTGGGAGTTCAAGCCGCCGAAGCACAAGGGCGAGTGGCGAGGTCACTCCCGTGTCGTCTTGATCGGACCGAAGGCCCAGGCTGCCATTCGCCCGTTCCTGCGCGAGGAGCCCGACCGGCTGTGGTTCAGGCCGTGCGACGTGGTCGAGGCCATGCATGCCGAGAGCCGGAAGCGGCACGCCCTGGCTCGTCGCGCCAAGGGGCAGCCGCTGTGGCCGAAGCACATGGCTCGGGTGCGCAGCAAGCGGAAGGGATCGGCGGCTGCAGTCAGTCCGGGAACGGAATACACGACGAACGCGATCGGCCACGCGATCCGGCGTGCGTGCGATGCCGCGGGCATCCCGCGGTTTGGCCCTCATGCGCTTCGGCATGCGGCTGCCTCGAAGATCTACGCCGAACTCGGCGAGGAAGCAGCCGTGGCAACGATCGGTCATGGCTCCCCGATGATCAGTCGGCGCTACACGACGGCGGCACGGCAGGCGTTGGCGGTGCGCACGGCGAAGCAGCTTGGGTGATGCAGCCCTGGGCAATTTGTCGATGCCAGATGTTCGGCTGAGAGCATTCGGCCTTGCGCGGCCGGTGCTCGCAGTCCGGACGCGATGATCAATGCCACTGAAGCCGATGGCGGGTTCTCGGATGCCGTGCGACTCTTCGTCGAGCGGCATGCTGCCATCGGTCTGACTCTTGTTCGGATGCGGCGGGAAAGCAGCGACGACCCGCCGGGCGACTCATCGCTCAATGACCTTCTCAAGGATCTGGAGATCCAGCTCGCGGAT
>JBGARS010000062.1:0-32462 GCA_044230075.1 Planctomycetota bacterium | reverse complement strand
CAGGGCTTCGACATCGGGCCGCGGACCGGCCTCGTGTTCGTACTCGTGCCGGGCGTGGCCGAGCCCCAACCCAGCCATGCCGGGGACCGTGTGGCCCCGTTCCTGATGGCCCGCTACGAAATGACGCAGGCCCAGTGGGCGCGGCTGCAGACAGAGGATGTGGACGATCCGGAGATCCTCTTTCAGAGCAATCCCAGCAATCAGCCGAATGGACTCCAGAGGGTCGCATTTGGTCCCGGTGCAGCTTCGGCCCGCCACGGCGACGTGACTTGGGACGCGACGATGTGGACGCACCCGGTCCAGCAGGTGTCCTGGCAGCAAGCGACCCGGCTGTTGGCTCGCTGGTCGCTGCGGCTGCCGACGCAACGCGAATGGTCGGTTGCGGCCAACGGTGACGCCGTCGCCTGCGCGTGGCTCGCAGGCGACCCGCGCGCCGCAGCCAACATCAGGGAAGACGCCCCGGACTCGGCAGACCGACGCGACGGGTTCGTCTACACGTCGCCGGTGGGTGCCCTTGCCCCGAACCCGTACGGCTTCCACGACATTGTCGGCAACGTCGCCGAGTTCTGCTCCGACGGCTATGACGAGAACGCACCGGCTGGCGCACCGGTCGCTGGCGACCGCAGCGGGCGTGCGGTCTACGTCGGCCAGCACTTCGCAACCGTGCGGTTGCCCACGGACCCGGGCCAGGGCCGGCAGGTGCCGGTTGGCAATTCCTACGAGTTCGTCGGCGTTCGACCGGCCTTCGGGCTGCCGTAGCGCCGCGTCAGTCCGTTCCCCAATACCACAGCTCGTTGCCAACGTCGGTGCCGTGTTCGTCGCAGCCGCGGCCCGTGAACCACGCGAGCCCGTCGAACGTCCACATCTCGGGGATCGCGTGGCCCGAGTCGAGGTTCGATGGCTCAAACTCGTTGTGGTCGTGCGTGCCCTGCTTCAGCCACAGCCCGATGTTCCGCGAGACCAGGCCGAGCGCGCCGTCGAGTTGGGTGAGCAAGCGTGGCCGGTCGAGGTTGCCGAGGCGTTCGACCAACACGAGCTTGTCGAAGCTGACGCGCCACAGCGAGGTGTTGTGCACTTGCGACGCGAGCACCCAGTCGTTCGCGTGCCACGTCGCCATCGCGTGTACCGCGACCAGCGGCGGTTGCGAGCTGTCCGCAAACGCGTACGGTGTCACGCTGCCCGCCTGGGCGACGAAGTGCAAGCGCACGTGGCTCTCCGCGCCGGCGGCGACCAGCAGGCCGCCAGGGGTCTCGTAGACCCGCGTCGGGTTCGTCAGGCCGACGCGGGATGGTGCGCCTGTGCCTGCCCATGCCCACAGCGTCTGCGTGGTGCCGGCGGTGACTAGGAAGCTGCGCAGCAGGCTTGGCATGACGCAGGCGCAGAATGCGCTGACCGAGTCGCCGGGAATGTCGGTGCCCGCGAGGATGGCGTAGGTGTGTGACGCAAGGTCGATTTCATAGAGCTGTAGCCGGCCTGCCATCGGTGTGCCGAGCAGGTAGACGCCGGCGTGGTCGGCCTTGATGCCGTGGATCGCCAGCGGCGCGGCTGTGCCCGACGCCGGCGCGACGACGGTGGCGGTCCCGTCCCAGAGCATCACCGTGGTGTCGACCGAGAACACAAGGGCTTCGGTGTTGGTTTGCCCGGGCACGACCGCGAGGTGGGCGGGTTTGCTGTGCAGCTCCCCGGTCGGCACGCGGGCCACGACATGGTCCTTTCTGGTCAGCGAGTAGATCCCTGGTTCAGCGCTGCTGCCGTGATGGCCAGCGGCGTCGAGTGTGCCGGTCGCCGCGAAGTAGGCCCGGTCAGGGCCCTCGACGAAGAACTCGGGATCGGAGTCGCCGATGCGGTTGATGTCGGAGACGTTGACGGGCGTATGCGTGCGGATGCGGACCTGCGACAGCACGGCGATCGCGCCCGACACCGCAGCCAACAGGCCGAAGGCCAGCGCCGCGAGGCGAGCGTCGGCCCACGTGGGTGGCTTGACCAGCAGCACGACCGCGAAGACGAGTGACGACAGCGCCAGCAGCGCGAACAGAATGGTCACAGCGAGCATGGTTTGCCTCCGATCGTCGTCCCGTTTCCGCTCGGGCTTCCGAACCGGGCGCTCAGTGCGCCGCGAGCGTTGCGGTGGTGGAGCGGTTTGCCCGCAAGCCCGCCACCGCGGCCGGCAAGGCATACTGCTCGCCCGCCCAGCCCGCAACGAACCGTCCGCCGCGCGCTTCCCCGCGCAACTCCAGGCTACGAAGGCACCGTAGCAGCAGCCGCCACGGCACCGGGACGCGCTGGTCGAGCAGCAGGTTGTGGCTGACGACCCCGAACCGCAGCAGCAGCGAGCGCGCGCACAGTTCGATCGCCGCCTCGCTGGCGCGCGTGCCCTTCACCGGCAGCGGCAACAGGCTCCAGCGGCCGACGGCGCACACGGGGAACGAACGCTGGCTCGGCGGCACCGCCAATTGCCGCATCGCGGCGAACGAGTCACACGTGGCCAGTCCCATGCCGATCAGTTCGCTGAGGCCCTCTTCGAGCTGGCTCGGCAACAGACGGCTCTGCGCCTGCAGGTCGGTGGGGAACAACGCACCGCGCGTCAGCAGCAGTTCGTGCAGCGTGCGCGCATTGGCGCCGAGTTGCTCCGGCTCGGCGCGTTCGAGCGGCAGTTCGAGCCACAGCGGCAGCTCGGCGCGCGGCACGAACGACAGCGGCAGCTTGCTCAGCGGGCCGCGCCACGGTCCCCACAGCCGCAGCCACGCGAACTCGCCGGTCATCGTGACCTGATCGAGCGCATCGCGGCGGAAGTCGCCGACGTGCCGCGGCAGCACGTCGTGTTCCCACGCGTGGCTCGCGAACGTCGCCGTCGCCAGCTGCTGCAGCGTGTCGACGAGGCCGCGCGGCCCGGCGCGGCGCGTGAACTCCGTCGCGTGCTGCCAGCCGGGCAGGAACGCCTCGTAGTCGGCCTGGCTGACCGGCTGCACCGCCGCGCGCAGGCGGTCGAGCATCTGCCGGCGAACGCGCGCGAGCAGCCGTCGGTGCGCCCACAGCTCGCGACCAGAGCAGCGCGCGCGCATCGCGGTGCCTTCGGCTTGCAGTGCGCGCAGCGTCTCGGCGTCGTCGTCGCAGAGTTCGTCGTGCCAGACCGGGATCACGGCTTCGAGCCGGCCGCGCCACGCGGCCAGCGGTTCCCGGCTCGCTTCGGCGGCGAACCAGCGCGCGCCCTCGCGCGCCGCACGGCCGTCGCCGGCCAACTCGGCGAGCCACGGCCGCCATGCGTCGGCGACCTCGTCGTCGTCGAGCCAGCCCATCCAGCCGAGCGCTTCGTGCAGCTCCGCGGCCGAACGCGGCTCCGGCCAGCACTCCTGCTGCACCTGTTGCAGCGCGGCGGGGTCCAGTTCGCTGTCGGCGTGGTCGGCGGAACGGCGCGCGCCGCGTTGCGCCGAGGTCACCGCCTGCGTGCGCCGTTCTTCGAGCGGCGCGTCGTCGAGGAACGCATATGGCATCGCGTGCAGGATGCTGTCGGCGAACGGCGATGGGCTGCTGGCGTCGACCTCATGGCGCGCGATCGTGCCGTCGCGCAATCGCTGCAGTAGCACGATCAGTGCGTCGACGTCCATGGCCTCGTGCAGCGCGTCGTGCACGGTCTGGCCGACGATCGGATGCTCGAGCGGCACCGGGATCGGGCCCGGCGGCAGCGTCTCGGGACACGCCTGCGCCTGTGGGAACGCGGCCGCGAGTGCGTCGTCGGCGCGGAAGCGCAGCAGCGGGGCGGGCACGCGCTTGCCGGAACGCGAGCGCTCGACCAGCAGTGAGCGGGCGACGTTCCAGCGCCAGCGGGCCTGGAACATCGGTGCGGGCAGCATCGCCTGGATCAGCACTTCGGTGACCGTCTTGCTGTGCAGGTAGTTCCACACGTCGGCCAGTTCGAAGCTGTGCATCGGCCCGAGCGAGATCAGCAGCGCGTCCTCGTTGGCGGCGGCCTGCAGCTCGTAGCCGAAGCCTGTGCAGAAGCGCTTGCGCAGCGCGAGACCGAACGCGCGGTTCACTCGGCTGCCGTAAGGGCTGTGCAGGATCAGCTGCTGGCCGCCGGTCTCGTCGAAGAAGCGTTCGAGCACCAGCAGGTCGCGCGATGGCATCGCCCCGAGCGCGGCGGCACCGGCCTGCAGGTAACCGGCGAGCTGCTCGGCGGCGGCGATCGTGAGGCCGCATGCGCGTTCGAGCCAGCCGGCATCGATGCCATGCACGCGCACCGTCGACACGGCCTGGCACAGCTCGTCGGAGCGCGAAGGCCCTTCGGCGATCCAGAACGGCAGGCTCGGCGGCACGCCGTGCGCATCGGCGACCCGCAGCTGGCCCGAACCCATGCGGCGGATCTGCCAGCTCGTGGTGCCGAGTTGGAACACGTCGCCGACCGACGATTCGATCGCGAAGTCCTCGTGCACGGTGCCGATCTTCTGGTCGTCGTGGTCGAGCACGACCTGCCAGTCGGCGGTGTCGGGGATCGCGCCGCCGCAGGTCACCGCGGTCAGGCGCGCGCGGCGCGTGGCGCGCACGGTGCGATGCACGGAGTCGCGGTGCAGCAGTGCCGCGCGGCCGCCGGCGTGCAGCTGCAGCACCGCATCGAACCGTTCGCGCGGCAGGTCGCGGAAGGGCGCTGCCGCCGTGACCAGCAGGAACAGCGCGTCTTCGGCGAACGTCTCGTCGCAGCACAGCGCGACGATCTGCTGCGCCAGGATGTCGAGCGGATGCTGCGGCTGGTGGGTGAGGTCGAGGTCGCCGTGCCGCACCGCGTACAGCAGCGCTGCCGATGCGACCAGTTCCTCGCGCGTCAGCGGGAACAGCCGCGCCTTCGGGGTCTTCTGCAGCGTGTGGCCGGCACGTCCGGCACGCTGCAGGAACGCCGCGATCGACGGCGTCGGCCCGATCTGCAGCACCAGGTCGACGTCGCCGATGTCGATGCCGAGCTCGAGCGAGCTGGTGGCGACCAGCGCCTTCAGCTCGCCGCGCTTGAGCCGCTGCTCGGCGTCGAGCCGGCGCTGCTTGCTCAGCGAACCGTGGTGGCTGGTGACGAACTCCTTGCCGAGCTGCTCGCCGAGCCGCGCCGCGACGCGTTCTGCCATCTTGCGCGTGTTCGCGAACACCAGCGTGGTGCGGTGCGTCTCGATCAGCTCGCGCATGCGCGCGAACACCTCGTGCCAGATCTCGCCGCTGCAGATCGTGTCGAGCGGCGCGCCCGGCACCTCGAGTGCTACGTCGAGTTCGCGGCGGTGGCCGACGTCGACGATCGTGCACGGGCGGTCGGTGCCGGCGAGCAGGCGCGCGGTGCCTTCGATCGGTCGCTGCGTCGCCGACAGGCCGATGCGCTGCAGGTGGCCGCCGTGCTGCGAGACGAGGTGGTCGAGCCGTTCGCAGGTCAGCGCGAAGTGGCTGCCGCGTTTGCTGGCGGCCAGCGCGTGGATCTCGTCGACGACCAGGGTGCGCGCGGTCGCCAGCATCGCGCGGCCGCGCACGGTCGTCAGCAAGATGTAGAGCGACTCCGGCGTGGTGACGAGGATGTGCGGCGGCGTCTTCGTCATCGCCGCACGTTCGTTCGCCGGGGTGTCGCCGCTGCGCACCAGCACGCGCACCGCCGGCAGCGACGGGTCCAACTCACGCAGCTCCGCGAGCGGCTGCTGCAGGTTCTTCTGCACGTCGTTGGCCAGCGCGCGCAGCGGCGAGACGTAGACCACCTGCAGTTCGTCGCGCAGCGCAGAGCCCTGCCGCAGCAGGCCGTCGAGCGCGTGCAGGAACGCGGCCAGCGTCTTGCCCGAGCCCGTGGGGGCGGCGATCAGCACGTGTTCGCCCGCGGCGATGTGCGGCCAACCACGCTGCTGCGGCGGCGACGGCTCACCGAGGCGATCCGCGAACCAGCGCGCGACGGTGGGGTGGAAGGTGGTAAGCACGGCTGGCGGGATGTCCCTCGGCGTGGCGCCGCAGCATACGCGCCCGGGGCGACCGGGCCTGGACCGCGGCGGTGGATCGGGCGCTGGGTCGGGACAGGTGCAGCCACCCCTGACCACGGTGCCACGCCCGACTTCCCACGGGCGCCGCGGATTCACCGGCCCGCCCGACAACTTCCCGCCGTCGGTCACGCCTGCACGCGGGACTGGCGCCGCTGTCGGCACGGCGACAGACTTCATCGACCTCACCCGGAGTCCACATGCCACGAGCCACGCCTGCTGCCATCGTCGTCGCCACGTTGTCGCTGCTGACGGAGCTCGCCGCCCAGGAGTCCGCAGCTCTGCTGCACGCGGCACTCGCCGTCCTGCCGGTCGATTCGGCTCCGTTCCAGCGCCTCGCGGACTTCGACGGCGACGGTGACCTCGATGCGATCGGCA
Source organism: Planctomycetota bacterium (assembly GCA_044230075.1). GTDB lineage: Bacteria > Planctomycetota > UBA1135 > UBA1135 > UBA2386 > JAEUHS01. Next base: position 26,097 of record JBGARS010000062.1, on the reverse strand, counting down.
CCCGCGTGCACGGGAACGGCAGCAACAACGAAATCGTGATCTGGCGCAATGACGGCGGCGCCTTCACGACCGCTTGGAGTGGCTCGGCGCCGATCTACCTGACGCCGGACCCGACCAACCCGATCCGGACCCTGGCGCTGGCGACGGGCGACTTCAACCAGGACGGCCTGGCCGACTTCGTGGTGGCGGGCGGCAGCAACACGCAGCGGTTCGTGTCGGCGGCCACCGGCACGTTCACGACCCACGCCATCGCCGCGCCCGGCATCGCGATCACGCATGTGGCCACCGGCGACTTCGACGCCGATGGCAGCCTGGACTACGTGGTGGTCGGCAAGAGCCTCGCGGGGCCCGGCGTGAGCGTGCAGGCGTTCCTGGCGGCGGGCGGCGCACCCACGTGGACCGTGCCGGGATCGACGGGAGCGGAACTGCGCGTGCAGGCCGCCGCACGGAGCGGCCAACCCGGCGACGATCTGTTGGTGTTCGACCGCAGTTCGTCGATCGCGGCTGTGCTGCGTCTCGTCGGTGGCCAACTCACGCTCGATCAGGTGCTGGTGTCGTCGATCGCGATGCCGGTGACGACGGTGTGGAAGTGGATCGCCGGCGATCTCGATGGCGACCACGATACGGACGTCATCGTCTTCCGCCCCGGGCAGGGCCAGTACCTTGCGACCTACCAGGTGTTCCGGCGAACTTCCGCGTCGACTCTCACGCCCGAGCCACCGCAGAACGGTGGCCCGTCGGAGTACCTGGCGGACATCGACGGCGACGGGGATCTCGACGGCGTGTGTTGCGGCGGCGGCGGAGGACCGACGTACGGTTGGCCCACGTTGGACTTTCCGTCGATGTTCCAGATCGCCGAGAATCGCGGCGGCGGCGACTTCGCATTCTCGTGGAACTTCCCCGGCACCGGTTCGCTGAGCATGGCGGGCGCGGCGGACATCGACGGCGACGGCGACGTCGACTTCGTCGCGGGGCGCTGCGTGTTCTACGGCCGCGGTCCGTGGACGGGGCATCCGACGCCTACTGCCGGCGGCGCCAACTCGATGCTGGTGAATCGTCGGCACGATCTCGGCGACACGGACCGCGACGGCGATCCGGACTTGCTGGGGATGCGCAATCGCGGCGATGGCACCATGGACCCGATCAACGACCAGGTTGCGCCCCCGCCCGGCCGGACCTTCGGCGGCTCGATCCGCATCGACGTCGACGGCGACGGCGCACCGGACCGGATCCAGCGCCAGCTCGTGGGCGGACTGTTCGAGTACATGGTCCTGCAGCGGAACAACGGCGGCGGCCACTACCGATACGCGGGCGCGTGCGCACCAACCGGCCTGCGCTTCGGCTCGCAGTACGCCTACACCGCCGACCACTACCTGGCCGCGGACTGCGACGGCGACGGCGACGAAGACGTGATCGCGAACAGCAATCCCGCCAACAGTGAGGGCTACTACTCGCAGATCTTCTGGAACAACGCCGGCATGTTCTCGGCCGGGCCGTCGCTCAACGCCCGCATCGATGCCGTTGCCGACTTCGACGCCGACGGTCTGCCCGACCTGCTGACGTCGACGGGCAGCGTGACGCTGGTCCTGCGCGGGACCGGGGATGTCGCTGTGCCGTTCGTGGGCCAATGGCAGGGTCCGGCCAAGCCGTTCGAACCGAACGCGTTGGTGGTCGCCGACCTCGACGACGACGGTCGCCTGGACTTCGCTGCGCCAACTGGCCCGAGCACCTTCCTCCTGTTCATGAACGTGCCCCAGGTGGGTTGGCCGTTCTACTTCATCCCTTGCACCCTGACTGGCGTCGGCGTGACGATTGCGCCGTCCGGCGGTGGCGCGGTCGTGCGCAGCCCGGTCGCGGCAGCTGACTTCGACGGCGACGGCATGACCGACCTCATGCTCGGGCGCACCTCCGGCGAGCCGAACGTCAGCACGATCCTGCGCCGCATCAGTTGGTCGAACCCGCCGAGCCTCGCGAACTACGTCGTGCTGAAGCAGGTCACGCCCGGCGGGTTCGCCGGCGATGCCGACGGTGACGGCGACATCGATCTGATCGGCGACGTCGTCACGTTGAATCCGCTGCATCACGGCAGTGCTGCCGGCGGGCGCATGCAGTCGTTGCCGGGCATCGCCGGCGAAGACGGGGCCACGCCGGTGTTCGGCGCGTCCGGTCCGTTCCGCTGTGGCGAGACAGTGGCGTTGCGGCTCACGGGCGTGCCCGGGCCGACGCTGGCGCTGCTCTGCATGTCACTCGGCACCGCCACCCAGGCGGACGTGCCGCTGCCCGGTCTGACGCTGTATGTCGATCCGGCGACGCTGATCAGTGGGGTCTGGGCGATCGGCGAAGACGGTCAGGGGCGTGCGGCTGCCAGCGCGACGTTGCCGGTCTACCTGCCGCCCGGCCTGCAGGGCCTGACGTTCCACCTGCAGGCCTTCGTGCCAGACCCATCGGCGCCGACGACCGCCACGCAGACCAACCTGTTGACCGCCACCATCGGTTGGTAGCCGCGGGCGCGTGGCCTTCGCCAGGCGGTGCCTTCGGGCCGGGTGTCCGGTGCAGCACGCTGGCCAATGCGCCCATGGCGAACAGCCGTGCCGGACGCTACACCGCGAGCATGGATCTCGGCTTCGAGACGATCGGCAACGCGTGCATCATCGCCCACGACCGCGGCCCGGTGCTGGCGACGGATCCTTGGCTCACCGGCACGGCGTACTTCGGTTCGTGGCGGCTCAGCCATCAGGTGCCGGCGGAGCAGCAGGCGAACGTGCGCGCGTGCAGGTACCTGTGGCTCTCGCACGGGCATCCAGACCACCTGAGCCTGCCGTCGCTGGAGACGCTGCGCGACAAGACCATCCTGCTGGCCGACCACTACGGCGGCCGCGTGGCGCGCGAGCTCGGCGAACTCGGCTTCCGCGTGCAGGTGCTGAAGTGCGGCGAGTGGTTTCCGGTCAGCGAACGCTGCCGCATCGCCGCGCTGGCGAACTACAACCAGGACGCCACTCTGGTGATCGACCTCGACGGCCACCTGGTGATCGACGCCAACGACGCCGGCAACCGCGGCAGCAGCCGCTTCCTCGACCGGCAACGCCACCGCTTCACCAAGCGCACGGTGATCGCCTGCCTGACCGGCTACGGCGACGCCGACATGATCCACTTCTTCGACGAAGAGGGGCGGCAGGTGCCGCCGCTGGCCGCGAAGCACGAACCCTGTGGCCCCGGCATCAAGGCGCTGCTCGACCACTACGACCTCGACTACTTCGCGCCGTCGAGTTCGATGCACCGCTACAACCGCACCGACAGCGGCTGGGCCGATGCGTGTGCGACGCCGGTGGATGCGCACCAGCTCGGCTTTCACGGCGGCCGCCGCACGTGCCTGCCGGCGTTCGTGCAGTTCGACCTGCACACCGGCCAGTACGAACGCATCGAGCCGCCGGCGAACGACCAGCCGCTCGAGCCGCCCGAGGCGTACGGCGACGACTGGAGCACGCCGCTCGAGCCGGCCGACGTGCAGCTGCTGCGCACGTATCTGCACCGCGTCGAGCACCTGCGCACGTTCCTCGGCCACGTCAACTTCCGCGTCGGCGGCAAGGACCACGTGATCGACATCGCGCGCGAACATCGGCGCGGCATCACCTTCGAGACGCCGCGGCAGTCGCTGGTGTCGGCGGTGTCGTGGCACGCGTTCGACGACATCCTGATCGGCAACTACGCCAAGACGACGCTGCACGGCGACTGGTGGGGCAAGCAGGGCGCCCTGGCGCTGTATCCGCACTTCACGCCGTTCGTCACCAAGTTCGGCGACAACGGCGGCGCCTACACCGGTGCCGAGCTGCGCGCGTACTTCGCCGAGTACCTGCGGCGGGGCTTCACGGAGTTCACCGCCGAGCGCGAGGACCAGGAGATGCAGGCGGCGCTGCGGCCGTACCTGTAGCTACTTCGGCTTCTGTGGCGGCGTCTCGTCGCCGGTCCAGCCCTTGGCGTACTTCGTGTAGACGTAGATCGGGATCTGCAGACCGCCGAGCTGGGCGCGCACCAGCGGTTCGACGTGCATCCAGTCGAGGCCGCCGACGCCGGTCGCCAGGCGCGGCAGCGCCAGGCTCGGCACGGCTTGCTGTTCGGCCAGCTGCTTCAGCGCGTGCAGAGCGTGGTTGACGTGTTCGGTCTTGGCGCGGCCGGGTTTGCCGCCGTCGTGGGCGGGGGGCTCCTGCGTGAACAGCGCGGCGATGCGCACGTGGCGGCCTTCCGGGCCCGCGCCCTGCCACAGCCACAGCGTGCCGGTCTTCGGCGACTGCTGGTGGCAGAAGTGGCGGAAGTCCTTGTACATGGCGGGGAACGCCTCGCGCAGCGAGAGTGCGAGGCCATGCTGGAAGCCGTCGTTGGGGGCGACGCCGTGGGCGATCAGGGCCGCCTTGCTGAGCAGCAGATCACCGGTGAGTTCGTGGATCATGGACGCCTTGATGGGACCGTGTCGGCATGGCCCGGTATCTGGACCGACGTGCGCAGGCGAACACCAACCCGTGCGCAGATCGGCGGGGTTCGGCGGCATCGCCGCCTCGCAATCGCTGCCATCGCCGCGTAAAGACCGGCTACCCGTGCCTTCACCGAGACCCCGCATGACTCCGTTGCGCCTGCTGCTGCCGTTCCTGCTCGTTCCGTGCCTCGTCACCGCCCAGGAGACGGTCGTCGCTGCGGAGCCGGGCGTCGACCCGATCCCGCGCGAAGTCGCCGACCGCATCCGGGCGGAGGGCATCGACCACAGCCAGGTGATGCGCGTCCTGCAGGACCTGACCGGCACGATCGGTCACCGGCTCACCGGTTCCGACAACTTCACCAAGGCGTGCAACTGGGCCGAGGCGGAGTTCCGCAAGTTCGGCATCGAGCACGTGCAGCAGGAGCAGTGGGGCGAGTGGAAGCTGGCCTGGAACCGCGGCCAGTGGATCGGCCGCATCACGAGCCCCGTGCAGCTCGACATGTACGTCGCCACCGACGCGTGGACGGCGGGCACCGATGGTCTGCAGCAGGCCGCGGTCGTGATGGCGCCGACCAGCACCGAGATCGACCTGCCCGAACTGCTGCGCGGCAAGTGGCTGCTCGGCCGCCGCCTGCCGCGCAGTTCGATCCGCAAGGCCTGCGAGGCGGCGGGGGCGCTCGGCTTCGTCTATCGCGCCGGCGATCCCGACGCGCAGTATCCGACCCGCGTGCGCGTGTTCGGCAACTACCAGACGGCGCTGAAGACCATCGACCAGGTGCCGAAGCTGCCGGAGATCGCCGTGCGCGCCGACGACTTCGACCAGCTGCTCGAGCTGGTGGAGAACGGCAAGGACGTCGTCGCCGAGTTCGACATCCAGAACCGCTTCCGCGACGAGCCGATCCAGCTGCACAACGTGATCGCCGAGATCCCGGGCACCGAACACCCCGACGAGGTGGTGATCGTCAGCGCGCACCTCGACAGCTGGCACCAGGCGCAGGGCTGCACCGACAACGGCACCGGCACCGCGACGACGCTCGAAGCCGCGCGCATCCTCGCCAAGGTGGGCGCCAGGCCGAAGCGCACGATCCGCTTCTGCCTGTGGGGCGGCGAAGAGCAGGGCCTGCTCGGCAGCCGCGCCTACGTGCAGCGGCACCGCACCGAGATGCCGAAGGTGTCGGCGCTGTTCAACCACGACACCGGCACGAACTGGGCGCAGTCGCTGGCGGTCACGGCGGCGATGCGGGCGCAGCTGCTGCCGGTGTTCGAGTGCGTGACCCGCCTGCTGCAGCCGCCGGACGCCGATTGGGACGGTCCGGTGTTCGACCTGAAGACCGTGCCGCGCGTGTCGGGCGGCGGTGGCAGCGACCACGCGTCGTTCCTGGCCGCCGGCGTGCCCGGCCTCGACTGGGGCCTCAAGGGTCGCAGCGACTACTTCCGCCACACGTGGCACACGCAGTGGGACACGATCGACGTCGCCATCCCCGAGTACCAGCAGCACACCGCGACCGTTGTCGCACTGGCGGCGCTCGGCACCGCGAACCTGCAGCAGCTGCTCGATCGCGAGGGCGTCGGCGGCAGCCGTGGCCCGGGCCAGTCGCAGGCGTTCGCCGAAGGCTGGTTCGACTGCGAGTTCGACGAGCTGGCGTTCAAGAGCGTCAAAGAGGGCGGCCGGGCCGCGAAGATGGGCGTGCTGGCGGGCGACGTGCTGGCGAAGGTCGACGGCGAAGAGGTCGCGAGCCTGCGGCAGATCTTCCAGTTCGCGCGCGAAGCGACGGGGGACACGGTGACGTTCACGTTCCTGCGCGGCAGCAAGGCGTTCGAGGCGAAGGCCAGGAAGGACGAGCTGCCGGAGCGCCCCGCGCGCCCCACGCGCGCGCCCGGCGACACCGTGCCGGCACCGGGCGGAGTCGTCCGGTAGCGGTCAGTTCTGGTCGAAGGCGCCGGCCATCGCGCGGCCGGTGACGAAGTCGGCGAAGCCGAGCTTGTCGCCGCCGGCGCTGGAGCGGCCGAGCAGCAGAAAGCAACGCTCGCGCGCCAGCGCGAAGATGCGCAGCGACTCGGCGTCGGTCGTCGCGCGGTCGCGGCGGCCGAGCTCGCGCACGAAGTCGATCGCGGCCAGACCCTCGGCGAACTCGCCCGAGTTGTGCCGTTCGTAGTCGCCGCGTGCGGTGACGGCGCGCTCGGTGGCCTGGAACAGCGCGCCGAAGCGTTCGAGTGCCCGCACCACGAACGGCTGCTGCCGCAGTTCCTGCCGCAGGAAGTCGAGGTCGTAGTGCCGGTCCTGCAGGTAGGAGTCGACCCACAGGTTGTAGTAGCTGGCGACGTCGAAGTCCCAGCGCGCGCGCAGCAGGTCGAAGCTGCCGAACAGCTCGTACTGATCGCGGTAGAGCGGCATGTTCGCCGCGAAGCGGTATTGCAGGTAGCCGTCGTAGAGCCGCTGCCGCTCGGCGATCGCCTCACCGTCGTGGTCGCGCGCGATCAGGTCGGTGGTGAAGTCGTTCGCCAGCGTGATGAAGTCGCTGCCCGGGCTGTAGAACGGGTCGCTGAACGCCGCGGCCTCGCCGATCACGGCCCAGCGGTCGCCGAACCACTGCTTGGTGCCGTAGGCGAGCTGGCCGTAGCCGCCGAAGTCGAGCCACTGCGCCGGTGCCAGCAGTTCGCCGAGCGCGCGGTGGCCGCACAGGAACGAACGCAGGCCGTCGGGCGTCAGCACCTCGCGCGACAGCCGTCGGTGGTCGCCGACGACGCCCACGCTGGTGACGCCGCCGCGCAACGGGATCAGCCAGATCCAGTAGCCGCGGTGCACGAAGTGCACGGTCGACAGGCGGCGCGAACTGTGCCGCACGCGCGCGCGGAAGTCGGCATCGATCGCGGCGCCGTCGAGGTCGACGAGGTTCTGCACCCGCGCCCACGCGGCGAGGCACTTGTGGTCGGGCACGGGCACGCGCAGGCCGAGCTGTTTCGCCAACAGGCTGGTGCGGCCGCTGGCGTCGACGAGCCACGTGCAGCGCACGGTGCGTTCGCGGCCACCTTGCTCGAACGTGACCCGGTGCGGCGCACCGGGCTCGATGTCGATGACCTTGGCACCCTCGACGACGTCGGCGCCGAGCATGCGGCCACCGTCGCGCAGTTCGCGTTCGAGCACCTGCCGGTCGAGCTGGAAGCTCGGGTGGTACGGCAGCGACTGGCTGCCGATCTCGCTCATCGCGGTCAGCGGCGCGTCGTGCTGCGCGTTGTCGAAGAAGAACCGCAGACCGTTCTTCGGCAGGTGGTGTTCGTAGAGGTGCGTCGACAGGCCGAGCCGGCGCAGCAGGTAGTTCGAGAACAGCTCGACGGTGGCTTCGCCGACCTTCCACGCGGTGGTGCGACTGCGTTCGCAGCACAGCACGCGCAGGTTGGGGCGGTAGAGACGCAGCTGGCGGGTGAGCAGCCCACCGGCGAGGCCGCCGCCGAGGATCACGACGTCGTGGTCGGTCCGCGTCATGGCGCCTCCAGCACTGCCCAGGCCGCGGCGCCGCCGGCCGCCAGCGCCGAGCACAAGACGCGCCCGGCGTGCACGCGGCCGGCGAACGGCACCACGCCGAGTTCGGGGTCGGGTTGGCTACACGCCGCGGGTCTCGCGAACTCGCTGCCGGCCAGAGCGAGCAGCGCGGTCGCCAGCGTGCCGCCGCCGTACTCGCCGTGCACGGCCTTCGGCACCAGCACCGGCGGCAGCGCCGCGAACGTGCGGCGCAGTACGCCCGCTTCCAGCGCGTCGCCTTGGCGTGCGCCCGACGCGGTGCTGACGATCGTGGAGACCTCTGCCAGCGCCGGCGCGAGGCGCGCCTGCAGCGTCGCGGCGAGGCCGTCGGCGTCCCGGCCGAAGCCGGCGCGGCCGGCGCTCGGGTCGAACGCGCGCGCGCCCGGGCCGACGCGGGCCAGCACCTTGGCGCCGCGCGCGCGCGCCGTCGTCTCGGCTTCGAGCACCAGCACCTGCGCACCCTCGCCGACCAGCACGCCGCGCCGGCGGCGGTCGAACGGCCGTGGCAGTTCGCCGTCGCCACCGGGCCGCGCCAGCGCGCGGAAGCGGTCGAGGATCGCGTGCGACAGCGCGCGCATCTCGTCGACACTGCCGGTGAGGCACACGTCGGCGCGGTCCAGCGCGATGTCGTCGGCACCTTGCAGCAGCGCCAGCAACGGGCCGGCCTCGCGCTGGCAGATCGTGGTGTTGGGGCCGCGCGCGCCGAGGTCGATCGCGATCTGGCCGGCGGCGGCGTTGGCGACGCAGTCGGTGAACAGGAACGGCGAGGCCGCCTTGCCACCCTTCTCGAGGATCTGCCGGGCCAGCTGCTCGGTGAAGGCGCCGGGGCCGAACGCGGTCGCCAGCGCCACGGCCGTGCGTTCGCCGTGCACCTGTCCGAGCCCCGCGTCCTGCAGCGCCATGCGCGCCGCGGCGACGGCGTACTGCGACACGTCGCTCATGCGCCGTGCCGCCTGCGGCGACAGCCACGGCGACAGGTCCAGCGGCCCGCACGCAGCCACCAGCGTGGCCGCGTTGTCGCGGTGGTAGCCGGCCGAGCGGTCGACCGGCGTGCCCAGCGGTTCGCCGCGCCGCAGGGCCGCAGCCAGCGCCGGCATGCCGATGCCCCACGGGCCGAGGCAGCCGACGCCGGTGACGACGACTTCGCGCCGGGTCATGGTCGGTGGCTCCGCAGCAGCACGACGGCGTTGTTGCCGCCGAACGCGAGGTTGGTCGACAGGCCCGTGTTGTGCAGGGGCAGCTGGCGCGGTGCGCCGAGCACCACGTCGAGCCCGAGTCCGGCGTCGGCCGGCTCGTCGCCGGCCACCGGTGGCAGCAGGCGGTGCACGATCGACAGCGCCGTGAACACCGCCTCGATGCCGCCGGCGGCGCCCAGCAGGTGGCCGATCAGGCTCTTGCTCGACGTGATCGGCAGCGACGCCGTGCGGGCGCCGAACACCGCGTGCAGAGCCTTGGCCTCGGCGCTGTCGTTCTGCGGCGTGCCGGTGCCGTGCGCGTTGACGAACGTCACCTGGTCCGGCGACAGACCCGCCGCCTGCAGCGCGATGCGGATCGCCTGTGCCGCGCCCGCGCCGTCGGGATCGGGCGCCGAGACGTGGTGCGCGTCGCACGAACGGCCCGCCGCGGTGAGTTCGCACAGCACCGTCGCACCGCGCCGCGCCGCGTGCGCGAGCGTCTCCAGCAGCAGCACGCCGGCACCTTCGCCGAGCGACAGGCCGGCGCGCGTGCACCGGAACGGCCGCGTCGGCGAGGCGTCGACGGCGCGCAGGCTGTTGAAGCCGGCGTAGGTCGTCTCGCACAGTTCGTCGGCACCGCCGGCGATGGCGACGTCGACCTCGCCGCTGTGCAGCGCATCGAGGGCCGCGGCGAGCGCGACGTTCGTCGACGTGCACGCCGTCGACCACGTCGCCACCGGTCCGCGCACGCCGAGGTGGCGCGCGACCGCCGCGCCGGGGCCGTCGTTCTGCTGCGCGGCGAGCGGCCCGAGGTCGCCTTCGCGGTGCTGCAGCAGTTCGGCGAGGAAGCGTTCGGCCTCGAACAGGGCACCCGTGCTGCTGCCGAAGAACACGCCGGCGCGCGCGGTGCGCAGCAGGGTGGCCGGCAACGAACGCGCGGCTTCGGCCGCCGCCGTGCAGGCGAAGCGCTCGGCGCGCGACAGGCCGCGGCCGGCGACCAGCGGTGCGTCGTCGGGCACCGCGGCGGCCAGCGTCGTGCGGTGGCCGGCGGTCGCGAACAGCTGCAGCGGCCGGATCGCGTGGCGGCCGGCGAGCGCCGCCTGCCACATCGTGTCGATGCCGGCGCCGAGGCCACACACGGCACCCAACCCGGTCACGACGACCGGCTGTGGCAGGGCGACCGGCCGCGGTGTCACGCGCCTTGTTCTCGCGCCGCAGCAGCGTCGGCGGCAGCACCCTCGCCCGCGAGCCGCGCGTTGACGAAGTCGCACAGCACCTGGGCCGAGGCGAACGCTTCCCTGCCGACTTCGGCGTCCTGGATCTGGATGCCGTATTCGCTCTCGATCGCGAGCACCAGTTCCAGTGCGTCGACCGAGTCGAGGCCGAGTCCGGTGCCGAACAGCGGGTCGTCGTCGCCGAGCGCCTCGGCGGTGACGCCCTTGAGGTTCAGCTTCTGCACGATCATCGCCTTCAGTTGGCCGACGGTCACCTGCATGGTCATGGCGCGCAGCAGTCTAGCTGTGCCAGCGGGCAGCGGGAATGCCGCAACCGGCGTAACCGGACACGAATCGCGACGGGATGGGCCGGCGCGAACCGCTTGCGGTGCGTGCGGGCGACCGTAGGCTGCGTGGCCACCCGGGATGTCGATGCACTCGCCGGTAGCCCAAGCCTTCTCTTCGCTGCTCCATGCCGAGCCGTCGGCGGCAGTGGCCTGGACCGCGGCCGGCGCGCGTTCGCGCAGCGATCTTGCGGCATTGGCGGCCGACGCGGGGCACGAGCTCGCCGCGGTGCCCGCCGGCGCCCGCATCGCGGTCAGCGTGCGGGATGGGTTTGCGTTCCTGGCGGCGGTGCTGGCGGTGTGGCAGCACGGGTCGTGTGCGGTGCTGCTCGACGCGGCCGACCCGCGCGCGCCGCGAACGGACCTCGCGCGGCAGCTCGGCGCCGCGGCGGTGCTCGACGGCGGGCCGGAGTTCCGCTGCGTGCCGCTGCCGGGCCGGCAACCGGCGGGCGACTGCGCCGCGATCAAGCTGACGTCGGGCAGCACGGCCGAACCGCGTGCGGTCGGCGTCGGCTTCGCCGAACTGATCGCCGACTGCGACCAGCTGCAGCGCACGATGGCGATCGATGCCGGCGATCGCGTGCTCGCGGCGGTGCCGATGTCGTTCAGCTACGGCGTCGGCAGCCTGCTGCTGCCGGCGCTGTGGCGCGGCCGCGTGCTGGTGCTGCCCGACGCGCGGCACCCGCTCGGCTTCCTGCGCGCGCTACGGTTGGGTGAGCCGACCGTGCTGCCGGCGGTACCGGCGCTGCTGCGCGCGCTGCTGGCCGAATCGCTGCGCCTGCCGCCGAGCCTGCGGCTCGTGGTCTCGGCCGGCGCACCGCTGCTGCCGGCCACCGCGGCGGCGTTCCGCGCGCGCTTCGCCCTGCCGGTGCACGTGTTCTACGGCGCCACCGAGGCGGGCGGCATCTGCTACGACCGGGCCGGCACCGCGGCCGAGGCGGGCAGCGTCGGTGCGCCGGTCGACGGGGTCGCGGTGACGCTCGACGGCGATGGCCGCGTGGTCGTGCGTTCGCCGGCGGTGGGTTGGTCGCTCGACGACGATCCGGACCTGCGCGCGGGCTGCTTTCGTTCGCTGGACCTGGCGAGCCGCCGCGACGACGAACTGGTGCTGCTCGGCCGTGCCTGCGACCGCATCGACGTCGGTGGCCACAAGGTGCAGCCGCGCGAGATCGAACGCCTGATCGCCGATCTCGACGGCGTGCGCGACGTCGCCGTGGTGCCGTGGCAGGATGCCGATGGGCGGGCGGTGGCGGCGGCGCTGGTGGTCGCCGATGGCCTCGACGAAGCGGCGGTGCGGCGGCATTGCAGCCGGCAGCTGCCGGCGGCGAAGGTGCCGCGCTGCATCGTCTTCCTGCCCGAACTGCCGCGCACCTGCCGCGGCAAGCTGCTGCGCGAGACGGTCGCACGACTGCTGGCGGGCGTCGACGCGGACGCTGGCGGCGGGCGGGCGCCGTGACCGCGACCGCCGCGGGCCCGGCGTGGCTCGACCTGCCGCTGCGGCGCCCGTTCGTGACCTTGTTGCTGGTCGCGCTGGTCACCGCGGTCGCCGCGATGATGTGGCCGCGGGTACGCTTCGAACCCGACGTCTCGCGCTTGCTGCCGGAAGACCACCCGCAGGTGCGCATCGCGCAGCTGCTCGACGAGCGCGCGCGACCGGCGCGCAGCCTGTGGCTGCTGCTGCGCGGCGACGACCTGCCGGCGCGGGTGCCCGCTCTGGCGGCGCAGCTGCGCCGCTCGCCGTTGGTGGCGGCGGTCGAGACCGGGCGCGACGAACTGTTCGGCACCTGGCTCGCGCGCGCCGCCGCGGCGCCGCTGTGGTTCCTGTCGCCGACGCGCTGCTCCGAACTGGCCGCCGCGCTGGCGCCGGCGGCGCGACAGCGGGCGATCGATTCGCTGCGCCTGGACCTCGCCGACGATCCGCTGGCGGCGAGTGAACTCGCGCGGCGCGATCCGCTGGGCCTGCGCTGGCTGCTGCAGCAGGACGACCCGGCGCAGCAGCTCGGCCTCGACCCGGGCACCGACCTGGTCACGTTCCACGGTGGGCGCATGGCCCTGCTGCGCCTGATCGGCACGGTCGACGCCTACGACGCCGACTTCGCCACCGAGCTGATGCAGCACGTCGATGGCGTGCTCGGCGGCACCGACGCGGTGGTGTTCGGCGGCTACGCCGTGGCGCGTGCCGACCAGGCCGGCATCCGCGCCGACTTCGAACGCGCGAGCGTCTGGGCGATGGTCGCGATCCTGTGCTACCTGTGCTGGGTGATGCGCGGCATCCGGCTGCCGCTGCTGGTGCAGCTGCCGGCGCTGCTGTCGATCACCTGGGCGATCCCGTTCGGCAGCGCGTGCTTCGGGCCGCTGCCGACGGTGGCCGTCGCGGCGGTCGCGGTGCTGTGCGGGCTCGGCGTCGACTTCGCGATCCACTACGCCGCGCGCTACCGCGCCGAACGGCTGCTGCACGACCACAGGACCGCGGCGGGCATCGTGCAACGCAGCACGGTGCCGGAGCTGGCGATCGACATGGCGACCACGGCGGTGACGTTCCTCGCCGTCGGCAGCGGCGAACTCAGTGGCCTGCGCGCGTTCGGCCTGCTGCTCGCGCTCGGCCTGGTCACAAGCCTGCTGGTGACGATCACCGCGCTGCCGGTGCTGCTGGTGACGGTCGGCCATCGTCCCGATCCGGAGCGCAGCTGGTTGGCGCGGCTCGCGGATCGCTGGCTGCTGCACCGTGCGTCGCGCAAGGTGGCGTGGGCCGTGCTTGCCGTCGCGGCGGCACTGCTGGTGTCCGCCGTGCGCCACGGCGTGCCGATCACCGCCGACCCCGAGGCGCTGCGGCCGCACGACGACCCGGTCGCGGCCGCTCGCGCGGCGATCGAAGCAGAGATCGGCTTCCAGACGATACCGGCCGTGGTGCTGGTGCCGCTCGCGGACGAACCCACCGCGGCGCGCGCGGGGCTCGTCGCGCTGCAGCACGACGGCGTGATCCGGTTCTGGTCGGGCCTCGAGGCGGTCGAGACCGAGGGCGCGAGGCGCGCGGTCGCCGCCTGCCGCGAACGCATCGGCGACTTCGTCGATCCGACGCGGCAGCAGCTGGCCGATGCGGGCCTCGAGCCGGGGCCGTTCCTGCCGGCGCTGCAGGAACTCGACCAGCGTCTGCGCGCCGATCCGGTGGCGGCGGCGCCTTTGGTGCTCGAACTCGGCGGCGAACGTTGGCGCGTCGTGCAGGTCTGGCCGGTGGCGCGCCTCGACAGCAGATCGCTGCCGGCGTTCACCGCGCTGCTGCAGGCGCAGCTCGGCCCGCGCACGCAGGTGCACGCCGGCGCCACCGTCGCCGCCGAACTGGCGCACGTGCTGCGCCACGACCTGTTGCGCGCCGTGCTGCTGGCGACCGTGCTGGCGTTCCTGATGGTGCTGCTGTGGCTGCGGTCGTGGCGGCATGGCCTGCTGTCGCTGCTGCCGAGCGCCGTCGGCATGGCGATCACGCTCGGCGTGCTGGTCGCGCTCGACCTGCGCCTGTCACTGGTCAGCTTCGTCGCGGTGCCGTTCGTGCTCGGCATCGGCGTCGACGAAGGCGTGCACACGGTCGGCCACTTCCGCCATGGCGGCAGCAGCACCGGCGCCACCGGCACCGGAGTGGTGCGCACCAGCCTCGGCACCGTGCTCGGCTTCGGCGCGCTCTTGTGGGCCGACAGTCCGGGGCTGCGCGACCTCGGCGGCATCGTCGCGCTGGGTTCGCTGGCGAGCATGCTCGCGTGCCTGTTCGTGCTGGCGCCGCTGCTCGCCAGGGGCTCAGGCGGTCACCAGAGCCGCGCCCAGCAGAACCACTGATGCGGATCGGTGCGGATCATGCGTTCGCACTCGGAGGCGATGCAATCGACGGCGTGCGTGACGTCGCGCCGGCGGTCCTCGGTCTGCTCGACCCGGATCGGTTCCCCTACGACGACGTGGTAGCGGCGGCGGCCTTCGCGGAGCACGAACACCGGCACCAGCGGCGCGTCGGCCGCGCGCGCCAGTGCCGCCGGGCCGGGCGGCAGATCCATCGGCCGGCCGAACATCGTCGACGGCTGGCAGCCCATGCCGGCGCGCGGGCGATCGCCGGGCAGCGCCACGATGTCGCCCTGGCGCAGCGCCATCAGCAGGCGTGCCCCGAGGGTCAGTTCGGAGCCGGCGTAGTGCACGACGAACTGATCGCGCTGCGGATGCCGTTCGAACAGGTCGGCGATGAAGCGTTGCGCCGAGCGGCTCATCTCCGGCTCGCGCACGACGTGGACCTTGCGGCCGCGCGGCACTTCGCGGACCAGCGGCCCCATCTCCCAGTTGCTGAAGTGGGCGGTGAAGAACACGTAGCCGCTCGTGCTGCGCAGCATCTCCATGTAGGTCGCTTCGCCTTCGAACGAGAAGTGCATGCGATCGGCCCGATGGAACTGCTCGTAGCGCTCGACGATGCACCATGCGTATTGCAGGAAGGTGCGTCGGATGCGCCGCTGGCGCTCGAACCAGTTGCACGGGCCGAGCACCGCAACCAGGTTGCTGGCCACCGCGTCGCCGATGCGCCGCAGGCACAGCCAGAAGAACCAGGTCGACAGGTGGACCGTCAGCACGATCATCCACTCCGGCAGGAACGTCACCCAGTGGATCAGTCGGTACCAGGTGATGCCGGTGATGTGCAGCGGCCCCAGCAGGCGGCGGCCGAGCGTGCGCTCGGGGCCGTGCGGCTTGTCGCGGATCGGTTCGACGTTCTGCGCGGGGCTCGTCACGGGTAGGCTCGCCTGGCGAGAGTAGCCGTTGCCCATCCGCCTTCGCATCCTGTTCCTCCTGCTGGTGGCGCTGGCCGCCGGTTGCCAGGGCTTCGCACCGCCCGCGCCGGCCACGCTGCAGCGGCTGCGGCCGATGCCGCTGGCGCGGGAACTGCCGCCGCGCTTCGAGCTGGAGATCGAGTCGCAGCTGCTGACCGGTGTGTTCGACGCGGTGTTCGCCGTCGGCGACCAGGGTTTCGCGCTGCAGCTGTTCCCGGACATCGGCGGCAAGGTGTTCGATCTCGCCGTCGGTCGCGACCGTGTCGTGGCGGCGACGCCGGCCGGTCCGTACCTGGCCACCGCGCCGTTGGACTCGGCGCCGCCGCACCTGGCGTTGGTGCTGGCGGCGGCGTTCGCCGAACTGCTGGCGCCGGTGGCCGCGTCGCGTGTGCTCGGCGAACGGCCGCTCGGCGATGGTGGCATGGAGGTGCTGCTGCAACCGGCGCTCGGCAGCGGCCGGGTCGTCGCGCGGCTGGCCGGCGATGGCACCGTCGCCGCCTACACGATCGAGCTGGGCCACCTGCGCTTCACCCTCGATGCCGACGGTCGCGTGTCGGCCCGCGGTCTCGCGTTGCAGCTACGTTGGCCGCACGGTCGTTGAGTCGCGGGCCGCTTTCTGCTCGCCCGTTCCGTCGCATGGCGCCAACATGCACCCAGCCGATGCCCACCCCGCCCCACATCGTGGTCGTGCCCGCCCTGCCGGCGCCGCGGCGGGACTGCCGGCGGAGTGCCGTGATGCGGCTGCTGTCGGTCAGTGCCCTGCTGCTCGCCGTCGTGCCCGCCCAGGCACCGCCGCCGACACCTTCGCCGCCGCCGGTCGACCCCGCAGTCGTGCAGGCGGGCGAAGCGCTGCTGCGCCGCCACGCCGAACGCAGCCGCACGATGCACGTGCTGGTCGCCGGCTACCAGCAGACGCGCACGACGAAGTTGTCGAAGCAGCCGCTGCAGAGCGAAGGCACGTTCCTGTTCGTGCGCGACCCGGCCTGCATCGTGTTCCGGGCCAGGACCCCGCGCGAGTCGGTCGTACGCCTGCGCCCGGCGCTGTACGAGGTGTTCCGCCCGCAGCAGAAGCGCCTCGAGCGCTTCCGGCTCGACGGCCCGGAACTGTCCGAGGGCCTGTTCGCGGCCATCGGTGGCGACGCCGAAGTGCTGCTGCGCGAGTTCGCGGTGCAGGCCTGCGGCCCGGACCCGGCCGACGCCACGCGCACGCTGCTGGTGCTGCTGCCGCGGCGCGAGTTGGTGCGCGATCGGCTGGTGGAGCTGCGCCTGTCGCTGCGCACCAAGGGCGGCGAACTGGCCGCGGTCGCCTACCGCGATCCAGCAGGCGACCTGGTCGAGATCGCGCTGCGCGACGTCGTCGTCGACCCCGAACAGCCACCTTCGAGCGAGTTCGACGTGCCCGAAGGCACGGCGGTGGTGGAGCACGCGCCACCCAAGCGGCGCGAGTGACCTGCTTGCCGCGCAACTTCGTCGAGCCGCCGGTGGCAGCGACGGCGTAGTTTCACTACCATGCGCCGGATCGACGGGCGGTCATCCCGTCGTTCGAATGCTGGTGTTGCGTGCCCTTGCGGTTGCAGCGGTGCCAGCAGTGTGCGGTTGGAAGGTCACGGTTGGAAGTCACGGTTGGGAGGGTTCCATGAAGCAGAACGAGCGTTTGTTGGTCTATGCGGTGACCGGGTTCCTCGCGGTCATTCTCGTCATCGCGGTGGTGTTCGGCCCGAGCGGTCGCGAAGTCATCGGCGCCACGAAGCCGACGGCGCCGCCGGCAAAGGGCCTGGGCGACCTGCTCGGCCAGAAGGGCGACGGGGCGCACGTGGACGGGCAGCCGAAGGCGCCCGCGAACCCCGCCCACCCGGGTGCCGACAACGGCGGCGGTGCTCGTAATGGCAGCGACGTGTTGCCCGCGCCGGGCGAAGTCACCAAGCAGCAGCCGCTGGTCGCCGTCGATCCGGCGGTGCTGACGGCGGACCTGCTGTCGCAGCAGCTCGGTGCGAGCCAGCGGGACCGCATGGTCCGCATGGTGCGCGCGCGCGCCGGCGACTCGCTGGAAGCGCTGGTGCGCCGCTGGTGCGGGGCCCGCGACCCCTTCCTCGACGAGGCGAAGGCGCTCAACGAGGAACTCACCGTGCTGCACGTCGGCCAGGAAGTCTGCGTGCCCTGGGTCGACGATGCGGTCGTGCTGGCGGCGATCGAGGCGAGCCAGCCGAAGACGCTGATGCCGAGCGGCGGCAGCATCCCCGGCGTCGGTTCGCTGCAGAACGTGCTCGGTGGTGGGGCCACGCCGAATGGCAACGGCGCCGCTGCGAAGCCGACGTTCGCCGAGCCGGGCCGCATCGCGGCCGGCGGCGGCACCGGTACCGGTGGCGCTGCGAACGGGGGCGCTGCGAACGGCGGCACGGCGGCCCGCGCGGCGACCCAGTACACGGTCAAGGGCGGCGACTCGCTGTGGAAGATCGCCGACCGCACCTACGGCCGGCAGAACGCCGCGCGCATGGTGCGCGAGATCCTGGCCGCGAACCCGGGCCTCGACGAGAGCCTGAAGGTCGGCCAGAAGCTGGTGCTGCCAGCAGCGAACTAGATCGCCGCAGGCGATCTGGTCCGCTGCGGTGGTTGGCACCGCCGCTACGCGGTGGCCATACGCCGGCGAATGCGAGCAGCCAGCACCGCTGCGGCGGTGGAGGCTTGGCCACGGGCCGGGGCGAAGGGGCGCGGTGGTTGGCACCGCCGCTGTGCCGTCGCCGGCGGGGTCAGTTCGCCGGATATGGCAAGACGCGCTTGCGGCTGATGGGCATCCTAGCTCCCTGTCGAGCTCGAGCCGCCGCACCTGGCCCGGCCTCCGTTCGACGGAGAACTCACATGCAAGCACTCACCAGCCTCACGCTCGTCGGCGCCTTGGTCCTGACCGCCATCGCCGGCGACAGCACGACGCAATCCCCGCAATCCCCGCAATCCCCGCAAGGCAAGGAGACCAAGGCCATGGAGCTCGGCAACTTCTCCGTCAGCCTCGCGGTCAAGGACATCAAGGCGTCCAAGGCCTTCTACGAGAAGCTCGACTTCCAGCAGGTCGGCGGCAAGCTCGAACAGAACTGGGTCGTGCTGCAGAACGGCACCACGACGATCGGCCTGTTCCAGGGCATGTTCGACAAGAACATCCTGACCTTCAATCCGGGCTGGACGAAGGACAAGCAGGCCCTGAAGGACTTCCAGGACGTGCGCGAGCTGCAGACCGCCTTGCAGGAGCGCGGCATCCAGCTGACGACCGAGGCCGACGTGTCGACCAAGGGCCCCGCGAGCTTCACGCTCGCCGACCCCGACGGCAACGTGATCCTGTTCGATCAGCACGTGCCCAGCCCGAAGCGCTGAGCGCCGGCGCTACTTGAGTCCGTAGCGATCGAGCTTCTTGTAGAGGTTGCTGCGCTGCAGCTCGATGCGCTCGGCGGTGCGCTTGATGTTGCCGCCGAACTCGAGCAGCTTGCGGCGCAGGAACTCCTTCTCGGTCGCGGCGCGGAAGTCTTCGAGCCGTGCGAAGGCGAACCAGTCCGTGCCGCCGCCGGCGGCGGCACCCGGTACCGGCATGCTGACCGCCGCCAGGTCCTGCGCCTCGATCTCGGTGGCATCGGCGAGCACGGCGGCGCCCTCGATGACGTTCTTCAGCTGCCGCACGTTGCCGGGCCATGGCTGCGCGGCGAGCCAGGCACCGGCGCTGCGGCCGAGGCGCCGCGCCGGCAGGCCGTTGCGCGCCGTCGCCGCGGCCAGGAAATGCCGCGCCAGCACGACGATGTCCTCGCCGCGTTCGCGCAGCGGCGGCAGGTGGATGCGCACGACGTGCAGCCGGTAGAACAGGTCCTCGCGGAACGTCTTGTCGGCGACCATCGCCTGCAGATCCTGGTTGGTCGCCGCCAGCACGCGCACGTCGACGGGGCGCGGCTGCTGCGCGCCGAGGCGCTGCACGACGCGTTCCTGCAGCGTGCGCAGCAGCTTGCCCTGCAGCGGCAGCGGCATGTCGCCGACCTCGTCGAGGAACAGCGTGCCGCCGTCGGCCTGCTCGAACGAGCCCTGGCGCGCGGTGGTGGCGCCGGTGAAGGCGCCCTTCTCGTGGCCGAACAACTCGCTCTCGGCGAGATCGGCCGGGATCGCGGCGCAGTTGATCGCCACGAACGGTCGCTGCGCGCGCGGGCTCTGGCCGTGCAGCTGCCGCGCGACCAGCTCTTTGCCGGTGCCGTTCTCACCGGTGATCAGCACGGCGACGTCGGTCTTGCCGACCTTGGCGACCATGCTGCGCACCTGTTCGATCGGCGCGCTGGTGCCCAACAGATCGTGCTCGGCGGTCGCGCGCAGGGCGGCGTTCTCGCGCTGCAGCAGCGACGTGCGCAGCGCATTCTTGATCGACAGCACCACGCGATCGGCGGCGAACGGCTTCTGCAGGAAGTCGTAGGCGCCCTTGCGCACCGCGAGCACGGCCGTGTCGAGGTCGCCGTGGCCCGAGATCATCACCACCGGCAGCTCCGGGCGCTGTTCCTTCAGCCGCGTCAGCACCTCGAGCCCGTCCATGCCGGGCAGCTTGACGTCCAGCAACACCAGGTCGATGTCGCCGTCCTGGGCCCGCGCCAGGCCTTCGGGTCCATCGGCGGCCTCGACCGTGCGCCAGCCGTCGTAGCCGAGTGCGAACGCCAGTTCTTCGCGCACCGCGCGATGGTCGTCGACGATCAGGATCGTGGCGGGATCAGCTGGCATGGCAGCAGCGTAGGTCCGCCACGGCGGGTGGTCTCCCCATTCCTGACAGGACGTTTCCCGCAGCGGCGGGGGCTCTTGGCCGCGCGGCGGCGGCTGCCAATTCCCTGCGGTCCGCAACCGCGGTGGCACCGGCGCTGCGCGGCCTGCCGCCGGTCGTGGGCCGCGGTGCGCCGCCCGGTGGGGTATCCTGCTCGGACAACTGCGGTCTCCGCTCGCGTCCACTTGACGGTCGGCCGTCGGAACATAGCATTCGACAGCCCTTTCCAGCCTTGCCCGGCTGGGGAGAGTCCCGGCACCGACTCGTCCGTCACGCCCGCGGTGTGCCGAACCCCTGTTCGCGCCCTCATTCCAGACCCCTACTGCTCTTCCTCATGGAGTCCCGTTTCATGGCCCGCTCGTTCACACAGTCTCTCCTGGCGGCAGCCGTTGCCGTCGTCGTCGGCGGCTCGGCCCTGGCCCAGGACACGCCGCTGCGCGAAGCCGTCAACCTGCTGCGGTTGAACAAGACAGAGGAAGCAGTCAACAAGCTCCGCGAGATCCTGACGGCCGATCCGTCGAACACCGAGGCGCTGTCGCTCTACCAGTCGGTGTCGCAGGACGAGTGGTACCTGCTGATGACCACCAAGGGCGAGATCCAGCAGATCGCCCAGTCGATCCTCGAGCGCGCCAAGGTCGAGACCAAGCAGCACTCGCGCGACGAAGCCACGATCCACGAACTGGTCGGGATCGCAACCGCGAAGGACAGCGACTACGGCTCGCGTCAGTCCGCGATCAACAAGCTGATCGCCAACCATGGCGAGTTCGCGGTGCCGGCGCTGGTGCAGAAGCTCGGCGATCCGGACGATGCGGAAGGCCAGATCCAGGCGATCTACACGCTGTCGCAGCTGCGTTCCGCGGCCGTGCTGCCGCTGATCGAAACGCTGAAGAGCAGCAGCGAGCTCGTCGTGCAGAACGCGGCCGCCGCGCTGCACCAGATCGGCGACCTGCGCGCCGCGCCGTCGATGGCCCACCTCGTCGACGACAGTCGCGCTGGCGTCAGCGCGATCGCGCGCAAGTTCGTCGCCAAGCACAGCGTGTCGGGCAAGCCCGTCGAGCTGATGCTGGCCCAGGCCAACAACTACCTGAAGGGTGAGATCCCGATCGGCGGCTTCAGCGAGGTCGTCTGGCAGCTCAAGGACGACAAGCTGGTGCCGACCGACGTGGCGCCGCTGCTCTACCCGAGCGAGTTGGCGAAGGCGGTTGCCGCCACCGCGGTGCGCATCGAGCCGGCGAGCCTGCCGGCGCGCAGCATGCTGGCGCAGGCCAACCTCGCCGAGGCCTACCTGATCGAGTCCTCGCTCGCCAAGGGCGACGAGTCGATGCGGGCGCTGGAGCCGGTCGCGCAGGACCTGAAGATCGCCGCGATGGCGACCGGGCTCGACTCGCTGCGCTCGGCGCTGGACGCCGGCGTGCGCCAGGGCCTGGCGGCAGTGGCGATCGGTTCGATCCAGGCGCTGGCGAAGGCCGAGAGCGTCGACACGATCGACCAGAGCACGCTGACGGCGGCGCTGAACAGCACCGACAAGCGCATCAAGTACGCGGCCGCCGACTCGCTGGTCCGCGCCAGCGGTGGCGCGCGCGTGCCGCACCTCGACCAGGTCGTCGCCGTGCTCGCCGATGCCGTCGCCGAGGAGGCCGTGCAGACGATCCAGGTGATCGCGCCGTCGCTCGAAGCGGCCAGCGCCGTGCAGGCGTCGAGCAGCGTGCGCGGCATGGCGATCGGCGCCAGCGCCGACGCGGTGACCGGCATGCGCAACCTGCTGGTCAACCCCAACGTCGACGTGGTCGTCATCAACGAGATCCTGCCAGACCGCCAGCCCGAGGACGTGATCGGCAACATGAAGAAGGACCCGCGCCTCGCCAGTGCGCGCATCGTCATCATCGCCAAGGATGTCGAGGCCGCGAAGGCGCGCTTCGGCGAGGGTGTTGGTGTGGTCCAGGCACCGCTGACCGGCGAGACGCTGGTGGCGGCGGTCCACACCGCGCTCGAGGGCCAGAGCACCCCGGCCAACGAACGCGCCGAGTCCTACGCGACCAAGGCCAGCAACGCGCTGCTCGCGATCGCCCAGCAGAAGGCAGGCATCGACGGTGCGCTCGGCAACCTCGGGAAGCAGCTGAATCGCGGTGACGCCGTCGCGGTGCCGGCGGCCCGTTCGCTGGGCCTCGCCGGTGGTGCGGCCGAGCTCAACAGCCTGGTGCCGGTGCTGTCGGGCAGCGGCAGCGTCGAGTTGAAGACGGCCGCCGCCGAGGCGATCGGCAACATCCTGGCGCGCCTCGACGGCTGCCCCGAGGACGTCGGCGCCGCGCTGGCGACCGCGGTCGGCGGCGACGGCGACGTCAGCCTGCGCACGGCCGCGGCGGTCGCGCTGGGCAAGGCCAAGCTCGCGCCCGAGAAGCGCGCCGAGCTGGAGAAGATGCTGCGCCGGGTCGCCGGTAGCGCCACCAGCGAAGGCTGATCGGCAGCCGCCGATCACGCTGGCGCCGGGGCCAGCATCGAAGGGCCGCCCGATGGTGCATCCATCGCGACGGCCCTGGTTCTGTACTGTCCGCCTCGGAGTGACGGGATGCCGCCCGGCGTCGGATCTCGTCCTGAACCGCCGCGCAGTGGGGGCGAGCCACTGTCGATTCGCGCTGGAACCTGAGCCGGTGCGTCGCTACTGTCCCTCGCCCGCTGTGCCGATGTAGCTCAGCTGGTAGAGCAATGCTTTCGTAAAGCATAGGTCGCGGGTTCGAATCCCACCATCGGCTCCATTCCCCGCTCGCGGCGACCTGTCGCGAGCGGGGCGATCGTTTCGGCGGTCCTGTTCGCGGCGGTGACGAGCGCGACGGGCTGCCCTGCAAAGGGTGATCGTGATGGCAAGATTCGCTCGGTACCGTGTCGGCCTGGTTCGTGTGTTGGTCGGCGGCGTGCTGTTCGTGGCCGCCTGTCAGACACCGCCGCCGCGCACGTGGATGCGCTACCGCCAGGATGGCCCCACCGAATGGGCCACCAACTCGAGTGGTCTGTATGCCGGCCGGTTGCATGGTGCCGACGTCACGATCGACCTCGGCAAGAAGCAGACGCGCATCGAGGTCGTGGTGAACAACGGTAGCGCCGCCCCGGTCGAGTTCCGCATCGGCCCGGACGGCGGCCAGTCCCGCTCCGCGATCGGCGAAGTGCTGCTGCGGCAGATCGGCGGTACCGCCGGCAGCGCCGGCATGCTGCCCTACAACTCGCTGCAGCCCCTGACCGTCGAACCGGGCGTCTGTGCGACGTTCTACCTCGACAGCCCGCTGGGCCGCGACCCCGTGTTCGGACAGTTCCTGGTGCTCTCCGTCGAGGCGCGCGACGCGTCCGGCAAGAAGGAACGGCGCACGCTGCCGCTGCGCGCCGAGACCGCGGGCACGATCTCGGCCGACGGGCGGTAGGGACTGCTGCGCGGAGCGCAGCACTCCCCACCGCCATGCCTGGGCGCCGCCGCGACGCGGTGACAGTACGCCAGCGGATGTGAGCCGCCAGCACCGCTTCGGCGGCGCGAGGCCAGGGTGGCGCAACCGCTGCGCAGCACTCCCCACACCGCTTCGGCGGCGCGCGCGGCACGGCGCCTTGCGCCTGCTGCCCGCCTTCGCTCAGCTTGACCACACCCGTTGCGACCGAACCCGTGAGCTACGCCGCCATCGCGATCGATTCCGCCAGTTCCTGGCAGGTGATCGCGATCGCCCTGCTCGGCGAACTGCTGGCGATGGTGTTCGTCTACCGCGTGCTGGTGCGCGGCGGTTCGCCGTCGAGCACGTTGCTGTGGATGCTGGTGATCCTGGTGACGCCATGGATCGGGCTGTTGCTCTACTACCTGCTACCGCGGCGGCTGCAGCTGCGGCGGTTGCACCGGCTGCGGGTGCGCGGCGCGCGCGCCAGGGAGTTCCGGACGCGCCGCGAGTCGCCCGCTGCTGGTCCGGAGCCGGACTGCGCCGGTCTGCGCGCGCTGCTCGGCGGCACCGATGGCAGTGGTCTCGTGGCGGGCACGGAGGTGCGTTGGCTGCCGTCCGGCGAGCAGTTCTTTGCCGCCGTGGGTGCGGCGATCGAGAGCGCGCAGCACCACGTGCATGTGGTCGTCTACATCTTTCGGCCCGATACGACCGGCAAGCGCTTCCTGGAGCTGCTGACGAGCGCCGCATCGCGCGGCGTCGCGGTGCGCCTGCTGTACGACTCGTTCGGCAGCTTCGGCCTGAAGGCGGAGCACCTGCACGCGCTGCGTGCCGCCGGCGGCCGGGCCGAACCGTTCCTGCCGCTGTTGTGGAAGCGGCGCCCGTTCACGGTCAACCTGCGCAACCACCGCAAGCTGCTGGTCGTCGATGGTGCGGTCGGCTTCGTCGGCGGGCGCAACGTCGGCGACGAGTACTTCACCGACCGCCTCGGCCGTTCCCGCCGCTGGCTCGACGCGATGCTCGAGTTGCGCGGGCCGGTGGTCGAACGCATGCAGGACGTGTTCGTCGAGGACTGGTACACGGCCAACGAGCAGGTGCTGGACGGCCTGCCGCTCGCATCGGCCCGGGCGTCCACCGCGGCCGGCGTCGCGGCCGGCGTGGTCTGCAGCGGGCCCGACCGCGAGGAATCGGATCTGTGGTTCTCGGTGATCCAGGCGATCGGCGACGCAGCGACCTCGGTCGACCTGAGTTCGCCCTACCTGGTGCCGCCCCCGACGCTGTTGTTCGCGCTGCAGATGGCCGCCGCGCGCGGCGTCACCGTGCGCATCTACACCAACGGCCCGAAGGTCGAGTCGGCGGTGCTCTACCACGCGCAGCGGCACCACTATCGGCCGATGCTCGAGGTTGGCATCGAGCTGTACGAGACCGTGCGGGAGTACAACCACGCCAAGCTGCTGGTCACCGATGCGAAGAACGTGCTGGTCGGCAGCGCCAACATGGACCTGCGCAGCGCGCACCTGAACTTCGAGATCGCGGTGATGGCGATCGACGCACGGGCACTGGCAGGCGAAGTACTGCAGACGATCGAACGCCGCCGCGCCGACTTCCGCCGCCTGCAGCTCGCCGATCTGCCGACCGATCCCGTGCGGCGCGCCCTCGATGGTGCGGCAGGCATGCTGTCGCCGCTGCTGTGACCGGCCGGGCCGTACTTCCCGCGGCTGCCCGTGGTTCGCCCTCCGGGCGACCCGGCTCACCCCTTGACGACTTCCCAGATCTCTTGGCCGAGGAAGTCCCACGGCAGGCGGCCTTCGTCGCATTCGCCAGGGGTGCCGGAGAACTGCACGTCGACCATGTAGATGATGCGGCCGGTCTGCTGGCCGATGTTGCCGGCGCCGTGCGCGACACCGGGAGGGATGCGCACGAGGCGGTCCTTGCCGTCGCCGAGCACGAAACGCATCGTCTGGCCCTCGGTCTTCGAGCCGGCGCGGCAGTCGTGCAGCACCAGCAGCAGCTTGTCGCATGGCGGCACGTACCAGACGTCGGTCTGGCGATGGTGCATGTGGAACGCCTTGACGGCGCCCGGCTCCATCTCCGAGTAGTTCACCTGCTTGCACTCGAAGCCTTCGAGCTGCGCGTGCATGCCGGCCGTCAGCCGGCCGAGTTCGGTGATGGCGCCGCCGTCGTCGTTGAAGCGCTTCAACTCGACGATCTGCACGCCGTCGATGCGCGGGCTGCCGCCGTACTCCTGCACGAAGAATGCGGCCTTGGCCTTCGCGTTGATGCGGGTCTTGGCTTGTGGGTGGAACGGCTCGTTCACGTCGGGGTCTCGGCAGGCGGGTGGTGAGAGGTCAGTTGCCCGGCAGGCGCCAGGCGTCGTCGCCGGTCGGGGCCGTGCGATCGAGCGT
>JBGARS010000061.1:0-32656 GCA_044230075.1 Planctomycetota bacterium | reverse complement strand
CGCGGCGCCGCCGTCGGCACTGCGCGTCGAGGTCGCCGACGAGCGCGAGCCGGATGCGTGGACCGCGTGCATGGCCGACAGCTTCCTCGCCGCCGACGGTACCGGTGCGGGTTCGCCGGATGCGTTCGCGCGCGCCGAAGTGGTGCGCGCGATGCAGGAGATGCTGTCGGTGCCCGGCATGCGCCGCTACGTCGTGCACCAGGACGGCATCATGGCCGGCGGTGCGAGCATACGGCTCGATGCGGATGGCGTGGCGCAACTGTGTGGCGCGGCGACCGTGCCGCAGTTCCGCCGCCGCGGCGTGCAGTCCGCGCTGCTGGCCGCGCGCCTGCGCGATGCGGCGGCCGCCGGCTGTGACGTCGCCGTGATCACGACGCAGCCCGGCTCGAAGTCGCAGGCGAATGCGCAGAAGCAGGGCTTCGCCTTGCTGTATGCGCGTGCGATCCTGGTCAAGCCGCCGGCGTGACAGGCGCTCAGTCGAACAGGACGATCAGGCTCCAGCCACCACACAGCGCCCCGACCCCGGCGAACAACGCTGCCACCGGAGCCAGCTCCGCCAGCCGCGCGACCGATGCGCGCCGCAGCAGGAACGCGAACAAGACCGCGAACACGGTGACGTTCACCAGCAGCGCGTCGATGCCCATCAGGAATGGGATGCGTTCCATGGCGCCGCCGTAGCCGTTGCCCTCGACGCCTGGCCAGGGAAAGCCAGCGGTGACCCGCACGCATGTTCGCCGAACGCAGCATGGCCGTGAACACCGCCCGGCACCGCGTGCGAGATCTGCACGATCGCCACGCCGAGCATCGCCGCGCCCTGTGCGAGCGCCAGCACGACGAACGTGCGCAACGGCACGAGGCCCGCCCGCCTGCCCAGCCACAGCAGAAACCAGCGCGCACCGAACCACGGCAGTGCCAGCAGGAAGGTCACCACGACGTTCCCCGAGGTCGCCGCCATCGCGCCGTAGCTGCCGAGCAGCGCCATGGTGACGAGCAGGGCGGCGACGCACTGCACCGAGGCGGGCTGCGACACTGCGCTGGCGTGGGCGATGGTTGTGGTCATGGAACAGTCCTTCGTCCGGTCGCGGCGGCGCGCTCCCGGCCGCAACCGAAGTAGAACCCGATCGCGGCAGCTGCCAGCAGCGACACCAGCGACAGGCTCGGCAGGTCGGCCAGGTGTGCGACGAAGTACGGGAACGACGGATCGGCGACGAAGGGACGGAACCACCACTCGGTGCCGATCGACACCACGAGGGCCAACACCGCCGTGCCGATGCCCCACGGCACGCTGCGCGATCGCGCGGCGAAGGAGACCCCGAGCGACGCACCGATGCCGGCGACGCCAGCCATGTGGATCGAAGCGCGCAGCAGCAGCCAGTAGGCGGTGACACCGATCGCGCCACCGACCCCGGCGCCGAGCATGCGTCGGCAGAATCCGTTCAGGCTCCACCTGACGATTGGATCCGGATCACAGGACACCCAGCACGTGTTCGAGGTTGCCGGGACCGAACACTCGCCTGCGTCACTTCGCCGGTGCCTTCGCCGTCACCGCGCAGCGGAAGCCGGTGTGGCACAACGACGTGTCCGGCGTCGACTTCATACGCGTGCCGGGCAGGTAGCCGAGGCAGTACTCGTCGCTGCACAGGAACGAACCGCCGCGCATCACGCGCTTCACCGCACCGGGCTCCTGCGGATCGAAGCTCTTCGCCGGGCCCTGCGGGTCGACCAGCACTTCCTTGCCGTCGCCGTAACCCTGCGGGTGGTAGAGATCGCTGCACCACTCCCAGACGTTGCCGGACATGCCGTAGAGGCCGAACCCGTTGGCGGGGAACGCGCGCACCGGCGACGTGGTCGGGAAGCCGTCGGCGACCGTGTTCTCCTGCGGGAACTTGCCCTGCCAGATGTTCGCCATCCACACGCCGCCGGGCAGCTTCTCCTTGCCCCACACGAAGCGCTGCTGGTCGAGGCCACCGCGCGCGGCGAACTCCCACTCGGCCTCGGTCGGCAACCGCTTGCCCGCCCACTTGGCGAACGCGTTCGCATCGCGCCAGCTCGTGTGCACGACCGGATGTTCGTCGAGGCCGACGTTCGACGAGCCGGGTCCGGTCGGGTGCCGCCAGTCGGCGCCGGGCACGAAGCTCCACCAGTTCCAGAACTCGCGCACGTCGACCGCGCCGGGCGGCGGCGTGAACACCAGCGAGCCGGCGACCAGCTGGTCCTCGGGCACGCCGGGCACGTCCTCCTTGCCCGGCTTCCGCTCGGCGTCGGTCACGTAGCCGGTCGCGGCGACGAAACGCGCGAACTCGGCGTTCGTCACCTCGGTCGGGTCGAGCCAGAATCCACCGAGCCGCACGCGGTGCAGCGGCGCGTCGCGGTCGCCGGTCTGGCTGCCGAGCACCGCTTCGCCACCGGCGATCCAGACCATGCCTTCGCTCGGCGGCGCCGGCACGGGCTTCGGCAACGGCGGCACCTGCGCCGCCAGCGAAGCGGCCAACGAGAACGTGCACACGACACGCAGCATGCCGGCATCGTCGGGCTGCGGCGGTCCGGCCGCAACCGGTAGAGTGCCGCGATGCCGTTCTCGACGCCGTGCCGGTTGCTGCTCGCCTGGTTGTGCCTGTTCGCCGTGTTGCCGGCGCAGCGGTCCACGAACGGCAAGCCGCCGAAACCCGGCGCCAAGGTGGAGATCCTGTTCATCGGCAACAGCTACACGTTCGCCAACGACCTGCCGGCGTTCGTGCGCGCGCTCGGCCGCGCCGAGCCGAAGCCGCGCGAGATCCACACCACGCTGCTCGCACCCGGCGGCTGCACGCTGCAGATGCACTGGGAGGCGACCGGCGACGACGCGCCGCGGAAGGTGCTCGGCAAGGCCCGGCCCGACTTCGTCGTGCTGCAGGAGCAGAGCCGCATGCCGCTCGACAAGCCCGAGGCGATGCAGGACTACGCGGCCAGGTTCTGCCAGCTCGCCAAGGCCAAAAGGGTCGTGCCGGTGCTTTACATGACCTGGGCGCAGAAGGCCGAGCCCGAGCTGCAGGACCGCATCAGCGAACAGTACGAACTCGCCAGCAAGGCCGGCGGCGCGCTGCTGGCGCCGGTCGGACGCGGCTGGCAGCAGGTGCTCGCCGGGGAGCCGCCGCTCTTGCTGCACGCCGAGGACGGCAGCCACCCCAATCCACGCGGCACCTACCTCGCGGCGTGCGTGCTACACGCGACGATGTTCGGTGGCGATGGCAGTGGCTATCCCAACAAGCTCGTGCTGCCCGACGCCGACGGCAAGGACGTCACGCTGATCGACCTGCCCGACGAAGAGGGCAGGCGCCTGCGCGCGGCAGTGGCGAACGTGCTGGCACCACGGCGGCGCTGAGTCACTTCGTGGCGAAGCGCGCGCTCTGCCACACCGCGGCGAGGTGCACCGACAGCGTCGTCTCGAGCACGTGCAGCGCCTTGGCCTGCGGCAGCAGGCTCGCGGCCGGCTCGTCGAAGATGCAGGCAGTGACGGCACCGCGCACGAATTCGACCATCGCACCGGCGGGCTTGGCGGCCAGGCGCAGCTCCGGGCCGGTGCCCGCGAGCGTCGGCAGCCACAACGTCGCGACCGCATGGCGCGTCGCGGCATCGACCTTGCCACCGAGCACGGCGAGCAGCCACGAACGCGCGGCGCGGCGGCGGCGGTTCAACACCGACACCTGGATCGGCTGCGGATTGCTGCGTTCGCGGCGGTTCTGCCGTTCGATCGTGAAGCCGACCAGCGAGCGCACCAGCGCCGGCACGCTGCCTTCGGCAGCCGCATGCAGATGCGCGGCACCCACCGCATCGATCAGGTTCTTGCGCAGCGGCAGCGGCGCTGGCTCGAGGAACAGGAACGGGCGGGGTTCGCGCACCGCGATCGGCACCACGTCCGCCTCCGGGACAGTCGACTTCGTCATGCCGCTGCTATCGACGGCAGGGTCGCGCGGACTTCAGTCCCGCGCGGCATCCCGCCACAGCGGCAGCAGCTCGGTGTCGGCGAATGCGACAGCCGGCAGCGACGTGCCGAGCAGCGCCGCAGGCCGTGGGCCGAACACAGCGTTGCTGTGGGCAAGGGCTTCGGCGCGGTGCAGCAGGCCGAGGTCGCAGCGGCGCTCGGCCATGGCGAGCCCGCGCGCGCGCGCCGCGGCGAGCAGGTGGGCGCGGGCGATGCCGGGCAGCACCCGGCCATCGAGCGGCGGCGTGGTCCAGGTGCCGTCGAGGCGCAGCCACAGGTTGCCGACCGCGGTCTCCAGCACAGCACCGTCGGGTGCTACCACGATGCCGTCGTCGGCGCCGCCGTCCTGCGCCTGCTGGCGCACCGCGTCGTAGAACGGCCGCGGCCACAGCTTCAGCGCGCGCGGCGGTTCGTGCGCCGGCGGTTCGACGACGGTCGGCAGCAGGCGCATGCATTGCAGCCGCGGTCCGCGCGCACGCGACGTCAGCACCGTGTGCACGGCCTCGCCGGCGGGCACCAGCGACAGGCGCAGCACGTCGTCGGCGTGGCCATTGTGCAGCAGCAGTTCGGCCGCCGCAGCGCGCAACGTCGGCGCGGGCACGAACGGCAGCGCCAGCCGCTGCGCCGCCGCCGTGAGGCGCGCGAGGTGCAGGTCCCACCGCGCGATCGCACCGTCGTGCGCACCCATGGTCTCGAACGGTCCCGGCGCGGCGGCGGTCGCGTGCGGCGCCGCGGCATCGCCGACGAACGCGCCGTCGACCCACGCGGTCATGCGCGTTCCTCCGTCGGCACCTGCACCACACACTGCAGCGCGCGTTCGAGGCCGGCCATCTTCGCCAGCGACTCGCGCCATTCGAGGTGCGGGTCGCTGAGCGCGGTGACGCCGCCGCCGGCATTGCCGCGCAATCGGTCGCCGCGGTGCACCAAAGTGCGGATGGCGATGTTGAGATGCATCGAGTCGCCCGGCCCGAACCAGCCGATCGCGCCGGTATAGACGCCGCGGCGCGTCCATTCGAGTTCGTCGAGCAGCTCGAGGCAACGCAGCTTCGGGCAGCCGGTCACCGAGCCGCCGGGGAACGTCGCGCGCAGGAGATCGACCGTCGACACGTCCGGTCGCAGCTGCGCGATCACGGTCGCGAACAGGTGGTGCACCTGCGCGAACGAAGCGTGCTCGGGAAACGGCCCGACCTGCACGCTGGCGGTCATCGCCACCTTGCCGAGGTCGTTGCGCATCAGGTCGACGATCATCGCCAGTTCGGCCTGGTCCTTCTCGCTCGCCAGCAGTTCGGCCAGCAACCGCGCGTCCTCGGCGCCGTCCCTGCTGCGCGGCCGCGTGCCCTTGATCGGCCGCGTGCGCACCGAGGGCCCGTGCCGCCACAGGAACTCCTCCGGCGAACTGCTCAGCACCGCGGTGCCATTGCCATCCTCGACGTAGGCCGCGAACGGCGCCGGGCTCTGTTCGCACAGCCGCCAGAACAGCGCGCGCGGGTCGCCGTGCCACTCGGCGGTGAACGGCTGCGTCAGGTTGGCCTGGAACACGTCGCCAGCACGGATGTGCTGCACCACCGCAGCGACCCGGCGTTCGTAGTCGGCGCGCGACGCCTGCGCCCGCAGCGACGCGGCGGCGGCCACCGCCGGCGCCGGCGGCACGGCGCTCGGCGCGAACTCCTGCACCCGATCGAATGCGGCCACGTGCAGCACCGGCACGGCGAAGTCGTCCTGCTGCCGCTGCGGCCATGCTTCGACGTCGAGGCCGAGGTCGTAGCCGAGCCAGCCGACCACGCGGCGACTCGAGTGCCGCTGCAGGAACGTCGCGAGCGCGTCGAACGCGCCGTGCCATGCACCCGCAGGTCGCGTCAGTTCGTCGACGGCCTCGGTGCACAACCATGCTGGACCGCGGCCGCAGCTGTGCAGCAGCGCCACCGGCCGGCCGCGCTCGGCTCTGAGCAGCGCGTC
Organism: Planctomycetota bacterium; assembly: GCA_044230075.1. Taxonomy (GTDB): domain Bacteria; phylum Planctomycetota; class UBA1135; order UBA1135; family UBA2386; genus JAEUHS01. The sequence goes on along the minus strand of JBGARS010000061.1, from coordinate 26,739 downwards.
GAACGGTTCCCGACCAGCGGCCAAGTTCAGCTGCGCAGCCAGCTCGGCTTGCGCTTCTCGAGGAACGCCGCCATGCCTTCCTTCATCTCGGCGGTGCTGCTGGCGAGGCCGAACAGGTCCGCCTCGAGCGCGAGCCCGTCCTGCAGCGACAGCTGTGCGCCGCGGCGCACGGCCTGCTTGGCGAGTGCCAGCGCCTGCGGGCCACGCGACACGATGCGTGCGGCGATCGCCTTGCAGCCCGCGAGCAGCTCGCCCGGTTCGAACACGGCGTTGACGAGGCCGATGCGCAGCGCCTCGTCGGCGGTCACCGGATCGCCGGTCAGGATCATCTGCAGCGCCACGCCCGAGCCGCAAAGGCGCGGCAGCCGCTGGGTGCCACCGTAGCCCGGCAGGATGCCCAGCGAGACCTCGGGCAGGCCCATCTTCGCGGCCTTGCTGCAGAACCGCAGGTCGCAGGCGAGCGCGAGTTCGAGGCCGCCGCCGAACGCGTAGCCGTTGATCGCCGCCAGCACGGGCTTTTGGCTCTGCTCGATGCGCAGCGTCAGCGCCTGGCCGCGCCGCGCATTCTCCTTGCCGTCGAGCACGCCCTGCTGCGCGAGCACCGAGATGTCGGCGCCGGCGACGAACGCCTTGTCGCCCGCGCCGGTCAGCACGATCGCGCCGACAGAGGCGTCGGCATCGAGTGCGGCGAACACCGCGTCGAGTTCGGCGATGGTCTCTGCGTCGAGCGCATTCAGCTTCGACGGCCGGTTGACGGTGACGACAGCGAGGTGGCCGCCGCGTTCGAGCTGCACGTTCTGCAGCCTCGCGAGATCGAGCGTCGCCATGGTCAGGCCTCCGCACCCTCGGCGGCGTCGCCTGCATCGGCGGCGTCCACCGCCTCGCTCTCGCGCTGCTGCCGCTCGCGCAGCTCGATGCGCTGGATCTCGACGCGGTGCTTGGGCAACGAGCGTTCGCCCGTCGGGCCGAAGTCGCAGTCGATGCTGGCGATCTCGTCGAGCACGTCGAGGCCGTCCTCGACCTTGCCGAACACGGTGTACTGGCCGTCGAGGAAGTCCGCGTGCGCCCCGTGCACGATGAAGAACTGTGAGCCCGCCGAGTTCGCATCGGGTCCACGCGCCATCGACAGGATGCCGCGCGTGTGCGGGATGTCGTTGAACTCCGCCGGCAGCTGGTAGCCCGGGCCACCGGTGCCCGGCTGACCGGTCGCACCCTGCCTGCTGTTGGGGCAGCCGACCTGCACCATGAAGTTGCGAACGACGCGATGGAACGCGATGCCGTCGTAGAAGCCGTTCTGCGCCAGCTTCAGGAAGCTCTGCACGTGCTGCGGCGCCTGCTCGGGGAAGAACGTCACGACCAGCGTGCCCTTGTCGGTGACGAGGGCGGCTTCGATCGTGTTGGGGTCGGTCTGGTCGAGGTCCATCGCCGGCATGGTGCCGCAAACGGGGATCGCGCGCGAGTGCGTCGCCTACTTCTTGACCGGCAGGATCACCGTCGACAGCAGGATCACCGGTTGCACCGGCCGCGGCGCGCTCGCCGGCCCCGTGCACTGCACGTTGGCGATGTCGTCGAGCACGTCGGCGCCCTTCTCGAGGTTGCCGAACGCCGTGTACTGGTTGTCCAGATTCGGCGAGTCCCTGTGCACGATGAAGAACTGCGAGCCAGCCGAGTTCGGATCGGAACCGCGCGCCATCGACAGCGTGCCGCGCAGGTGCTTCAGGTCGTTGAACTCGGCCACCACGCTGTGGCCCGGGCCGCCCATGCCCCAAGTTTCCGGCTTGTCGTCGTCCTTCGAGTTCGGGTCGCCGCCCTGGATCATGAAGTTGCGGATCACGCGGTGGAACTTCGTGCCGTCGTAGAAGCCTGACTTGCAGAGCGAGAGGAAGTTCTCGACCGTCTTCGGTGCCTTGTCCGGGCGGAACGACAGCGTCATCTCGCCGTGGTTCGTCACCAGCACGACCTGCGTCTTCTGCAGGTCGAGCGCGGCGAGGTCGATCTTGCTCGCGTCGGGGGCGATCTTCACCACGCAGTTGGCGCCGGCGAGGCCCTCCCAGGCGATTGCGACCGGCGTCACCGCGTTCGGGTCGGTGTTCGGTGCGATGCGCGCGGCGGGGTAGGACAGCTTGCGCTCGATGCGCGTGCCGGCCTGCAGCGCGACGGCGCCGCCCTTGCCCGCCTCCTGGATGCGTGGCCCCGGCTTGTCGGCGACGCTGACGGTCAGGTTCGCGCCGGTCAGCAACACGGATGGCACCTCGGTGTCGGCGTCGACCTGCAGCACCAGCAGCAGATCGATCTGGCTGCCGGCGGCGATCAGCGAGCGCGGCGTCGTCAGGCCGACGCGCAGACCGGGGATCTCCTGTGCCGGCAGCAGCGCGACACAGGCGGAGAACAACAGCGGGAACAACGATCGGCGCATGCGTGCAGTCCGTGGAAAGGGGCAACAGGTCATACCGCAGCAGCCCACGCGTCGGAAGTGACGGCCCGCCGGCAGCGAATCAGTCGGCCGGATCCTGTGGCCTGACCCGCCCTGGCAACAGGTCGCCGACCAGCCCCTGCTGCCAGCGCAGCAGCACCAGGTCGGGGCCGAACCACAGCATGCAGCCCGGCAGGTCGGTGCCTTGCAGGTCGAAGCTGACGCTGCCGGGCACGTTGTCCGACGGCGACGAGACCTCGATGCCGAAACCGCTGGTGTCGCGCCAGAACCACAACAGCGCCGCGCCGGCCGCCTGATCCGCACCGGCTCGATACTCGAACACACGGCGCGGCGCGCCGAGCACGGCCAGGCACGAGGCGAGGTCGTCGTGCCCGGGCCGCAGCGATTGCAGCCGGGCCGTCGGCGTGGGCTCGTCGAGGGTCTCCCGCTCGTAGGAACCGGTGACGCAGCCGGCCAACATGAACACCAGCACCAGCGGCGCGGCCATGCGCTGCACGCAGGGCTTGCCGGCACGCCGCTTCATCGCCCCGCACCCAGCCGCTCGGCGTCGCGGCTCGCGCTGTCGCTGGCCTCGTGCACGTCCTCCCACGGCAGCGCGTACTGCGCGCGGTGCGTGCCGAACGTGGCGCCGTAGTGCGTCAGCACGTCGTTCTCGTCGAAGAACACCCACAGCCGGTCGCTGCGGGTGTCCTGGCGGGCGAAGTTGATCAGCAGCAGGAACAGCACCGTGCTCTTGGCCGCCGTCGCGTCGTAGCGGTAGGCGGTGCGGCGGCCGAGCTGCACGACCTCGGTCGGCGCACCGAGGCGCTCGGTGACCTCGCGCGCGGTCGTCGTGCCGGGCACGAAGGCACGGATCGTCGACGCATCGAGCGGCTCATTGGTGTCCTGGCGCGCGAACGCGCAGGCGGCGGTGAGGAACAGGAACGCCAGCACGGTGGAACGGAGCATGCGATCAGGTCGTCGGGGGTCGTTGGGCGGCGCAGAGCGGCGTCGGTCGTTCGCTGCGAGCAGGCGGCCGGATTCGAAGGTGGCGCGACATCGTGCGCGCCTGGATGGAGGATCGGCCAAGGCCCTCAGCGCTCGAACTCGAACGCCATGCCCATGCCGCCGCTCATGCACAGGCTCGCGAGCCCACGCTTGCCGGAGCGGCGCTGCAGTTCGTGCAGCAAGGTGACGACGATGCGCGCGCCGGTGGCGCCGATCGGGTGGCCGAGCGCGATCGCGCCGCCGTTGACGTTCAGGCGATCGGCCGCGATCGGCAGTTCGTGCAGGCAGGCCAGCATCTGCGCCGCGAAGGCTTCGTTGAGTTCGACCAGATCGAAGTCGGCGAGTGTGCGGCCGGTCTTGCCGAGCAGGGCCTTCACGGCCGGCACCGGGCCGATGCCCATGATGCGCGGCGGCACACCGGCGCTGGCCGAGGCCCCGAGCCACGCCAGCGGCGACAGACCACGGCGCTTCACTTCGCTCGCCGGCATCAGCACGACCGCGGCGCCGCCGTCGGTGATGCCCGAACTGTTGCCGGCGTGCACGGAGCCGACCTTCTGCCGGAACACCGGCGGCAGCTTCTGCAGGTCCGAGAGCGAGACGCCCGGACGCACGTGCTCGTCGGTGTCCACCACCACCGTGCCCTTCTTGCCGCTGATCGTCACCGGCGCGATCTCCTGCGCGAAGCGACCCGCCTTCTGCGCCGCCTCGCCGCGCTGGTGCGACTGCAGCGCGTACTCGTCCTGCTGCAGGCGCGTCAGCGAGAACTCGTCGGCGAGGTACTCGGCCGTCATGCCCATCGGCTCGCCGAGGATGCCGCAGGTGAAGCCGTCCTGGTAGTTGCCGTCGAGCACCGGCTGGTGGCCGAGTCGATAACCCTGGCGGAAGTTCGGCAGCAGGAACGGGATGTTCGTCATGCTCTCCATGCCGCCGGCGACCACGACCTTCCTGCCGTCGAGCAGGATCGCGGCGCGCGCGAGGTCGATCGCCTTCAGGCTGCTGCCGCACGCCATGTTGATCGTCGACGCCACGCAGCCGTCGCCGCAGCCGGCCTTGATCGCGACCTGGCGCGCCGGGTTGGGCCCCGAACCGAGCTGCCGTGCCTGGCCCATCAGCAGCTCCTCGACGTCGGTCGGGCTGAGCCCGGCGCGCTGCATCGCCGCGGTCACCGCGACGGTGCCGAGATCCACGGCGGTCAGCGCCGACAGGCCGCCGAGGAACTTGCCGATGGGCGTGCGGGCGGCGGCGACGATCGCGATGCGTTCCATGGGGAAAGCCATAACGCCGCGGTGGGATCGAGGGCAAGACCGGGTCCCGCAGTGGGCTTCACGGGCCTTGCCCGCCCGGCCGATAGGCGGGGCACATGGGCGCAGGCGGACGAGAACTGAAAGGAGCCAACGACGGCTTCCGCGAAGCCGTCGCGCAATGGCGCCTCAACCTGCGCACCGAGGTCAAGAAGTCGTCGTCGCTGCCGAGCGCGATGTTCGACGCCTGCGACCCGATGCTCGAGACGCGGCTCGCCGAATCCGCCGAGGCGATGCTGGCCTGCCTGCAGGAGCCCGGCGACCACCTGCGCGACCCGGGCGATTCGATCGAGAAGCGCCTCGAGCAGGTCTCGCTCGAGGAACTGCGGCAGCTGCCGGCGCGCATCGCCGCGGTCGAGGTCGTGCCGCTCGAACTGCGCACGGGCCTGCTGGCCGAGTACCTCGGCATCCTGACCGACACCGCCTGCGTCGCCAACGGCCCGGCCCAGCATGGCGCCCTGCAGCTGCTGCAACGCGACTTCGCGCTGACCGCCGGCGCCGACACCGCAGCACTCGCCGAACTGCTGACGCAGCAGGTGGCGGACTCGCTGGCCGGCTGTGCCGACGCGTCCGAGGCGACGGCGGAACAACTGTCGGTCGCCTGCCAGCGGCTCGCCGCCGCGCTGGCATTGCAGGCGCCGTTCGAAGCGTCGCCGGAGACCAGCTCGTGACCAGGCCTTCCCGCGAAGAACTGCAGGCCAACGCCGTGGCGATGTTCGTGCACGACCTCGTCGTCGTGGCGCTGAACCGGATGCTGCACCCGGCCGACAGCCGCTTCGTCACCGACGCGCTGCACGATGTCGTGCGGGCGCTGCGGCACGCCAGCGGCGTCGGCATCGAGATGCCGCTGCAGCTGCAGTTCGGCGACGACCGCATCCACTACGACGGCCGCCCGCTCGACGGTCCGAGCCTGCAGGCGCGCTCGCTGCTGCGCTGCTGCGCCGAGCGCGAGATCGCGGCGATCTCGTTCGCGCCCGAACTCGGCGCCGACGAGCTGAACCGGTGCTTCGACCTGCTGTTGCTGTCGCACAACAAGGACGCGCTGACGCGCGACCAACGCGACGTCGTGCTGCGCGCGTTCGGCATCCGCAACGTGCGCATCACGCTGTGCTCGGCCGCGGATCCCTCGGATCGCTGCGCCGGCGTCGACGACACGCAGCGCGCGCTGCACCAGTACCAGGACCTCGCCGAGTGCGTGCAGCAGAACCACCTGCTCGCCCACCGCGACCAGGAACTGGCCGTCGACGCCGCCGCGGCGGCGGTCGAACGCACGATGAACCAGTTCGAAGAGCCGAGCCTGCTGCTGTCGTTGGCGACGCAGGACGACGTCGATCGCTTCACGGTCGGCCATTCGGTGCGCGTCGCGCTGCTGGCGCTGCAGGTCGCGCGCGCGCTCGGCGCCACCCGCGAACAGCTGGTGCACGTCGGCGCCGCCGCACTGATGCACGACATCGGCAAGTCGAAGGTGCCGCAGGAGGTGCTGTTCAAGCAGGGGCGGCTGACGGCCGACGAGTGGCACTGGATGGCGCAGCACCCGCGGCTCGGCGCGCAGCTGCTGATGGAGCAGCACCAGACCGTCGACGCGCATTCGATCGGCGCCGCGTTCTGCCACCACATGGGACCGACCGGCATCGGCTACCCGCAACCGGTGCTGCCGATCGTGCCGAGCGGCATCAGCCGCCTGGTGCGCGTCTGCGACGTGTTCGAGGCGCTGACCTCGGTGCGGCCGTACAAGCGCGCGCTGACGCCGGTCGAGGCCTACGCGGTGATGTTCCGCAACGAGACCGACTTCGATCCCGCCTGGCTGCGTCGCTTCGTGCGCACGCTCGGCCTGTTCCCGACCGGCACCCGCGTGCGGCTCGACTGCGGCACCGAAGGCGTGGTGCTGGCGCAGACCGCTTGCCCCGAACGGCCGGAGGTGCGGCTGCTGCACGGCCCGGACGGCGCCGACCTGCCCGCCGGCCATCCGGACCACATCGCCGTCGGCGTGCCGTTCGAAGGTCGCGTGCCGCGCATCGCCTCGGTCGGCACGCACGATCGCTGCATCCAGGTGCCCGACTTCGACCCCGCCGAGCCACAGATCCTGACGCAGAGCGTGCACCACGCCTGCCTGTCGACGCAGCTCGCGCAGGGTGCCGTGGCGCCGACGACGAAGTGAGCGTCATGCTGGCCGGTGACGTCCGCGTCCGGCACGATGCTCGCGCGCCATGGTGAACGACCTCCCCGACCCACCACCACAACCCGTGCTCTGGCGCGAGGTGCCGCACGGCCGCGTGTTGCTGTTCGCACCGCATCCCGACGACGAGGTCGCGGGTCCCGGCGGCACACTGGCGCTGCACAAGAACGCCGGGGATCCGGTGCGTGTCGTGGTCGCGACCGACGGCATCGCTGGCGACCCGGACCAGCGCTTCGACGCGGCGAGCTACGCGTCGATGCGGCGGGCAGAGTCGACCGCAGGGCTGCGCGAGGTGGGCGTCGACGACGTGACGTTCTGGGGCTTCCCCGACAACTGCGTGCTCAGCGCCGCCGACCGCGAACGCGGCGTGCTGGCCGCGGTCGCCGAACTCGAACGCTGGCGACCCGACTTCGTCTACCTGCCGTGGCAGCGAGAAGGCCACCCCGACCACCACGCACTGCACCAGATCGTCACCGCGGCGATGCAGCGCGTCGCGTTCGCCGGCCTGGCGCTCGGCTACGAGGTCTGGAACGCGATGCTGCCCGACGTGATCGTCGACGTGACGTCGGTCGTCGAATCGAAGCGCCGCGCGATGCAGGCGCACCAGAGCCAGCTCGCCTACGTGCAGTACGACCACGCGTTGCTCGGCCTGTCGGCGTACCGGTCGCTGGTGCACCTGCGCGGGCGCGGCTACGGCGAAGCGTTCTGCGTCGTGCGCGGCACGCTGCCGGCACCGGCCGCCAGGTAGCACTGCAGCCGGATGCCGGCGACGACGATCGCCGCCACGGCCACGGCGAAGCCGAGCGCGGACAGCCACACGCGCGGCAGCACCTCGGTGAAGAACTTCACGTGCACGAACGGCACGCCGTGGAACAGCATCATCCCGGACACCCGATCGAACACCCAGCCACCCGCCTGCCCCGGCGCCCAGTGGAAAGCCAGGTAGCTGCCGACACCGAGCACCAGCAGGGTGATGTAGACGCGGCGCCCACGCGGCCACTGCAGGAACGGGATCGACGCCAGCACCAGCGGCAGGAACGCGTAGCTGGCGAAGCGCTGCACGTCGTAGGCGAACGCCATCAGCGACAGTACGCAGCCGGCGTAGAGGCATGGACCGAAACGTCCCCAGCCGAAGTGGTCTTCACGCCAGCCCCACACCACGACCGCCAGGATCGGCCCGAACTCGATCACCAGCATCATGCCGAGCAGCAGCCACAGCCCGAGCGTTCCCCACGGCAGCCAGTGGTTGTGCAGGTAGTAGGCGACGTCGTAGCCCTGCACCGCGCCGACCGACTTCACCACCGTGCGCCACACCTGGTAGACACCGACGACGACGAAAAGCGCTGCGACCTCGGCCCACAGACACCGGCTCTGCCGCCAGCGCAGGTACACCAGCCACGGCGCGAAGAAGAAGATCATCTCGTGGCTCAGCGCGCACAGCAGCACGAGCGGCCAGAACACCAGGCGCCGCGCGACGTGGTGCACGAGCAGCAGCATCAGGATCCAGTTCCAGGTGTCGCTGTGGCACGTCATCACCTGGTAGAGCTGCACCGCGCCGGTGAGCCCGACCGCCAGCGTCACCAGCAGCGCGTCGACGGCGGCCGCACCGTGGCGGCGGCAGAACCAGAACACCACCGCGAGCAGGATGCCGCTGCTGATCTGCGAGAACACCGGCGAGCGATCGCCGCCGAGCCCGCACAGGTGCGCGAGCGCCGGCCACAGGATGCGCTGCGGGAACTGGCCGATCAGCGACCAGGGTTCCGCCGCCTGGTGCGCGAAGTCGACACCGTGCCCGGCGAACGGCACCAGGATCGGCGGCGTCAGCAGCGCTGCGAGGCCGAGCACGGCCGCCCCGACGATGGTGGCCTGCAGCCACGCGACGATCGGGTTCTGTGCGCGGGCCGGCTCGGTCATCGACGCCAGAGCCTACCCGGCGCCGCGTGCGCCGCGATCTGCGTCTCGTTCAGAACCGACCCAGCGCTTCGCTGAAGTGCAGCGAGCGTCCTGGCAAGCAGGCACCTTGTTCAAAAGGTCCCGGTGACCGTGCGATTCACCAGCACCTCGTCGACGAACGGCTTGTGGCCCTGCGGCGCGTAGTGCTGCAGCACCCACATCGCCACCTGGCCCGGCGTGCCGTGGATGCCGCGCACGGTCACTTCGCAGTCGTCGTCGTCGACGCCGAAGTGGTCGCGCAGGTCGTAGCGCAGCTGCAGGCGGAACTGGCGCGTCTTGGCGTCGGCCGTGAACCCGGTCATCGAGATGTGCACGCCCTGGAAGCTGCCGATGCAGATCTTCGCGACCGTGTCGGCGCGCAGGTCGAGGCTCGGGATCACCGGCTCGACGGTCGGCAGCGGGCGGCTGGTCTGCTTGCCCGGCTCGGTCGGCGGCACGTTGGCGTCGGCGGTCCGCTTCGGGCCCGGCCCCGTGACCAGGTCGCGGAAGTCGATCGACCCCTTCTGCGCCTGCTGGCGGATGTTCTCGCGCAGCATGTCCTCGAACTGCTTCGCCCCCGCCACGAAACCCGGCGTCGCCGCCATCGCGGCATCGAGCGACGGGAAGTTCTTCTTCGGCGCGGGCGCCGCAGCGTGGCTCGTCCAGAACTTGAACATCTCGAGCGCGGTCGCACCGCCGACGCTCATCTCGTTCCGCAGCAGCGCCTCGTTGACCGCCACCGAACGCGTGCTGAGCCGCGCGCTCAGGTCGACGCCAGGGAAGGCGAGCAGGTCCTTGGCCGAGACCTCGCGGAAGATCGCGGTCTCGAGCTTGCCGGATGCGACCAGGCTGGCGAGCAGCGCCCGCGCATCGGGCGTCTTGCCGTTGGCCGTCGCCAGCACGACCTTCTCGATCTCGTCGAGCACCGCGGCGCCGACGCCGAGCTTCGCGAACCAGACCCGCAGCTGCGCGCCGAGTGACGTGCTGGCCAGCTGGCGCGCGTCGCTGTTCAGGTCCGCCTTCGCCGGCGCGTCGTCGATCTCCGCCAACATCAGCGAGTTGCCCGGCGGCTGGTTGACGATCGTCAGCGCGCCGGGTGTCGGCTGCGGCGGCGCCGGGGCCGGCGGCACCACCCCACCACCGCGCGGCAGCTTCGCGTCCATCTTGGCCAGTGTCTTGCCGCCGACGCGGCCGTCCCATTCCTTGGGCTCGGTCGGGAAGGCCTTCTTCTGGAACACGATCACCGTGTCGACGGTCTCCTGGCCGTACTTGCCGTCCGGCTCGCCGTTGGGCCCGTTGAGGAAGGTCTTCGGCATCGGCAGTCCGGTCAGGCTGCGCAGCGCCTTCTGCAGGCGCCGCACCGCATCCGCGTCGTCCGCGGGTGGTGCGGGCCGCACCGGCTGCCCACCATTCGACACCTGCACCAGACGGGGACTCGCCGACAGCAATGCACTCGAGAGCGCCATGTTCGAACTCCGCGGCAGACCGACAGCGGTGGCCGCTGAAAAGCCAGCGGGTCACCGACCGGCAGAACGGAGCTGGCTCGATGCGCGTGGCAAGAACTGCTGCAGCCCCCGCAACACCCCGGACGCACGGCCATTGCACCGCGGCGTCCTGTCCCCGTCGGCCGCCACGTCGACAACCCGCCGCCATGCAACGACTGCTCGGACCCGTGCTGCTGTGCGCCGTGTCGGTGCTGCGCGCCCAGGCTGCTCCCGCCTATGACCCGATGGCAGTGCCGACGGCTGCGGTCCCACCGAGCCTGACCGACACCGCCGTCGATGCCAAGCGCGACCGCGAACTGCCACTGCGCATCTTCCTGCCGGCAGCCACGACGCCAGCACCGGTGATCGTGTTCAGCCATGGCCTCGGCGGCACCCGCGACACCTGCAACTATCTCGGCCAGCACTGGGCCGCGCGCGGCTGTGCGGTGGTGTTCGTGCAGCACCCCGGCAGCGACGACTCGGTGTGGCGCGACAGCAAGCCCGGCGACCGCATGGCGGCGATGCAGCGCGCCGCGTCGCTGGCGAACGCAGTGCTGCGCTGCGAGGACGTGCACGCGGTGCTCGACCAGTTGACGGCGTGGAACGCCGACGAGCAGCACGCCTGTCACGGGCGCCTCGACCTCGAGCACGTCGGCATGTCGGGGCACTCGTTCGGGGCCGTCACCACGCAGCTGGTCGCCGGGCAGAGTGCGCCGCTGAGCGGGCAGCGGTTCCTCGACCCGCGCATCGACGCGGCGCTGCCGATGAGTCCGAGCAGCCCACGCGCCGGCAGCGTCGAGCGCGCGTTCGCGAGCGTGAAGGTGCCGTGGCTGTTGATGACCGGCACCGCGGACACGGCGCCGATCGGCGACCAGGACACAGCGTCGAGGCTCGCCGTCTATGCGGCGCTCCCGACGACCATCGACCGCTACGAACTGGTGCTCGACGGCGCCGAACACTCGGCCTTCACCGAACGCGCCCTGCCCGGTGACGCACACGAACGCAATGCGAACCACCACCGCGCCATCCTGGCGCTGTCGACGGCGTTCTGGGACTCGTATCTGCGCGGCGACGACGCCGCGCGAGCCTGGCTGCAAGGGGACGGCGTGCGCTCGGTGCTGCAGGAACAGGACCGCTGGGAGTTCGGCACCGCGCGGCAGTCGGCCCGATGATCGTCGTGCCTGCAGGCGGGCAACCGCGTCATTGCGCATCCGCCGCGACCATCCGGTAGCCGACACCTGGCTCGGTCAGCAACCACTGCGGGGAGGCCGGCTCGGGCTCCAGCTTCTGTCGCAGCTGCCCAAGGTAGACCCGCAGGTAGGCCACATCACCCTCGTGCGGTGGTCCCCAGACCTCCCGCAGCAGCTGCCTGTGCGTCAGCACCTTGCCATGGTGACGGGCGAGGTACAGCAGCACGCGGAATTCGGTCGGCGTGAGGCGCACTTCGACCTCGTCGGCGCCGCTCCGCCGCCAACATTGCCGCCGCGTCGCGTCGAGGCGCAGGCCCACGTCGCCCGCCGTCCAGGTCCACGACACCTCCAGGTCGGCGCCGCGTTGCGCGTGGCGCAGCGCCACGCGGAGGCGCGCGAGCAGTTCCGGAACGCCGAACGGCTTCGTCAGGTAGTCGTCGGCGCCCGCGTCCAACGCATTCACCTTGTCGGCTTCCTGGCCGCGCGCAGACAGCACGACGATGGGCAGGTGCGACCATCCGCGCACTTCACGCACCAGTTCGATGCCATCACCGTCGGGCAGACCGAGGTCGAGCAGGATCAGGTCCGGCGGCCGGCCCGTGCAGCGCATGCGCGCCTCGGCCAGCGTCTCGGCCAGGTCGACGACGTAGCCGCGCGACGCCAGTGTCGTGTGGAGGAAACGGCGGATCGGCACCTCGTCCTCGACCACCAGCACACGCACCTCGGGCGTGGCGATCGGTGAGTCGGTCACGGACGATCCCCGTCGAGGGCCACGTTCGACTCCGCATGCTCGGGCGGCAACGCGGGTTGTTGCACCGGCAGCGGTACCTTCAGGCGGAAGGTCGCGCCGCGCGCCTGGCCGGGTACCAGCTCCACCGACCCGCCGTGGGCCTTCGCGATTGCGGCACAGATCGCCAGCCCGAGGCCCATGCCCGAGGTTCCAGAGCCGCGAACGAAACGTGCGAACAGCCGGTCGCGCATCGGCGCAGGGATGCCGGCCCCCGTATCGGCGATCTCGACCACCAGGCCACCGTCGACCGCGAAGGTCCGCACCGCGACCCGCGTGCCAGGAGGAGTGTGGTGCGCGGCGTTGTCGATCAGCAGGAACACCGCCTCCGCGAGCAGCACCGGATCCGCCTCGACGAGCGGCAAGTGGGCATCGACAGCCAGGTCCACCGGCCTGCGGCCCAGCTGCGGTCGCGCGCGTCGCAGCGCACTGCCGATCAACTCCTCGATGCTCGTCCACTCGCGGCGCAACGCGACCTCGCCCGCTTCGAGCCGGGTGGCGAACACCAGGTTGGCGATCAGTTCGTTGAGCCGCCGCGCCTCTTGCAGGATGCCGTCGAGCAACGCCGTACGGGCCTCGGAATCCAGCGACGCCTCGCGGTCGAGCAGGCTGCTCGCCGAGCCGACGATCGTCGCCAGCGGGGTGCGCAGGTCGTGCGAGACCGAAGCGAGCAGCGTGCTGCGCAGCCGTTCCGTCTCGGCCACGCGTTGGTCCTCCAGTTGGTGGCGCCGCAGCCGCAGACGTTCGACGGCCAGGGCCGCCTGCTCGGCGAACGTCACCACCAGCGGACGCAGGCGCGGCGACAAGACCTCGGCCTCGGCGGCGGCGTGGAACGCCAGCACGCCGACGCGCCCATGGTGCCCGGTCATCGGCAGGAACAGGCCGCGGCTGCCCGGCAGGTGGTTGGTGCCGGCGCCGGCGGCGCGGCCACGATCCAGGCACCACTGCGCGATGCCGTACTCCGCGGCGCCGAGCCAGTCCGGCACGCCGTGGCTGGCGAGCACGCAGCCGGCATCGGCGATCGCGCCGCCCTGCGGCAGCAACACCGCGAGTTCAGAGGCCACGATGTCGCGCAGGTGCGCGATCGTCGTGCGCGCCACTTCGATCTCCGACTGCGACTCACCCAGTTCCCGGACGAGCGAGTACAGCGACGCGCTCTCGCGCTCGCGTCGCTGCGCGCTCGCCGTGCGCTCACGCGCCCTGCTGACCAGCGACGTCACGACGAGACCGATCACGAGCATCACCAGGAGCGCCACCACGTAGCCGGGGTCGGCGATCGCGAACGTGAAGCGCGGCTCGGTGAACAAGAAGTTGAATGCGACCGCGCTGGCGACCACGGCAGCGAGCGCGACCCAGCGGCCGCAGCGCAGCGACACGACGACGATGCCGAGGATCATCACCATCGCCTCGATCGAGAGGTCGCCGGGCGCGTAGCTCGCCATGGCCACACCGGCCGACGCCGACAGGATCAACAGGGCCTCCACGACCTCGCGCCGGGACGGCACGGCGCGGCGGTGCGGCACCGGCGACGCGGGCGTCGGGCGCGCGGACCCAGGCTCGGTGGCGCCGTCGTCGGCGCTGCGGATCACGTGCACGTCGATGTCGCCACTGCCGCGGATGACGTCGAGCGGGAAGGAGCCGAACAGAAGCTCCTGCCAGCGCGCCCGCCCGCTCTTGCCGATGACGATGCGTGCGATGTCGTGCTCGTGCGCGAAGGCGATCACCGCGGCCGCAGCATCGTGCCCCTCGATCGTCGCGGTGCGCGCCCCGAGCGACTCGGCGAGCCGCAGGTGCTCGTCGACACGTTCGCGCTGCGCGCGGCCCAGCGCGGCGCCGGGCAGGTCGACGAAGACTGCGAACAACTCGGCGCGCAGCCCCACCGCGGTGCGGTGAGCCGCGCGCACCAATCGCGCCGACAGCGGGCTCGGCCCGACCGCGACGAGGATGCGTTCGCCGGTGCCCCAGATGCGTTGCACACCCTGTTCGCGGCGCCAGGTCTGCAACTGCGCGTCGACCCATTGCGCCGTGCGACGCAGCGCCAGCTCGCGCAACGCCGTCAGGTTGCCCTTGCGGAAGAACCGGTCGACGGCGTTGCGCACGACCTCGGGCACGTAGACCTTGCCGTTGCGCAGCCGCTCGAGCAGCGCGTCCGGCGGCAGGTCGACCAGCACGACCTCCTGCGCCTGGTCCAACACGCGGTCGGGCACCGTCTCGCGCACCTGGATGCCGGTGACCTGCGCGACGAGGTCGTTCTGGCTCTCCACGTGCTGCACGTTCAGCGTGGTCTCGACGTCGATGCCGGCATCGAGCAACGCCTCGACGTCCTGCCAACGCTTCGGGAACCGGGATCCGGGCGCATTCGTGTGCGCCAGCTCGTCGACGAGCAGCAGCGCCGGCCGCCGTCGCAGCGCCGCGTCGAGGTCGAACTCGTGCAGCGTGGCGCCGCGATAGTCGACCGCGCGCAGCGGCAGCAGTTCGAGCCCCTGCAGCAGCGCCTGGGTCTCGCTGCGACCATGCGTCTCCACGCAGCCGATCACCGTCTCGAGGCCTTGCGTCAGTCGCCGCCGGGCCGCGGACAGCATCGCGAAGGTCTTGCCGACCCCGGGTGCGGCGCCGAGGTAGATCTTCAACCGTCCGCGGTGGCCGCGTTCTTCTTCGCGCTTGACCTGCGCGAGCAGTTGGTCGGGGTCGGGGCGGTCGGGCTCGATGAGGTCCATGGCGTCGGGTGTCACCGGCCGCGGCGACGTGCGCCGCGGCGCGGTGCGAGCGTCATCGCTGGTTGCACCTGGACCACCGCCAGGGGCGTCCACCGTGCCAGCGCGAGCCAGCGTTCGCGTCCGGGGTCGGTGCTCACTTGCGATCGAGGGCCAGGTTCAGTTCGAGCACGTTGACGATCCGCCCCGCGCTCGAGAAGCCGCCGGGCGCGAACGCGAGTCGGGAGATCAGCGCGTCGACCTCTGCCGTCGCCACGCGCCGCGCGTTCGCCACGCGCTCGGCCTGGTAGTGTGCGGCGCGCTCGGTGATGTGCGGATCGAGGCCCCCACCGGAGGCGGCAGCCAGATCCGGCGGCAGCGGGTTCTGCGTCGAAGCTCCGTACATCGCGACGATCTTCTGCGCCCGGTCGTTCACGTCGAGGCTCGTCGGCGACTTGTTGCTGCCGCCGGCGCCGGCCGCGTTGTAGTCGACCGCCGACGGCCGCGGCCAGAAATACCGCGGCTGCGTGAATGCCTGCGCCAGCAGCAGGCTGCCGACCACGGTGACGCCATCGGCGCCGGTCAGCAGCGAGCCGTTCGCCGTGTCCGGCCGGACGGCCTGGGCGAAGCCGAGGATCACAGCCGTGTAGCCGGCGACGCAGACCAGCAGCGTGATCGCGGCGAGACGGAGACTCGTCAGGAACGATGGCATGGCATTCTCCTCTTGGTCATCGCAGGAACTGCAGGTGTTCGGCGACGGGACCGAGCGCCGCCGCCGGGAAGAACGTGAGCGCGCCGAGGAACACGATCGTCGCGACCAGCATCACGCCGAACGTGATCGTGTCGACGCCGAGCGTGCCGACCGACTGTGCGGTCGCGCGCTTCCTCGCCAGCGAGCCGGCGATCGCCAGCGGCAGCAGGATCGGGAGGAAGCGCGCCAGCAGCATCACCAGGCCCGTCGCGACGTTCCAGGGCACCGTGTTGTCGCCGAGCCCTTCGAAGCCCGAACCGTTGTTGGCCGACGCCGACGAGAACTCGTAGAGGATCTCGCTGAAGCCGTGCGCACCGGTGTTGTTGAGCGTGCCCTGCCCCCACGGCGTCGCCGCGAACAGCGCGGTGCCACCGAGGATGAACAGCGCGTGCGCGAACATCGCGAGCACGGCGAGCTTGACCTCGCGCATCTCGACGCGGCGGTTCAGGTACTCGGGCGTGCGGCCGACCATCATGCCGGCGACGAAGACCGCCAGCACGATGTACAGGAACATGTTGATCATGCCGACGCCGACGCCGCCGAAGGTCGCGTTCAGCCACATGCCGACCATCGGCATCAAGCTGGTCAGCGGGTTCAGGCTGTCGTGCATGCAGTTGACCGAGCCGTTGCTGGTGCAGGTCGTGGCGACGGCCCACAGCGGCCCGGCGGCGGCGCCGAAGCGCAGCTCCTTGCCTTCGAGATTCCCGACGTCCTGAGCGATCGGCAGGCTCGCGAACGCCTGCGTCGGCGCCGCTTCCCACGCGACCGCGGCAAAGAGCTTCGCCAGCAGCAGCACCATCATCACGGCGAACAGCACCGTCGCGTGCCGCATGCGGCCGACGATGCGCCCGAACATCCAGACCGACGCCATCGGGATCAGGATGATCGCGATCGTCGACACGACGTTGGTGAAGAAGTTCGGGTTCTCGAATGGGTGCGTGCTGTTCGGGCCGAAGAAGCCACCGCCGTTGGTGCCGATCTGCTTGATCGCGACGAACGCTGCCACCGGTCCCCGCGCGATGATCTGTTCGACGCCTTGCAGCGTCATCGCTTTCGCCGCGCCTTGCAGCGTCATCGGCATGCCGCCGAGCACCATCAGCAAGGCTGTGATCACGGCGAGCGGCAACAGGACGAGGAACGTCGCACGCTGCAGGTCGACGAAGAAGTTGCCCATCTGCACGCGCCCGGCGAGCCCACGCGCCATCGCCGTCAGCGCCGCGATGCCGGTCGCCGCCGAGACGAACTGCAGCCACATCAGCGCACCGAGCTGCGACAGGTAGCTCATGTGCACCTCGCCGGAGTAGTGCTGCAGGTTCGTGTTCGACGTGAACGACGCGGCGGTATGGAAGATCAGGCTGCCCTCGAGCGCCTGCTTGCCGTCCGGGTTCAGCGGCAGCCATTGCTGCAGCGCCATGAAGCCGAAGCTGATCGTGAACATCACGACGTTGAAGACCAGCAGTGCGGCGCAGTACTGCTTCCAGTCCTGCTGGCTTCGGCAGAGCGGCCCGCCGAAGGCGTGGAACAGCCGATCGAACCGGCCGGCCGCGCCTTCCAGCGACAGCGGATCCATCGCCCAACGCAGGTAGCGCCCGAGCGGCCACGACAGCGCCGCGGCGCCGCCGACGACGAGCAGGATCAGGAGGATTGCGTCCATGGTTCTAGACCTCTTCTGCTCAGACCCGGTCGAGCCAGGCGGTGAGCAGGAACAGGAGCCCGAAGGTGATCAGACCGAGCAGCAGAAAGAGAAGTGGGGTCAACATGGGTCGTGGTTCAGACCAGATGCAGTGCGGTGAGCACCACGTCGAGCAGCTTGATGCCGACGAACGGCGCAATGACGCCGCCGACGCCGTAGAGGAGCAGGTTCCGCCGCAGCACGACCGCGGCGCTTGCCGGACGGTAGGCGACGCCACGCAGCGCGAGTGGGATCAACGCGACGATGATCAGCGCGTTGAAGACCACCGCGCTCAGGATCGCGCTCTGCGGCGAATGCAGGTCCATCACGTCGAGCGCCGCCAGCGGCCCCGCCGATCCCGCCTGCGCGGCGTAGACGCCGGCGAACATCGCCGGCAGGATCGCGAAGTACTTGGCGACGTCGTTGGCCATGCTGAACGTCGTCAGCGCGCCGCGCGTCATGATCAGCTGCTTGCCGATCTCGACGATGTCGAGCAGCTTGGTCGGATTGCTGTCGAGGTCGACCATGTTGCCGGCCTCGCGCGCCGCCTGCGTGCCGGTGTTCATCGCCACGCCGACGTCGGCCTGGGCGAGCGCTGGCGCGTCGTTGGTGCCATCGCCGGTCATCGCCACGAGCCGCCCCGCCGCCTGCTCGTCGCGGATCCGCTGCAGCTTCATCTCCGGCGTCGCCTCGGCCAGGAACGAGTCGACGCCCGCCTCGGCGGCGATCGCCGCTGCGGTCAGCGGGTTGTCGCCGGTGATCATCACGGTGCGGATGCCGAATGCGCGCAGGTGCGCGAACCGCTGCTGGATGCCGCCTTTGACGACGTCCTTCAGGTGGATCACGCCGAGCATGCGGGCGCCGTCGGCGACGACCAATGGCGTGCCGCCGTTGCGCGCGATCGCCTCGGCGGCTGCCAGCACCTCCCGATCGGCCTTGCCGCCCTGCTCCTGCACGAAGCCGGTGATCGCCTCGACCGCCCCCTTGCGGATGCGCCGCCTCGGGCCTGGGCCGTCGCCCAGGTCGACGCCGCTCATGCGCGTCGCCGCGCTGAACGGCACGAACGTCGCGTGCGGCGCGGCGACCTCCCGGCCGCGCAGACCGAAGCGCTCCTTTGCCAGCACGACGATGCTGCGGCCTTCGGGCGTCTGGTCGGCCAGCGAGGCGAGCTGTGCGGCGTCGGCGAGTTGCTGCGGCAGAACGCCCGTCGACGGCACCATCTCCGTCGCCACCCGGTTGCCCAGCGTGATCGTGCCGGTCTTGTCGAGCAGCAGGACGTCGACGTCGCCGGCGGCCTCCACCGCGCGGCCGCTGGTCGCCATGACGTTGCGTTGGATCAGCCGGTCGATGCCGCTGATGCCGATCGCGCTCAGCAGGGCGCCAATCGTCGTCGGGATCAGGCAGACCAGCAGCGCGATCAGCACCGGCGTCGACAGCTCGGCGCCGGCGAACGCGCCGAACGGGCGCAGCGTCACGCAGACCAACAGGAAGATCAACGTCAGCGCCGCCAGCAGCACCGTCAACGCGACCTCGTTCGGCGTCTTCTGCCGCCGCGCGCCCTCGACCAGCGCGATCATGCGGTCGAGGAAACCGTGGCCGCGCTCGGCGCTGACGCGCACGACGATGCGGTCGCTGAGCACGCGGGTGCCGCCGCTGACCGCGCAGCGGTCGCCACCGCTCTCGCGGATCACGGGCGCCGACTCGCCGGTGATCGCCGATTCGTCGACGCTGGCGATGCCCTCGGTCACGTCGCCGTCGGCCGGGATCGTGTCGCCGGTCTCGCAGACCACGAGGTCTCCCTGCTTCAGGTCGGTCGCGGCAACCCGTTCCTCGCGGCCGCCGTCGCAGAGCCGCCGCGCCCACGCCTCGGACCGCTGGCGCCGCAGCGCGTCGGCCTGCGCCTTGCCTCGGCCCTCGGCCATCGCCTCGGCGAAGTTCGCGAACAGCACCGTGAACCACAGCCAGACCGCGAGCTGCAGCACGAAGCCGGACTCGTTGCCGGCCGCCGGGAGGCAGAGCGTCGTCAGCACGGCGCCGACCATGGTGACGAACATGACGGGGTTCTTGGCCATCGTCCGCGGGTGCAGCTTGCGGAACGAGGCCGTGATCGCGGGCCGCACGAGTTCGGCGGCGAACAGCGACGTGGTCTTGCGGGTCATGGGTCCCTCAGAACTTCTCGGGCCGGAGCACGGCAACGAGCAGGTAGACGAAGACGGCCACGACCAGCAACAGCAGCAGCACCGCGGTCATCGGCGCCACCGGGTCGGGCTTCGGCCCGTGCTCGGGGCGCACCCGGACGAGCAGACGTTCGAATGCGCGCTCGAACACGACCGCGTAGACGAAGCAGGCGACGACGGACAAGAGCTGGACGGTGGTACGCATGATCGGGCCCGGTTCACGGCCGCACCCTAGGCCCCCGGCGCGCGCGCGGCGATCAAGCCGCCATCAGTCCGCCCCCCGCCTGCACAAGGGCGCCATAAGGACGCCCGCGCACACGACGCTTGACCCGGCTCCCCCACGGCCGCACCCTTCAGCCCACCTCGATGCAGCAGCAGAAGGGCATCCCGCTCCGTGCGTTCGCGATCTTCCTGCTCGCTGCGATCATCGGCGTGTTCGGCGGCCTGCTCGGCAGCGGGTTCCAGAAGGCTCTGGACTGGCTCCAGCACTTCCTCTGCGGGCCGGGAACGTCGCTGTCGGCGGCGGTGCACGCCAACCTGAACTGGTGGCAGACGCTGCTCGTGCCGACGATCGGCGGCTTCGCGGCCGGGCTGGTGCTGTTGCCGTTGCGCGGCAAGCGGGGCCCGTTCGGCGTCAGCGACCTCGTCGCGCTCGTGCAGCTGCGCAAGGGCACGATCCGGCTGCGCGACAGCATCCTGCAGACCGTCAGCTCGGCATGTTCGATCGGCTCCGGCGGCAGCATCGGCCGCGAAGGTGCCAGCGTACAGATCGCCGCGACCCTCGCCGCACTCGCGGCGCGCTGGACGAAGATGGGCTCCCGACCGCAGGCGGTGATGATCGGCTGCGGCATCGCTGCCGGCATGGCAGCTTCCTACAACGCACCGATCGCCGCCGCGATCTTCGTGATGGAGGCGGTGCTCGGCAACTTCGCGATGAGCGTGTTCGCGCCGATCGTCGTCGCCGCGGTGCTGGCGACGATCGTGCGCGCGCAGATCATCGACGAGGCGCCGCTCTACGCCGAGCCCGCCCAGGGACTGGCCAAACTGACGCCCGGCCTCGTCCTGGCCGCCCTGGTGCTGGGTCTGTTGTGCGGCTTCGGTGGCATCCTGTTCCGGTCCGCACTGATCCACGGCAAGCGGCTGTTCAAGCACCTGGCCCTGCCGGCGCCATTGGCGCTGGCGCTCGGTGGCCTGGTCGTCGGCGCCATCGGCGTCTTCATGCCCGAGACCTGGGGCAACGGCTTCGAGGTGATCCGCGTGCTGGCGCACGAGACGCCGTCCGTGCTGCTGATCCTGACGCTGTTCCTGTGGAAGCAGATCGCGACCGTGAGCACCGTCGGCTCTGGCGGCCTCGGTGGCATCTTCACGCCGAACCTGGTCGTCGGCGCCGCGTTCGGCTGCCTGTTCGCCTACGGCCTGAGCTTCCTGGTGCCGATCACGGCCGGCGAGCGGGCGACGTTCGCGTTCGTCGGCATGGCCGGCCTCTGCGCCGCGACGATGCACGCGCCGGTGACCGCCGTCGTGTTGGTGTTCGAGCTGACCGGCCACTACGAACTGACGCTGCCGGTGATGTTGTGCAGCATCGTCGCCAGCATCACCGCCAGCCTGATCGACGAGGACAGCTACTACACCGCGGCGATCAAGGCGAAGGGTGAGCAGCTGCCGGGCGGCCTCGAGGACATGGCGATCCGCACGACGTTCGTGCGCGACGTGCTGCGCCGCGACTGCGTCACCGTGCGCGACACGGCCCATTTCGGCGAGGTCATGGCTCTGCTCGGCGAGCACCGCGGTGACACGCTCTACGTCACCGACGCCGGCGACGCGTTGATCGGCCGCATCGAGCTGCAGGACGTGAAGCACTTCCTCAACGATCCCAGCCTGACCGACGCGGTGATCGCCGCCGACCTCACGCGCCCGGTGGTCACCGCTCGTCCAGAGGACTCGATCGCCACCGTGATGCGGCACTTCGACGACCCCGAACTGCGCGAGATCGCCGTGGTCACGCCCAAGCAGCCGCCGCGCCTGCTCGGCCGTGTTCTGCACCAGGACGTGATCACCACGCTCGGCAGCGAAGTGCTCGGCCAGCAGCGCCGCAGCGCGAAGGTGTCGCTCGACGGCCGCAGCGCCGGCGACGACCTGCGGCTGCCCGCCGGTTACGCGGTGCACACGCTGCCGGTGCCCGACACCTGGATCGGCCTCTCCGTCGATGCGCTGCCCGAAGCCAGTCGCAGCGGCATCGTCGTCGTCACCGTGATCCGCAACAGCGACGGCCGCCGCGAGCACGTCGCCGCCACGCCGGATCTGGTGTTGCAGGACGGCTGGCAGGTCGTCGTGCTGGGCACGCCGGACGCGATGCAACGCCTGCAGAATGGCGGCAGCGACGACGGCGAGTAGCGCGACGTCGAGTAGGCTCTCGGGTCGCGCGGCATGCCGCCGCCCACGAGATGTACATGACCCGTCTGCATGCGCTGTTCGTTCTCGCCGTCTCGGCAGCCCTGCTGCCTGCCCAGGACAAGCCGGCCGTTCCACCCGCCGCCACCTTGGGCCTCGACGACCACATCGCCTGGCGCAGCGACGGCCAGGAGTTCTACGAGCAGGTGCGGCCGACGCCGGTCGAGGTCGACCGCAACGCGCTGATCGACGCCGCCTGCGCCGAAGCGAAGCAGCGCGGCACGCTGGTGCTGTGGTACGTGCCCCGCATCCAGGAGAAGGGCCTGCAGGGACGGCAGATGTACCGCGCGCCGGTGCTCGACGTCTACATGCGGCAGGTGGTGTTCGGCGACCCGGACATCGGCGACCTGTGCAACAAGGCCTTCGTGCCGCTGCGCTGCACGATGGACGAAGGGCTGTGCGAGCGCTTCGGCCTGCGCCCGCTGGACATCGTCGAACCGGCGGTGATCTGGCTCGATGGCGACGGCAGAGTCGTGCACTGCCTGCAGCGCATCCGCACCTTCCACGCGCACTGGTTCGCGTCGTTGTGCACGCGCGTGCTCGAACACGCCGGCGTCCGGCTCGAGGGCAAGACGGTCGACGAACTGCGCGCCGTCGGCCGCTGGCGCGACGCGCTGGTGATGGCGCTGCGGAACGAACAGAAGTCGCCCGCCGACTGGCTCGAGATCGCGCGCCTGCAACGGCTGCTGCGCCAACCCGCCGAGGCCAAGGCCAGCGAACTGGCCGCCAATCCGGACAAGAAGCACGAGATCCCGCTCGGCAGCCCTGAGAGCACGCCCAGGGCCGACTACATGGCGGCGCTCGATGTGTTGCGCGACGGCGACGAGATCGGCGCGCTGCGCCGCTTCGAGACGGTCGCGGCGAAGTTCCCCGACAGCCTGTTCGGCCGCCGCGCGCGCGCCAACTCGACGATGGGTGCCGACGACCGGCCGCTGGGCGCGGCGTTCGCCGGGTTCGAGTCGATGGTCGAGCTGCCGGATTCCGCCTACCAGGGCCTGCCGAAGGACACCAGCTGGCAGGGTGACCGCATGTCGCCCGAAGCGATCGTCGCCGCCGGCGTCGAGTTCCTGCTGGCGCAGCAACGCAACGATGGCGGCTTCAAGGACTCGCGCTACGCCTACTGGCCCAACAGCGAGATCACGCCGAACGTGTGGGTCGCGATCACGGCGATCGCCTGCACGGCGCTGCTCGAATACCGCCCGCCGGCCTCGGGACGCCTGCAACGGCTCGTCGACCGCGCGTTGGTGCGCGGCGAGCGCTACCTGCTCGACCCGAAGAACCTGAACCGCGGCCAGAACGAGGACTGCTACGCCGACGCGTACCGGCTGATGTACTTCGCGCGCCGCGCCGAAGGCACCAAGGACGACGGCCGGCGCCAGAAGTGCGTGCAGCACATGAACGAGATCGTCGCCGCGGCCGCCGCGCGCCAGAAGGAGAGCGGCTTCTGGGCCCACGAGTACGAGAACGCCTTTGCGACCGGCGCCGTGCTGCAGCAACTGCTCACCGCCAAGGCCGCCGGCGCCGACGTGCCGAGCGAGGTCACCGACAAGGCCGCCGGCGCGCTGCTCAGCGCGCGCTTCCAGAACGGCGCCTACGTCTACGGCGGCGTGGCCAAGGGTCGCCCGACCGGCCTCAAGGACAGCGCCGGGCGCATGGCGATCTGCGAGGGCGTATTGCTGCAGGAGGGCCGCAGCGACCTGGACAAGCTGCGCTTCGCGCTGGAGCAGTTCTGGGGCCACATGCAGAACCTCGAGACCGTGCGCCGCAACGACTTCCACAGCGACGGCGAGCTGGCCGGGTTCTTCTTCTTCCACGCGCTGTTCCACACCAGCGAGGCCGTGCGTCTGCTGCCCGAGGCGGAGCAGAAGCCCCATTGGCAACGGTTCGTCGAGCTGCTGCAGCGCATCCCGGAGATGGACGGCAGCTTCGTCGACAGCCACGAGCTGGGGCGCAGCTACGGCACCGCGATGGCGCTGCTGACGTTGCGCAATGCGACGCGCGAATGATCGACCGCGCGCCCGCCAGTCGCTACCTTGGGCGCGTCGATGAGCCGCCGCACCGCTGCCGCCCTGCTGATCACCCGCGGTGACGGCAAATCACTCGAAGTCTTCCTCGGCGAACGTTCGCAGGAGCTGCGCTTCTTCGGCGGCTACTGGGCGCTGCCCGGCGGCACGCTCGACGACGCCGACCGCGCGCTGGGCGACGAAGCGACGGCGCTGGCGGCATGTGCCCATCGCGAGCTGTTCGAGGAGACCGGGCTCGTACGCCACACCCTGCCGGTCTCGCGCACGCGCGGCGACGCACTGCGCGAACTGCGGCAACGACTGCTCGCCGCCGAACGCCGCGATCGGGACCTTGCGCAGGACACGGCGACACCGCCGGTCTTTGCGTCGCTGATCGCCGGTGCGACGCCGCCGCGACCGCTGCGCGAGCTGTGCCGCATCGAGACGCCGCCGTTCGCGCCGGTGCGCTACGACACGGTGTTCTTCCACGTGCCGATCGAGAACTGCACCGCGGGCACCGCGGGACCACGCCCCGACGTGTGGCCGGGCGAGCTGCTGCAGGGGCGGTTCTGGCTGCCGCAGCAGGCGCTCGCGTCGTGGCGCAACGGCGACCTGCTGCTGGTGCCGCCGGTCGTGATCCTGCTCGAACACCTGGCCGCGGCGGCGACGTTCGACGCGTTCGCGGCGGCGATCGCCGCGACCGCACAGGGCTACCACGACGGCCGGCTGCACCAGGTGCGCTTCTCGCCGGGCGTGGTGATGGCGCCGCTGCGCACGCCGACGCTGCCACCGGCGACGACCACCAACTGCTACATCGTCGGCCACGAACGGCTGTGGGTCGTCGATCCCGGTTCCCCACACGAGTCGGAACAGGCACGCCTGCTGCAACTGCTCGCCGAGCTGACGCGCGGCGGCAGAACCGTCGAAGGCATCCTCGTCACCCACCACCACGTCGACCATGTCGGCGGCGTCAACGCGCTGAGCCAGGCGCTCGACCTGCCGGTGCGCGGCCATCCGCTGACGCTGGCGCGCCTCGAACCCGGCTTCCGCGCCGGCGCCGCGCTCGACGAAGGCATGCGCGTGCCGCTCGGCACCACACCCGACGGCCGCCCGGGCTGGGAACTGCTGGCGCTGCACACGCCCGGCCACGACCGCGGCCACCTGTGCTTCCGCGAGTCGCGCTACGGCACGATGCTGGTCGGCGACATGCTGTCGACGGTCAGCACGATCATCGTCGACCCGCCCGAAGGCCACCTCGCGACCTACCTGCGCAGCCTCGAACGGCTGGCGCAGAGTCCGATGACGACGCTGTACCCGGCACACGGTCCGGCGATGCGCGATGGCCAGCGGCTGGTCACGAAGTACCTGCGCCACCGCCGCCAGCGCGAGACCGCACTGCTCGGCGCGCTGCAGGAGACCGGCCTCACCGTCGAGGAACTGCTGCCGAAGGTCTACTGGGACGCCGACCCGAAGCTGTATCCGTTCGCGGCACGCTCGCTGCTCGCCGGGCTGCAGAAGCTGCAGGAGGAAGGCCGCGCCACCGGCATCGCGGGGCGCTGGTCGCTGGCGACGGGTTGACGATGCCGCCCACAGGTCTGACGACCCGCCGCACCCTGCTGCTCGGGCTCGTCACGTTCCTGTTGATGCTGCCGGAGACGCTGCCGGTGCCGGTGCTGCGTGGGCTGGTGCTGGAGCGCTTCTCGGTCAGCGACGCGCTGACCTCGTGGTTCATGGCCGCGAACATGGTCGGCGCCCTGATCGCCGCACCGGTGGTCGGCCTGTGGGGCGACCGGTTCGGCCGGCGGCGTCTGTGCCTCCTGGCGACCTGCATCGATGCGCTGCTGATGCAGGCGATGGCGCATCCGACCGGGTTCGCCACCTTCCTGCTGCTGCGGGTCGCCGAGGGCGCGGTGCACATCACGGCGCTGACGCTGGTCATGAGCCTCACCGCCGACGCGGCCGGCAGCCGCCGCGGCCGGGCGCTCGGGTCGCTCGGCGCCGGCCTCACGCTCGGTGTCGCCACCGGCGCTGCGATCGGCGGCGTGCTCGGCCACGACGATCCGCTGCGCACGCTGCACGCGGCCTCGCTGGTGCTGCTCGCCGCCGCCGGGCTCGCCGCCGCCGTGTTGCCGCACCACCCGCCGGCCGCCATGCGGCCCCGCCGCGGCGAACTGCTGCGCGCGTTGCGCGACCAGGCAGGCCTGCGGCTGCCGCTGCTGCTGGCCGCATTCGACCGCTTCACGGTCGGGTTCTTCACGACGGGCTTCCCGCTGCTGCTGGCCGGCTTGCACGGCGTCGATCGGCCGCGCATCGGCATGCTGCTCGGCGCGTTCCTGTTCCCGTTCGCACTGCTGTCGTATCCGATCGGCCGCCTCGCCGAACGGCGCCGCGTGCGGCCGATGATCGTCGGGGGCAGCCTCGTCTATGGGCTCGGCGTCGTGCTGGTGCCGCTGCTGCCGGTCACCACGACCGGCGTGCGGCTCACGGCGACGGTCGCCGACCTCGTGCCGGCGCCGCCGGGGCCGCCGATCGTGGTGCCGCTGCTGCGCACCGACGAACAGCTCGATGCCGCGATCGCCGCCGGCTGCCGCGAGGTCGAACTCGACTGGATGGAGCTGGTGGGCCTCGGCCAGGCCTTCGCGCGCGCGCGTCAGGCCGGGCTCGTGGTGACGGTGGCGACGACGCGCGTCGGCAAGCCCGG
>JBGARS010000060.1:0-32676 GCA_044230075.1 Planctomycetota bacterium | reverse complement strand
GGCGACGCAGCAACAGGCCGGTCGGCTGCTGGTCCTGCAGGCGACGGAGCCGGCGCTGCAACCGGGCGAAGTGCGCACCGTGGTGCTCGATGCCGCCTCGCTGCCGGCACATCGCTATCGCGTGGTCGGCGTGACGGCGGCGCTGTTGCCGCACCTCATCGTGCGAGCGATCCCGGATCCGGTGCCCGGCGACGGCCGCGTGCCGGTGCGCATGGAACTGGATGCCGAGGGTGCCTTCACCGTCGCGTCGGCGGCGGACTGCACCTTCGCGCTCGACGTCGCCAACGCGAGTGGCGCGCTGCAGGTGGAACCGGGCCAGGGCGAACAGCTGTTGCGGTCGGCGGTGCCGCTGGTCGGGTTCTGCTGGCGCGAGACGGACGGGGGGCTGCGCCGGTTCGCGCTGCAGAACGAGGCCCGGCAGCGATCCCCGCACGGACCGCTGGTGCACGTCTGGGCGCGGCCCTTGGGCGAACGGCTGATCGTCACCGCCGCCGGCGAAGCGGCGCGCGTCGTGCAGGCCGTCGACGTGCCGGACGACGCGGACCTCGTCGATGTCGCTGCGCTGTCGCGCCACGCACTGGCCGCGATCACCGTGCGCGTGCGGGGCACCGCGCCGTCGCGCAGCCTGGTCGACATCACGACCGCGGAGCTCGAGCTGTGCGGCCCCGGTGCATCGGTCACGCAACGGCTGGTGACGCCGAGTTGCGGCTTCGGTGCGCTGGAGCCGGGCACCTACCGGGTGCGCTGGAAGTGGGCCGGTGCGCCGCGCGAGTGGATCGGCGACGCGGTGACGGTGCACGCCGGCGAGATGCGCGAGCTGACGACGCCGTGGCCGGCGCTGACGACTTGGACCGGCGAAGTGCTCGGCCACACCGACGTCGAACCCGGCCGCCGCTTCCAGTGCGTGCGCTGGGGCCAGGGGGCGCGCTTCTACGACGGACCCCAGCGCGGGATCGCCGCCGACGGCACGTTCACGCTGGCGTTGCTCGAGCAGCAGGAGCCGGACCCGGTCGTCGAGTTCCGCCAGGGCCTGCTGCGGGTACCGGGCGAAGTCGTGTCGTGCGACCGGCTCCGCCATCACCTCGTCGTGCGCCCGGCTGCTGGGCTGCGATGGGTGACGCTGCAGGTCGAAGGTGTGGGCGGGCGCTGGTGTGCCGTGTTCGACCGCGACCGCGAGGAACTGCCGGACGCCATCGTCTGGTCGCACGAACCGCGTGAGCTGGCCGTGATGCCCGGTGCGGTGTTGCCCGGCGCGCTGTACGGCGCGAATGGCCCCGGCGACCAACCGCTCGCATGGATCCAGCTCGACGGCAGCCGCGAACAGGTGCTGCTGCGGCCGGCCCTGCTGCGCATCGTCGAGGTGCGGCAGGACGGGGCGCAGGAACGTTCGCTTGGCCTGGTCGGCCCGAACGGCCAGTGGGGCGGTTCCTGGACTTTGCCGCCGCGCGGTTCGGTGCGCATCCCGATGCCCTGCGACACGCGCGGCATCCTGCTCTGGCAGCGCGATGCGAACGGGCTCACCACGCGCGAGGTGCCGGTCGGCCCCGAGCCCGTGCTGCGCGTCGACGACGCCGCGGCCGCGCTTGACCTGCGGCTCGGCCCGGTGCCGGGCCGATGAACGCCGCATGACCCCGGAGCAAGCCGAACACGCCCACGAGGGCAAGCGCGTGCTGGTGCTCTGGCTGTGCTGGGTCGTGCTGGCGCTGTTCCTGGTCGCGGCGGGCGTGGTGGTGTGGAGCTGAGCGCTCACCGGCCGTCGGCCTGACTGGCTCCGCCGGCGATCCGAGTCCAGAACTCGATCTCACGCGCTGCTGGCAACATGCGGGTCGGATCGGGGGCGCCGAACTCGGCGCGCAGATAGTCCTGCAGATCGACGCCGTAGCGGATGATGTCGGTCTGGTAGACCGAGAACACCGGATTGCCCGAGAGGCATGGGGTGGCGGGCAGGTAGCGATGCCCGAACACCGGAATCAGGAATGGTGCCGCGCGCACAGCCGCGTCGACGATGTCGCGAGCCGCCTCGAGAGTCGGTTTCGGTCCCCAAGCCGGCAGCCAGAACTGGTCGTGCTCGACGTCGAAGAACATGCTGTCTGCTGGCCAGCGAAGAAGTCCGCCAGGTCCTCGGCGTCCGGTCGACGCCAGTTGGGGAACCTGGCTCCAGTCGGCACCGCACGTTGCAGCAGCGAGCGCAGATCCGGTGGGAACCGGAAGCCGTGCGCTGTCTCTGCGCGCTCGATTTCGACGTCTGCGAGCCCAGCGGCGAACACGACGCCAGCCGACTGCATCGCCTGCACCGCGGCGTCGAGGTAGGCCGGATCCAAACCCGAGTCGGACGGCACGAGGGCGACCTACGCCAGGCGCAGCCGCCGCCCCTTGGGCAGTGGAATGGAGCGGCCCGTTTCCTTGGCGGTGTCGAGCCACAGATCGATCGCTTCGTGGCAGCTGGTCAGCGCGGCGTCCGGCGAGTCACCGTGTGCAGCGCAGCCCGGCAGTTCCGGTACCTCGGCGACGAAGCACTGATCGTCGTCGCTCCAGTAGATGATGATCTCGTAATTGTGGCTCATTCGATGCCTCCGAGTCCGTGTCGCGTGATGATCGCACGCACTTGCCGACTGGTACGGCTTTGCCGTGGCAGTCGCGAACAGTCCAG
The DNA here is from genome assembly GCA_044230075.1 of Planctomycetota bacterium. GTDB lineage: Bacteria > Planctomycetota > UBA1135 > UBA1135 > UBA2386 > JAEUHS01. The sequence continues at coordinate 30,026 of JBGARS010000060.1, read as the reverse complement.
GCGGCGCAAAGGTCACTCCGCCTTCTTCGCCAACGCGGCGACCTGCGCCGGCAGCAGCCACACCTTGGGATCCGTGCCGAGGGTCAGCGCGCTGTGCACCTTGGTGCGCTGCATCGGCGTCAGCTCCAGCTTCGCGTACGGCGTGCCGCCGAGCGCGTGCTGCTGGTCGCTGGCGGGCGCCGGCTTCAGCTCGCCGCCGGTGACCGGTTGGCAGCTCTTCGCCTGCGCCGCTTCGCTCAGCTCCGCCTTCGTCACCACCGACGGGCGGAACGTGACCTCGACGACTTCGGCGCCCTCGACGAACGCCGACCGCGTCGCGATCACGCCGTCGAGTGCACCCAGCACGGCTTCGCCTTCCCAGAAGCAGTGCATCTGGAACACCGCGTGCTCGACCTTGGCATCACTCTCGTCGCGCGCGACCAGCAGGTAGCCCGGCACCGGCCGCTTCTGCGCCTGCAAGGTCGCGACCATGCGCGACGCGATACCGTGCGCGCCCCAGATGCCGTCCTTGCGCGGCAGCACGTCCTTGCCCGCGGCGTCGACGAAGCGCACGACCGGGTTGTTCCAGGCCGGCTCCTCGAACTGCTCGCGAACGACCTGCTCCTGGCCGTCGACGTTGTTGCGCACTGCGATCGGCACGAAGCACTGTTCGATCGCCGCGACCAGCAGCGGGTGCGCGAGTACGTGCTTGCCGAAACCGGTGCAGGTGTCGCAGCCGGGGATCTCCTGGAACAGCAGGAACACCGGCTTGCCGGTCTGCTGGGCGGTCGCGAGCCCGGCGTCGAAATCACGTTGCCAGTGCACCATGCCCAGCTCGGGTTCTCGGTTCACGGCGGCAGTCTGCGCGCCGAGCGGGGCCAGGAACAGGGCGAGCGGGGCGAGGCGGTGCATGATCGGGATGCTACCGTAAGATCCGCACCGTGACCGCCTACCGCGACTACGACCACTCGCCGCTGCTGCGCTTCTGGCGCTGGGTCACGCGCAGCTTCGCGGTCGGCACGTTCTTCGACGTGCACGTGCGCATGTACTGGGCGGCGGCGATCCTGATGCCGCTGCTGCTGCTGCGTTGGATCGCGCCGATCTCGGCGACCGTGCTCGAGGCCGCGACGCACATGACCAGCAGCTTCGTGCTGCTGTTCGTGGTGATCTGGACGCACGAGATGGGCCACATCGTCGCAGCGTGGCGCTATCGGATCCGCACCGACCTGATCACGCTGTCGCCGCTCGGCGGCATCGCGCACCTGAACGCGCCGGTCACTTCGCCGCGCGCGGAGCTGGTCGTGTCGTTGGCCGGGCCCGCCACGCACCTCGGGTGGTTGGCAGTGTGCTGGCCGCTGTGGAAGCTGCTGCCGATGGACCTGCTGCGGCCGGAGGGCTGGTGGTCGAGCCCGCTCGAGTTCGTGCTGTGGTGGTTGGTGACGATCAACGGCACGATGTTCGTGTTCAACCTGCTGCCGTTCTATCCGCTCGACGGCGGCCGCGTGCTGCGCGCGTTGCTGGCAAAGCGGGTGCATCCCAACCGCGCGACGATGTGGGCCTCGGCGGTCGGCATCGGCGGCGGCATCGTGCTCGTGTTCTACGGCCTGACGCAGGCGGATCTCGGCGGCTCGATCCCGGTCGTGATCGGCCTGTCGTGCATCCAGGCGAGTTTGACCGAACGGCGCGCCGCGCAGCACGTGCTCGTCTACCAGAAGTCGCTGCGCGATCCGTGGGAGGCCGATCCCGACGCCTGGAAGTACGGTGGCGACCCGCAGGAGAAGCGGGCGCGTCGGCCGGGCGCGTTCGCCCGCTGGCGCCGCGCGCGCGCCGAACGCAGGGCCGCGAACGCCGCCGCGGCGGCCGAAGTGCTCGACCGGCAGGTCGACGAGATCCTCGACCGCGTGCACCAGGTCGGCATGAGCGGGCTCAGCGAGCGCGAGAAGTTGGTGCTGAAGCGGGCGTCGCAGCGCCGCCGCGGCGCCGGCTGAGCATCGCGTTCAGCCGAACATCTGCAGCCACTCCTGTTCGCTCTTCGGCCGGAACACCGCGTTCGACTTGCGCGTCTCGCCGAGGCTCGCGTTCGGCCGCGGGTCGTAGAGGTGGCCCGGATACAGCACCGCCGAGTCCGGCACGTGCGCGAGCTTCTGCGTCAGCGACAGGTAGAGCTGGCGCGGGTCGCCGCCCGGCAGGTCGGTGCGGCCGCAGCCCTGCAGGAACAACGTGTCGCCGGCGACCAGGCGGTTCTGCACCAGGAAGCACTGCGAGCCCGGCGTGTGGCCCGGCGTGTGGATCAGCGTGATCGGGATCTGGCCGACCTGTACCACGTCGCCGCTGTCGTGCAGCGACAGGTCGGTGTCGCTGCAGCCGGTGATGCGCTTGACCCATGGCGCCTCGGCGCGCTGCACGTGCACCTTGCAGGGGCAGCGGCTCAGCACTTCGCGCACACCCTGCAACTGGTGGCCGTACATGTCGCCGCCGACGTGGTCGGGGTGGTAGTGCGTCGCCAGCACGCCGGTGACCCGGAAGCCGTCGTGCTCGGCCAGGTCGATCAGTTCGCCGACCGCGTAGCAGGGGTCGACCAGCAGCGCCTCCTTGGTCTGCTTGTCGCCGATCAGGTAGGTGAAGTTCACCATCTGGGTCGCGATCGGATCGCCGACCGCGAAGTCGCGTCCGGCCAGCAACTGTCGAAACTCGAGACGGTCCTCAAGTGACGGGGTGGGTTTTGGTCGATGCATCGATGGCAAGGATGCTAGACGGTCGCAGAAGAATCCGCAGCGAGGGCAAATACGGGCGCCACCGGGCGCTCGTCGGGGTGGTCGCTGTCTTGCTGGCCGCGTGTACAGGCGTGCTGCCGCCGCCGCCGCGCGGTCAGGATCTGCTGCCGTGGCAACAGGCGCTGCGCGACCTCGGGCCGGTGGTCGCGGCGACCCTGCCCGACGAGGCGGCGAAGTTCCAGTTCGGCGAGCACGCCACGGTCGTGCTCACGCACGACGGCTGTGACACCGGCGACCTCACCTGGAGCGAGACGCAGCGCAAGGGCCTGCTCGACTTCGTGCAGGCCGGCGGCCGCGTGCTGCTGCTGGGCCACACCGCGAGCCTGGCGGCGGCGATGGGGCTCGAACCCGAGTGGCCCGAGTCGTCGACGTTCCGCTGGGGCTTCGACCGTCGCGCCACGCTCGGCCGCGCGCGGCTCGGCATCGAGGTCGTGTCGGGGCGCCTGCCGGAGCTGTTCACGCCGCTGCGGGCCGCGAAGGACCGGCAACACACCTACTTCCTGACCGGCGGCGAGCCGTGTGCGGTGCCGCTGTGTGCGTGGTCGATCGGTGCGCCGCGCAAGGGCGAAGTGCTGGCGCGGCTGGTCGCGCAGCGCGATGGCGACGTGGCACCCGGCAGCGAGCCGGTGCTGGTGCACTGGTCGCACGGCAGCGGCGAGGTGCTCGCCCTCGGCTTGCTGCCCGACGTCGGCAACGGCGACGAGACCGTGCAGCAGAACGCGGTTGCGTTCCTGCGCGCGGCGGTGCAATCGCTGCAGCATGCCCCGCGCGGTCCGCTGGTGCTGCTGACGGTGCCGCACGCACAACCGGCCGTGCCGACCGCGGTGTTGCCGGCGTTCGGCCGTCGCGAGGGCCCCAACCTGCCGCTGCTCGCGCACTGGGGTTGGCAGGCGCCGCTGCTGGACGCGGATGGCAGGTCGCTGCGTTCGACCGACGAACTGACGCGCGACGTGCTGCTGCCGAGCTGGCTCGCCGGCTCCGACCTGTTCGAGATCGACGTGAGCGACGCGCAGCAGCAGACGCCGCTGCCGTGGCCGGCGCGCGATCCGCTGAAGCGGCCCACGGCGTGGCCGACCGACACCGACCGGGAGCTGTGGAGCTCCGTCGAGGCGAGCCGCCTCGCGGCCGAGGCGCATGCGCGCGGCATGCTGCTGCTCGGCGCCGTGTCGCCGCTGGCGGCCGGCGAACGTACGACCGAACGGCTCGCCGCGATGCGCTTTCTCGCGCGCGAGCTCACCGACGTGCGGCGGCTCGGCAGCGGCGCGTTCGACGGCCTCGGCGTGCGCGATGGCTGGCGCGACGACGGCGGCCACGGCATCACGATGCTGCAGGACTTCCATCCTGGCGCCCTGCTCTACAGCACCGGCGAACGCGCCGGCGGCTTCGCTGGTGGCCTGCGCGCGCTCGACGCCGACGACGGCGCGGTCGCAGGCCTCGGGCTCGCAGGCCTGAGCGCGACCTGGCGCAGCGGCTTCCCGGCCCAGACCTTCCCACTGGGCGTGCTCGATGCGCGCGCGCAGAAGGACGGCGCCGTTGCCGCCGACGCGGTCGCCGGCGGCGGCAGCTACGGCGACTGGATCGTCACCCAGGCGAACGACTTCGTGCGGCAACGGGCGGGGCTAGGCGGCAGCATGTGGTGGCGGCGCTTCGATCCGGCGGCATTCGACCAGGCGACGATCGCCTACGTGCAGGGCGTGTCGCAGGAGCCGCTGGTCGCCGCCGTCGCGATGCGGCTGTCGGCGACCGGCAACGGTGGCCACCGCGCCGCGGCGCGCGCGCTGCTCGACGCGCCACCGGCCGGCTTCGGGGCCGAGAGCTCGGCGGCGGCCTCGGTGCACGTGCTGCAGAACAACTGGTTCCGGCTCGCCGGCAGCGGTGGCGCCCTGTTGTTCGATGCCGAGGGCAAGGCGCAGTTCCGCGACGGCGAGGCGAAGCTGCTGACGGCGTCGTTCCTGCGCACGCGCCTGTTCGGCGCGCGGCCCGACCTCGACCACATGGCGGTCGGCAGCGTCGACCTGCTCGCGCGCGGCGTCGGCGGCGAAGGTGGCCATGCGCGCGTGGTGCGGGTGCCCGCCGAGGCCGGTGCGCGCCTGCCGCAGGTGATCGCGTTCGCCGACACGCCGCGCTGGCCGGCCGCCGTCGCGGTCGAATGGACCGCCGGCATCGGCTACCACGAACTCGACTACCAGCTGCGCGGCGTGCAAGGCCGCGGCATCGTCGGCATCTCGCTCGACGGCGAACTGCTGACCTGCGTGCCGTGGCGCACCGGTGATCTGCCGATGCAAGGTGTGGTGCCGTTGCACGTCACCGGCAACGGTCCGCGCACGCTGCAGTTCGAGGTGCTCGAAGGTGGTGCGGTGGCGTTCGATCGGTTGCGCATCGCGCATGCCGGCGACGTCGGCGCCGCGGCGCGCGTGCTCGAACCCGCCGGCAGCCTGGCGCGGCTCGAAGAACGGTCGCAGTCGTCGTTGCACGGCGAACGCGTCGAGCTGGTCGCAGCAGCGGACTTCCCCGGCTTCCTGCTGCGCATCGACTGGCAGAGCGCCGCGCGCGGCCTGATGGTCGAGCGCAGCTTCCAGCTCGCGGGCTATCGCGTCCCGACGACCGACGACCTGCGGCAACCGTTCGTGCTGACGGCGGCAGACCGCGCACTGCCCGACGTCGTCGTCGTGCCGCTGCAGCTCGAACGCCACGATGCGTTCACGGTCGAAGATGGCGCCCTGGTGCTGCACAGCGCGCCGTCGGTCGGCAGCCAGCAGCGCATCGGCTTCCTGTTCGCGCCGCGTGCGCAGGTGGCCGCCGTGCGTCGTGCCGCGATCACCCTGTGCCGTTCGCTGGACCAGCCGACCTCGTTCGACCTCGGTGCGACCGGCGAAGCGGTGCTGCACAACGATCTGCCGCTGCCGTGGACGCGCATCGTGCACCTCGATGGGGCCGGCACGACGCCGGTGCTGGTGCAGGAGAACGGCTGGTGGACGTGGCGCGGCACGCAGCCGGCACCCGATGGCGGCCGTTGGCTGCGCGTGCGGCACGAAGTCGGCGACGTCGTGCATCTGGTGGCGGGGCCGTCGGTGCTGGCGCGCACGCGGCCGGGTCCCGGTTCGCTGCATGTGCTGGCGCTGAAGGACCCGGAGCCGGCGAGCGTGACCGTGCAGGTCGTGCAGCCGAGCCTGTTGTGCGCGCCCAGCGTGGTCATGGGCCAGGACTTCGACGAGGTGCAGCTCGACGGGCAGCCGTGGGCGTTCACGGACGGGCGCACGGTGTTCCTGCCGGATCGGGTCGGCAGCTACCGCATCGAATGTCGCACGCACGGCGGTGGCGCTGGGCCGGGTGTGCGCAGCACGCGGGCGCCGCTGGTGCACTGCAGCTACGCCGGGGATCGCCGGGTGCTGACGCTGGTGACGCCGTCGGTCGCCGCCCGGCCGTTCGAACTGCCGTGGACCGCGGTGCGGCGCGGGCCGCGGCCGACGCGCGTCGTCAACGGCGAGATCGTCACGGAGAGTTCGTTGCCGCATGCGACGGCCGCAGCGGCCGCGGCCGCGGTTGCCGGCGGCACGCTGATCCGCTTCCGCAGCGGCACGACGGAGGTGTTCTATGGGCAGTGATCTGCGTGGGCTCGCGGTGACGGCGCTGCTGGCGCTCGGTGCCGCGGCGTTGGTGTTCGCGTGGCTGCCGGCGGTGTGGCCGAACCCGCTGCCGCAGGGTCCGGTGCAGGCGGCGGGCTCGGTGCCGAAGCTGCGCGCGCGACCTTGCGCGCGCTCGGCGCCGACGGCGCGCAGGCCGAATGGCTCGACGGCCGGCTGCTCGCCGGCGAAGTGCGCGGCGATCGCGTGGTCGTCGCGGTGGCGCGGCCGGCCGGCGATGGCGCGCAGGTGCTGGCGTTCGTCTGGGACGGGCAGCGACTGCGCTTCGACGGTTCGTTCCACGCAGTGGGGGTGCGCGATGCCGTGGCCGCGGCGGCAGCCGTCGGCTGGGTGTTCACACGCAACCGCTGAGGAGCGGCGGGCATCGGGCCGAGTCGCTGCGCGGCGGCGCGCAGATCTCAGGGCGGTGTGCGCCATCGTTGCCTGCGGCTCGTCCGAGCGGGGGCTTCCGGCAGATGGCGGCGGCCGGTACCTTCCCATGCCTTGGCTGCACCGGGGGAAGGTGCGGCGCTGGCTACTCCTCGGTGGACCCTCTCATGATCGCGAGTACGACTCCACCGGCCTGCACGTCGAGACTCAGGTCGAGGGCATGGCCTACATCCAGAAGGTCGTACTGATGGCACCGGCCTCGCTGACGCACCACGCCGACATGTCGGCGCGGTACATCGAGCTGGAGAGCACGGCGATCTCGGAGAAGCCCGGGCACCGCGCGTTCGTGATGCCGACCGAGACGGAGGCGCCGCGCGGCTACTACATGCTGTGGGCGATCACCGACGGTGGGGTTCCGTCCGAGGCCGTCTGGGTGAGGATCCGGCAATGATCCGCCTCGCAGTGGCGATGGTCTGCCTGGCTGCACTCGCACGTGGCCAGGAACTGCTGTGGACGGTGCACACCAACGCCGTGATCCAGCACACGGAATGCATGCGGTGGTTCGGCGACTACGACGGCGACGGCGCTGAGGATCTGCTGGTGCGTGGCGTAGAGGAGCCAGGCTTCTTCATCCGGCGCTTGCGGGTGCTGTCGGGCATCAACGGAGCAGTGCTGACGGAGCTGTCGTTCGGTGGCGTGGACTGGCACGTCAGCGGCGCCGGCGACTGGGATCAGGACGGCTACCCGGACGTAGTGCTGCGCCAGGGGCTGTCGCTCGAGGTGTGGTCGTTCGCCAAGCAGGCGCGCTTGGCGGTGATGCCGGGCGCGTCGACCTGGGGCAGTTACAACGGCGACCTGCTCGGCAGTGTCGACCTCGACGGTGACGGCCTGCGCGACGTCGTCTACGCGCAGATGGACGGTCGCATCGACGCGCTCGACCACTACGGCGGCTTGCTCTACAGCATCCCTGCTTTGGCGCTCGGCTACTTGGTGAACTCGTTGGCCGGCGTCGGCGACCTCGACGGCGATGCCTGCGACGACTTCATCTTCGGCGCCTGGGAGGGGATCAGCGGTGCCGGCTACGGCGCGGTCGTCCTGGTCTCGGGCAAGACCGGGACGATCCTGCGCAACCACTTCGGGAGTTACCCGGGTGCCGGCATCAACAAGGACGTGCGCGCGGCCGGGGACGTCGATGGCGATGGGGTGATGGACTTCGCCGGCGGCAACCTCAGTGCGCCGAGTGGCCTTGTGATGATCTGGTCCGGCGCCACGGGCGCGGTGATCCGGCAATGGGTGGTGCCCGTCATGCAGCTCGGGGGGTTCTTCCTCGCTGGCCACGATGTCGACCTGGATGGGCGGCCTGACATCATCGGCATCGCACAGAGCTACCAGAACGTACCCGGTCAACTCACGAGTTGGCGTGGCCGTGTTCGTTCGCTGTCGTCCCGCGATGGCCAGGACCTCGTACACGTCGCCAACGAGCAAGCGTGCATCGAGTGGGGTCACGACTTCGCTGACCTCGGCGTGCAGCCTGGCAATCCGTATCCGGTGTTCGTGCTGATGGACCAGCCGGGCAGCCCCATGCCGCTGCCGAACTGGCCGCGCATCCGTGCCTTCCGCCTATCGCCGGCGGGCACGCGCTTCATCGGCGCTGGCTGCGCCAGCAGCGGCGCTGTGCCGACGATCGGCATCCGCCGCATCGATGGCAGCCCGACCGACGGCAGCCGCCTCGTGCTCGGCAGCGCGCCGCCGAATGCGTTCGCGGTGCTGGTGGCATCGCCGACCAGCACCGTGCTGCCGGCGCCGATCGCACTCGACTTCCTCGGCCTGCCGGGGTGCAGCCTGCTGGTGCCACCCGTGATCCTAGAACTGCGCGCCACGGGCGCAGCCGGAATGGACCGAGGCTACGCGGCGTTCGACTTCCCGTCGCCGATGGTCGCCACCGGCGGCGTCGAGTTCGCGGCGCAATGGGTCGTGCTCGATCCGGCCACGCTGCAGTTCGCGACAAGCGCGCGCTATGAGTTCCGGGTGCAGTAGGTGCAGTATTCCTCGGGGTCCGCGGTAGGTTGGCGCGCATGCCGCCCGCCGAAGTCGACGCCGCGATCGCGCTGCTGCCCTTGCCGTACGTGACACCGCCACAGTGGGCGCCGGCGATGGTCGGCCACGTGCCGACGCTGCTGATCGACCAGGGCCACCTGGAGAAGAAGGCCGCGGCCGGCGCGCTGTCGTTCCTGTTCCGCGTGCCGGGTGGCAACGAGGTGCAGCGCGCGCTCTCCGCGCTGGCGCGCGAAGAGCTGGTGCACTTCGAACGCACGCTGCGGCTGCTGGCCGCGCGCGGCATCGCCTTCGAGCCGCTGCAGCCGGCGCGCTATGCCGAGCGGCTGAAGACCGCGATCTCGCGCACGATGCCGCTGCGGCTGGCCGACGAACTGCTGGTCGCGGCGATCATCGAGGCGCGGTCGTGCGAACGCATGGCGCTGTTGGCGGACGCGCTGCAGGGCAAGGACGACGAGAGCTCGGCGTTCTACCGCGACCTCTGCGAAGCGGAAGCGCGGCACGAGTCGCTGTACGCCGCGCTCGCCGCGAGCCTGTTGCCGGCCGACGAACTCGCCGCGCGCTGGCGCGTGCTCGGTCGCCACGAGGCCGAAGTAATGGTCGCGTTGCCCATGGCGCCGCGGCTGCACTCCGGGACCGCCGATGCCGGCTGAACGACCCTCGCGCCGGCGGCGCGTGCTGCGTTGGGTCGGCACCGCACTGCTCGTGCTCGCGCTCGGCCACGGCGTCGCCATCCTCGCCGGCGTGCCCATCTCGTGGCCGTTCGACGTGCTGATCAACTTGGGCGCAACACCCGAACGCGACGACCTGCGCGCGCCGGCCGACGGCCGCCGCCGCGTCGTCGTGCTGCAGCACGGCATGTGGCGCACGGCGGCGGCGCTCGGCCGGCTCGAGCGCACGCTGCGCGCGCACGGCTACGAGGTGCACAACGAGAGCTACCCGAGCACGCGCGGCACGATCCAGCAGTTCGCGCAGCAGCTGCACGACCAGGTGGAACGCATCTGCGCCGAGCCGGTCGACGACCTCTACTTCGTCGGCCACTCGATGGGCGGGCTGGTGATCGAGCAGTACCTGCGCCGTCCCGACGCGCGGCCGGTGGCCGGTTGCGTCTACCTCGCCACGCCGCACCGCGGCGCGATCCTCGCCGACCTGCGCAAGCACTGGTTCCTGTTCCGGCTGGTGATGGGCACCGGCGCGGCGCTGCAGCTGTCGCCGGGCGACCCGCTGTACGAGCAACCGATCCCGCTGCCGGAACGGTCGGGCACCGTGGTGGGCACGCTGGGCGCCGGCAACAGCTCGATCCCGGGGGACGACGACGGCACCGTCGGCGTGGCCGAGGCGACGTTCCCGGGTGCCGCCGACAGCGTGACGCTGCCGCTGGGCCACACGCGCATGGCCATGGATCCGGACGTGTGCGTGCAGGTGCTGCACTTCCTGCGGTACGGGGCCTTCGCGCCGGTGGCGGGTGAGCGGTAGAGTGTTTGTCGAAGACCCCTGCGAGCCTGCCCCATGAAGTCCTGGCATCATCCCTTCCTGCTCGGCGCCGGCTTTGGCGTCGCGTTCCTCGGTGGCCAACTGTTGACCCCGCGTGCCGACGCCGCAGGCCAGCTGCAGGCCCAGGGCCGCGGCCCGGCCAATCCGCCGCCGGCGACCGCGCCGCCCGGGACCACCGAGCCGAACCTGACCCAGCCGACCGTCGTCTACAGCGAGGAGTCTGGTTCGACCGCCAGCAACAACGGCTTCGTCGCGGTCACCGGCAGCTACGGCGTCGGCACCTCGGTGCTCTACCTGGTCGACACCGTCAACCGGCAGCTGGCGGTCTACGAGGCCCGCGGCGGCTCGACCGAACAGCGCCGCGTGGTCCTGGTCGGCGCCCGCAAGATCGACCTCGATCTGCAGCTGCAGGGCTACAACGACCGCAGCGAATACGAGTACAAGGACCTCAAGAACCTGTTCGAGAAGCGCGGTGGCAAGGACACGTCCGTGCGCACCGGCCTCGAGCGCGACCGCTGACCTGGGCCGGCCGTGCAGGTAGTCACTACACAAACGCCGGCCGCGAGGTAAGCTCCTCCGTGGCTGCCCCTCCGTCAGGGGCCGGGCCCTCGCTGGCCCGTGCTGAGTTTGCCCCGTTCCATCATCCCCTCTCCTCTCCCCTGAGTCGTTCCAACGACGTTGCGAGGTAGGTACGTGTCCGACAAGAGCGACGATTTCCTCTCCTTCGAGAAGGCCCTGCGCGAGCTGAAGATGCGCAGCGAAGAACTGAAGAAGCTGGTGTCCGAGGGCGAGATCCGCGCCTTCCGCGACGGCGACTCGATGAAGTTCCGCCGCGAAGACGTGACTGCGCTGACGTCCAAGGCCGAAGGCGACACCAAGCTGTCGTTTGCCGACTCGCTCGAGGACGACACCGGCATGGTCACCGAGCAGATCTCCGAAGAGGACACGCTGATCGCCGACGACGACGTCGTCGAAGCGACGCCCACGCGCCGGTCCGTGTCGACGCGCACGCCGCGCAGCGCGGCGATGGCTGGCGGCGGCGGCGAGCAGGTGAAGGAGCCCGGTTGGGTAACCGCCGCGGCGATCCTCGCCTTCTTCGTGTTGGTCTGGGGTTTCCTGGTCAGCTACTCGATCTCGCAGGAAGCGAACCCGCAGGACAGCATGTTCACGTCCGCGTTCGCGGCCGAGAAGAAGTAGCGCGCTCCCGCTGTGGGTTGGCGGTCCTATCGGTTCGTGCCGATCCGGTCGCCTACGACAGAACGTGGTAATTGCGCGCCGCGGCGGCTAGCTTCCCCGCCGCAAGGACTGCCACCGGTCGGCAGCCCCTGCACCCTGTTCTGCGAGGGGGCACACCATGAAGCACACCTTGTTCCTTTTGGGCCTTTGTCTGGCCGCGGCGGCCTGCGTCTCACCCGAAGCCCACCGCCAGGTGGTCGGCGCGAACTCGGCCCTGCAGGCCCAGATCGCCGGCATGTCCGAGAGCCAGAAGGCGCTGGCTGCCGACAACGAGCGCCTGCGCGCCGAGGTCGGGGACCTCAGCAAGCGCGCCGCCGACGCGGCCTGGATCAGCGAGCAGAAGAAGAAGCTCGAGGGCCTGCTCGCCCGCTACGGCACCGGCACGAAGGCGGCCAACGAAGGCGTCGAGCTGGTCTCGACGCCCGAGGGCTACGCGTTCCGCGTCGCCGGCGGCGTGCTGTTCTCATCGGGCCAGAACACGCTGAGCGAACAGGGCAAGAAGACCCTGAGCGAGCTCGCGTCGTCGCTCGAAGGCCGGCGCGTGCGCGTCGAGGGCCACACCGACGACGTGCCGATCACGCGCAGCCAGTGGGGCACGAACCTGCGGCTGTCGGTCGAGCGCTCGATGGCGGTCGCCGACTACCTGATCACGACCGCGGGGCTGCCGGCCGCGCGCGTCGGTGTCGCCGGCTACGGCGAGTATCGACCGGCCGTGTCGGGAACGGACGACGCCGCGCGGGCGAAGAACCGCCGCGTCGAGATCCTGCTGCTCGATCCGTGACCCGGATGCTCGCTCCGTGAGTGCGCCGCGGCGCGCGGGCCTGCAGATCGCGTGTCTGCTGTTGGCCGGCTGTGCCCAAGAGGCGGCGCCCGCGAACGTGGGCACGCCGCCGCGCGCCGGCCAGTTCGGGTCGCTGCGCGACTTCGTCTTGATCGAGCGCAGCGAGAACGGACGTTTGCTTCCCCTGTTCGTCGACCGCTTCGAGGTCACGCGCGGCGATTGGGCCGGCTTTGCGGCGACCGAGGCGGGCCGCGGCGTCGGCGCTGCTGCGGTGGCGTTCGCGGGGGATCCAGCGCTGCCGGTCGGCCAGGTCGATCTGCGCCAGGCGCGTGCGTTCGCACGCTGGCGCTTCGCGCGGCTACCGCAGACCGACGACTGGGCGGCCGCGGTCGGCGACGGTCGGCACCAGTATCCGTGGGGCAGCAAGGAGGACCCGACGCGGGCCAACACCGGCGAGTTGGGGCTCGGCGAACCGGTGCCCGTCGGCACCTTCGAAGCGGGCCGTCGCGCCGGTGGCGATCAGCCGTACGACCTGATCGGCAACGTCGGGGAATGGACCGAGTCGGTGTCGTTCGGTTGGACCGCGGCCCAACTCGACCCGATGGCGTCGCTGCTGGTCGGGCGCGATCGGGTGTTGCGCACGCCGGCCCTGGCTGTCTGGCAATGGCCCGGTGGCGTCGTGCCGCTGGCATGGACCGTGGCCGCGGTCAGCGACCGCGTGCCGCGCGACGTCGTCGGCGCCGACTTCCTGACGCCGATGTCGGAGTCCGTCGAGCCGGTGCTCGCCGGCGATCGGCGTCTGCGCCTGGGGCTGCGGCTCTACGCGACGCCGCGCGAACTGCTGACGGCGTTGCTCGCGGCGACAGACCTGCGGCCGCGCGCCGAGGACCTCGAGCAGCTGCGGCGCTTCGTGCGCCGGGATGCGCACCGCGCGGCGCTGGCGGCGGTGTGGCCTCTGCTCGGCAAGCCCGCCGGGGCGGACCCCGCGGTGCTGCGGGTCCTGCAGGCAGAGCTGCGGCCGTGAGTGACGGCGCGCGCGATCCGTTCGGGCGCTACCGCGACCGCATGGCCGCCGTCGGCTTCCGGCCGAGCAGCACGCTGGGACAGAACTTCCTGCTCGATCCGTCACTGCACCGCTGGATCGCCGACTGCCTGCAGCCGACGGTACTCGACACGGTGGTGGAGATCGGCGTCGGTCTCGGCTTCCTGACGCGGGAACTGGCGGCACGCGCGGGCCGCGTGGTCGGCGTCGAACTCGACAACCGGTTGCTGACGATCGCCCGCGAAGAACTCGCGGAGGCAGCGAACATCGAGTGGAATGCCGGGGATGCCCTGGGCGGTCCGGCGCGCACGCTGCACCCGGCCATCCTGGCGGCGCTGGCGGCGCCGGTGCCGGCCGGCGGTCGGCGGCTCGTGATCGCCAACCTGCCGTACGCGGTCTCGGGACCGCTGCTGGCCGAGTTGGTGGCGGCGGCGCCGCAGATCGATGGTGCGGCGCTGTTGGTGCAGAAGGAACTGGCCCAGCGCATCGCCGCCGCGGTCGGCAGCGCCGACTACGGCGGCCTCTCGGTGGTGGTGCAGTCGACGTTCGTCGCGGCGTTGCTGCGCGATGTGCCGCCGGATGTGTTCCGCCCCCGACCGAAGGTCATGAGTTCGATCCTGCGTCTGCAGCGGCGTGAGGGCGAGGCGCTGGGCGACACGGCCGCACGCCGCGAGTTCCTGCTGTTCGTGCGGCACCTGTTCCGCCAGCGGCGCAAGACGCTGCGCACGACCCTGGCCGCTGCCGCCGCTGCCATCGGCGGCAGCGTGCCATCCCTGGCGGACGATGTGCTGCAGCAACGCGCCGAGACGGTGGCGCCGCCGGTGTTGGCCGCCTGGTGGCAGGCCTGCCGGCGCCGGTGAACACGGTCCCCACGCCGCTTGACACGCACCGACAGCGTGCTACAAGGCACGGTTTCACATTTCGCAGCGTCCCCGGGCAAGACCAAAACGACAGCCCCGGTTTCGGCTGGGCCCTGTGGGGCTCCATCTGGCAGGGCAGTGCGGCATGTGAGCAGTGCGGGTGACAGGCTGGTGACTGGGACAGGCTGGTGACTGGGACAGGCTGGGCCGTAGCCGGCGGTGGGCTGGTTTTGGTGGGCGGTTGCCCCCATGCCACCGCCTCCGCACGGATACGGGTGCAAGCCACGGCCGGATCGCCGTGGTGGAGTATCCTTCAGGGCCTTTCCCTTGAGCTACTTGTGTAGTTACCGAGCCCGCTGCGCGCATGCGCTGCGGTCGGCAGTTTCGCTGCGCCGTGTCGACCTTCCGTCTGCTGCACGACTGCCCTTCCCTACTTCTGCATGGACCGCTTCGAGGACACCAAGCTACGCGTCAAGGAAGCGACCGATCTGGTCGCCTTGATCGAGAGCTACCTGCCGCTGAAGCCGCGCGGCCGGACGCTGGTCGCGTTGTGCCCGTTCCATGCCGAGAACTCGCCGTCGTTCACGGTGTTCCGCGAGAGCCAGCACTTCCATTGCTTCGGCTGCGGCAAGACCGGTGACGCGTTCACCTGGCTGATGGAGCGCGATGGCCTGACGTTCAAAGAGGCGATGGAGGTGCTGGCGGAGCGGCTCGGCATCTCGCTCGAAGGCGTCTGGAAGGGCGGCGGCGGCCCCTCGCGCAAGGGCCCCGATCCCTACCGGGCGCTGGCCGACGTGGCGGCGTTCTTCCAGCAGGAGCTCGGTGCTGCCGACGCCGCCAAAGCGCGCGATTACCTGGCGGGCCGTGGCCTGACCGCGGCGATCGACGACTGGCAGCTCGGCTTCCATCCGCGCGCCGGCGTGCTGGCGAAGTTCGCCCACGACCGCAAGCTGCCGCGCGACGTGCTCGAACAGGCGGGCCTGGTGAAGAACGGCCGCGAGCTGTTCGCCGGCCGCGTGATGTTCCCGATCGCCGACGAGCGCGGGCGCATCGTCGGCTTCGGCGGACGGCTGGTGCCCGGCATGCCGATGCCGTCCAGCAGCAGCGACTACACGCCGCCGAAGTACCTGAACTCGCCGGAGTCGCCGCTGTTCAACAAGCGCCGGGTCCTGTTCGGGCTGCATCGCGCCAAGCAGGCCGGGCAGCGCCGCATCGTCGTGATGGAGGGTTACACCGACGTGATTGCCTGCCATCTGGCTGGCTTCACCGGCGCCGTGGCGTCGCTCGGCACCGCGTTCACCGCCGACCATGCGCGCATGATCGAACGTTACGCGACCGACGGCATCGTGCTGATGTTCGATGGCGATCGCGCCGGCGCGCAGGCGGCCGAACGGGCGCTGCGCGAACTCGTCAACAGCCGCGTGCCGGTGCGCATGGCGTTGATGGCCGATGCCGAGGACGGTTCGGCGAAGGACCCCGCCGACATCGTCACCGCGCGACCGGGCGAGGACCTCGAGGAGGTCGCCGAGCGCCGCGTGCGGTTCGCCGACGTCATCGAGGGCGCCGAGGATGCGTTGGCGGTCTGGTTCCGTCTGTTGCGCCGACGGCTGGACCTGTCGCAGGCCGTGCACGTCGACGCGGCGGCCCGCGAATGCGCCACCGTGCTCGGACTCGTCGATTCGCCGGTGCGCCAGGCGGCCTATCTGCAGGAGATGGCGCGCCACCTCGCCGTGCCCGCCCCCAACCTCGAACGTCTGTTGCGTCGGCAGGCGCGCACGCGCCGAGCCGGGGACGACGACCAGGCCGCGGTTCCCGCGGCCCAAGTGAAGCCGCTGTCCCTGCTGGAGCGTTCGGAGATCGAGTTGCTCGCCTGCGTGCTGGCGAAGCCGGCCATGCTCGTCGACCTCGACCTCCAGGATGCGCCGCTCGAACATCCCGTCACCGAAGAGCTGTTCGCGATGGCGACCGACGGCGTCGCGATCGGTCGTGCCACCAAGGACGAACTGCTGAAGTACCTGTTCGCCCGCGCCGCCGAGCAGCCGGCGCTGCGCACCCTGCTGGGCACCGCCGCGGACCGTGCCAGCAAGCTGGCCGAGCCGGAAGCGGTGCTGAACGGCCTGCTGGAAGGTCGCCGCCGGCTCGGTGGTGAGCCGCAGCGCCGGTCGTTGCGGCAGCAGTTGCAACAGGCCTTGGCGGCCGGCGACCACGCCGGTGCCGACGAACTGCAGCGCCGGTTGCTCGAGCAGATGCGCCGCGACCGGCCGCGTGCCGCGGGCGCGGCGACCGCGACTCCGACGGGCGGCACGCCGCCGCTGTCGTCCGGTGCCCAAGGCGACGAGTCCACTTCGCCGGACGAATCACCACTCGACGCACCGGCCGTCCCACCAGCCGACCAACTCGAGGAACTCGATGCGTCGGCCGACGAAGCGGCCGCGAGCGCCGACGGTCCACCTCCGCCATTCTGAACCGCACATCCCCACGAGACCCGCCAAAGCCGCGGCCCGCGACCCGAGAACACCCCATGTCTGCACCGACCGACTTCGACAAGAAGATCAAGGCCCTGATCAAGACCCACCGCAAGTCCGGGTCGATCACCTTGGCCCAGCTCAACGGCGTCCTGCCCGACGACATGTCGTCGCCCGACAAGATCGAGGCGGCGATCGCCATGATCGAGGAGGCGGGCCTGGACGTCGTCGAGGAGGACCAGAAGCAGAAGGGCAAGAAGTCCGCGGGACGCCGCGACGAGGACGATGGTGGTGACGAGGCCGAGCTGTCGCCGGATCTCGACATCGTCGAGCCGACCGAGGCCGAACTGGCGGCGCCGATCGTCGACATCACCGAGAAGATCGACGACCCGGTGCGCATGTACCTGACGCAGATGGGCGAGATCCCGCTGCTGACGCGCGAGGAGGAGATCTCGCTGGCGCGCAAGATCGAGCTGACGCGCAAGCAGTTCCGCAAGGAGGTGCTGTCGTCGGGCTTCGGCCTGCGCAACGCGATCGAGATCCTCGAGGACGTGTTGAAGGGCGAACTCGCCTTCGACCGCACGCTGAAGGTCAACCAGCAGGACCCCGAGGTCGGCAAGGCCGACCTGTCGGACCGCCTGCCCGGCAACATCTCGACGCTGCGGCTGATCTATGCGGCGGCGCGGCACGACTTCGGCCGGTTCGTCAGCGGCGAGCTCGGCCCCGTGCAGGCCGTCACCGTCAAACGGCGCATCTTCTCGCGGCGGCGCAAGGCGGTCGCGCTGATCGAGGAGCTGAACCTGCAGGGCAAGAAGGTCCGGCCGATGATCGACCTGCTCGAGAGCCGCATCCAGGAGATGCACCGGTTGAACAACCGCCTGCAGCGCTATCGCGGCGCGCAGTTGCAGAACCCGGACGCTTTGGAGACGAAGCGCCGCCTGCTGGACATGCAGATCGACGGCCTCGAGACCACCGACCGGCTGCAGAAGCGGCTCGACTTCCTGCGCCAGGCCTATGCCAACTACGAGGACGCCAAGCGCAAGCTGTCGTCGGGCAACCTGCGCCTGGTCGTGTCGATCGCCAAGAAGTACCGCAACCGCGGCCTGTCGTTCCTCGACCTGATCCAGGAGGGCAACACCGGCCTGATGAAGGCGGTCGAGAAGTACGAGTACCGCCGCGGCTACAAGTTCTCGACCTATGCGACGTGGTGGATCCGGCAGGCGATCACGCGTTCGATCGCCGACCAGGCGCGCACGATCCGCATCCCGGTGCACATGATCGAGACGATGTCGAAGCTGCGCAACGTGTCGAAGAAGCTGACGCAGCTCAAGGGCCGCGAACCCTCGATCGAGGAGGTTGCCGAGGCGGCACAGGTCTCGGTCGACGAGGCCAAGCGCGTGATGAAGATCAGCAAGCACCCGATCTCGCTGGATCGTCCGATCGGCGACAGCGACGACTCGTACTTCGGCGACTTCATCGAGGACGAATCGGTCGAGTCACCGGTGCACTCGGCCAGCCGCGAGATGTTGAAGGAGCGGATCGAGAACGTGCTCAGCACGCTGACCTTCCGCGAGCGCGAGATCATCAAGCTGCGCTACGGCATCGGCGACGGCTACACCTACACGCTGGAGGAGGTCGGTCGCATCTTCCGGGTCACGCGCGAGCGCGTGCGGCAGATCGAGGCCAAGGCGGTGCGCAAGCTGCAGCACCCGGTGCGCGCGCGGCGGCTCGGCGGCTTCTTCGACAGCGCCGTGGGCGATCCGGGCTAGTCGGTCCGCCGTGGTGGTGGCCGGCCCGGCGCCATGGGCCCCGGGCCCGGCACCAATCGGTGCACGTTGGCCTTGAGCGACGTGGGTATGCGGCTAGACTCGTCCGGCCGATCGCGGCAGAGTCCACCCGACACACCGTTGCACCCACTCGTCAAGAAGCTGCTCGAGCTGCAGAGCGTCGACCAGGAGATCGCCTCCCTGACCAAGGACATCGACTCGCTGCCGGCCGAGGAGGCGCGGCGGCGCCGGCGGCTCGACGAGCTGCAGCGGGGGGCCACCGACAGCCACAACCGGTTCCTGAAGGCCGAACTGGAGACCCGCGCGCTCGAGAAGGCGATCCGCGGCAGCGACGACGAGATCAAGCGGCAGAACGAGCGGCTGGGCCAGGTGCGCAACAACGCCGAATACCAGGCGACCCTGTTCCAGATCGAAGCGGTGCGCAAAGACCGGGACGTGATGCAGGAAGAGTGCCTGAAGCTGCTGGAGCAGCTGGAGACGCTGCGGCCCGAGGTCGCTGCCGGTGAGACGGCGGTCGCCGCCGAGCAGAAGGTGCTGGACGAGTTCCTCGCCGAGGCCGAGCAGCTGCGCAGTTCCCGCGCCGGCGCGATCGCCGAGGTGCGTGGCCGCCGCAAGTTGATGAGCGAGGGCATTCCCGAGGACCTGCTGCACGACTACGACGGCCTGTTCAAGACCCGCGACCTCATCGCCGTGTGCCCGGTCGACAACGGCTACTGCCAGGGCTGCTACAACAAGATCACCATGAACGACACGGCGCGGCTGCTCGGCAAGTCGTCGGTCGTCAAGTGCGGGTCCTGTCAGCGCATCCTCTACATGGGGAAGTGACCCGTGCGGTTCGCCGCGGCGGTGGTCTTGACGCGTCCCTGCTGAACCACGATGGCCCGCACGATCCACCCCGTCGTCGTCGGCACTGCCGGTCACATCGACCACGGCAAGAGCAGTCTGGTCCGGGCGTTGACCGGCATCGATCCGGACCGTCTGAAGGAGGAGAAGGAGCGCGGGCTGACGATCGACCTCGGCTTCGCCCGCCTGCGGCTGGCCGACGGCCGGCTGCTCGGCCTCGTCGACGTGCCGGGCCACGAGCGGTTCGTGCGCAACATGGTCGCCGGCAGCACCGGGCTCGACCTGGCGATGCTGGTGGTGGCCGCCGACGACGGCGTGATGCCGCAGACGATCGAACACCTCGACATCCTGGACCTGCTCGGCGTGCGCGGTGGCCTGTGCGTGCTGACCAAGATCGACATGGTCGACCCGGCGCTCGCGGACATGGCGGCGGAGGAGGTCCAGAAGCTGGTGCGGGGAACGGTGCTCGACGGCGCCGAGATCGTGCGCGTCAGCTCGGTCACCGGCGAGGGCATCCCGGAGCTGCGGCAGAAGCTCGAGACCCTGGCCTTGTCGGTCGAACCGCGCCAGAGCGGCGGGCCGTTCCGCATGCCGATCCAGCGCGTCTTCTCGTTGCCCGGCATCGGCACCGTCGTGACCGGCATCCCCCAGAGCGGCAGCGTGCGGCAGGGTGACGAGATCGAGATCCTGCCGATCGGCGAACGGGTCAAGGTCCGCGGCATCCATGCCTATGGCGGCAAGGTCGAAGAGGCGGTCGCGGGGCACAGCACGGCGCTGTCGGTGCCGGACGCCAAGGAGACCGGGGTGCACCGCGGCATGGTCTGCGGGGCACCCGGGGTGTTTGCGGTGGGCGACGCCGTCGACGTCGATCTGTCGACGACGCTGCGCGCGCCCGTGCTGTCGCACCGCGAGCCGATCCGCTTCCACACCGGGACCGTCGAGGTGCGCGGCCAGCTGCTGCTGCTGGACCGCGAGACCGTCGGGCCGGGCGAGACCATTGTCGCCCGGCTCGAACTCGACGATCCGGTCTGCTGCGCCCATGGCGATCGCTTCCTGTTGCGCATGCAGAACCCGACCGTGACCGTCGGCGGCGGCAAGGTGCTGCGGCTCTCGTCGTCGGGGCGCTATCGGCGCAAGGATCTGGGTCGCGAACTCGTCGGCATCCTCGCCGCGGGCGATCGGCCGGAGGCGCGCATCGAACACGAGCTCGAGCAGGCCGCTGCCGAGGGCCGCACCGTCGACGACCTCGCGCAGGCGATCGAGGCGACCGAGACCCGCGTGCTGGAGGTGCTCGGGGCGATGCCCGCCGTCGAGCTGCACCGGAAGGCGATGCGGGCGTTCCTGCGGCGCTTCGTCGAGGCCGGCGAACAGGAACTCATGACCTCGGTCGATCGCATGTTGCGCAATCGACCGGCGGCCGCATCGGTGAAGCGTGCCGCCCTGCGTACCAGCAAGACCCTGCCGCAGGGGCTGGTCGACCACGTCGTGGACCGTCTCGTGGCCGCCGGCCGTGTGCGCGCAGGCAGCCAGGGCCAGATCCTGTTCCTCGATCGCCTGCAGCCACTGCCTGTCCAACAGCAACTGCAGCTCGATCGCCTGGTCGCCGAGTGCGAACAGCGCGGCTTCCGCCCGCCGGTCGCCGACGAGTTGGCGGCGGTCGTCGGCGTGCAGGGAGATGCGCTGCTGTCGCTGCTGGGACGGGCCCAGGACGAAGGGCGCATCGACGGGGTCGGCGAGCACTTCTACGGCGCGGCGGTGGTGCACACGGTGCTGCGGGAAGTGCGCGACAACTGCCTCGCGCACGACGAGGTGCTCGACATTCCGTCGCTGCGCGACCGTCTGGACACCAGCCGCAAGTACCTGATCCCCCTGCTGGAGCACGTCGATGCGCTCGGTCTGACCGTGCTGCGAGGCGGTGTGCGGCGGTTGTTGCGGTCCTCCGACTTGAGTCGGGAACTGGGGGCGGAAGGGGCCTGAATCGGGGGCCGGCCCCGCCGGGGCCGATACCATCGGCGACTGTCGCGCGCGCGCCGGCATCAGTCCGCGGGACCCGCGTGCCGATAACGGGGTGTCCCCGAGCGGAACGGAGTGCAGCATGAACGGCGAGAGCCAACGCGACGACAACGACGACTTCCTCGACGACGACTTCGTGATCGAGGACATCGCGCCGAAGAACGATGACCTCGACCTGCTGTTCGAGCCCTCTGCGGGCGGCAAGAAACCTCCATCGGGGCCGGTCGATCCAGATGCCGAAGACGTGCTGTTCGCCGAGCCCGAACTCGGCATCGAGCCGTCGACGACGTTCGAGGGCCGGGCCCAGTTCGCCGAAACGAGTGACGCCGGCTGGGACGGCAACATGCTCGATCTCGACGCCGAAGCTGCCAGTGGCGCGTCGGAGCCGGTCGAGGAGATGACGGCGGCGAAGGCTTCGTTCGCGAAGGAACTCGATTCGCTGCTGCAAGGGGACGAGGACTTCGCACTCGACAGCGAGCAGGAACTGGAGGTCATCGGTGAAGGCGCTGGCAGCGCCACGGATGGCATCAGCGAGTTCGAGCAATCGGGCCCGTTCGTGCTCGATGACGGCGAAGGCCTCTGGCAGGACGAGGCTGCCGAGACCGGCGCGCCGAACGTCGGCGACGAAGCCGAAGCGGAAGATCTCGGCGTCGAGTTCCACGCCGCCGCGATGCAGGACGACCAGGAAGCGCACGAGCCGGGTTGGGAGCCGCTGCCGGCCACCAACATGGACGAACTCGCCGAGGTCGGTGAGGTCTCGCGCGCCGAGGCGGCGGAGGGATACGAGGACGAAGTCGACCCGGTCTACGGCGAGCCGGTCGAGGCGGAGCCGGAGCACGAGCTGGCCTCTGTCGGCGCGGCTGCCGAAGCGGAGGGCCACGACCTCTACGTGCACGAGGACGAAGGCAACGACGTCGTCGGCGCGCGGCGACGCAGCGGCCGCGGCTTCCGTGTCCTGCTGTCGCTGGCCGCGACCCTGACGGTGCTGGCGGCGGGCGCCGTGGTGGTGCTGCGACCGGAGTGGCTGGGCCTGCGCCTGCAGCCGGAACGGGTGCAGCAGGCCGAAGTGACGCGGCCGAACGTGGCGGTCGAAGTGCCGGTGCCGGCCGGCCAGGCGACCCAGCCGACGCCGGTGCCGGTGGTGCCGCCGAAGCCGCCTGCCGTGGTGGTCGTCGAGCCGCCGCCGGCCGTGCCGCCCAAGCCGCCCGCCGTCGTGGTCGTCGAACCGCCGCCCGTGCAGCCGGTGCCGCCGACCGTCGAGCCGACGGTCCCCGCACCACCCGTGATCGACCCGGTCGCCGTCGAGCCGACGCAGCCGGACGACCCGACGCCGCCGCTGGCGGTGGTCACCGCGCCCACGCCTGCACTGCCCGGCTGGCCGGTCACGCCGGTCGCGGCGGAGACCAAACCCGGGCCCCACGGCAAGCCGCGGCAGCCCGAGCGCCTGGTGCGCGTCAGCGACGACTTGATGATCGGCGAACCCGACGACAATGGCGGCCGCGCGCGTGAGGCCGCCGGCCTGGCGCCCGGCAGCCGCGCGTTCGCGCAGCTGGTGAACGGCAACTTCTTCATCGGCAACGTCAAGGCCGCCGACTCGCAGCGCATCACGCTGCGCGTCGACAACGGCGAAGTGACGATCCCGACCGCCGCGATCGCGCGTGTGACCGAGCTCGGCTCCGCCGACTACGAGGACCTGCAGAAGGTCACCTCGGGCTTCGTGCGCCTGACCAACAACAACCGTCTGGTCGGCGGCATCCTCAGCGGCATCGCCGACGACCACATCGTGCTCGAGTTCCGCAAGAACCGCGTGATGCTGCCCAAGTCGTTGATCGGCCAGGTCGTGCAGGGCGAGGGGGATGCGGGGATCCGGCTCGACACCACGCGCGAAGAAGACGACTGGTTGCGCCGCCTGATCGAACGCCAGCTCGGCACCGGCACCGGCGCCGAGCCACCGCCGGCGCCGCCGCCGCCGCCGCAGGGATCGCAGTCGCGACGCTGATCACCCCGGGTAAGGTGTGCCCTGTGCACACCTGTCCCGACTGTGGCAACCGCGACATGCGCGTGCGCACCACGGACGGTGCGCCGGTCCACGAGTGCGGCCTGTGCGGGGCGCGGTTCGGCGACCGCCAAGCCATCGAGACCCTGGCCGACCAGGAGCAGGCCCGGGAGCGCGGCGTGCCGGACCTGGTCTGGCCGCTCTCGCGGGCGCTGGAGCAGTTGCCGGGCCTGCACGTGCGCGAAGCCGTGGCCGGAGACGCGTCGCCGCCGACGCTGCCGTTCGTCGAGCTCGGGGTTGCCGATCACAAGGCGCTGGTGCAGCTCGAGAACCTGGTGAAGTCGCTGCAGCTCGGCGCTCATGCGTTGCGCTGCCACTGGGTGGTGGAAGTCGAGTACCGACGGCACCTGGCGTTCGTGCTGAAGCCGCGCCACGGTGGCGGCGCCGTCGCGGCGGGGTTCGTGCGCGACGCCCAGCTCGATCTCGAACTGCTGCGTCGTCACGTCGAGCGCGACCGGCGACTGGGCTGGTGGCGGCATGCGAGCGAGCACCCGAACCAGTAACCTCTGCGCTGCGTTCCGACCCCGACCCGAGACCCCGATGCCGTTGAAACTGCCCGCTGCGCTTGCGTCCCTGTTGGCCCTCCTGCTGGTCGCAGCACTGCCGGCACAGGCGGACCTCGCGGCCCGGCTCGACGACGTGAAGGAGTTCGTGCGCTTCTTCCGCAAGGCCAAGGAGGAGGCGGTCCTGGTCGAGGCGGTGCACATGCTGAAGGGCCGCGAGTGCCGCCCCGCTGCCGAGGAGCTGCTGAAGGCCCTGAAGCACCCCAATGCCGCCGTGCAGCAAGCCGCGCTCGAAGTGCTCGAGACCTACCGTCTGCCGGAGACCTACGAGGCCTGGATCCAGGAGCTGCCGAAGATGCGCGACTCCGACCAGGTCGCGATCCTGATCAAGGTGCTCGGCCGGGCGCAGCTGAAGAACGCCGTGCCGACGATCGAGGAGGTGGCGCAGAATCCGAAGGCGTCGCCGGTGGTGAAGTTCGAGGCAGCGCGCGCGCTGCAGAACATCGGTGTCGGCGGCACCGCCGGCCTGCTCGGCAACCTGGTCGGTGATGGCGATCCCCTGGTGCGCATGGCGGCGACCGACGCCATCGGCGCACTGAAGCTCAGGGAATACGCCGACGCGGTGATCCCCCTGCTCGCCGACAGCGAATGGCAGGTGCAGAGCGCGGCGATCACGGCCGTGGCCGCGCTGCGCCCGCAGGCCGCCGTGCAGCCGTTGATCGACCTGATGCGCAAGGCCGGCCGGCTGCGCGCCGAGTGTGCGGAGGCCCTGTTCCGCATCACAGGCCTCGACTTCGGCGTCGACCCCGAACGGTGGCAGGAGCAGTGGACCACGCTGATGTCGATCGAGGGCTACCGCATCCCGACCGACGAGGAACTGGCGAAGAAGGCCGAGAGCCGCAAGAAGTACGACGCGTTCTACGGCAAGAAGGAGGAGACCAACACGTTCGTCGGCATCCCGACCACGTCGACGAACGTACTGTTCATCATCGACGTCTCAGGCTCCATGGACGACCTCGTGGTCGAGGTCGAGAAGTTCCAGGGCTATCGCGATCGCAAGCGGTTCACGATCGTGCAGACCGAACTGCTGAACACGCTCGATGGACTGACAGCGGAGACGAACTTCGACATCGTCGCGTTCGCGACCGACCTCAACGTGTGGAAGAAGCGGCTGGTGCCGGCCAACGTCGTGAATCGCGAGGCGGCGAAGGCGTTCGTACGCGGTCTGAAGCCGCTCGGCGGTTCCGAGTCGCAGGACCTCGCGCAGGCCGGGCTCGGGGGCTCGGCGAACCTCGAAGCCGGCAAGACCAACACGCTGAAGGCGCTGCTGTACGCGTTTGGCGAGGACCCGGACAGACCATCGAAGGCGGCGGTGACCGGGTTCGACAAGTCGGCGATCAAGCGTCCGCTCGACACGGTCTACTTCCTCAGCGACGGTCGACCGTCGGTCGGCAAGATCGTCGACACCAACGAGATCCTGAAGGAAGTGCGCAAGCACAACGAGATCTACCGCATCGTGATCCATGCGATCGCGATCGGCGAGTTCCAGAAGGAGTTCCTGCAGCGGCTGGCGCTGGAGAACGGCGGCGTGTTCATCGACATGGGTCGCTGACGCGGGCGCGGATTCAGACGGCCGCTTCGGTGCCGCGCAGCAGGCCGCGAGGTCGCAGCCACATGACGGCGCAGGTCGCGACGATGCCGATGCCGCCGACCAGGGCCAGCGTCGCCGGCATGCCGTTCTGTTCCTGGGCGTGGAACAGCAGCACGTTGCAGGCGGCATAGCAGCAGCGCGTGCCGAGCGACAGAGCCGACAGCACCGTGGTCCGGACCGGGGCGCTGATGCGGTGGTTGACGAACTCGTAGAGCAGCGCCTGGTGCATGCCGAACGGCACCTGCTGGACGAAGAACATCGCCAGCCCGAGCCACACCAGCCGCGACGGTGCATCGCTGGCGCCGCTGGCATGGCGTTCGAAGCCCATGACCAGCAGGGACGCGCACAGCAACAGCGGCATGCCCCAGAACAACACGCGGCGGCCGAACCTGGCGACCAGGCGCGGCACGGCGGAGCTCAGCGGGGCCGCAGCGAGGTTCATCGCCGCGAACAGCACGCCAACGAACAGCGGGTCGAGCAGCAGTGGCTCCTTCTGTCCGGCAGCCGCCAGATACGGCTGGTAGTTGTGGAACGGGTAGCGCAGCAACGTGAACAGCACGATCCAGTAGACCAGCAACCACGCGACCGCCGGGCGGGCGAGGTCGGTGCGCACATGGCGCAGGAAGTCGGCGCGGCCCAGTGCCTTCCTGGCCGGCTGGTCCCGGATGCCGAGTCCGATCGCCGCCGCGACCACGCACAGACAGCTGGTCAGCACGATGGCGCTGCCGTAGGCGTCGCCGGCATCGTTGCCCCAGCGCGACAGCACGCCGCCGAGCAGGAACGCGCTGCCGGTGCCGAGCATGCGCAGCGCGGCCATGCGGCTCTCTTCGGCCAGGTAGCGGTGCCCCTGGCCATGTTCCTGCAGCGTCTCGTAGAGCAGCACCGTCGGCGGTCCCGACAGCACCGCATGGCCCAGGCCGAGCAAGACCTCGCCGGCCACGAACGAGCCATAGCCGGGCGCCAGCACCAGCACGCCGAAGCCGGCCGCCAGCAGCAGCGGGCCGAGCACCAGCATCACCTTCCTGCCGAGGCGGTCGGCGAGCACGCCCGTCGGCACCTCGGCCAGGAACATGGCCAGGTAGTAGGCGCCGACGATCTCGCCGTAGTCGCCTTCGCCCATGCCATGGCGGCGGAAGAACAGGAACAGGAACGGCACGCACGCGAACGGGTACGTCACCAGTGCGTAGGCACGCAGCAGCCGCAGTTGCCGGTCGAGTGGCGACAAGCGGGCACCTTCGCCGCTGCGTGGAGGTGCTGCAACGACGATCTGCGGCGCCGGCGGCGCGTAGCTTGCAATCGGGTCCTGCCAGGGCATCCTCAGCCGCCGCGATGTCCGTCCCGATCGCCGATCTCCGCAGTGACACCAGCACCGTGCCGACCGACGCGATGCGGCGGGCCATGGCCACGGCGGTGGTCGGCGACGACGTGCGCGGTGAAGACCCGACCGTGCGCCAGCTGGAACAGGAAGCGGCGGCCCTGCTCGGCAAGCCCGCGGCGCTGTACCTGCCCTCGGGCACGATGGCGAACCAGGTCGCGATCCACGTGCACTGCCGGCCCGGCGACGAACTGATCTGCGAGGAGCGTTCGCACGTCTACTTCTTCGAAGGCGGCAGCATCGCGCGGCTGTCGGGCACGCAGGTGCGGCTGCTGGCAGCCGCCAGCGGCTTTCCGACGCCGGCCCAGGTCACCGCCGCGGTGCGCACGGACGACCCGCACCATCCGCGTTCCCGCGTGCTGGTGCTCGAGAACACACACAACATGGCCGGCGGTCGCGTTGCGAGCGCGGCGACGATGGCGGCATTGGCGGCCGCGGCGCACAAGCAAGGGCTGCTGGTCCACGTCGACGGCGCGCGGCTGATGAACGCCGCAGTGGCGCTCGGGTGCCGCGCCGCCGACCTGGTGGCCTCGGCGGACACGGTCTCCCTGTGTCTCAGCAAGGGGCTCGGCGCGCCGGTCGGTTCGATGCTCGCCGGCAGCGAGGTCTTCCTTGGGCAGGCGCGGCGGGTGCGCAAGGCGTTCGGCGGCGGCATGCGGCAGGCAGGCGTGATCGCGGCCGCGGGCTTGCTGGCGCTGCGGGATGGCCCGGCATTGCTCGTGCACGACCACGAACGGGCGCAACGCCTGGCGCACGGGCTCGCCGAGTTGCCGTACCTCGCCGTCGACCCGGTGGTGGTGGAGACCAACATCGTCATGGCCGACCTGCGCACCGGAACACCGGCGGCGCTGCTCGCGCACCTGCAGCAGCACGGCGTGCTGGCCGCCGCGGCCGGACCCGGCCGCATCCGCTTCGTGCTGCACCGCGACGTCGACGACGCCATGGTGCAACGCTGCCTCGACGCCTGTCGTGCCTTCGTGCCGGTGGCGTTGCCGACCTCTTCCACCTCGTGAAAGGAACCTGACCGTGAGCATCTTCAAGGCCTACGACATCCGCGGCACCTACCCCGACCAGATCGACAAGAAGATCGCCTTCAAGATCGGGGCGGCGATGGTGCACCACCTGGGCAGCAAGCGCCTCGTCGTCGGCCGCGACATGCGCACGATGGCGCCCGAGATCCAGGACGCGGTCATCGACGGCATGCTGTCGCAGGGCTGCGACGTGATCGACATCGGCCTCGCCTCGACGCCGATGGTCTACTACGCGATCGGCAAGCTGCCGTGCGACGGCGGCATGGCCGTGACCGCGTCGCACAATCCGAAGCAGTACATCGGCTTCAAGCTGTGCCGGGCCGAGGCGCGCCCCCTGTCGGGCGACACCGGCATCAAGGACATCGAGAAGCTGGTGCAGGGACCGGACCTGAAGCCCGCCGCGAAGAAGGGCAAACGCGACCAGGTCGACCTGATGCAGGACTGGGTGAAGCACATCGCCGGCTTCGCCAAGGGCATCCAGCCGGTGACGATCTGCGTCGACTACGCCAATGGCATGGGCGCCAACGAGTCGCCCGCGATCTTCGCCGCGATCCCCGGCCTGAAGGTGGTGTCGCTGTACGAGAAGCTCGATGGCACCTTTCCGAACCACGAGGCCAACCCGCTGAAGGAGTCGAACCTCGACGACCTGCGCGCGCTGGTGAAGAAGCACAAGGCACCGCTCGGCCTGGCGTTCGATGGCGACGCGGATCGCTGCGCGTTCGTCGACGAGGAAGGCCGCACCGTACACGCCGACCTGATCACGGTGATCCTCGCGCGCGGCATGCTGCAGCGGCATCCGGGCAAAGGCATCATCTACGACCTGCGCTCCAGCAAGGTCGTGCCCGAGGAGATCGTCAAGCTCGGCGGCCGCCCGGTGCGCGAACGCGTCGGCCACTCGTTCATGAAGGAGACGATGCGCCGCACCGACTGCATCGGCGGCGGCGAGCTGTCGGGGCACTTCTACTTCGCCGAGAACTACTTCACCGACTGCGGCGTGCTGGCGGCGATCCTGGTGATGAACCAGTTGAGCCAGGAGAAGAAGACGCTGAAGCAGGCCGCTGATCCGCTGCGCAAGTACTTCGGCACCGGCGAGGTCAACTTCAAGGTCGCCGACAAGGACGCGCTGATGCAGCAGGTGGAGGCGAAGTACAAGGGCGCCAAGATCGACTTCCTCGACGGCATCACGGTGACGTATCCGACCTGGTGGGTGAACGTGCGGCCGAGCAACACCGAGCCGTTCCTGCGCATGTGCCTCGAGGCCGACACGAAGGAACTGATGGTGCAGAAGCGCGACGAGCTGTTCGCGATCCTCGGCCACCCGGTCGACCACTAGTTTGGTCGCGGCGCGCGAGGGGCACGCAACGAAACTGGGCGCTGTCGCCACCATCGGCGTCGTCCTGTTGGGAGTGCTCGCCCAGGCGTGGCCGGGGCTCTGGCGCGCACAGCTGCTCTACGACGACGCAGAACTGTTCGCCCGCAGCTTCCAGTACTTCTCGCCTGCGGACTGGGTGGAGCCGTACATGGGCTACCGCTCACTGCTCACCAGCATTCTCGCGTCGGTTCTCTGCACCTTGCCGGCGGGCTGGATCCCGCATGCGTTCGTGCTCGCGGCCGTCGCGGTCGCGGCGCGCACGGCGTGCGAGCTGCTGGGCCCACGCTGGTCGGTTGTCGCACCGTGGCGGGCACGCGCAATAGCGGCGGTGGCCCTGGCCTGGCTGCCGCTGGGCAACTTCGCGCTGTCGACGTGCCTGAGTTTCGCGCAGTGGCACGCGTTGTTCTGGCTGGGGCTGGTCCTGCTGCGGCCACCGCTGGAGTCTCGCAGCGGCGTTCGCTGCGTCGGCGAGACCGTGCTCGTGGCCCTGCTCGTCTGGTCGAATCCGATGTCCGTGGCGCTGTTGCCCGTGGCGCTGCTCCTGCTGTGGCGGCCACAGCGCCGCGTTGTCGCCACGACGTTCTTCGTGGCCGCTACCGGCTACGTTGCATCGGTGAACGTGGCCGCCGAAAGCTGGCATTCCCTGGTCGCTGCCGTCGCGTTCGTGCCGCTGGTGCTCGAACGTGTGCTGTTCGA
>JBGARS010000005.1:0-118128 GCA_044230075.1 Planctomycetota bacterium | reverse complement strand
CTGATCTCGCTGCTGGCGATCCCGCTGTCGCTGCTCGGCGCCGTCATGGTGCTCGACGTGCTCGGCTACGGCATCGACACGATGGCACTCGGCGGCCTGGCGATGGCGATCGGCGAGGTGGTCGACGACGCGATCATCGACGTCGAGAACGTCGTGCGCCGGCTCGCGCTGGCGCGCGGCACGCAGCAGAAGCCGTGGCGCACGGTGGTGCTCGCCTCGCTCGAGGTGCGCAGCGCCGTCGTGCACGCGACGTTCATCGTCGCGTTGGCGTTCGTGCCGGTGTTGCTGCTGCCCGGCCTCACCGGCCGGCTGTTCGAGCCACTGGGCGTCGCCTATCTGGTCGCGGTGCTGTGCTCGCTGGCCGTCGCGCTGCTGGTGACGCCGGCGCTGTGCCTGTTGTTCTTCGCGCGGCGCGCCCCCAAGCCGCCGGTCGCGTGCACGACCGCGCTGCAGGCGCGCCTGCTGCAGCTCGCGACGCGCCGCCTCGGCCCGCTGGTGCTGCTGATGATCGCGCTGCTGGGCAGCAGCGTCTGGTCATGGACGAAGCTCACGGTCGAGTTCCTGCCGCAGTTCCGCGAAGGTCACTTCGTGCTGCAGCTGATCGCCGCGCCCGGCACGTCGCTCGACGAGATGCGGCGCCTCGGCACCCTCGTGTCACGGGAACTGCTGCAGGACCCGCGCATCGCCACCGTCGAGCAGCAGATCGGCCGTTCCGAGCTGGGCGAAGACACCTGGGGTCCCAACCGCAGCGAGTTCCACGTCGAGCTGCAGCCGATCCCCGGCGCGCAGATGGACGATGTCGAGAACGGCATCCGTGCCGTGCTCGACGGCATTCCGGCCGTGCAGAGCGAAGTGCTGACGTTCCTCGGCGACCGCATCAGCGAGTCGCTGAGCGGCGAGGCGACCGACATCGTGGTGACGATCTACGGCGACGACCTCGACGCGCTCGATCACGCAGCGCAGCAGACCGCACGCGTGCTCGGCAGGGTGCCCGGCGCCGTCGACGTGCGCATCGGCGCCGAACCCGGCATGCCGGGCTACGAGGTGCACCTGCGCCGCGAGCGCCTGACCGCGCTCGGCTTCACGGCCGGCGAGGTGCTCGACGACGTCGAGGTGGCCCTGCAGGGTCGCCATGTCGGCCAGGTGTTCGTCGGCGTGCGCACGAAGAACGTGGTCGTCGTGCTCGATCCCGAGCTGCGCCGCACGCCCGAGCAGATCGGCGACCTGACGCTGCGTTCGCAGAGTGGCACCATCGCCCGCCTCGGCGACCTCGCGTTCGTCGACCCGCGCGCGAACCGTTCGGTGATCCTGCACGAAGGTGGCCGCCGCCGGCAGACCGTGACCTGCAACGCGCGCGGCCGCGATGTCGCCAGCGTCGTGCACGACGCCGAGCAACGCGTCGCCGAGGACGTGGTGCTGCCGCCGCCGAGCTACCTGGTGTTCGAGGGCGCCGCCGCCGAAGCCAGAAACGCCCGCGGCGAACTGCTGCTGCACACCGGCCTGTGCGCGCTGGTCGCGCTGCTGATCCTCGGCGCAGTCGCGCACAACCTGCCGAACCTGCTGATCCTGCTGGTCAACCTGCCGTTCGCGTTCGTCGGCGGCGTCTGGCTCTTGTGGGCCACCGGCACGCCGCTGTCGATGGGCGCCACGGTCGGCTTCGTGACGCTGTTCGGCATCACCGCGCGCAACTCGATCATGCTGCTGAGCCACTTCCAGCACCTGGTCGCCGTCGAAGGCCAGCCGTGGAACGACGCCACCTGCGCACGCGGCGCCGCCGAACGCGCGCGGCCGATCGTGATGACCGCGCTGGTCACGGGGCTCGGCCTGCTGCCGATCGCGCTCGGCCGCGCCGAGGCCGGCCGCGAGATCGAGGGACCGATGGCGCTGGTGATCCTCGGTGGCCTCGTGTCGTCGACGTTGCTGAACTTCCTGCTGCTGCCGGCGCTTTGCCGCAGGTTCGGTCGCTTTGCGGCAGCGGGCGCACGCAGCGAGTAGGCTGGCTGCGCATGGCAGGACGACCGCACCGCACGCCGCCACGCCGCCGCCGCGGCGCCCGCTTCTGGCTGCAGGTCGCGCTGGCGAATGCACTGGTGTTCGGCGTGCTGTTCGTCGTCGGCGAACTCGCGGTGCGCATCTGGCGCGAGCACGGCATCGGCGGCGGCCTCGCATCGCTGTTCGAATCGCAGCCGACACCGCGCAACCTCGGCACCGGCGACTGGCTCGTGCCCGATCCCGCGCGCGGCTACGTGCTGCGGCCGGGTCGCTCCGGCGTCAATTCGCTCGGTGTCCGGCATGCCGAGCTGGCCGTGGTGAAACCCGACGACGAGCGTCGCCTGTTGCTGATCGGCGACTCGGTGACGTGGCCCGACGACGGCTATGCCGCGCTGCTGCAGCAGGCATTCGCGGCGACCACGAAGCCGCACATCGACGTCGTCAACGCGGCCGTGCCCGGCTACACGACCCATCAGGAACGGTGCCACCTCGAGTGCTTGTGCGAGCCGGTCGCGCCCGACCTCGTCGTGCTGCAATTCTGTCTCAACGACAACCACCGCTTCCTGCATCAGCTCGCCGGCGACGGCCACTGGCTGATCACGGCCGAGGCCCGCCGGGCGTTGTTGCCCGAGGGCGACGATCCGTGGACGCGATGGTGCAGGTGGAGCTACCTGGCACTGGAGGTGCGCCAGCGGCTGTTCGCGCTCGAGCACGGGCATGGCGGGCCCTTCCCCTGGCAACACGACCCCGCCTTCGCCGCCGCGTGGCGCGACGACAGCTGGGCGCTGGTCGACAGCGAGATCGGTGCCATGCACCAACTGCTGCAGAGCCGCTCGGTGCCGCTGTTGGTGCTGGCCGTGCCGTTCGAACCCCAACTGCGCGACGAGTCCCGATTGCGCGACCGGGCCTACACCGAAAAACCGCAAGCGCGGCTCGCGGCGCTCTGCGCCGCCCGCGGACTGCCGTTGCTCGACCTGCTGCCGGTGTTCCTCGCGCATCGCGACGAGGCGCTGTTCGTCGACGCCATCCACCTGACGCCGCGCGGTCATCAGCTGGTCGCAGAGCGGCTGCTGGCTCGTTTGCACGCCGAGCACCTGCTGCCGCCGCGCTGAGTCCGCTGGCGACCGCGCGCGTGCCATCGGGCATGCTGTGGCAATGCCACCATCCCGCGACCTGATCGCCCGCATCACCCGCCTGCGCGATCTGTTCCTCGACGAGCATCGCGGCGCCAACGCGCTGGCCGACTACTGGCGCAACGAAGCCGATGTCGCCGCCTACGACAGGGTACTCGGCGCCCGCATCGGCTGGAAGTGGGACGCCGCGCTCGCCGAGTGCCGCGACCGGGGCCTCCTGCGCGCCGACGACGAGGTCGTGGTCGACTTCGGCTGCGGCTCGGGCATCGCGGCGCGGTGCTTCGTGCGCCACTTCGGCGCCCGCGAGGTCCTGTGCCACGATCGTTCGCGCACGGCGGCGACGTTCGCGGCGAAGTTGGTGCGAGCGCAGTGCAAAGGCACGCCGGCGAAGGCAGTCGGCAACCTGGACGACGTGCGCCCCGACGTGCTGCTGATCAGCCACGTGCTGGGCGAACTCGACCGCGACGGCGAACATCACCTGCAGGCGCTGATCGACCGCAGTCGGCGGGTGGTGCTGGTCGAACCCGGCAGCCGCGACATCGCGCGTCGGGTGTCGGTGCTGCGCGACACGATGCTCGGCACGTTCCACGTCGTCGCACCCTGCCCCCATGCAACGAAGTGCCCCGCACTCGCGACGCCGGACGACTGGTGCCACTTCTTCGCCGCGCCACCGAACGAAGCGTTCACCGACAGCGACTGGGTGCTGACGACGCGCGCGCTCGGCATCGATTCGCGGTCGCTGCCGTACTCGTTCCTGGCGCTGTCACGCGAGCCGGTCGCGGTGCCGATGCCGCCGCAGCGCGTGCTCGGCCGCCCGGAGCAGGGCAAGCACGTGACGCAGGTTCTGGTGTGTGAGGCGGCCGCGCTGCGCACGGCCTCGGTGCACAAGCGCACCGACGCGGATCTGTGGCGGGCACTGAAGAAGCACCCGGAGACCGTGCGCTCGGTCGATCGATGACCGCCTGGCCGTTCCGCGGCGTGCCGCATCGGGGTCCGTCTCAGCGGAACGCCGAGTCCCGTCGGTCAGCAACGTTCCTGGCGAGACCGGACATCGCCAGCGGAGGATTCCCCCGCCCGCCGCCGCGTGGGGTTGGCCCGGGCAGCCTGCCGCGACCTGGCTCGCTGCGGAAACTGCAACACGCACGCGAGGGTCGCTGTTCTGTCCCCATGGCATTCTCCTCACGCTCGCGCCGGCCTCGCCGGATTCCCCTCCTCTCGTGGTCCATCGCGCTCCTGGTCGCGGCGTGCAGCAGTGGCGGTGGCGCCGCCCCCGGCGCGATCATCCCGCCGGCGCCCGTGCCGATCCCGACCCCTGCCCCAGTACCGGCGTTCGCGCGGCTGTGGCTGCCGAACTTCAACGCCGGTGAAGTGCGCGCCTGGAACCGCGCGTCGCTGCTCACCGACCGCAGCGATGCGCCCGACATCGTCATCCGGCTGCCGAACGGCAGCCGGCCCAATGCGGCGACGTTCGACGCGACGGGCAACCTCTACGTCACCGACAACCAGAACGCGCGCATCCTGCTGTACGGCCGTGCGCAGATCCAGGCTTCGGGCCAACCCGCACCGCAGGTGGTCATCGACACGGACGGCACGAGCCTGGCGAACGCCATCGGTCTCGCCTTCGACCGCGACAGCAACCTGTGGGTCGCGGTCGCGGGCAAGCTCGAGATGTACACGCCCGAGAACCTGGACGAGTCGGGGCCGACGACGCCGAACCGGACCGTGCAGGCCGCCGGGCTCGAACTGCCGGCCGACATCACCTTCGACGCAGCCGGCAATCTCTGGATGACGAACGCGAGCGGCACGGTCGCCAACAACTCCATCGTCGTCTTCACGGCGGCGCAGCTGGCGGCGGGCGGCTTGCAGGTGCCGCAATTGCGCCTGCGCTCGACGGCGTTCGCGCTGGTCGAGGGCCTGCGCTTCGACGCCAGCGGTTCGCTGTGGGTGTCGAGCAACGACGGCTTGAACGTCGCGAAGTTCGCGGCAGCCGCAGTCGCGCTGCCGGCGGCGGCGGCGACGCGCGACGTGCTGCCGGTCGCGTCGCTCGAAGCCGACGTCGACGACACGGCCGCGGGGCGCACCGTGCGCAAGCCGGGTGGCCTCGTGTTCGACCGCGACGGCAATCTCTGGGTCAACTCGGAACGCGGCGACGCGGGTGGCAACGACTCGGCCCTGCTGCAGTTCTCGGCCGCCCAGCTCGGTTTCACCGGCCCGCAACAGACGAAGGCGGCGGTGCGTGTCGCCAGTGCGACATCCAACCCCGGCTTCGGCGGCATGGTGCTCGAACCGTGAACGCGCGCCGGTTGCTCGGTGCGGCGATCGCCGTCACGACGGCGTGCGCGGTCGCGACCGCATTCGTCCAGACGGCGGACCCGATGCCGCCGCCGATGGGCCGTGGCGAACCCGCGCAGCGGCCCGAGCACACCCCGTTGCCGATCGCCGGCGAGCAGTGTGTGCAGGGGATCTCGGTGCGCGACGACGTGGCGGTAGCCGATCCCGCGGGCGCAGCTGCGGTGGCGACCGCCGACGACCGGCTCGCCGCGCTCGTGCGGGCGCTCGATGCCGGCGACGACGGAGCGGAGCAGGTCGTCGCACTGCGAGATCTGTTGCGTGAGAAGCCCGACCTGGCGCGAGCGTTCGCAAGCTCGATCCTCTTGCCGACGCGGCCGGCACGCGCCCGTGTGCGCCTGCTGCAGGCCATGCAGTGCATGGGTGACCCGGCATGCCAGGCGTCGCTCGGTGCGATCGTTGCTGCCGACTCGACACCGGCCTCGCTGCGGGAGTCCGCGCTGCGTGCGCTCGGTGGCGTGACGCAGCCGATGACGGCGACGCTGGCCATGCTCTGGTTGCACACGCACGCGGAGTCGCCCACGGCTCGCGCAGCGGTGCTCGCGTTCGCCCGAGCGGCGGGCGCGCTCGCCGTCGCGCAGCCAGACCTGCACCGGCAATGCTGTGATCGACTGCGCGACGAACTCTGCCGGGCGACGACGCCGGACCGCGTGTGTGTTCTGCTGCGGTCGCTGGCGAGCGCCCACGATCCCGGCGTCGCCGACGACGCGATGCGGTGGCTGTCGTCGCCCGAGGCGACGGTGCGCGCGGCCGCGGTCGACGTACTGCTGGGCGTGCCGGGGCCGCGCAGCGAACTGGCCGTGCGCGACCTGTTGTGCACGGAGCGCGATGCCGAAGTGCGTCGCGTGGCATCGCGCGGCCTCGCCTTGCGCGTGATCTGACTTGCGCCGGTGACGGAAACGCCGCGGCCGGGGCCGGCGCCAGCACTTCCCCTGGCCCCACCGCGGCGACGCGCAGGTACCGCTCCGGTGGTGGCACCGACCTCGCGGGTAGCGCGGCCCCCTCACAGCGTGGGCGTCACCCGGTCGCTGGTGCCACCGGCACCGATGCCTTCGGCGGGCGGCGCACCCTGAGCCCGATCGTGCCGACGACCAGGGCCGGCAGCCACAACCACAG
Organism: Planctomycetota bacterium; assembly: GCA_044230075.1. GTDB lineage: Bacteria > Planctomycetota > UBA1135 > UBA1135 > UBA2386 > JAEUHS01. The sequence goes on along the minus strand of JBGARS010000005.1, from coordinate 111,538 downwards.
CGCCTCGCTGGCGAGCACGCGCATGCCAAAGGACGAGAAGAACACCCGGATGCCCAGCGGCGGCACCTCGAGCGGCTGCACCGGCCAGAAATGGCGCGTGGCGTCGAACGGCCACAAGACCGCGATGCCGAGGCCGCCGTTCGTCGCCATGTCGACCAGTCCATGCGACGCCGACGCCGCGAACAAGAACGCGAACACGTGCAGAGACCGCACGCCGTTCCGGCGCGCGAGCCACCCGGTCGGCAGCAGCGCGAGCAGCGCTGCGAACGCGAGCGAGTGTGAGCAGCCGCGGTGGCCACACCATGCCTCGTAGGGCACGCCCGCGAAGTAGCCCAACGCATCGAGGTCCGGCGCCGCCGACAGCAGCGAGGCAGTGAGCAACAGCGACGGCGTGCGCAGCGACGGCAACCAACACGCGATCGCGAGCGGCACGGCTGGATGCGAGAAGCAGGTGGACATGGTGGCGGCCCGGAGGCTGCCATGTTCGTGGATCGGAACCCACGATCGCAAGCGGTCGGACGGACATCGGTCGGCGCGACGGCTGCGCGGACCAGTTGCGTCGCATGCGCACATGACGGGTCGTGCGTGCGATGGTGACCCGTGCTGCCGCAGCGCCACAGCCCAACCGCCGCCCTTGGCGCCGGCTGCTTGCCGTTCGTCCGTCCTGTTGACTGGCGCCAACTCGTGCAGCACGACCAATTGGAACAACGACCGGGAAATGGCCTTCGGGTGGTCCGTCGTCGGCCCAGGCATCACCGCGTCGAACGACGAGGTCATCTGGTTCGGCGGCCCTGCCGGCTACGTCAAGGCCGTGCAGGAGAACGACCTCACCGGCTTCTCGGGCAGCGCCGCGGCGCGATTCGGCAGCTTCACCACCGCCAGCATCCGATCCAACAACGGCACGATCGGCTTCGTTGCCACCGCGCTGCGGGACGCTACGGCACGCCCGGCAACTGGATCGAGGTCGTGCGGGAAGGCCAGTTGGTCCCGGCGATCCCGGACGAGGGCAACGGCCCGTGGACCTGCGGCAACGTCAGCGGTGCCCAGGAGATCCACTGGCTGGGCGCCATGATGTGGCGCCAGACCTGCACGGACGGCGTCACCACCCGGACATTCTCGCTCTGCCACGACCCGGCCCACGGCGTCCGCGTCTTCGCCGCCGGTGCGCCGGCCGCGCGTGTTGTTTGCTGCCCGCTGCCGCTGTTCCGGGGAGCGCCGACGCGCGCTCCACCGAGGATGGGCCGAAAGGCCCAGCAGACCCATGACAGCAATCCGTGATCTCTTCGTCGCCGTGCTCTGCGCCGCGGCGCCCGTGTCGGCCCAGGACCTGCTCGGCGTCGCCTGGGGCGGCCAGGTTGTGCGCATCGACTCGCACAGCGGTGCGACCGTGCCGGTCGGGTCGGGCCTGGCGGGGCTCAACTGCCTCGCCCGCTCGGCCAGCGGCACCTACTGGTCGGTGCAGCGCCTCTCCAGCACCTCGTTCGCGCTGGTGACGGTCGATCCGAACACCGGCGCGGGCACGTTCTTCTCCGGGTGCTACGACATCCGCGGGCTGTCGCAGGGGCCCGGCGGCGACCTGTACGGCGTGCGCGACGGCGCGAGCTCCGATCTGCTGGTGCGGATCAACACCTCGAACGGCCTGGTCACGACGATCGGCGCCTGCGGGTTCACCGGGATCCAGGGCCTCGCCACGCACCAGGGCGTGCTCTACGCCTGGGATGTGTTCGATGGGCTGCTGGTCGTGAACCCGACGACCGGCGCGGCGACCGACCCGTTCCCCGGCGGCGTCGTGCCCCCATACCTGCAGTCGCTGTGCTCGCATCCGGATGGCCGACTGCTGGTCGGCGGCGGCGACAGCGCCGGCGTCGACTCGCTCTACGTCGTCGACGTGGCGACCGGCGCAACGACCCTGCTCGGGCCGATGACCAGCGGCGGCGGGGGCGGCCCCGTCGACTTCCGGGGCATCGAGCCGCTCGGGGCCTACATCGCGCCGTACGGCCAGGGCTGCGACGGCGAGTATGGACCGGTCGTCCTGTCGGTGACCGGAACGCCGCACATCGGCGGCTACCTGGCCACGACGTCGACGAACCACGCCGCCAACTCGGTCGGGCTGATCGTCTTCGGCGGCGACTCGCTGCAGTATCTCGGCGTGCCGTTGCCGTTGCTGCTCGATCCGGTGTTCGGCACCCTCGGGTGCACGCTCTACACGAGCATCGACGGCTCCTTCGTGATGGTGTCGGGGCCGACGGGGCCGGCGCAGATGCAGTTCGGCTTCACGTGGCCGGCCTCGGCCGGGCCCTCGCTGGTGCACGTGCAGCACGTCTGCCTCGAGAACGTGCCCGGCGGCATGTCGTGGTCGAACGGCGTCGCCATCCGCGTCGACTGACGGCGGCGACGCCACCAGTCGGCGGCCCACGGTCCGGCGCCCTCGCGAGCTGTCAGGCGTGATGGCAACCACAGCCAGTCGCCGAGCCCGCTGCAGCGTCAGCTCGCCGCCGGTTCGCCGGCCACCGCCTCGATGCGCAGCGCGCCGTCCTGCATGTCGATGTGCACGGCGCTGCCGTCCGCGATCTCGCCGGCGATCAGCTTGCGGCCGATCTTGGTCTCCAGCTCGCGCTGCAGGAACCGCTTCAATGGCCGTGCGCCGTAGACCGGGTCGTAGCCCTGGTTACCGAGGAACGTCTTCGCGTCGTCGGACACCTCGATCGTGATGCGGCGATCGGCGAGGCGCTGGCGCAGCGAGACCAGCAGCAGGTCGACGATGCGGCGGATCTCGGCGATCTGCAGCGGCTTGAACAGCACGATGTCGTCGATGCGGTTCAGCAGCTCGGGGCGGAAGTGGCGGCGCAACTCGGCCATCACCTGGTCGCGCGCCGCGTCCTGGATCATGCCGTCCTTGGTGATGCCATCGAGCAGGATCGGCGCGCCGATGTTGCTGGTCATGATCAACACGGTGTTCTTGAAGTCGACCGTGCGGCCCTGGCTATCGGTCGCGCGACCGTCGTCGAGGATCTGCAGCAGCACGTGGAACACGTCCGGGTGCGCCTTCTCGATCTCGTCGAACAGCACCACCGAGTACGGCTTCCGGCGCACGGCCTCGGTCAGCTGGCCGCCCTCGTCGTAGCCGACGTAGCCGGGCGGCGCGCCGATCAGGCGCGACACGGCGTGCTTCTCCATGTACTCGGACATGTCGATGCGCACGAGGTTGTCCTCGCTGTCGAACAGGGACTCGGCGAGAGTCTTCGCCAGCTCGGTCTTGCCGACGCCGGTCGGACCGAGGAACAGGAAGCTGCCGATCGGCCGTCGCGGGTCCTTGATGCCGGAACGCGCGCGGATCACCGCGTCGGCGACGACCTGCACGGCTTCGTCCTGGCCGACGACACGCTCGTGCAGGATCTGGTCGAGCTTCAGCAGCTTCTCGCGCTCGCCCTCGATCAGGCGCGTGACCGGGATGCCGGTCCAGCGCGCGACGATCTGCGCGATCTCGTCGCCGGTGACCTCTTCGCGCAGCAGGCGATCACCGCCCTTGTCGTCGCGGATGTGGGCCTCCTCGGCGGCGAGTTGCTTCTCGGCCTCGGGGATGGTGCCGTACTTCAGCTCGGCGGCCTTGTTCATGTCGTAGCGACGCTCGGCCTCCTGCTGCTCGTGGCGCAGGGTCTCGAGCCGCTCGCGCAGGCCGCGCACCTTGCCGATCGCCTGCTTCTCGGCCTCGTACTGGGCGCGCATGGTGTCGGCCTTGCCGCGCAGGTCGGCGATGTCCTTCTTCAGCTCCTGCAGGCGCGCCTTGCTGGCGGCGTCCTTCTCCTTGCCGAGCGCGGCCTCCTCGATCTCGAGCTGCATCAGCCGGCGGCTGACGGTGTCGAGTTCGGTCGGCAGCGAGTCGATCTCGGTGCGGATCATCGCACATGCCTCGTCGACCAGGTCGATCGCCTTGTCGGGCAGGAAACGGTCGGTGATGTAGCGGTGCGACAGGGTCGCGGCGTTGACCAACGCCTGGTCCTGGATCTTGACGCCGTGGTGCACCTCGAAGCGCTCCTTGAGACCGCGCAGGATCGACACCGTGTCCTCGACGCTCGGCTGGTCGACCTGCACCGGCTGGAAGCGGCGCTCCAGTGCGGCGTCCTTCTCGATGTACTTGCGGTACTCGTCGAGCGTGGTCGCGCCGATGCAGTGCAGTTCGCCGCGCGCCAGCATCGGCTTCAGCATGTTGCCGGCGTCCATCGCACCTTCCGCCTTGCCGGCGCCGACGATCGTGTGCAGCTCGTCGATGAACAAGAGGATGCGGCCCTCGCTGTTCTTGATCTCGGCCAGCACGGCCTTCAGCCGCTCCTCGAACTCACCGCGGTACTTCGCGCCGGCGACCAGGCTGCCCATGTCGAGCGCGAACACCGACTTGTCCTTGAGCCCTTCGGGCACGTCGCCGCGCACGATGCGCTGGGCGAGGCCCTCGGCGATCGCGGTCTTGCCGACGCCGGGCTCGCCGATCAGCACCGGGTTGTTCTTGGTCTTGCGCGACAGGATGCGGATCACGCGACGGATCTCCTCGTCGCGACCGATCACCGGGTCGAGTTTGCCGTCCCTGGCCATCTGCACGAGGTCGCGGCCGTAGCGCTCCAGCGCCTCGTAGGTCGACTCGGGGTTGTTGCTCTGCACGCGCTGGTTGCCGCGCACCTCCTTCAGCGCGTTCAGGAACCGGCTCTCGTCGATCGAGAACTTGCGGAACAGTTCGCGCACGGGGCCCTTCGCCGCCTGCAGGATCGCCAGGAACAGGTGCTCGACCGAGACGTACTCGTCGCGCATCTTCGCCGCCTGCTTCTCGGCGCTGGTCATCACCTGCGCGAGTTCCTGGGTCAGGTAGATCTTGTCCGCCGAGAAGCCTGGCCCCGACACGCGCGGCAGCTTCTGCAGTTCGGCCTCGACCGCGGCCGTGAAGTCGTCGGTCGCGACCTCCAGACGCTGCAGCAGCCGACCGACCAGCCCATCGCTCGGCTCGGCGAGCGCGAACAACAGGTGCAGGCTGTCGACTTGTTGGTGGCCGAGGCGGATCGCCTTCGACTGTGCGGCCTGCACTGCTTCTTGCGACTTCTGGGTGAGCTTCTGGGCGTCCATGTGGGTTCTCCTCGGCTGGGTGATGCGGTGAGTATCGGCGCCGAGAGCAGAACACGTGCCCGGCGGCCAGATGGTGGTTACCCCTTTGCCACCGTTGGTTTGGGATTGCGGGTGCGGCCGCGTTCGAGACCCTGGCACCGCCATCTTGGCATGACAGTGTATTGACGCGCCATGTTGACATGATCGGAGCTCACGGTCGTGCACCGATCCCGGAGAATCGCACGACCAGAAGTCGCCCGGCCGCTTCGGCACGCAGGACCAGCGGCTCTGAGCCATCGAGGCGGAACGCGTCGCCGCCACTCGCGACCGCGCCACCAGGCGTCGCCAGGCGGCCATCCAACAGCCACAGCAAGGCGGGCGCCCCGGCCTGGACGTCGATCGCTGCGCCCTGTGCGAATGCGCGCAAGGCGGCGTCGGCGCGCACCTGATCGCGGGCGACCATGACGTTGAGGTCGGCGACCGGACCGTCGATCAGATGCGCGACGACGTGCACTTCGCCGGCGAAGTCGAAGCGCTGCAGCGGCCGATCCAACCGCACCTCGCGGCCGCCGACGTCGAGCCGCATGCCCGCGCCGCGCAGCAGCCACATCGATCGGTTGACCCCCGGCAACCGCGAGAACGGGCCGTCGCGGGCGACCTGCGCGGTGCTGACACGCCAGCGGAACCCAGTGGCCAGGGAACCAGTCGGCGGGTCGATCGCGATCTGGCGCGTGGTGCCGCCACCGTTGGCCCACGGCATCACCGGCTGCGTCGACAACGGGATGTGCACAGCCTCGAGCATGCGCCGGATTCTCTCCGTCGGCCCGGGCCGCGCCAATATGGCCTACGCCCCACGACCCACACGAAACCGACCCAGACCGGGGGGACCATGGGCGCATCCATCGCGTCGCACGGCGCACAGCTCGAGGAACCGCATGTCACCGTCGCCCACCGCGACCATCGACGGCAACGAAGCCGCCGCCCGGGTCGCCTACCGCCTGTCCGAGGTCGCCGCCATCTACCCGATCACCCCGTCGTCGGCGATGGGAGAACTGGCCGACGAGTGGTCGGCGAAGGGGGCGACGAACGTGTTCGGCACCGTGCCCACCATCGTCGAGATGCAGAGCGAAGGCGGCGCGGCCGGCACCGTGCACGGCGCACTGCAGGCCGGTTCGCTGGCGGTGACCTTCACCGCGTCGCAGGGCCTGCTGCTGATGATCCCGAACATGTACAAGATCGCCGGCGAGCTGCAGCCGTTCGTCATGCACGTCGCCGCGCGCACGGTCGCGACCCACGCGCTGTCGATCTTCGGCGACCACAGCGACGTGATGGCCTGCCGCCAGACCGGCTTCGCCATGTTGTGCTCGGCCACCGTGCAGGAGGCGCAGGACCTGGCCTGCATCGCCCACATGGCAACCCTGACCAGCCGCGTGCCCTTCGTGCACTTCTTCGACGGCTTTCGCACGTCGCACGAGGTCGACAAGATCACGCTGCTCGGCGACGACGACCTGCGCGCGCTGGTCGATCGGCACGCGATCCAGGCCCATCGTCGACGCGCGCTGACGCCGGATCGCCCGGTGCTGCGCGGCAGCGCGCAGAATCCCGACGTGTTCTTCCAGGCGCGGGAGGCCAGCAACCCGTTCCACGACGCCTGCCCGCAGGCAGTGCGGGACGCGATGGCGGCGTTCGCGGCACGCACGGGGCGCCACTACGAGCCGTTCGCCTACCACGGTCACGCCGAAGCAGAACGGGTGGTCGTCGTCATGGGCTCGGCGGCCGAGACCGTGCGCAGCACCGTCGACCACATGGTCGCGCGCGGCGACCGGGTCGGCATGCTCCAGGTGCGGCTCTACCGGCCGTTCGCGAACGACTGGTTCGCCGGCGCCCTGCCGCCGACCGTGCGGTCGATCGCGGTGCTCGATCGCACCAAGGAGCCGGGCGCGCCCGCCGAACCCCTGTGCCTCGACGTGCTCGCGGCGATGCGCTTCGCCGAGCAGGCCGGAACGGCAACCTGGCGCACGACGCCACAGGTGGTCGGCGGGCGCTACGGGCTCTCGGGCAAGGAGTTCACGCCGGCGATGGTGATGGCGGTGTTCACCAACCTGGCCGCACCTTCACCGCGCAACTCGTTCACGGTCGGCATCACCGACGACGTCACGCATCGCTCGCTGCCATTCGATGCCGACTTCGAACTGCCGCGCGGCGGCCGCACCGAGGCGGTGTTCTTCGGCCTCGGCGCCGACGGCACGGTGGGCGCGAACAAGAACTCGATCAAGATCCTCGGCGAGGCGACCGACCAGCACGCGCAGGGCTTCTTCGTCTACGACAGCAAGAAGTCGGGCGCGATGACGATCTCGCACCTGCGGTTCGGCCGCACCCACTTCGAAGCGCCCTACCTGATCCGCAAGGCGGACTTCGTCGCCTGCCACCAGTTCGGCTTTCTCGACCGCTACGAGGTGCTCGACCTCGCGGCGCCGCGCGCGACGCTGCTGCTGAACGCGCCCTTCCCGCCCGATCGGGTCTGGGTCGAACTGCCGGCCGAGGTGCAGGCGCGCATCCGTGAACTGGGACTGCGCGTGTTCACGATCGATGCCGACGCCGTCGCCACCGCCGCCGGTGTCGGTGGGCGCATCAATACGATCATGCAGGTGTGCTTCTTCGCGCTCGCCGACGTGCTGCCGCGCGACGAAGCCGTGCAGCGCATCAAGGACTCGATCAGGAAGAGCTACGACAAGAAGGGCGACGAGATCGTGCGCCGCAACTTCGACGCGGTCGATCGCACGCTGGCGGAACTGCACGCGCTCACGGTGCCGCCAGCCGGCCGCACCGGCCACCAGCGGCCGCCGACGGTCGCTGCCGCGGCGCCGGACTTCGTGCAGCGCGTGACCGCGGCAATGCTCGCCGGCAAAGGCGAACTCCTGCCTTGCAGCGCCTTCCCGCCCGACGGCACCTGGCCCACCGGCACCGCGCGCTGGGAGAAGCGCGCCATCGCCTCGGCGATTCCGGTCTGGGACGAGACGATCTGCATCCAGTGCAACAAGTGCGCGCTGCTGTGCCCGCACGCGGCGATCCGCGCCAAGGTCTACCAGCCGGCGCTGGCGACGGCCGCCCTGCCGTCGCAGGAATGGCGCGGCAAGGACTTCCCAGGCCAGCGCTACACGATCCAGGTCGCTCCCGACGACTGCACCGGCTGCGGCCTCTGCGTGCAGGTGTGCCCGGCCAAGGACAAGGCGAACCCGCGCCACAAGGCGATCGAGATGACGCCGGTGCGCGAGGTGCGGGATCGCGAGCGCGAGCGCTTCGATGCGTTCCTGGCGCTGCCGGAGATCGACCGTGCGGCGGTCGCCAAGCTCGACGTCAAGGGTAGCCAGCTGCTGCAGCCGCTGTTCGAGTTCTCGGGTGCGTGCGCCGGCTGCGGCGAGACGCCGTACCTCAAGCTGCTGACGCAGCTGTTCGGCGACCGGCTGTTGATCGCCAACGCGACCGGCTGCTCGTCGATCTACGGCGGCAACCTGCCGACGACGCCCTACGCGCAGGACGCGGCCGGTCGCGGACCGGCGTGGGCGAACTCGCTGTTCGAGGACAACGCCGAGTTCGGCCTCGGCATGCGGCTGTCGGTCGACGTGCTGGCCGCGCGCGCTCGCAAGCTGCTGCACGGCCTCGACGAGTTGGTCGACGCCGACGAGCTGGTCGCCGATCTGCTGGAGCTGCAGCCGCGTTCGGAGGCGTGGCTCGCGGCGCAGCGGCAGCGCGTCGACGAGCTGCGGCGACGGCTGGCCACCCTCGAGGTGCCCGAGGCCGAGGAATTGACCGAACTGGCCGACTACCTGGTGCCGAAGAGCGTGTGGCTGGTCGGCGGCGACGGCTGGGCGTTCGACATCGGCTACGGCGGCCTCGACCACGTGCTGTCGATGTCGCACGACGTCAACGTGCTCGTGCTCGACACCGAGGTCTACAGCAACACCGGCGGTCAGGCGTCGAAGGCGACGCCGCTCGGCGCCGCGGCGAAGTTCGCCAGCCGCGGCAAGGCCATCGACAAGAAGGACCTCGGCCTGATGGCGATGAACTATGGCCACGTCTACGTCGCCAGCGTCGCGATCGGCGCCCAGGACGCACACACCGTTCGCGTGCTGCGCGAGGCCGAGGCGTATCCGGGCCCGTCGCTGGTGATCGCCTACAGCCCTTGCATCGCGCACGGCTACGACCTGGTGTTCGGCGCCGACCAGCAACGGCGTGCGGTGCAGAGCGGCGTCTGGCCGCTGTTCCGCTACGACCCTGCCCACGCCGACCGCGGCGAACCGCCACTCGTCGTCGACACCCCGGGCGGCACGCTGGCGGTTGCCGACTACATGCGCAACGAGGCCCGCTTCCGCATGGTCGAGAAAATCGACCCGGCCGGCTTCCGGCGCTACGCGGCGGGTGCGCAGCGCGCGGCCGTACGCCGCATGGCGGTCTACCAACACATCGCGCAACTGCGGTTCCCCGCGACGGCACCGATCCCGGCCGACCCCGCAGCGCCGAACGGCACCAAGGAGACCTGATCATGGACCTGTCGACGAAGTACCTCGGTCTGTCGCTGCCGCATCCCTTCGTGGCCGGCGCCTCGCCGCTCGCCGACACGGTCGAGCGCTGTCAGCGCCTCGCCGATGCCGGCATCGCCGCGATCGTGCTGCGCTCCCTGTTCGAAGAGCAGATCGATCTCGAGGCCCTGGCGCACCACCAATCGGTGTTCGGCCACACCGAGGCGCACGGGGAAGCGCGGTCGTACCTGCCGGCAGCCGACGACAGCGTCTTCGGCCCCGACGAGTACCTGGCGCATCTGCAGCTGGTGAAGGCCACCGTGCAGGTGCCGGTGATCGCCTCGCTGAACGGCTACACCGAAGGCGGCTGGATCGACTACGCCAGGCGCATCGAAGAAGCCGGCGCCGATGCACTCGAGCTGAATCTCTACGCCGTCGCGACGGACCCCGGCGAGAGCAGCGCCGAACTGGAAGATCGAGCGGTCGCGATCGTGCGGCAAGTGACGCAGTCGCTGCGCATTCCCGTCGCCGTCAAGCTGTCGCCGTTCTACACCTCGCTCGTGCACTTCGCATTGCGGCTGCAGGATGCGGGCGCCGCGGGCCTCGTGTTGTTCAACCGCTTCTTCGAACCCGACGTCGATCTCGACGCCCTCGAGATGAGCACCCACCTGGAACTCTCGCACCGCAACGAACTGCTGCTGCGCCTGCGCTGGCTCGGGCTCCTGTCGGGTCAGCTGCGCACCGATCTCGCGGTGTCGGGCGGCGTGCAGACCGCCACCGATGCCATCAAGGCGGTGATGTGTGGAGCGCACGCGGTGCAGCTCGTCACGGCGCTGCTGCGAGGCGGCGTCGGCAAGGTGGCGACGCTGTGCAACGAGATGTCGCAGTGGCTCGAAGCGCACGACTACGAGTCGCTGCGACAGATGCGCGGCAGCATGGACAGCAGCCGCACGCCGGACCCGAAGGCATTCGAGCGCGTCAACTACATGCGCACGCTGCAGACCTACCGCATGGAGTAGGCGTTCACACGCGGACGTCGCTGTCGAGGCGACCCTGCGGCAGCCGTGCCAGACGCGGCGTGATCTCGTCGCGCACGAACGTCACCACCTGTTCTGCCGCCCGACCGACGAAGCGTCTCGGGTCCATCAGGCTCGGCAGCGCGCCGTGGATCGCCGCGAAGGCGGGGTCCTTCGCGATCAGCTCCATCAACGGGTTGTCGCGGCCCTCGGCCTTCACCGCCTGCGCGGCGGCGCGGCTGTGCACGCGCACCCGTTCGTGCAGGTCCTGGCGATCGCCGCCGGCCGCGACACCGGCCATCAGGATCTCCTCGGTGGCCAGGAACGGCAGCTGTTCGCGCAGCTTCTTCTCGATCACGCGCGGATACACGACCAGCCCCTTGGCGACGTTCTCGACCAGCATCAGGATGCCGTCGATCGCCAGGAACGCCTCCGGCAGCGCGATCCTGCGCACTGCGGAGTCGTCGAGCGTTCGCTCCAGCCACTGGTTCGCGGCCGTGTGCGCGCTGGTGGTCGCGACCTCGATCACGTAGCGGGCCAGCGAACAGACACGCTCACAGCGCATCGGGTTCTTCTTGTAGGCCATCGCCGAACTGCCGATCTGCTTCGACTCACTCGGCTCCTCGAGTTCGCCTTCGTGCGACAACAGCCGCACGTCGGTCGCGAACTTGCTGGCCGATTGCGCGATCGCGGACAGCAGCTGGTGGATCGTCCAGTCGATCTTGCGCGTGTAGGTCTGGCCGCTGACCGGGATCGACCTGCCGAACCCCATCGCCCGGGTGACGCGCCGGTCCAGTTCCTCGACCTTGTCATGGTCGCCATTGGCGAGCATCAGGAAGGTCGCCTGCGTGCCGGTCGTGCCCTTGACGCCGCGGAACGGCAGCCAGTCGGCGACGCGCTGCGCCTCGTCGAGGTCGAGCGCGAAGTCCTGCGCCCAGAGGCACGCGCGCTTGCCGACGGTCACCGGCTGGGCGACCTGGAAGTGTGTGTAGCCGAGGCACGGCTGGTCCTTCCATGTCGCCGCGAACGTGGCGAGCGCCGACAGGACCGCACCGAGGCGCTGCTCGAGCATGCGCAGCGCCCGCCGGTAGAGCAGCAGATCGCCGTTGTCGGTGACGAAACAGCTGGTCGCACCCAGGTGGAGGATCGGTCGGGCCTTCGGCGCCAATTCGCCGTAGTGGTGCACGTGCGCCATCACGTCGTGGCGCAGCTCCTTCTCCAGCTGTGCGACCCGGTCCCAGTCGAACTGGTCGCGGTGGCGCCGCAGTTCGTCGATCTGCTCCCGGGTGACGGGCAAGCCCAGTTCGTGCTCGGCTTCGGCGAGGCAGATCCACAGGTCGCGCCAGGCCGTGTGGCGCTCGCGCGGCGAGAACAGCCGAGCCATCTCACGGCTGGCGTATCGCTCGATCAGCGGATGGTCGAACCGGTCGCCGCGGTCGGTCATGCGTGCCTGTCTAGCAGGCCACCCATCGCGGCGCCACGCTTCGCCGGGGGGCCAGCGCCTTGGTGCAGCCCGGAAACGACGCGAGCCGGCTCGCCTGCAGGGCGACCCGGCTCGCGGGAAGGGGCGGCTGCCCCCGTCATGTCAGCAGGGAACCCAGACGCGGCGGCATCGGGTCTCCCAACGGGCCGGCACCCACTCGCGCCGGCAACCACCGGCATCCACGACACCCCAGCGGCGGTGGCCACAGGAGTCGAAGCTCCAGCCGTAGGTCGGCGGCACCTGCACTTCGTTCCAGAAGCCTGGCACCAGATACTGCTCCTGCACCGTGTCCCAGTGGCCGCGCGGCGGCGCAGGGATCCGGCGGACCGGCTCCACGTGGCGGCGCGAGCCGCGGGTGTTCCGGCCCTGGTCGTGGTCGCGCTGGCCGACGACGACGCTGGCGGTGACGTGGCGACCGATCCTTCCCTCGATGGAGATCTGGGCGGGCACCGAGACGGCGGCCCCGAGCAGGGTCGCCACGCAGAACAGAGGGAATCGCATCATGGCACCCACCAGAGCGCAGTGCGCGTGGCGGCGATGCGAGTCAGCTCCCGCGCCAGGGGCCGCCCCGAGACCCCGTTGTCATGCGGCGGTGCGAGTGTCTCGCGCGCAGGTCACAGCGGCCCCCAGGTCGCGAATGCCACGCAGAGCAGGCACACGACCACGGCGATCGCCAGACTGCGCCAGGAGACCGGGGCGGCGCCCAGCCGCGTCCCCAGCACCATCAGCGCGAGCACCGAACCCGCAGCATCCGTCATCACGTCGGCGATCGAGCAGACGCGGCCCGGCACGAACGACTGGTGCAGTTCGTCGACGAAACCGTAGGCGACGGCCAGCAGGAAACTGACCACGATGGTGCGCTGGCGGGACGCCGGTCGATCGATTCGCGCCAGGACCAACAGGAAGCTGCCGGCGAGGGTGGCATAGGCCACGACGTGGGCGCCATTGTGCAGCACGGCGCTGAAGGCACTCGCCTCCTGCACATCGGGGCGCCGCGACGACGACCACCACAAGAACGCCATCACCGCGATCGGTGCGAGGCTCCGCACGCCGACCGGGCAGCGCAGCCACCAATCCAGCACCGCCTCGCACCAACGGGTCACTGGCGTTGCACCGTGCCGACGAGGCGCAGGCCGCCTGTCGCGGCCACCTCGACGCACAAATCGTCGAGGTAGACCGACATCAAGAACAGGCCGCGACCGCGCTCGCTGTCCAGCGAAGGCATGCCCGTCGACGAAGCCGCCAACGCCCGCGCCAGCTCCCGCACCCATTCCACCGGCATCTCCTGATCGAAGAACTCGATCCGGGTGCGGTCGCCCACGACGTGCAGTTCGATGGCGAGGTCGAGACCGCGTCGCCGGTAGGCGGCGCCGTGCTCGACGGCGTTGTTCACCAATTCGTCGACGACCAACGCGAGCTTGTCACCGACTTCGGCCGGCGCCCCCATCTGGATCGCCAGCGCGCGCACCCGGAGCCGCAGCTGCGTGAGCACGCTGGGCCGCGGCGGGAACGTGAGGCGATGATCCGTCACGTCACGCCCTCGACGAGCAGCGACAGATCGACCGCCGGCGCCGAGTGGGTGATCACCCCCACCGAGATCCGGTCGACGCCGCATTCGGCGAACGCCCGCACCGTGCGCAGGTCGATGCCGCCGGACGCCTCGATCTCCACGGCGCGGCCTTGCGCAGCGGCCGCGCTGCGAACGGCGGCAACCGCTGCCCGCAGCGCGTCGCCCGGAGCGAAGTTGTCCAGCAGCACGACGGCGGCTCCGCCCCGCACGGCGGCGAGCGCCTCGGCGACGTCCCTGGCCTCGGCGATCACCGGTGCCGACTGGCCATCGACGCAACGCCGCACCGTCTGCTCGTAGCTCGACGGCTGCGCGAAGGCGAAGTGGTTCTCCTTCAGCAGCACCTGATCGTACAGCCCGATGCGGTGGTTGCAGCCGCCACCCGCGACCACGGCCGCCTTCTCGAGCAACCGCAGCCCCGGCGTGGTCTTCCTGGTGTCGAGGATCCGTGCCTTGGTCCCGGCGATCGCCGCGACGAAAGCACGCGTCAGCGTGGCGATGCCCGACAGCCGCTGCACGAAGTTCAGCGCGGTGCGTTCGGCGACCAGCAGCGCCCGCATGCTGCCAGCGACGTGCAGGATCAGATCCCCGGGCGCGAACGCGTCGCCATCGCGGCACAGGGACTCGACCTGGCAATCGGGCGCCAGTTCGCGGAACGCCTGCACCGCACAGTCGGAGCCGGCAAGCACCCCCGACGACTTGGCGATCAGCCGCGCACGCCCAGGAACGTCCGCCATCACGGCGAGGCGCGTCGTCACGTCCGCCGCAGCATCGACCGCCGTGGACCCGAGATCCTCCGCGAGCGCTCGTCGCACACAATCACGCAGCGTGGCGGCTCGACCGTGCATGGGGTGCGGCAAAGGCTACCCGAAAGCAAACCCAGCCGCATCGGCGCACACTGGGCCTTCGAGGCCGTCAGCGGACCGCATCGCGGCCGCTGCGGCGGCACTCGACGAAGCGGCGCAGGTCATCGAGCGTGCCCGCTCCCAAACCGTCCACACGATCGAGGTCTTCGACCGTGCGGAACGCACCGCGTCGGATCCGGTCCAGCACGATCGCCTCGGCCCGCACGGCGCCGATGCCGGGCAAGGTCGACAGTTCGGCGACCGAGGCGGAATTGAGGTCGATGACCGTCGGCCGGAGGCTCAGTTCCCGCCCCCAGCGATCGCCGACGAGGCCGCGACCCAGGGCGCGAACCGCCAGCCCCATCACGAGCAGCGCCCAGAACCCCAGCAGCAGGCGCGAACGTGCCGAGTTCACCAGCGGCGGATCTGCGCCAGCATGCGGTGCGCCACTCCCTGCCCCGTCGACAGGTGGGCGCGGCTGCCCACCTGCCACTCGACGTTGCGCAGCACCGAGAGGATCGCCTGGGAGGTCGGGCATCGAGGCTGGTTCGCCAACAAAGGTGGTTGCCCGAGGCGCCGGTGCGTCACCGACGCATCCTCTGGCACCTCGCCGACGTAGTGGATCTCACAGCCCGCAAATCGGCGAGAAACGTCCGCGAGTCGATCGAACGTCGCCTTCCCCAGTCCTGGGCTGACCACACGATTGACGATCAGCTGCACGTTGGGCCGCGCCGGCTGCCTGGCGAGGCACTTGATCAGCGCATAGGCATCGGTCAGCGCAGCGATCTCGGGGTTGGTGACGACGATCACGTGCTGCGCGGCGAGCACGGTGATCATCGACTGCGGCGCCAACCCCGCAGGACAGTCGAGCAACACGTAGTCGTGGCAACCGGCCAGCCAGTCGAGGGCCTTGGCGAGGGCCTGCATGTGCCGCGCCCCGAGCTCGGCCAGGCTGGCAATGCCGGATCCACCGGCGACGAGGTTGGGGCCGTGCGGCGTGGTGACGATCGCTTCTGCCGCGGAGACCGCTCCGTCGAGCAGGTGCTGCATCGAGAAGCGCGGGTTGACGCCGAACAGCAGGTGCGCGTTCGCGAGCCCGAAGTCGCAGTCGACCACGACGACACGCTTGCCGGCGGCGTGCAGTCCGATCGCCGCGTTGGTGGCCAGGAACGACTTGCCCGTCCCCCCCTTGCCACTCGCGAACGCCAGCACGACGGCCTCCGACGATTGCGCCTCCGCCGCACCGACCCGGCGGAACAGACGCCGCAGCAGCCCGCGTCCGGAGTCGAAGCCGTTCAGCTCTGGTTCCAAGTGCTCCTCGAGCCCTGGGGCTCGCAATCGGCAAGGCAAAGGAACCGCCTGCACCCGCGCGCAGTGCGGTCGATCAATCGGTGCGTCGCTGGGCGTGCCACGGCACGCTCTGGGCGGTGACGATCCTGGCGACATCGTCGGAGCGGCTGTCGCCGGGATCCCCGTCGGATGGACTGACAGCCGTCGGCTCGCCGAGCGCCGAGTACTCCTCGGCTGACAGCCGCGCCGTCGACAACGTCGCACGCAGCGAGTCCACGCTGGCGGGGCGTGACGGCGAAGATCCCGTGCGGGAGACCGGATCGGCATCCCCGACCGCCTCGTCATCGCTCGCCGGGATCGGCCCGCGGCCATCGTCGTCGCCGCCGCCGACCTCGCTGCCCGCCACCTCGGCGATCAGGCCCGTCAGGCACGAGTAGCGCCGCAACAGGAGATCGACGAAGCGGTGGATCTCGCCGGCACCTTGCAGCGCATGGCGCCCGTCGCACACATCGAAGCCCCACAGTTCCCCCGCGACCACGGTGACCCTGCCGAGCACCCGGCCCTGCCAGGTGATCCGGCGTGAGAAACGATCACCATCCCAGGCGATGCCCGGATCGATGCGTTCGCACAGTCGGCGCAGTTCGTCCCACGCTTGCCGCCGTGGTGACGGAACGTCGAACTCGGGCGACCGGGCGCCAGGTGCAGCGCCTTGCACCACCCGACCGGGGCCATCGACGTCGAGCCAGCGCACCGCCAGGCGCTCACTGCCGGCGATCCGGAACGTTTCCAGCCGGCAGACTTCGAGGCCGGGCAGGGGCAGCCGGCGCAGCAGGTCGAGGCTGCCCGCACCGGCGTCCGTGCCGAGCACGAGCACGCGGCCGCGCGCGCCGGCAACCAGGTTCGCCTCGGGCACGGCGGTCGGCAGCGCGTCGCCGATCCGCGCCAGGAACTCACACGCAGCGTGGGCCCGCGCCGTCAGCAGGCCATCGCCATCGACCGCCACCAGCACGAGCACGGGGGCACCCATCGCATCGCGCGCGAGGCCCTCGACGAGCCCAAACTGGCCGGCGCTGCAGTCGACGCCCTGCAGAACGAGCGTCAGGCCACGTTCGAGGCTGTCGAGCCGCCGCGCCATCTGCGCCCACAAACTAGCCCGCAATTGCGGCAACACCGGCCCTCGGATCATCTGCCACCTCCCATCCGCCATGACAAAGGCGCGCGCCACGCCAGGATCGCTCGCGGCGGCGTGACCATCGGCGCCGGCGGTGCACTCGCGAACCGCCGCGACAAGCCGTCTCGGCGATCTGACCGCTGAAGAACACAGCCATTGGCCGCGCCTTCCAACCGCCTAGGTCGGTGCAATTGCTGGGCGCCTCACGAACCGCCGCGGGATTAGACTTGCGCGGCAGCGCGAAAGCAACCCCGCCCAGGCTACCCTGCCGGCGAGAGGGGCAGCGAATGGCCGGACGCCAACGACCGCTGGCGGTCGACCCAGTGGTCGATACCGACGTCTGCCCTCGGTGGCGGGCCAAGCGGCTTGGCCGCAGACCACGCTGGCATTGCGTGGGCGCTCCATCGAGGTGGCCTGCTGGCTGGTGAGGAACTGCCCTACGACTGCTACCCGATCCATCCATCGTGCCGCACGCGTCGCTGATGGAGTGCCCGCCGGGCGCCACGCGCATCATCCACTGCACGCGCTGGCCTACGAAGAAGGCGAGGAACACGACTTCTTCTCGCTGTGCAAGCCGGACTGAGCGGCCGCGAGCTGCTGCAGCGGTGAACGGCGCTGCTCGAGGCGCGCCAGCGCCACCGCGATCGCATCGGTCGCATCGGCTGGCACGCCGGCGAACGCCTGCCGCCCCGCCGGCAGCAGGTGCCCGACCATGGCCGCGACGCTCTGCTTGCTGGCCGCGCCGTTGCCGGTCACGCTGCGCTTGACCCGCGCCGGGGCGAACTGGTGCACCAGCAGGCCGAAGCGCGCCGATTCCGCCAGCACGACGCCGCGCGCTTCCCCGATGCGCAGCGCCGCCTGCACGCTCTTGCCGTAGAAGGCCTCCTCGAGCGCGATCTCGGTCGGCCGTAGCCGTTCGAGCAGCACGCGGAACTGGTCCGCGAGCGCCAGCAACCGCAGCGGCACCGCCGCGTCCTTGGCGCCGAGGCGCAGCACGCCGAGTTCGAGCACGCGCACGTCGCCGGCGCCACGGGTGTCGAGCCGCACGACGTTGCCGGCCCGCAAGGCCAACGGCACCGCGCCGGCCGCGCGACGCGGCACGCCGAAGTCCGCCTCGAGGCAGCCGAACCCGGCCACCAACGTGCCTGGGTCGATGCCCAGAATCCGCACCACCGCCATGCGCGCGAGTGTAAGGTCACGCCGCGTGAAGGTCGCCATGTTGCTGCTCGCTGCCGGCCGCGGCGCCCGCTTCGGCGGCCCGGTGCCGAAGGCGTTCTTGCGCCTGCGCGGCCGCCCGCTGCTGCTGCACGCCGCCGAGCGCCTGTGCGCCGCGGTCGAGCCCGGCACCGGCTGCGAACTGGTGCTGGTCGTGCACTCACACGACCGCGAACCCCATCTCGCGCCGCACCTGCCGGAGCTGCAGGCGATCACCGACACGCGCTGCCGACTGCACATCGTCGACGGCGGCAGCTCGCGCCAGGAGTCGATGCAGCGCGGCCTAGCCGCCGCCAGCGCCGACGTCGAACTGGTGCTGGTGCACGACGCGGCGCGCGCGCTGCTGCCGATCGCCGCCACCCGCGCCTGCATCGCCGCCGCCGCCCGGACCGGCGCCGCGCTGCTCGCGATCCCCGCCACCGACACGCTGAAGCAGGTGCGCGACCGACGCGTCGAGGCAACGCTCGATCGCAGTTCGATCTGGCAGGCGCAGACGCCGCAGGTCGTACGCCGCGACCTGCTGCTGCGCGCCCTGGCCGCCGCGGGCGCCGATGGCTTCGAGGGCACCGACGACGTGTCCCTGGTCGAGCACCTCGGCCTGCCGGTCGAGGTCGTGCCAGGGTCGCCGGGCAACCTGAAGATCACCCACAGAGACGACCTGCCGCTCGCCGAGGCCCTGTTCGACCGCTGCCAACCATGAACGACGCCCTGCGCATCGGTCTCGGTATCGACGTCCACCGCCTGGAACCGGGCCGGCGCTGCGTGCTCGGCGGCATCCCCTTCGATGGCGCTCCGGTCGGCCCGATCGGCCACAGCGACGGCGACGCCGTGTTGCACGCGGCCTGCGATGCCGTGCTCGGCGCGGCCGGTCTCGACGACCTGGGCACGCTGTTCTCGGACCAGGACCCGCAGCATCGCGACCGCGACTCCGCCGACTTCTGCCGCCAGGCGACGCGCCTCGTGCACGAACGCGGCCTCCGTGTGCTGTCGCTGGACGTCGTCGTCGAGACCGAAGTACCGCGCCTGGCGCCGCACCGCGCGGCGATGCGCGAACGAATCGCTGGGCTGTTCGAGTTGCCGCCGGATCGCGTCAACCTGAAGGGCAAGTCCGGTGAGAAGGTCGATGCGATCGGCCGCGGCGAAGCGCTGCGCGCCACGGTCGTCGCGCTGCTCGGCCCGCGCTGACCTGCAGGCCTCACACCGACTGCAGCTCGTACATGCGCCGGTAGGCGCCGTTCTGTTCGAGCAGGTCGCCGTGCGATCCCGTCTCGACGACGCGGCCGTGGTCGAGCACCACGATGATGTCGGCCGACACGATCGTCGACAGCCGGTGCGCGATCACGAACGACGTGCGGCCACGACGCAGGTTGTCGAGCGCGCGCTGCACCAGTTCCTCGTTCTCGGAGTCGAGCGCCGACGTCGCCTCGTCGAGGAACAGCAGCGCCGGGTCGCGCACGATCGCGCGCGCGATCGTCAGCCGCTGCATCTGCCCGCCCGACAGGTTGCAACCGCGTTCGCCGACCAGTGTGTCGTAGCCGTTCGGTTGTGAGGCGATGAAGTCGTGGATGTTGGCCGCTCGCGCCGCCGCTTCGATCTCGGCCTGCGTCGCATCCGGCTTGCCGTAGGCGATGTTCTGCCGGATCGTCGTGTTGAACAGGAACGCCTGCTGGCTGACGACCGCCGTGTGGGCGCGGAAGTCGGCCAGGCGCATGTTGCGCAGGTCGATGCCATCGACCAGGATCGTGCCGCGATCAGGATCGTTGAAGCGCAGCAGCAGGTCGAGCGTGGTCGACTTGCCACCGCCCGAGGGGCCGACGAACGCCACCGTCTGGCCGGCCTTGACCACGAGGTCGATGCCACGCAGCACCGGCTCGGCATCGTAGGCGAACCAGACGTCGCGCATCTCGACGTCGCCGCGCACGCGGGGCATCGGCTCGCCGCCGATGGCCGTCTGGTCGGTCTCGCTGGCGAGGATCGCGTCGATGCCGGTCAGCGCACCCGCCGACTCCATCAGCACGTGGTACGAGCGCGTCAGGCGCTTGACGTGCTGGTAGGTGGTCACGAGCGGCGCGATGACCAGGGCGACGTCGTCGAAGGCGATACCCTTCTCGATGAGCACCACGTAGCCGAGCAGGATCAGCAGGGCCGCGAACCCGATCTGGTAGCTGACGAACGTCTGCGCCATCGAACGCCCCTTCGCGCGCAGCATCTTGTGGGTGCGGTCCAGGAAGGTGTGCGTGTTCGCCTCGAACTCCGCCATGCGATGCCGTTCGAGCTGGAAGGCCTTCACGGTGCGGATGCCAGTGAGGATCTGGTTCAGCGATTCGGTGGTCTCCCCCATGGCGCGCAGGCTCTTCGTGCTGCGCCGGCTGACGGCCTTGCCCTGCCGATACAGGGGGATCGCCATCAGGGGCACCATCGCCAACAGCACCCAGATGGCCTGCGGCACGAACCAGGCCAGGATCGCCAGGTTGCCGAGGATCATCAGCGGATCGACGACGATGTTGTCGGCCGCCAGCTCGAACGACCGCTGCATGACCTGCGTGTCGTTGGTGACCTTGCTGATCATCTCGCCCATGCGCTGGCGGCCGAAGAAGCGCAGCGGCAGGTTCAGGAAGTGCTGCGCCAGTTCACAGCGCAGGTCGGCGACGATGCGGATCGCGAACAGGCGCGAGATCGTCTGCACGAAGTAGATCGTCACGGCGCCCAGCAGGCCGCAAACCACGGCGACGACGCCGCAGGCGACGACGACGTTCATGCCCCGGTGGTCGAACCCGATGCCGAACCAACCGAGCAGGTCGTTGGCGAACGCACGGAACCAGGCGTTGAAGTCCACAGCCCAACGATCCGCCACGCCCGGCGCCGTGACCGCCTGCTGATGGTCGGCGGTGCCCATCTCGGCCATCAGCGGCTTCACGAGCACCAGCGGCAGCTTCGTGAAGACGGCTTCGAGGAAGCCGAACGCGATCATCGCGAAGACCGTGCTCTTGTAGTGCACGATCGCGGACCACAACCGGCGCAGGAGGGGTCTGGAGCCTGCGCTGGTGTCGGGTGTCTGAGTCACGGGCGAGATGCTAGCGAAGACTCCTCACCGGAGCCCCCGCTGCGGCGGCGCAATATGCTCCCGGATCTCAGTCGAGCTTGACGTGGGCGAGAACCTCGTTGGCCCAGTCGAAGAAGCGACGGTTGACGTAGTCCTCACGCACCAGCTGGCGCTCGCGCTCGTTCTTGACGTCGATCTTCTTGCGCGCCGGCGTGCGCGTGTTGACGCGGGCCAGGAACCAGCCGTCGGGGCCGGGCAGCGGGCCGACGGTCTTGCCGAGCGGCGCCTCGAAGAACAGGTAGTCGGCCAGCGAGAAGCCGTCGAGCAGCTGGGTGAACTCGCTCTCGCGCAGCTGCTGCTTGACCTGGTTCAGCGGCAGCAGGCCCAGGCGGCCCTTCTTCTCGTCGTTCTGGTAGAACTCGGTGTGCCGCGTCAGTGTCTGGTCGAAGGTGAGCGTGCCCTTCTCCATCGCCGCGAAGGCCGCCTCGCAGCGCGCCTTGGCCTGGTCCATGCCGTCCGGCTGCCAGGCGCCCGTCTTCGGGTCCTTGGCCATGAACGGGATCACGTCGATGCCGGTCTGGCCGTCGGCGAAGAACGGCGCGAACTTGTCGGCGTGCGCCTGCAGGTTCTCGTCGGTGATCTCGTCCTTGATCATCTCGGCATAGGACGCGACCAGGCGCCAGCGCGAACGGAAGGCCTCGAGGCACGGGTAGCCCTTGAAGCGCGTGGCGATGATCTCGACCGTGAACGGCGTCGAGTCGAACGGCGCGCGATACTCGTCGTAGCGGCGCAGGAACTCCTCGTCGCTCAGGTAGGCACCTGCCTTGACCAGCTCCTGGCGCAGCGCCTCGCGGGCGACGACCTCCTGGATCGCACGCTCGAGGTCCTGCGCGTAGAGGCCCTTCTTGATGAAGTCGAACGCCTCTTCCGTGCCCCACGTCAGGTCGTTGACCTGCAGCACGACCTCGGGCGGCAGACCATGCGACGCGTAGCGGATGTCGCTCCAGCTGCGCAGGCCCTTCTGCACGAAGTTGCGCATCATCGAGATCCAGAACTCGGGCAGCTTCTTCGGCTGGCCGTTCGCGTCGGTGCCCTCGGCGGCCTTCTCGAGTTGCTCGAGGAAGCGCGGCCCCTGATCGCTCTGCGTCTGGCCCTTGATCGCCTCCTTGGTGATGTCCGGCCAGTCCTTCGGCGAACCGGGGAAGAAGACGCGGTCGAACAGGATCGCCTCCTTGCGCTGCTCGAGGAACGTCTCCTTGCTGAGCCCGTACTGCGACCGCACGACCTCCCAGAAGTCGACGCCGGGGTTCTTCGACTCGAACTCGGCCTTCATCGGCGCGAGCTGGGTCATCACGTCCTCGTCGGTGACCAGGAACTCCTGCGGCTTCTTGCCGCCGGCCTCGACCTGCTTCTTCAGCTCCTCGAGGATGAAGAAGTTCGCGACCTTGGACTCGACCAGCTTGCCGCCGGCGAGATACACCGCCTCGCGCATGACCTCGCGCGGATCGAGCTGCTGGCCATTGACCTTGATGCTGCTGAGCAGCTTGGACCGCTCCTGGACCAGGGTCTGATCGAGGTTGTCCACCTCGCGGTGCAGCGTCTTGATCTGCTGGGCGAGATCCTGCGCCAGGAGGGAGGGGCCGGCGACGGCCGCCAGCACGACAGCCAGGAGGGAAGGACGATGCATCGGAATCGAGGGTCGGAGGAAGAAAAGGGCGCGGCAGCTTACCGTGCGGGCGCGGCGAAACGAACCGGCCCGGGGATTCCTCCCACAATGCCGTGCCGCGCCTCTAGCATGCCCGCCCGGCCGCATGAGCTACGACCCCCGCACGATCGCCTTCACCGCCGAGATCCTCTACCCGCCGCAGCAGTTGCGGGCGGATCTGGTGCAGAGCCTGCACAACACGCTCTACCGGCAGCCTGCCATCGGCTTCCAGAACTTCCAGGTCGCCCCCGACGGCATCCACCTGACCAACCTGCCGATGGCACCGGGCCAGATCTCGTCGGCGACCTTCACCTGGGACCGGCTGGTCCTGCGCGACGAGCTGCGCGGCACCTCGGTCGAGGACTTCGCCGGCCGGACCGTGAACGTCGCCACTGCCGCCTTCCAGACCCTCGGCATCCAGGCGTCGCTGGCGCAGCAGTTCGTGGTGCGGTCGCTGATCCAGCCCCGGCAGTTCCGGGACGGCCGCGAGTTCCTGAGCAAACGCCTGGTGGCGCCCGGAACCGAAGCCTGGCAGGTGCTCGGCCGACCGCTGCAGTCGCTGGGCGTGCGGCTGGTGCTGCCGCCGCCGGCCGGCGCCAAGGGCACCTTCCACGTGCGGGTCGAGTCCTGGCCACAGGACGCGCGCTCGGTCTGGATCGAGAACACCGGCAGCTTCACCGGCCCGATCGGCACCAGTGACGCACCCCAGCTCGCCGAGCTACTCTACGAGACCTACCGCTACCTCACCGGGCCGGTGGGCGACTTCCTGGCCTCCCTCGACACGCAGTGAACGCAACGCGACGCTCCCTCCAGACTCTCGGCGTGCTCGGCCTCGTCGTCGCGGTCGCCTTGCTCGCCGGCGGCGGCTGCAGCGAGAAGGTGCCGGCGAACGACGACCGCCTGCTCTGCGTCGACGGCATCGAGATCAAGCTCAGCGAAGTCGAGCCGTACGTCGCGTTCCTCGACTCCTTCCTGCCCGAAGGCGGTCACAAGGGCAAGATCCTGCGCGTGCTCGACGAACACCTGCTGCCGCTGCGGCTGGCCGAGCGCGCCTTCCCGGCCGAGCGCAAGCTGGCGCTGGCACGCGCCACCGCGTTGACCGAGGTCGCGACCAACGTCGTCGAACTCGACCAGCGGTCGCAGCTGCTGCCGGAACGGTCGCGCCGCAACATCGCGCGCCTGCAGCCGTGGTTGCCGGTGGCGATGTTCCTGTTCGACCCACTGCGCATCGGCTCCGTCAGCCCGCCGATCCCGGTGCCGCGCGGCTTCATGGTCGCCGCCGCGTTCGACCTCAACGACAAGTCACCGGTCGTGCTCAGCGACTACGTCGACGCGCTGCAGGTCGGCTTCATGACGCACGACGTCGAGACCTGGGTGCCGTGGCTCGCAGCCGAGCAGAAGCGCATCGGCGAACTCGTGACCTACGTGCATCCCGACTACCGCGAGGCCATGCCGAGCTGGCTGCAACTGCCCAAACTGCCGTGAACGACCACCACCGAAAGCTCCCGCTCGCCGCCCTGTGCTGCGCGCTGTTCCTGCTGCCGTCGGCGACCGCCCAGGCCGAACCGCCGGCGCCGCCGAAGGCCGAGCCGCAGGGTGAGCAGCCGAAGAAGCTCGCCGAATGGCCGGAGCTGAAGGAGGCCGACAAGAACCGCCTGCTGCCGCTGGTCGGTCAGTTCAAGAAAGCGGACCCGGAGCTGCAGGCCGCGGCGTCGAAGGAGCTGATCGAGATCGGCGCCGGCGGCGCGCCGCTGTTGTTCCAACAGGTCGCCGACCGGGCCGAGAACGGCAACGCCCAGCTGTTCACCGTGTTCGACGCGATGCTCGATCGCCGCCACGCCGCGCTGATGGCGCGCGAGTGCAAGAAGCCGCGCGTCGAGCTGCGCCGCTACCTGATCAAACGGCTGTGTGCGTTCGCCGACCCCGACGTGCTGCCGGTGCTGCAGGCGACCACCAAGGACAAGGACGAGCTGACGGCGTTCTATTCCCAGCTCGGGGTGCTGGCGCTGCGCCAACGCGAAGCCGTGGCGCCGGTGCTCGCCTACACCAAGGTGCACTGGAAGGAGGTCTCTGACTTCGTCGCCACGGTGCTGCCCGCCGGGCGCAGCACCGACACCGGCCTGTGGCTGTTCGAGGCCATCACCAAGGCACCGCCCGCCGACCAGATGGCGGGGCTGCGCCTGCTGCGCTACCTCGCCACCAAGGAGCAGGCGTCGCTGCTGCACCGCTACCTCGAGGCCACCGACCACACGGTGAAGAAGGAGGCGGTCAACACGGCGCGCGTGTTGCACGGCGAAGAACCGCTGGAGAACCTGTCGGTGTTCCAGGCGATCGAGATGTCGAAGCAGTGGCTGCAGAAGCTGTGAGTGCCGTGACGAACCCGACCCCCGACCACGTCGTCGTGCGCGGCATGCGCACCATCTCCCTGCTGCTCGCCTGCTTGCTCGGCACGCCGCTGCTCGCGCAGGGCGACAAGGACAAGCTGCCGAAGTGGCGCATCGATCCGTACACCAAGAACGACCCGGAGCTGATGAAGAAGGCTGGCTACGTGTCGTTCGGGCCGTTCCCGTTCGGCAACAAGGCCGACAACCCGGTCAGCAGCTCCGACATCGACGCGGCGATCGACTACGTGCAGATCCTCTGGATCGAGACCGCGCACTTCCGCATCGGCACCAACCTGCCGGCGTGGCCGGTGCCGGTCGACCTCGAGACGCGCACCAAGCTCAGAGGTGAACTGACCGAGCTGGCCGAGAAGCTGCCCGGCATCAACCCGAAGCCGAAGACGCTCGACCCGTGGCTGCGCGCGCACCTGACCGCGTACCGCATGGAGAAGCTGTACGCGGAGACGCAGGAACTGTTCGGCGTCAAGGACGCGGACTTCCCACCGGATCCCAACAACGTCGTGCTGACGCCGGGCGCGCGCTACATGGGCTACGGGCCCTACATGGGCATGAAGGACAAGTTCCTCGTGCTGGTGTTCGAGAAGCTGGGACCGTACCAGCAGTACATGAAGGGCTTCATCGGCCGCGACACGAAGTACCCGCAGCGCTGGCACTTCAAGGAAACCGGCACGCTGCTGATCGCGCTGGCGACCGAGTCCGGCGAGTTCCCGCGCAAGCACGACACGGCCCTGCACTGCTCGCTCGCCTTCAACGTCAGCCAGAACCTGCTCGATGGCTTCCGCTTCTACGGCTACGACCTGCCGGTCTGGATCCGCGAAGGCTTCGGCCACTGGGTCGCCCGCCGCGTCGACATCAAGTACAACGACTTCGACCAGAACGAAGGCTCGATCGCCGACATGAAGACGACGGCGAAGTGGGCGCAGTACTGCCGCGCGATGGTGTCGGGGACCGGCAAGTTCGCGAGCTTCGCCGAGAGCTACAAGTGGCGCGACTTCGGCGACATCAAGTTCGACGACCACGTCGCGGTCTGGTCGCGCGTCGACTGGATGATGTCGCAGGGCCCCGAGAAGTGGCGCAAGTTCCTGTTCGCGGTGAAGGGCCGCGTCGACCCGAAGACGTGGGCGCCGGACCAAACGGACCTGGTCGGGGCGATGCGCGATGCGATCCAGGATGCGTACGGCATCTCGGTGCTGCAGTTCGACGAGAAGTGGATCGAGTGGGTCAAGGCGACCTATCCGAGCCAGTGAGTTCGGTACGGTCGAGGCAGTAGACACGCACCGCCTGCCCCCCCCATCGCGCACTTCCTCCACGGAGACATCCGTGGACGACCTGCACGCCATCCAGAATCCGCACGACGCCCTGTTCCGCGGCGTGTTCGGCAAGCCCGGGCCCGCGGGGAGCTGCTGCGCAGCGCCCTGCCCGTGGATGTGGTCGCCGCGATCGACTGGCGCACGCTGCGCCGGCTCGAAGGATCCTTCATCGACGAAGCGCTGCGTGGGCAGCAGGCCGATCTGCTGTTCGCGGCAGAGGCTGGCAACCGCCCGACCCTGCTGTATCTGCTGCTCGAGCACAAGTCCGGGGCAGACCCGTTCACCCCGCTCCAGCTGCTGGCCTACGTCGTCGCGATCTGGCCGCGCTACCGCCGCGAACACCCCGAGCAACGCCGCCTGCCGCCGGTGCTGCCGCTGGTCCTGCACCACGGTCAGCGCCCGTGGTCGGGACCGCGCGACCTGCGTGCCCTGATCGACCTGGACGGCCTGCCCGAGCACTTGCTCTCGCGCCAGCCGGCGTTCGCGTTCGACCTCGACGACCTGACCGCGCCGGAGAACCAGGACCTGCACGCGCGCCGATTGGCCGTGCGCGCCTTGCTGCCGCTGCTGCACTTGCAGTGACTGCGCCGCCGCGCGGACACCGCCAACCTGATGCGCACCTGGCAGACGCTCTACCGGACACTGCTCGCCGTGCCCGGCGGACGCGAGATCGCCTATCGGTTAGTCTCCTACACCGCCGCCGTCAGCAACGAGCCGACAGAGCGCCTGCGCCTCGCCTTCGCTGACCTCGAACCCGCGATGGAAGCCAAGTACATGACCACCGCCGAACAACTGATGCAGCTCGGCCGCGCCGAGGGCATCGCCCAGATGCTGCAGCGCCAACTCGAACAGCGCTTCGGCCCACTCCCCGAAGCCGCGATCCAACGCCTCTGCGCCAGCACGCCAGAAGAGCTCGACCGCATCGCGTGCGCCGTGCTCACCGCACCGACATTCGCTGCCGTGTTCGGGGACTGACCGCGGCAGACCCTCGCACCCACCCGGGTGCGGAATCGGCTCGCGGCCCATGGGACGAGGACCCCGCCCGACGCCGCAGCCCGGATGCCGATGTCGCCAACCGTCCGCCAGGCACTCGCGTGCATGGCAACCGGGCCGTGGACCCGGCAGACTCCCGACTTCGCCGATCCGGAGGAAGCCATCGACACCCCCTCGCCAACGCCAACGCCCACGCCCAACGACAAGGTGCAGTCGACGGCGACCAGCGAGCTGCTGGCGAAGCTGGCGACGGCGCCGAAGCTCGATGCGCAGCGGTTCGTGCTCGAGGGTGAGGTCGGGCAGGGTGGCATGGGTGTCGTGCTGAAGATCCACGACCGGTTCCTGAACCGGCGACTGGCGATGAAGGTGCTGATCGAACGCGCCGCGCCACGCGACGAGGAGGAGCGGCAGCTCGTGCGTCAGCTGCTCGGGCGCTTCCTCGAAGAAGCGCAGGTGACGAGCCAGCTCGACCACCCGGGTGTGGTGCCGGTGCACGAACTGGGGCTCGATGCGGCGGGCAAGGTGTACTTCACGATGCGACTGGTGAAGGGGCGCACCGCGAGCGAGGTGTTCGCGGATGCGTTCGTCGGCGAGCACGACTGGCCCCTGACGCGCGCGCTCGAGGTGGTGCTGAAGGTCTGCGACACGATGGCCTACGCGCACGACAAGGGTGTGCTGCACCGCGACCTGAAGCCGAGGAACGTCATGGTCGGCAAGTTCGGCGAGGTCTACGTGATGGACTGGGGGCTGGCGAAGGTGATCGGGCAAGCGGACCGTCACGACCTGCGCATCCAGCAGGACGCGAGTACGGGCATGTCGAAGATCGAGTCGGCGCGCAAGCGCGACGGCGAGACGGACACCGCGTCGTCGGTGGTGTCGATGGACGGCCAGCAGCTCGGCACGCCGAGCTACATGTCGCCCGAGCAGGCGCGCAGTGAAGAGCTGGACCAGCGAACTGACGTCTACGCGATCGGCGCGATACTCTACGAGTTGCTCACCGGGCGCGCGCCGTACACGACGGCCGGCGTGCGACAGCCCGCGTATCGCATCCTCAACGATGTCGTCGACGGGCCGTGCAAGCGCATCGAGGACGTGCACAAGGGCGTGCCTGCCGAACTGGTGGCCATCGTCGAACGTGCGATGGCCCGCGACCGCAACGCGCGCTACCCGAACGTGCTGGCGCTGGCCGCCGATGTGCGCGCGTTCCTCGCCCAGCGGGTCGTCAGGGCCTACCGCACCGGCGCGCTCGTCGAGATGAAGTTGTGGATGCGCCGCAACAAGGCGCTCGCCGCGAGCCTCGCCGCCGCGGCGTTGATCCTGGTCCTCGGCATCGCTGGCACGACGGCCTACGCGCGCGAAGCCGACCAACGGGCCATCGCTGAGACAACCGCCAGGACGGAACTCACCGGCAAGGTGAAGGACTTCGACCAACTTGCCCAGGTCGTCACGTACGAGCGGCTGATCGCTGCAGAACCGACCCTGTCGCCGGGCTGGCCCGGGCAGGTCGAAGCGATCGACGCGTGGTTGCGCGACGCGCGGTCCCTGCTCGCACAACGCGTCGACCTCACCATGACGGCTGCGCGGCAACTGTTGCCTGCGGATCCTGCCGCGGCGACCGCGGCGCAGTTCCTGGCGAAGTCGCTGGGCGAACTGCTGCGCAAGCTGCCGCAACTCGAGGGGCTGCTGCCCGAGGTGGAGAAGCGCCAGCAGTGGGCCCGGCACATTGGCCCCCTGACCCTCGCGCATCCGAACGCGAAGCACACCTGGGCCGAAGCGCGCGCGGCGATCGCGAAGGCGGATGGCGTCGTCGCGAGCACGCTCTACGCCGGCCAGGACATCCCGCTGCGCGACGAGGACGTCTGGGGCCTCGTGCCGATCGGCATGAACGCGCAGTCGAAGCTGTGGGAGTTCTACGACCTGCGCAGCGCCTGGGATGGCGTGCAGGATCCGGCGACGCTGCCGATCCCGTTACACGGCGTGGACGGCCGACTCACGATCACGGGCGAGACGGGGATCGTGTTCGTGTTGTTGCCCGGTGGCACGTTGCCCCCGGACACGCCCACGGACGACGAGGGTGCGAAGAAGCGACTCACCGTGCGGCTCGACCCGTTCTTCCTCGGCAAGTACGAGGTGACGCAGGGCCAATGGCTCCGATGGACGGCCACGAACCCGAGCCACAGCAAGACAGAGAACAACCTCGCGCTGCCGGTCGAGCAGGTGAGTTGGGTCGACATCGACCCGGTGCTGCACGCGCATGGGCTCGTGCTACCGAGCGAGTTGCAGTGGGAGTATGGCATCCGCGCGGGTACGACGACGAAGTGGTGGACGGGTAGCGACGAGGAAGGCGTCGAGGCCAAGGAGAACGTCGGCAGTCGGTCTCTGCGACCTGTCGGCTCGAAGAGCTACAATGGCTTCGCACTGTTCGACACAGGCGGCAACGTCTGGGAGTGGTGCTTCGACGAATTCTCGAGCTATGGGGCGGAGCGCGTCGGCGACGGCCGACGACCAGAGCCCTCTGGAGGTCCCGTCAACCGCTGCCCCCGAGGTGGCAACTTCGTTTTCGCACCCCACAACGCGCAGTCCGCCGTCCGCAACGGCATCCCCTCCGCGTTCCGCAGCGGCAGCCTTGGGCTGCGCGCAGCCAGGACGTTGCGGCGTTGATGCCTCGCCTGCGCAGCTTACGCGCCGTCGGGCTCCCACAGCGTGAACTTGTAGATCGGCAGCAGCGCGAGCAGCGAGGTCCTGACCCACACCTCCGCCACTGCCTCCACCCGATCGCGTGCTCCTCCGGTGTCTGCGGCGCCGGACCCGCACACCATGCACCCGATCGTCCGGCGCGGCTCTTTCTCTTCGCGCCTCTCCCCCCGGTTGCGCACTTCCTGCAGGAGGACAGAATGCACGACATGGCCTTGCCGAAGCTCGACCTCTCTACGCTGACCGACGCGGAACGCCTGCAGCTGCTCGACCAGGTCTGGGAGAGCTTCCAGCAGGATCCGCAGTCCCTGCCGGTCACGGCCGCGCAGCGCGCCGAACTAGACCGCCGTCAGGCGGCCTACGACGCCGGCGACATGCGAACGCGTTCGTGGCAGGAAGTGCGGGAGGAGATCCGCGGCCGACTGCGTCCGCACCCGTGAGGCTCGTCGTCACCGACGCGGCCGCCGCGGACATCGCGGAGGCCGCCGACTGGTACGAGGCTCGGCAGGCGGGACTTGGAGAGACGTTCGTGGCTGCGGTCGACGTGGCGCTGGAGCAGATCCTCGAACACCCGCTGCGGTTCCGCGTCGCCCACGCACCCTGGCGGCGCGCGCTGCTACCGCGCTTCCCCTACTGCACCTTCTATCGCGCGGATCAGGAGCAGGTGCTCGTGCTCGCCGTGCTGCACGGCAGCCGCGATCCGAGCCATCGGCTCGGTCGTCGCCCCTGATCTCCGGCGGCGCTCAGCTCGGATCCCACAGGATGAACCGGTACACCGGCAACAGCGCCAGCAGCGACGTGCGCACCCACACCTCCGCCGCCACCCCCATCTCCAGCGCATCCTCCTTCGGCAGCTGCCGCTGCACGTGCAGCCAGTGCTCGCCGGGCGTGTAGTGCTGGAACATCTCCTTCAGCTCGCTGGCCTTCACCGCACTGCACCAGTGGTCCTTCTTCCAGTCGTGCAGTTTGACGTTGAAGCCACCCGGTAGCGCCTTCAGCAGCACGCAGAACTGGTCCATCTGCGCCGGGTCCGCGAGCAGCTTCTTCTTCAGGTTCTCGCCGTCCCACCACGCCTGCGGGTGGATGCGCAGCGCGGCCTCGACCAGCTGGTCGTCCATGCAGACCTCCAGCACGGTCTGGATGTAGTGCGTCTCGGCATCCTTGCCGAGCGCGTCGCCGAAGAACGCCGCCAGCTGCTTCCGTTCCTTCGCGCCACGGCACGCATACGCGCGCTGCTCCCGCACGCGGTAGCTGTTGAAGGTGTAGGGATGGTGCAGCCCCGCCTGCGCCGACAGCTCGGTACCGAGCGGCTTGGCCTCCTTGACCACCGCGTCGACCATCGACTTCAGCTTGCGGCGAACACTCAGCCGCAGCGCGTTGTACTCAGGGTCGTCCTGACGGTGCTTTTCGTAGGCCTTGAAGTCGCGCTCGAGGAACTCGCCGGTCATCCGCGAGAGCCTACGAAACAGCAGGCCGCGCGCCATGCTCCCGGCTAGCCTTCCGCGCATGCGCACCGCTGCCACCATCGGCCTCCTGTGCCTGGGCTCCTGCACCTCACTGACGATGGCGGAGCCGCAAGTCCTCGTGTCGCCGTACCTCGCCGTCTACCAGCTGCGCGGCAGCCTCGGCATGCAGTCGCAGCCGGCGGCGAATGGCCCGCTGCAGAACAACGCGCCGCAGACGGCGCGTACGCTCGGCCAGGACCACCACCACGAAGACATCGGCGTGCGCGTCGACATCGGCGACGGGTTCGGCGGCTTCCGTCTCGACTACTACATGATGGACATGGGCAGCGCGCACCCGGGTGCGCTGACCGCGGACTTCGGCCGCCTGTTCGCCACCGACGTCGTCACCCTGCAGGCGAAGATGGACGACCTGCGCCTGGGCTACCTCGAACCGCTGTTCGACCTCGAGACCGAGTACCGCGAGCAGCCGCTGAAGTTCCGTTTCGCCGCCGGCGGTGTGCTGGCCCACCGGTCGATGAAGCTGCGCGTCCGCACCGACGACACCCTGCGCACGCAGAACGCCAGCGTCGACGGCGACGTCGTCTGCCCGGCCGTGCGCGCTGAGGTGAGCTGGCACGATGTCGCTCTCGACCTCGACTACGCGATCTCGCCGGACCTGGCACTCGGCGGCGACTACGGCGGCACGCAGCAGGACTTCGAGGCGCGGCTCAGCTACCGGATCCCGATGCGCGACGTGACCTTCTTCGGCGGCTACCGCTACAGCGAGTTCCCGGCGAAGGGCAGCGCGGACGGTTTCGGCTACGACGCCGACCTGAAACTCGACGGCTTCCAGTTCGGGCTTGTGCTGACCTTCTGAACGAGACTGCGCCTGCGGCGCAGGCTCGCCCAGGACGCTCCCAGTGCTTCTGCGGAGCACTGGGTCGGTTCTGAACGAGACTGCGCGTCGCGCGCGCTACCAGCCGGCCCAGCTCGCGAGCTCCTGCACGAACGCGTCGACGGCGCGCTGCGCGGTGGCGTCGTCGCAGAGGAAGTCGTTCCACAGCACGGAGAACACCAGCGGCTCGCCGTTCGGCCGCAGCAGGTAGCCCGACAGTGCCGTGACGCGCGTCAGCGTGCCGGTCTTGGCGAACACGCGACCGCATGCCGGGCCGTCGGTGAAGCGCTCGCGCAGCGTGCCATTGGCGCCACCTTGCGGCAGGGCGGCGATGACCGGTGGCAGCAGCGGCGAGCCGTGCAGCGCGAGCAGCAACGCCACCATCTGGGCTGGTCGCACGAGGTCGAGCCGCGACAGGCCCGAACCGTCGGCCAGCACCATGCCCTTCGTGTCGACGCCGAACTGCGCCAGCACGGCCTTGGCGTGCGCTTCGGCGCTCGCACTGCTGCCGTCGCCGGTCGCGGTGCGCGCCGCGGTGCGCCAGAGCTGTTCGGCGTAGAGGTTGTCGCTGTCACCGAGCAGTCTCGGCAGCAGTTCGGCCAGCGGCGGTGATGTCATCGCAACGACCAGTCGCTCGCCGTCGGCGGACTCGACATCGCCGTCCGCGACCGCCACGCCGCTGCTGCGCAGCACCTCCGCGAACGTCGCCGCGGCGACCGCCGCCGGATCCGACACCGGCACCTCGCGCCGCGAGCCGTCGGCGCAGACCACCCATTCGACGTTGCCGCCACAACACAGGCCGCCGAACGGCGCCGCGTAGCGCTCGTTGAGGTCGTCCCACTCCCAGCCGCGGCCGAAGCGTTCGTCGCCGAACCAGCTGCCGTCGCCGCGCACCTCGCCGGCGATGCGCTGCACCCCCATCGACCGCACCGCAGCCGCCAGTCCGGACAGCCGCGGATCGCCGCCAACGGGCAGGCCGAGGGTCGGATCGCCGAAGCCGCGCAGGATCAGGTCGCCGCTCAGTTCGCCGTCGTGCACTTCGCCAGTGCCACGCAACTCCGTGCGCAGCGTCGCTGCGGGCCCGAGCGTCTGCAGCGCGACGACGGCAGTCAGCAGCTTCTGGTTCGAAGCCGGTGTGAAACCCTCGTCCGCAGCAACGCTCGCCAACACCGCTCCACTGCCGGCCTCGGCGACGACGACACCGATGCGGCCGCCGAGTTCGTGCGCGGTGGCGACGAAGCGGGCCAGCGCAGAGTCGATGCCCGGCGGGGGCGCCACCGACGTGCAGCCCGAGGCGAACAGCAGCAGCAGGCCCGCGGCCGGCGTCGTGCGCCACCGGA
Source organism: Planctomycetota bacterium (assembly GCA_044230075.1). GTDB lineage: Bacteria > Planctomycetota > UBA1135 > UBA1135 > UBA2386 > JAEUHS01. Next base: position 77,516 of record JBGARS010000005.1, on the reverse strand, counting down.
TCAAAGTCCGAGTTCCTTCAGCCGCCGGTAGAACGTGCTGCGCGACATGCCGAGCTGCTGCGCCGCCGCCACCTTGTCACCGCCGTGATCCTGCAGCGCGTGCAGGATCGCGCGGCGCTCGGCGGCGTCCTTCTGGCTGCGCAGGTCCAGCAGCGAGGTGGGCTCGCCGCGCGGTGCCCCGGCAGCATCGAGCATCGGCAGCAGCCCCAGCTCCGGCAGGCCGCGCACGACGTGCGGCGGCAGATCCGCCTCCTGCAGCACCTCGCCGGCGCCGAGCGCGAACGCGCGCTCGATGACGTTCTCGAGTTCGCGCACGTTGCCGGGCCACGGATACGCCAGCAACCGCTCCATCGCGCCGCGCGACACCGAGCGCACCGGCGCGTCGAGGCGATCGTGCCGGCGATTGCCGAGTGCGAGGAAGTGCTCGACCAGGCGCGGCAGGTCCTCCAGCCGGTCGCGCAGCGGTGGCAGGTGCAGCGTGACCACCTCGAGCCGGTAGTAGAGGTCTTCGCGGAAGCGACCCTCGCGCACCAGCTGCAGCAGGTCGCGGTTGGTGGCGGCGAGGATGCGCACGTCGACGATCTGCGGCTGGCTCTGGCCGACCGGCCGGATCTCGCCGCGCTGCAGCACGCGCAGCAGCTTGACCTGCACGCTCGGCGACGTCTCGGCGATCTCGTCGAGGAAGATCGTGCCGCCGTCGGCGGCGCGGAACAGCCCTTCGCGCGCCTGCTGGGCGCCGGTGAAGGCGCCGCGTTCGTGGCCGAACAGCTCGCTCTCGACCAGCTCCGGCGCGATCGCACCGCAGTGCAGCGGGATGAACGGCGCGCCGCGGTTGCTGCCGTCGAAGTGCAGCGCGCGCGCGACCAGCTCCTTGCCGGTGCCGGTCTCGCCGTAGATCAACACCGTCGAGCGTGTCTGCCGCAACCGGGCCACCTTCGCCGCCAGGTCGGCGACCGCAGGCGCGCGGCCGACGTAGTCGGTGATCGCATACTCGCCGTCGACGACTGGGCGTTCGCCGACCGCTGGCACGAACGGCTCGCGGTCCGCGAGGTGGTGCTCGATGTCCCGCACCGCGGTGACGTCGTGCAGCAGCACGATCCAACCGCCGGCGTCGTCGCGGCGCGTGCGGATCTGCACCACGCGCGCGGCGCCCTCGGCGCCCGGCAACGTCAGATCCACGGCCTGCACGCCGTCCTGCACCAGCTTCTCGAGCCGGGCCGCCGCATGGCCACAGGCGCCGAGCGCACAGCCGATCGGGACCTCGCCGAGCAGCGACTCGACGGCCGCGTCGGCGGCGGTGACACAGTGCTCCCGGTCCAGCAGCAGCACGGCCGGCTCGCGCGCGGCGGCGTGCTCCCGTCGCAGCAGACGCAGGTCGTGCAGGAGTTCCGCGCTGCTGCCGAGCGCCTGTTCCTTGGCCTCCAGCTGCCGCCGCAGTGCGACGTTCTCGCGTTCGAGTCGTGATCGCGCCTCTTCCAGCCGCAGCATCACGCGGATGCGCGCCAGCAGTTCGTCCTTGTTGATCGGCTTCTGGATGTAGTCGACGGCGCCGAGCTGGTAGGCGACCAGCTTCTCCGACTCGTCCCCCATGCGACCGGTGAGGAAGATCACCGGCAGGAACGCGGTGCGCGGATCGTCCTTCAACCGCCGGCAGACCTCGAGGCCGTCCATGGTCGGCATCATCACGTCGAGCAGGATCACGTCGAAGCGCTGCTCGCGGCACAGTTCGAGCGCCTGGTGGCCGTTCGACGCGACCACCACGTCGAACTCGCTGCCACGCAGGTACACCTCGATCAGTACGAGATTCTCCGGGGTGTCGTCGACGACGAGAATGCGCGCCATCGGTGGCGACAATACGATGTGCCGATGCAACAGCAACCGCGGCTGCCGCTCTGGTTCCTGGTGGCGAACTGGGCGCTGGTCGTCGCGGCCTTCGTTCTCGGCGTGGCATTGGGCGGTCGAAACCAGCTCCGGCTGCCCGAACCCCAGGCCACGGCGCTGCAGTTGATCCACGCCGAGATCCTGCGTTCGCACGTCGATCCACAGGACGGCCACAAGCTGCTGGACCGCGCCATCGCCGCGATGGTCGACGGCCTCGACCCCTACAGCGCCTACGTGCCGCCGAGCGAGGTGCAGGCCTACGACGAACGCAGCTCCGGCCACTACGAAGGGGTCGGCCTGCTGATGATGCAGCAAGGCGACGACATCGTCGTGCAGTACCCGACCCCCGGCGGTCCGGCCGACCGCGCCGGCGTGCTGCCCGGGGACCGCATCGTCGCCGTCGACGGCACGCTGCTGGCGAACGAGCCGCTCGCGACGCGCGACGCGGCCGCGTCGCGGCTGGTGCGCGGTGAAGCCGGCACCGAGGTGCGGCTGCGCCTCGAACGCGAGTCGGGCACCGTCGAGCTGGCGATGCGGCGCAGCGACGTCGAGAAGAGCGTCGTCAAGTGGGTGCACTTCGAGGACCGCGACGCCGGCCTCGGCTACCTCTACCTCAGCGATTTCCACCGCGGCATCACCGACGAGATCCTCGCGGCGATCGCCGAACTGCAGGCGCACCAGCCGCTGCGTGGCCTCGTGCTCGACGTGCGCTTCGACGGCGGCGGCAGCCTCGACGAGAGCGTCTCGCTGGCGCGCCTGTTCGTGCGCAGCGGCACGATCCTGTCGCTGCGCCGCCGCGGCACCGAGCTCGTCGAGGCGTTCGAGGCGAAGCCCGAACAGTGCAGGTTCCCCGACCTGCCTCTGGTCGTGCTGGTCAACGAGTACTCGGCCAGTGCCAGCGAGGTGCTGGCCGGCGCGCTGCAGGACCACGAACGCGCCGCGCTCGTCGGCGTGCGCACCTACGGCAAGGGCTACGTCAACACGGTCTCCAGCTGGCCGGACCTCGACTTCCGCCTGAAGCTGACGACCGCGCGCTACTTCACGCCGAACGGCCGCAACGTCGACGGGCACCTCGGCACCGCGGTGGACCACGGCGTCGGCGACGACACACGGCGGCTGCGCGAACTGCTGCAGCAGGTGCAGGTCGGCGCGTGCAGTATCGACGACGCGCTCGTTGCGCTGCAGCACCCCTCGACGCCACCGGCGAAGGTCGGCGGCCTCGAGCCCGACGTGCCGATCGTGGTCGACCCGGCCGAGCGCAAGAAGGTGCTGGCCACGCTGGGCAACCACGAGCCGCCGGCGAAGCACCTGGCCGCCTTCACCGCGGTCGCCGCGAAGTACGGCTTTCCCGTGCCGGCGCCGCCGCATGCCGCCACCGACCCGCAGCTGGCGCAGGCCCTGGCGACGCTGCGCGAACGCATCGCCGCGGCGGCCGCGACCGTGCCCGAGCCGCGGTAGCGGGTAGCATGCTCGCCCCGTGCACGACCTGATCCTGGGCATCGAGACCTCCTGCGACGAGACGGCGGCGGCCGTCGTGCGCGATGGCCACCATGTGCTGAGCAACGTCGTGCACTCGCAGATCGCGCTGCATGCCCGCTTCCGCGGCGTCGTGCCCGAGGTCGCCAGCCGTTCGCACACCGAGCGCATCCTGCCGATCGTCGAGCAGGCGCTGCAACAGGCGAACGTGACGCCGCAGGACCTCAGCGCGGTCGCGGTGACCCATCGGCCCGGCATGGTCGGTTGCCTGCTGGTCGGACTCGCGGCGGCGAAGGCGCTGTGCTGGCGCTTCGACCTGCCGCTGCTCGGCGTCGACCACGTGCAGGCGCACGTGCACACCGGCTTCCTCGCCGACCCCGACCTGCCGCTGCCGGCGCTGGCGCTGGTCGCATCGGGCGGCCATACCGCGCTCTACCTCGTGCACGCGCCCGGCCGCACCGAACGCCTCGGCACCACGCGCGACGACGCGGCCGGCGAGGCGCTCGACAAGGGCGCGTCGCTGCTGGGCCTGCCGTATCCGGGCGGCCCGTCGATCCAGCAGGCGGCGCTGGGCGGCGATGCGCGCGCGTTCGACCTGCCGCGCACGCTGCTCGGCCCCGACTCGCTCGACTTCTCGTTCTCCGGCCTGAAGACCGCGCTGCTCTACACGCTGCGACCGCAGGGCAGCACGGCCCCCGCCGAGGCGCCGACCGGCGACCGCCTGCGCGACCTCGCCTGCGCCTACCAGGAGGCCGTCGTCGACGTGCTGGTCACCAAGCTGCGGCGCGCGAGCGAACGGCACGCGGTGCGTTCGCTGTGCATCGGCGGCGGCGTGGCGCGCAATGCGCGGCTGCGCGAACGGCTGACCACGGACCCCGTGCTCGCCGCGCTGCACCTGGTGCTGCCCGATCTCGCGCTGTGCGCCGACAACGGCGCGATGATCGCCAGCCTGGGCTCGCTGCTGCTGCGCGAGGGCAAGCAAGCGCCGCTCGACCTCGACGCGATCGCGACGCCGCAGTCGGGCGGCAAGGCGAAGGTGCGCCCGTGAGTGCGGCGCACGATGCCCGGCGCCTGCGCGAGTTGTTGCAGCAGGTGCGCAACGGTTCGCTCGGCGTCGACGACGCGCTGGCCACCCTGCGGACGCCACCGACTGCCGCCGCCGAACTCGACTTCGCCACCGTCGACCACGACCGCGGGCGGCGCTGCGGCTCGCCCGAAGTCGTGTTCTGCCAGGGCAAGGAACCGGCCGACGCCGCCACGATCGCGGTCGAGATCCTGGCCCGCGCCGACCGGCTGCTGATGACGCGCGCCACCGCCGAGCATGCCGCCGCCGTGTGCGAGCGGCTGCCGCAGGCCTGCTACCACCGACGCGCGCGCTGCCTCACCGTGCTGCCTGCGGACCACTCCCTGCGCGGCTGCGTCGCCGTAGTCAGCGCCGGCACCGCCGACCTGCCGGTGGCCGACGAGGCCGCGGTCACGCTCGAATACGCCGGCAGCCGCACGCTGCGCATCGCCGACGTCGGCGTCGCCGGCCTGCACCGCCTGGCCCCGCACCTCGCGGCCATCCGCGGCGCCAACGCGATCGTCGTCGTCGCCGGCATGGAGGGCGCGCTACCGTCCGTCGTCGGCGGCCTCGTCGACCGGCCGGTGATCGCGGTGCCGACCAGCGTCGGCTACGGCGCGTCGTTCGGCGGCCTGACAGCCCTGCTCGGCATGCTCAATTCCTGCGCCGCCGGCGTCGGCGTCGTCAACATTGACAACGGGTTCGGGGCCGGCATTCTCGCGTCCCAGATCAACCTGCGAACGACCCCACCGCACCCGCCCACCAGCCAAAGCGAACGTTGACCACTTCTCCCCGCCCTCCCGCCCGCCTCGTGCTCGAAGACGGCACCGTGCTCGCGGGCCGCGGTTTCGGCGCCGACGTCGAGACCACCGGCGAACTGGTGTTCAACACCTCGATGAGCGGCTACCAGGAGATCCTCACCGATCCGTCCTACCGCGGGCAGACGGTGCTGCTGACCCAGCCGCACATCGGCAACTACGGCGTCAACAGCGAAGACGAGGAGTCGGCGCGCGTGTGGCTGTCGGGACTGGTCGTGCGCGAGGCCTGCCAACGGGCCAGCAACGCCCGTTCGGGCGCCGAGCTGTCGGACTACCTGGCGCAGCACGGCGTGCCCGGCATCGACGGTGTCGACACGCGCATGCTGACGCGCCGCGTGCGCGACCACGGCGAACTGCGGGTGCTGATCACGCGCGACGTCACCACGCCCGCGGCGCAACTGGTCGAACGCGTGCAGCAGGCGCCGCACGTCGCCGACGTCGACCACGTGCTCGCCGTCAGCACCGACAAGGCCGCGCGCTGGGAGAAGGGCTACGAGTCGACGTTCAGTCCGCCAGCGCCCGGCATGGCAACTGGCAAGCGACTGCACATCGTCGCCTACGACTTCGGCGCCAAGCGCAACATCCTGCGTTCGCTGGTCGCCTGCGGCCTCGACGTCACCGTCGTGCCCGCCGCCACGCCGGCCGCCGCGGTGTTGGAGCACAAGCCCGACGGCGTGTTCCTCAGCAACGGTCCCGGCGACCCCGCGATCTGCCGCTACGCGATCGAGGCGGCGACGGTGCTGGTACAGAAGCTGCCGGTGTTCGGCATCTGCCTCGGCCACCAGATCCTCGGCCACGTGCTCGGCGGCAAGACCTACAAGATGAAGTTCGGTCACCACGGCGGCAACCAGCCGGTGATCGACCTCTCGACCGGCAAGGTCGAGATCACGGCGCAGAACCACAGCTACGCCGTCGATCCCAAGTCGCTGCCGGACAGCGTCGAGGTGACGCACACAAACCTCAACGACGACACCGTCGAAGGCCTACGCCACCGCGAGCTGCCGGTGTTCTCGGTGCAGTACCACCCCGAGGCCGCACCGGGACCGCACGACGCGCTGTATCTGTTCCGGCGCTTCGTCGAGCTGCTGCAAGCCTCGCGGTGCTGACGCCGCTCTGCGTCGGCGCGGAGCTCGACGGCAGCCGGCTCGATGCGCTGCTGCACGGCATCGAGGCGCCGACGCTGGGTCCGCTGTCGCGACAGAAGGCGCGCGACCTGTGCCACATCGGTGCGGTCGCGGTCGACGGCGTGCGCGCCGATGCCACCACGCGCCTGCGGCTCGGCCAGACCGTGACGTGGGCGCCGGAGTTCGCCGCGCTGTCGCTCGCGCTCGGCACCGCGGTCGCGTTCGCCGACGACCAGGTCGTGGTGCTGCAGAAGCCGCCCGGCCTCGCCGTGCACGGCGGGCCGCTGGTCTCTGTCTCGGTGGCCGATGCGCTCGCGCGCGAACTGCCCGGCGCCGGACTGGCGCAGCGCCTCGATCGCGAGGCGTCGGGCCTGCTGCTGATCGGCCGCGACCACGCGGCGCTGCAGGCGCTCGGCGCGGCGATGGAGCGCGGCGCGATCGAGCGTGAGTACCTGGCGATCGTGCACGGCGTGATCACCGACGGCCGGCGCACCATCGATCTTGCGCTGCGCGTCACCGACGAGCCGCGCGGCGACCGGCCGAAGACCGTCGTCGATGCAAACGGCCAGCGCTCGGTGTCCCACGTGCACGTCGAAGCCACCCGCAAGGACGCGACGCTGGTGCGCGTAAGGCTCGAGACCGGCCGCACGCACCAGATCCGCGCCCACCTCGCCGCCATCGGCCACCCGCTGCTCGGCGACCCGCGCTACGGTGACCCGGTGGCGAACGCGGCGGCGCGGGCGACGTTCGGCATCGACCGCACGCTGCTGCACGGCGCCCGGCTGGTGTTCCCGCAGCCGGTGAGCGGCGTGCGCATCGTGGTGACGGCGATGCAGGAGCCGGACTTCGTGCGCCTGTTCCCAGGCCTGCGGTGTTGCGATCAGAGCAGTCCGTAGACCAGCAGCACGATGTGGGCGTTCCACAGCAGGTGCATCAGCATGCACGGCCACAGCGAACCGGCAGCGATGCGCAGCACACCGGCGACGATGCCGAAGACGAAGTGCGGCAGCAGCATCACTTCGTCGCGATGCATGACCGCAAACAGCATCGCCTGCACCGCGACCGCCAGCGCCGGCGACAGCACCCGGCGGAACCGTTGCAGCAGCAGGCCCCGGTACATCCACTCCTCGAACAGCGCCGGCGCGACACTGCTGGCGATCAACGACGCCCACACGGGCCAGCCTGCTTCCTTCTCGAACACGATCGGCGATCCCTTCGACCAGGCGCTGGGGATCTGGTTCTCCCACATCGACAACAGCAGCGCCGTCAGCACGCCGACCAGCAGGCACAGCTCGACCATGCGTGGTCGCGGCCTGGCGAACACGCGCCGCGCGTCCGGATCGGGCCAGACGAACCACAACACGACGCCGCAGATCAGCAGGTAACCGACCTCCCAGATCATCAGGTAGGTGTCGGGATCCATCTCCGGCCGCCACAGGAACGCCATCGCCTGCACGTAGAGTCCCAGGGCGACCTGCGTCACCAACCAGAGCAGCAGTGCGGGGCGCAGCAGGTTGCCCGCGGCGGCCGCGCCGGGGTCGGGTGGCGAGCCGACGCTCAACGGGGACTGATGGCTCGGGTGGGCATCCACGGGGCGGCACCACAAACAAGGTCAAGACAACCGCTGGCGCCGCCCCTCGTCAACGCCGCGCATCGAGATGCACGCAAGTCATCCGCCCACGTCGATCGCGTTGGCGTAGACCTCGGCCAGCGAGTCCGCGGACCGGGTGGAGATCTGCAAGACGGCTCCCGCCTCGTGCAGGCTCGCGACGATGTCCGGGAACAGGTGCGTGACGACTTCGGCGCCGACGCCGAGCGCTGCCATCGCCTGCATCGCAGTTGCGATCTGGTCGCGGGTCACCTGCGTCTCGATCATGATGCGCGCGACCAGGCCAGCAGCGCGGCACGTGCGGAGCAGCAGCTGATCGCGGCTCACGACCGCACCGCCGGCCTGTTCCGCCAGCATCGCGTCGAGGTAGGACGGCAGCCCCCACGCCTGCAGCATGCGCGCCGACAGGGTCTCGGCATCGATCTGGAAGACCGCACGTTCGGCCTCGTCGAGCTCGCTCCGCGTGTGCCGGCCCAGGGTCAGCAGCAACTCGCGGTACTGGCGCGGGTGCACGGAGACCAGCGCGAGGCGCCCGATACCGGCGAGCAACCCGTAGGTGAACGCCTCGTCGGCAGGCACGTACCTCGTCCTCGTGGCGAGCACCTGTGCCGCCACGGCCCGCGCCAACGACTCGGCCCAGAACGACCCGTAGTCGAACTCGGTGAGCCCCGCGCGGGTGCGCTCCAACACCGAGACCTCGACCGCCATGCGCGCGACCGAGCGCATGCCGAGCATCGTCACGGCCTGCTCCACGGCGACGATGCGCTGGCGCACGCCCGCCTTCGCCGAGTTCACCGCCCGTAGCACTCGCGCACAGATCGCCGGGTCCATGGCGACCAGGCGCACGACGTCCTCCAGCCCGGCATCCGGATCGCGGGTCAGGTTCACCAACTCGACCGCCACCGCGCCTGGCGACGGCAGCTTGTCGTCGGCGATGATCGCGTCGTAGTCCGGCGGCCCGTTCATCGTTCGCGCACCAGCAGTTCGTGGATCGTGCGCACGAGGGCGGAGCGATCGACCGGCTTGGACGCGAACCCATCGCACCCGCTGTCGAGGCAGCGCTGCCGATCCTCGGCCATCGCGTGCGCCGTGACGGCGACGATCGCGCCCTGGTAGCCGGACTGGCGCAGCATCGTCGTCGCCGAGTAGCCGTCCAGCACCGGCATCTGCATGTCCATCAGGATCACGTCGAACGGCTGACCCGCCGCGGTCGCCGCCAACGCGCTGTCGACCGCGACCCTGCCGTTCTCGGCGAGCGTCACGTCGGCACCGGCCTTCTGCAGCACGAACGACATCAGGCGCTGGTTGTCCTGCCCGTCTTCCGCCAGCAGGATGCGACACGGGATCTGCAGTCCGCCGGTGTGGCTCCGCGCCAATGTGCGGGTGGCCTGGTCGACGTCGAGTTCGTGGCAGGAGGCGACACCCGCCAACGAGCCCGTCGCCACGGTGAACGTGAACGTGCTGCCGCGGCCGGGTTCGCTGCGCACCGTGATCTCCCCACCGAGCATGCGCGCGAGCCGCCGGCTGATCGACAATCCCAGACCCGTGCCGCCAAAGCGCCGGGTGACCGTCGCGTCCGCCTGCACGAACGGCTGGAACAGCGTGTCGATGACGGCCGGGTCGATGCCGATGCCGGTGTCGACGACGTCGATGGCGAGCAGCGGTTCGGACAGCTGGTCGGCGCCCATGCGGGCCACGATGCGCACGCCGCCTTGGTTGGTGAACTTCAACGCGTTGCCGACCAGGTTCACCAGCACCTGCTTGATGCGGGTACGGTCGCTGAGGATGCGGACGGGCACCTCGCCCTCGAGCTCCGCCGTCAGGCCGAGCCCGAGCGCCGCGGCACGCGGCCGCATCATCGCCACCACCTCGGCGAGGATGTCGGCAGGTCGGCACTCGAGCTGCTCGATGCCGAGCCGCTCGGCCCCGATCTTCGACAGGTCGAGGATGTTGTTGATCAGCTCGAGCAAGTGCTGGCCGTTGCGCCAGATGGTGTCGATCGCCTCCTGCCGCGCCGCCTCCGACAGCGACGGATCGCGCAGGTTCTCCGAGTAGCCGAGGATCGCGGTCATCGGCGTGCGGATCTCGTGGCTGATGTTGGCCACGAACTCGCTCTTCGCAGCCGATTCGTCCTGCGCCGCCTTCAGTGCCAGGAAGACTTCGACCTTCATCGCCAGCTCCTCGGCATCGACCGGCTTGACGAGGAAGTCACAGGCACCGGCCCGATAGCCGCGGATGCGGTCCTTGGTGCCGCCACGCGCAGAGACCAGCACCACCATCATGCCCCGGGTGAACGCATCCGAAGTGATCTGGCGACAGGTCGCGTAGCCGTCGACGCCGGGCAGGTCGACGTCCAGCAGCACGATCTCGGCGGGGTAGTCGCGAAGTGCCAGCAGCGCGGTCGCGCCCGAGTTCGCCCGGCGCACCTCGAAGCGGTCGGCGGGCGCCTGCGAGAACGCATCGAGCGTGAGTTCACCGTCGTCGACGATCAGGATCTTGCGACTACCGAGGGTCATGGCAACCGACGTTGGCAGGACACCTGGCGTGCCGGCCCAACATGGCTCGAATCGGGAGGTCCGCCGGCATTTCTTGATAGGGGACAACCTGCAGGCGGCCCGGGTGGCGGCGGCACCCATCGCAGCGGCGGTTGCGGCCTCAGGCCCGCTCGCCCACAGCCATGTCGGCGCCTCAGGCCGCCCCGATCCGACGCACAATTCCCGCACCAGCGTGTGCGCTCGCCCGGCGCTCAGATCGGTGCGGAACACCGTGAACGGGCGATCGGTGTGGATCAGCGTCGACACCGCGCAATCCCGCCGGAAGGCGTTCCTTGAGGAGGAATGGACGTAGACACCGAGCTTCCCAGAGCTCACCGTGACACTGCTGGCCGGCTGATGGCCCTTGCCACCGATGGCTCGCCAGATCGCCGACATCCCATGCTGATCGACGAAGTCCATGTCGTGTTGCTGCGTCCGCGCTGGGCGCAGAACCTCGGTTCCGTCGCCCGGGCGATGAAGAACTTCGGCCTGCGCCGGCTGTCGATCGTCGACTCGCGCATCGGCTCGTGGACCGACGCGTGGCGCATGGCCGTGCAGGCGAACGACATCCTCGAGGCGGCGGTGCGCGCCGACGACCTGCAGGCGGTGCTGGCGCCATCCGCCTGGATCGTCGGCACCACGAACCATGCGCCGGCGGGCATGCGGGTCCTGTCGCCCCGCGAGGTCGCGGCGGAGGCGCTGCACCGCGGCGCGCCGACGTTGCTGTTCGGCGGTGAGATCAACGGCCTCGCGCCGGCCGAGCTGCTGCGCTGCCACGCGGTGGCGACGATCCCGACCGCCGCCGAACAGTCGTCCTTGAACCTCGCGCAGGCCGTCTGCGTCTTCGGCGCCGAGCTGTTCGCCACGCACGGCACCACGGTCGTGCCGCCGGCACCGCCGATGGCGACCGCCGACCTGATGCAGCGGCTCGAAGCCGCCCTGACGAAGCTGCTCGAAGGCAGTGCCTGGACCGATGCCAGCCGCGGCAAGCACGCGATCGCCGAGCTGATGCAGCCGCTCTACCGCGCGCAGCTCACCGACGAGGAGGTGCGCGCCTGGCTCGTGGCCATGAGCAAGGCCACGCAGCGCTGACGGTCGCCTAGAACGAACCCACCGTCAGCTGCAGCGCATTCGTGCTGGTGACCGCAACGAACGCCAGCGACGGCGTGACCTCGAGCAGCACGAGCTGGTAGTGGAACTGCACGCCGACCAGCGGCGGCGCGTTGGGCAGGAACAGAGCCGTGTCGATCATGCCGTTGGTCGTGAACGACGCATCGAGGATGTCCGGCTCGACGTGCAGGAAGCAGCCGGGCACGCCTTCGGCCAGCACCTGCGTGAACGGCAGCGCCGGCACCAGCGGCGCCAGGCTCACGACGCCGACCACGAAGGCGAGGCTCGGCAGGCCCGAGCCATGGGTGCGGAACGTGCCGTCGGCCCAGGGCAGTCCCGTGACCGTCAGCAGGTTGTTGCCGCCAGAACTCGGGCAGCCGTTCGCGAACGTGGCCGCGGTTGCCGGGCAGGTCGTCGTCAGCCGCGCGATGTAGGCGCACAGATTGCCGCCGGCGAGGGTGAAGGCGCCGCCGGCCGCGATCTCGGCGCTCGGCAGCGCGATCAGCGCGGACACGTCCGCGTCCATGCCGGAGCCGAAGGTCGACCATGCGGCTCCGTTCCAGCGCGCGACGTGCTCGGCAGCGGCGCCGCCGGCGATCGTGAAGCGGCCGCCGACGACCAGGTCGCCGTTCGGCAGCACGCTGAATGCCTGCACGTTGTCGCTGACGCCGCTGCCGAGTGCCGCCCAGGCGACACCGTTCCAGCGGGCGACGTGCTGGGCCGGCGCGCCACCGGCGTTGGTGAACGCGCCGCCCGCGACGAGGTCACCGTTGCCGAGCACGAACAGCGCCTCGACGGAGCCATCGGTGCCGAGCCCCAACGGCGACCAGGCCGCGCCGTCCCAGCGTGCGATGTTGGCGGCGGCGCCGCCGCCGGCATTGGCGAACGAGCCGCCGGCCACGAGGTCGCCGTTCGGCATGCGCACCAGCGCCTGCACGGTGCCGTCGGTGCCGGCACCGAGCGCCGACCACGAGGTTCCGTCCCACTGTGCCACGTGCGCCGCCGCGACGCCGCCCGCCAGCGTGAACGCTCCACCGGCGACGACGTCGCCAGTCGGCAGCGCCAGCAGCGCCTCGACCGGCTGGTTGGTGCCGATGCCGAGCGTCGACCAGGCAGCGCCGTCCCACCTGGCCACGAACGCCGCCGCCGACCCGCCGGCCGCGGTGAAGTCCCCGCCGGCGAAGACGTCGTCGTTGCTGGTGACGGTCAGGGCGCGCACGACGTCGTTGGTGCCCGCGCCGAGCGCGGACCACGAGGCACCGTTCCAACGCGCCACCTGGTTGGCGACCGCACCACCGGCAGTCAGGAACTGTCCGCCGGCGACGAGGCCGCCGTTCGGCTGCACGCCGAGCGCCAGCACCGACCCGTTCATGCCCGAGCCCAACGGCACCCACTCGAAGCCGGTCCAGAACGCGACGCGGTTGGCCGCGAGTCCGCCCGCGGACGAGAAGTTGCCGCCCGCCACCAGGTAGCCGCCGCCGATCGACGTCAGCGTGTAGACGGCGCTGTTCATGCCGCCCGACATCGGCGCCCACGCGGTGCCGTTCCAGCGCGCCACGCGGTCTGCGGCCACACCACCCGCGGTGGTGAAGGTACCGCCCGCGACCAGGTCGCCGTTGGGCAGCACGTCGAGCGATCGCACCAGGTTGTTGACGCCCGTGCCGAGCGGCTGCCACACGCTGCCGTTCCAACGCGCCACACGACTGGCCGGCGCAGCGCCGGCGATCGTGAACGCACCGCCGGCGACCACGTCGCCGTTCGGCATCGCCGCCAACGCATAGACCGGCGCGGTGGCGCCGGCGCCGAGCGCCGACCATGCGGTCCCGTCCCAACGCGCGACGCGCTCGGCGGGGTTGCCGCCGGCGCTCGAGAAGAAGCCGCCGGCGACGAGATCGCCGTTGCCGAGCAGCGTCATCGTGTAGACGAAGCCGTCGGTGCCGGCACCGAGCGGCGACCAGGCGACGCCGTCCCACGACGCGATGTGGTTCGCGGCGACGCCGCCGGCGCTGGTGAAGAAGCCGCCCGCGACGAGGTTGCCGTTCGACTGCACCCGCAACACGCGCACGTCGTTGTTGGCACCGCTGCCGAGCGGCGCCCAGCTGGTGCCGTCCCAGCGCGCGACGCGCGACGCGCCGATGCCGCCCGCGGTCGTGAAGCTGCCGGCGGCGACGAGGTCACCGTTCGGCAGTTCGACGAGCGCGACGACCGTACCGTTGGTGCCGAGGCCGAGCGGCGACCAGGCGCCAGTCAGCGGGTCCCAGCTGGCGATGTTGCTGGCGGTGACACCGCCAGCGACGTTGAAGGCACCCGCGACGACGAGGCGCAGCGGTGCGGGACCTGGACCATCGGGATCCCACAGCGCGGTGGCGAACACGTCGCCGCCGACACCGGGCACGATCGGCAACCACGGCGTGTCACACTGGGCGCGGACCGGCCGGACCACGGCGGCCACGAACAACACCATCCACAACAAGGAGACGAACTGCGTACGCAGCGGTGGCAAGGACTTCATGGTTGGCAACTACACCTTCGGGACGAGAACCGAGGGGCTGGGCACCCTTCTCGCGCGCGAGTCTAGCGGTCGTGCGCCCTGGCGCGCACTCCATGCAACCACCTAACCACCGTGCGAATGCGGCCGACCAAATGATGGCCGTGCGTACGACCGACGTCGAGCTCCGCCGAGCACCGGAAGGGTCCGTGGCGAGGTTGCGCCGCAGGCGCCAACTCGATCGGGCCTGTGCGACGCCAGCCGCGGCGCGCGGTGTGACACCGGGTCAATCGATGCCGAGATCGGCGACGAAGCAGGTGTTCCCGGTGAGCCGATCGCGGGTCGTGCCACACTGCTCGCAGGTGAGCCGGCACACGACATCGAACACCTCGTCGCGCGGCAGTGGCCGGCCGAGCCAGGCACGCTGCGCCGTGACCCAGGACACGACGTCGCCGATCGACATCAGCATCGCGGCGACATCGTTGGGGATGGTGAGTTCGAACTCGTCTTCGAACGCCATCACCAACTCCACCGAGTCGAGGCCCATCGCGGCAGGATACCGGGCGAAGGTCGCTGCCGACCATCGGCGGGTGTCCGGCACCAACCACTACGACGTTGTGGTGCCGGTCCTCGTCAGCGCGCCGGCACCGCCGTGCCGTCGAACCACTGCTGGTAGCGCGGCCACGACCAGGTCGCGAGTTCGCGGCCGATGCGCAGCCCGACGTCGTTGTCGATCGGGATGTGGTAGCCGCCCATCGCGCGCGATCGTGCGGCCATCTCGGCCACGGCCGAGAACGTCGGCAGGTCCAGCGTCGCGATGCTGCCGGCGTGTTGTTCGGTCAGCACGCAGCAGCGGCGCACTTCCTTGGTGCCGTAGCGATCGCTGCCGGTGAACAGCTCGAGGATCTTCGAGCAGGCGCCGCTGACAGTCGCGTGGCCGCTCGTGTAGCCGGGGAACGGCGGCGTGACGAACAGCAACGGCGAGTACGGGTGCCACTGCTCGGCCGGCAGTTCGACGGTGCCACCCTCGGGTCCGGCCCAGCCGCGCACCAGTTGGCCGCGGTAGTAGTGCCGCACCAGCGTCCACGGCCGCGACGTGTCGTAGTGCCGCTTCGTCTCCCAGCAGGTGATGAACGCGTCGAACGCGGCGACCGCGACGGCGAAGTAGAGCTTCACGTCACGGTCGAGGTCGTTGCCGTCGCGGCGCGAGACGTCCTGCGCGAACCGCAGCCAGTGGCCGCTCTGGCCGGTCGAGCGCGGGCCGTCGCGCATGAACTCGACGAGCGCCTTGTCGGCCTCGCTCAGCGTCGCGTTGAGTTGCAGCACCCTCGCCGTCTGCGCGCGCAACTCGGCATCGGCGGACTTCGTGGTCGGCGGCGGCTCGGCGCGGAACTGGTCGGCGGACAGCAAGGCGAACGGCCGCACCAGACCCCATTGTGGCGTCAGGAAGCCCGGCGTGAACTTCGTGCCATCGGGCCGCGTGAACTCGATCGGCTGCCAACGGTCGGGGTCGACGATGCGATCGACCGGGTTGACCGGCCGGTAGCCGGTGTAGTCGCCGTACGGCGTGCCGTCGCCGCCGGGCATGGAACCATCGGCGTTGGCGCCATCGTCGGCCCGGCGCTCGAGCACAGCGGTTGCGACCACGTTGCCGATGCCCTGCGGCGTCGTGACGTCGGTCGACGCATCGTCTGGATCGAAGCCGAGGCGCTGCATCTCCGCCCGCAGGAAGCCTCGCTGCGCCGGGAACGCGCCGACCAGCGCGCGGTAGCTCGCGTAGCTGACCGCGATCCCCTTGTTGGCTTGCGTGCGTTCGGCAGACGGGCGCCGCAACGCGCCGCCGAAGCACGTGCCGACGGCGGTGGCGTCGTAGGCCGCCCACGCGTCGAACATCGCGACGGCCCACAACATCATCTGCCGCGACAGCACCGTCGGCCGCGCGCCGAACGCATCGACGTCGCGCGCCGCCGCCTCCTGCATCACGTCGAGCCAGCGCCAGGCCTGGTTCTGCTGTTCATACGGCAGCTGTTCCTGGCCGGTGCGCGCGTAGGCGGGCGGCTGGTCCATCGACACCGGCGTGGTGCAGCCAGCGGCGGCGACGGCGAGCAGGGTGGGCAGAAGCACCGAACGGCAGGCGCGGAACATGCGCGCATTGCAGCGCGGCGGCCCGCCGGCGGGAAGCACCGTGTGGCGGCACCGCGCCCGGCGACTCAGAACTGTCCCGCGGTCAGCTGCAGCACGTTGGTCGCCGTGATCTGGACGAAGTTCAGCAGCGGATCGACCTCGATCGGCACCATCTGGTGGAAGAAGGTCACGCCGACCAGCGGCGGTGTGTTCGGCAGGAACAGCTGCGAGGTCGCGGTGCCGTTCGCAGTGAACAGCGTCTCGACGATATCGGGTGCGACGTGCAGGTCGCAACCGACCGGCGCCTCGGCGAACACCGACGACAGCGCCAGCGGCGGCGCGACGGCGTTCACGCTGGTCAGCGCGAGCACGATCGCCGACGTCGGCAGACCGGTGCCGGTGGCGCGGAACGTGCTGTCGACCCACGGCAGGGTCACGGCAGTGAGAGTATTGCTGCCCCCGGAGCTGGGACAACCGGCGGCGAAGCCGGTCACCGCCGCAGGGCATGGGCTGGTGAGGCGAGCCAGGTACGCCGACGTCTGGCTGCCAACCGCAGCGAAGGTGCCACCCACCGCAATGCTGCCGTCGACCTGTCGCACCATCGCCAGCACGCTCCCGGCCGGCCAGGTCGGCAACGGCGTCCACGATCCGGCCGACCAACGCGCCATCGTCACCAGTCCCGAGACGGTCACCAGCGACGACAACCCGCCAGCCAAGAGGTCGCCGTTGGGCAACGACAACAGGGCATTGGGCGCGCCAGCCAGCCCGGAGCCGAGCGAACTCCAGCTGCTGCCGTTCCATCGCTGGTTCATGCCGAACGTACCGGTGGCGACGAGGTCGCCGTTCGCCATCACCACCAGACTCGACGCGTTGCCCGGCAGACCGGCGCCGAGTGGCGCCCACGTCGTACCGTCCCAGCTCGCGACCCGATTGGCCACCACGCCATCGGCCATCAGGAAGTCGCCGGCGGCAACCGGATCGCCGTTCGGCAGCACGGCCAACGCGCGCACCGTCGAGGTCATGCCAGCACCCATTGCGTGCCAGGCAACACCATCCCAGCGAGCGACGCCCTTCGCAGTGACGCCGCCGATGGTGCTGAAGTTGCCCGCCACCACCAGGTCGCCGTTGGACGTCACCAGCATCGCATTCAGCGAGGAGTTGTTGAAGGCGCCCAGCGGCCACCACGCCGTTCCGTCCCAGCGCGCGATGCCCGCAGCAGCCACACCCCCCGCGTGGGTGAAGTAGCCCGCCGCGAACAGGTCCCCGTTCGGTGCCACCGCAAGCAACCGCACGTAGGGAGAGGACAGCGTCGTCGATGTCATGCCCGAACCCAGCGATGACCAGGAGGTGCCATCCGTGACGGCGATCCGCCCGACCGGCCCGGAACCGGCATAGGTGAAGTAGCCGCCAGCCACGACGTTGCCGTTCGGCAGCACGGCGAGGCTCGTGATCCGATCGTTGAAGCCCGTCGCCAGGGCATTCCAGGCGGTGCCGTCCCAGCGGGACACTCCCTCGCCGGTGCCCTTGAACGCACCGCCGGCGATCAGGTCGCCGTTCGGCAACACGAGCTGCGTGTTGGTGGAGCCACCGCCGGCCATCGGCGCCCAGTTGCTGCCGTTCCACTGCGCGATGCCGTTGGCCGACTGGCCGCTGGCCTGCGTGAAGTAACCACCGACCGCGAGGTCGCCGTTGGGTCGCGCGCTCACCGAATACACACCCGAGCCGTTCATCGCCCAGCTGACGCCGGATCCGAGCGGGTGCCAGGTGGCGCCATCCCAGCGCGCGATGTGGTTGACGATCACACCGCCGATGCTGAAGAACAGGCCACCGGCGATCAGGTCCCCGTTCGGCAGCCGGTGCAACACGCGGATCTGGTCGAGCCCGCCCGGCGGCAGGCCCGGGCCGAACGTCTGCCATGTGGTCCCGTCCCAGCGCGTGAGGCTGTTGACCACAGCACCGCCAGCGTGCGTGAAGCGACCGGCGACGACGATGTCGCCGGTCGGCAACTCGATGAGCGCATTCACGAGCCGCGTTCCCGTGCTGGTGGTGATGCCCGGAGCCACGCCGAACTGCGACCACGACGAGCCATCCCACTTCGCGATCCCGCTGGCCGGCACGCCGCCGGCCAAGTCGAAGTCACCGCCGACCAGCAGGTCACCGCTCGACGTCACCAGCAGCGACATCACGCTGCCAACGGTGCCGAAGCCGAATGGCACCCAGCCCGTGCCGTCCCAACGCATCATGCGATCGATCACGGTGCCGCCGGGCGTGATCCAGTAGCCACCCGCGACGAGGTCGCCATTCGGCATCACGGCCAGCGCCGCAACGCTGCCGAGGATGCCGCTGCCGAACGCGCTCCAAGTGCCAGTCGCCGGATCCCATGCCGCGATGCTCGGGGTCGCCAGCGGGCCGACGCGATCGAAGTGGCCGCCGACGACCACCAGCGGGTCGGCAGGCCCGGCGCCATCCGGATCCCACGATGTAGTCGCGTAGACCGTACCGTTGGTGCCGGGCAAACCGTCACCCGGCGCCCACTCCAGGTCGCACTGCGCCGGCGCGAAGCCGGCGACCAACACGAAGCAGAGCAGCGGCAGCAACGCAGGGGTGGGTTTCGATCGCACGGAGGGAGTCCTTCTCGACGCAGCGCTCGCCCATCGCGACGCATGCAGGCCGCGCACGGTAGCGACCCCTGCGCGACGCGAGAAGCCCCCCTTCCCCTACCGCCCCAACGCCGCCAGCACCTTGGCGCGCACTTCCCCCGCCGCACACTCGCTCTTCACCATGCCGCGCCGCACCAGGAACTCGACCTGTCCCTCCGCGGCCTTCCTGCCGACGAACACCTGTACCGGGAACCCCAGCAGTTCGTTGTCCTTGAACTTCGCGCCGGGGCTCATCGCGCGGTCGTCGAGACAGACGTCGACGCCGGCCTGCTTCAGCTCGCCATACAGCTTGTCGGCGAGCGCGACCTGCTCCTCGCGCTTGGGATCGAGCATCGCCACGACGCACTCGAACGGCGCGATCGCGGGCGGCCAGACGATGCCCTTGTCGTCGAAGTTCTGCTCGACCGCGGCGGCGGGCGTGCGCGACACGCCGATGCCGTAGCAGCCCATCACGAACGGTGTGGGCTTGCCGCCCTGGTCCATGAACGTCGCCTGCATCGCCTTGCTGTACTTGATGCCGAGCTTGAAGATGTGGCCGACCTCGATGCCGCGCGCCTGCTGCAGCGGCTTGCCGGACACCGGGCAACCTTCGCCGGCGCGCGCGAGGCGCAGCTCCTTCCACGACGGCATGCGGCAGTCGCGGCCGAGGTTGACGTCGAGGCAGTGGAAGCCGGTCTCGTTGCAGCCGACCAGCAGGTTGGTGCGCTCCTTCAGCGACTCGTCGGCGAGCAGCGGCACGGACTCCGGCAGGCCGACGGGCCCGGCGAACCCGGTGTCGGCACCGGTCGCGGCCTTGATCTCCTCGTCGGTGGCGAGGCGCACCGTCAGCGCGTCGAGCGCGTTGACCAGCTTGACCTCGTTGAGTTCGAGGTCGCCGCGCATCATCACCGCGATCACCTTCTCCTTGTCCTTCCACGTCACGTGGTAGATCAGGGTCTTCGCCATGCGGCCCGCGACCCAGCCGGGGAAGAACGCTTCGAGCTGTGCAACGGTCTTCACGTCGGGCGTGGCGATCCTCTGCATCGACCGTGGCTCGCCGCCGGCGGGCGCGTCGGGCAGCACGCTTTGCGCCTTCTCGACGTTGGCCGCGTAGCCGCTCTCCTGGCAGTAGAGGATCGAGTCCTCGCCGGAATCGGCGATCACCATGAACTCCTCGCTGCCAGCACCGCCGATCGCGCCGCTGTCCGCCTGCACGACGGTGTACTGGAGGCCGCAGCGCTCGAAGATGCGGCAGTAGGCCGCGCGCATCTTCTGGTAGGCGACGTCGAGTCCCGCGGTGTCGGCGTCGAACGAGTAGGCGTCCATCATCAGGAACTCGCGCCCGCGCATCAGGCCGAAGCGCGGCCGGATCTCGTCGCGGAACTTGTCCTGGATCTGGTAGCAGTTGACCGGCATCTGCTTGTAGCTGTTGACCTGCGCGTTCACGTAGGCGGTCATCACCTCCTCGTGCGTCGGCCCGAGGCACATGTCGGTGCCCTTGCGGTCCTTCAGCGTGAACATGATGCCGTCGCGCACGTAGCGCTCCCAACGGCCGCTCGCGACCCACAGCTCCTTCGGCTGGATGATCGGCAGCATCACTTCGTTGGCGCCCTCGGCGTCGAGCTCATCGCGCACGATCTGCGCGAACTTCTTCACCACGCGCCACATCAGCGGCGCATAGGTGTAGACGCCGGCCGCGGTCTTGACGATCAGGCCGGCGCGGGCGAGCAGCTTGTGGCTGGGGATCTCTGCGTCGGCGGGGTCGTCGCGCAGGGTGGAGATCAGGATCTGGGACAGGCGCATCGGGGCAGAGAGCGTAGCGGCCCGTGCGCGCCGGCGGAACGTTCTCAGTACAGCAGCCGCGTGCGCACCGTGCCCGGAATGGCATCCAACGCGCCGTGCAGCGCCCGCGCGTCGTCGCGGTCACCCGGGTCGACATCGATCACCACGTAGCCGATCTCGGCGTCGGTCTGCAGGAACTGCGCGGTGACGTTGACCTGCTGGCTCGAGAACACCTCGTTGACGCGCGACAGCATGCCGGGCCGGTTCTGGTGGATGTGCAGCAGGCGGTGCTTGCCGGTGTGCTCGGGCAGCGACACCTCGGGGAAGTTGACCGCCGTCAGCGTCGAGCCGTTGTCGCTGTAGCGCAGCAGCTTGCTGGCGACTTCGCCGCCGATGTTCTGTTGCGCCTCGGCGGTGCTGCCGCCGACGTGCGGCGTCAGGATCACGTTGTCGAAGCGGCGCAGCGGCGACTCGAAGCCGGCGTCGTTCGACTCCGGCTCCTGCGGGAACACGTCGATCGCAGCACCGGCGAGCCGCCCTGACTCGAGTGCTTTGGCGACGGCGTCGAGGTCGACGACGGTGCCGCGCGAGGCGTTGACCAGCGACGCGCCCGGTTTCATGCGCGCGAGCTGCGCCGCGCCGATCATCCAGCGCGTCTGCGCCGTCTCTGGCACGTGCAAGGTGACCACGTCGGCCTGTTCGAGCAAGACATCGAGGCTGCGCACCGCGGTCGCGTTGCCGAGCGCGAGCTTGGCCTCGATGTCGTAGTAGTGCACCTGCATGCCGAAGGCCTCGGCGAGCACGCCGACCTGCGTGCCGATGTGGCCGTAGCCGACGATGCCGAGCACCTTGCCGCGCGCCTCGCGCGAACCGGCCGCCGACTTGATCCACTCGCCGCGGTGCGCGGCTGCGTTCCTGGCCGGGATGCCGCGCAGCAGCAGCACGATCTCCGCCAGCACCAGCTCGGCGACGCTGCGCGTGTTCGAGAACGGCGCGTTCCACACCGGGATGCCGCGCCGGCGCGCGACGTCGAGCGCCACCTGGTTGGTGCCGATGCAGAAGCAGCCGATCGCCATCAGCTTCGGCGCCGCGGCCAGCACTTCGTCGGTGAGCTGCGTGCGCGAACGGATGCCGAGCATGTGCACCGAAGCCAGGGCCCGCTGCAGTTCGCCGGCCGGCAGCGCCTTCTCGTGCGCAACGACCTGCGTGTAGCCGTCGGCGTGGAACAACTCGATGGCGCTCTTGTGGATGCCTTCGAGCAGAAGGATCGAGATGCTGGCCCGGTCCAGCGACGTCCGGGGGCCCGAGGTGTCTGCCATCGGGTGCGACTATGCCGGAGACGGCAAGCCACAGACAAGGGCGCGACCCGCAACCGTCGGCCCGGCGGCGGATCGAACCGCGAGCTCGTGCCCGTCGCTACAGGTCGCCGACCACCAGCTTCACGCCGTTGCTGCCGATCGCGCCGAACGGGTTGATGCCGGGCACGAACGAGAAGGTCTGGCTGAAGATCTCCAGGCCGAACCAGGTCGGGTCGTCCGCCACGTCGAGCGTGTGCACCACGGTGCCGGTGCCGAACAGCACGGTCATGATGTCGAGCCCGCAGTGCAGGTGGCAGCCCGGCATGTCGAGGAAGCTCACGTCGATCGGTGGGTCGTAGCCAGTGAGACTCAGCAGGTTCACCGACAGCGCCGTCGTGGCCGGCACACCGGTCGTGGTCAGGTCCACCATGCTGCCCATGTAGGGCAGCGACGCCGTCAGCGACAGGCCGCCGCAGCCGATGCCGAACGGCGTGCTCTCGGCGAGCAGGCCGGTGTCGAACACGAACGGCTCGAGACCGTGCATGCCATCGTTGGCGACGAAGAACATCTTGCCGGCTGCGGTCACGGCGAAGCGGCTGTTCAGCAGGTGCGTGGCGGGATAGCCGTTCGCCTGCGGCGAGCTCGAGGCCGAGCCGACGTTGACGTCCTGCACCATCTCGGTGACCGCGCCATCGGTGCGCCAGAGCTCTTCGCCGAACGCGTCGAACGCCGAGAAGAACACCCAGCGGCTGCCGATCGGCGTCAGCACGAACGGGAAGCTGCCCCAGGCCGGCACACCACCGACGTAGATGTCGAGCAGCAGATGCGTGCCGGCGGTCGTGCCATCGCTGACCCAGAGTTCATTGCCGTGCGCGGCGTCGTAGCCCTGGAAGAACAGCTTGCCGCCCTGCACCGCCAGCTGGCGCGGCGAACACGTCAGCAGCGAATGGGTGCCGGCGGCGGTGCCGTCCGAGAGCCACAGTTCGTCCGCCTTCGCGAACGCCACGAGATCGCCGAACGCGACCAGGAACAGCGGGTTGCTGGACGCGACGCCGCCGGGACCCGGCACGATGTCCGCGACCAGCGACGTGCCCGCGGCGGTGCCATCGCTGATCCACAGCTCACGGCCGCTGGTCGCATCGGTCGCGGCGAACAGGAAGCTGCCGGTCGTGCCGAGCCTGGTGAAGCCGGCCGGGTTCGAACCCGTGCCCGGCGTGGTGTGGATCTCCTTCACCAGCCAGGTGCCGGAGTCGGTGCCGTCCGAGCGCCACAGCTCGTAGTTGGCACCTGCTTCGGCGGCCGCGAAGTAGAGCACGCCGTCGACCTCGGCGAGCGCTCGCGGGTTGCTGCCGAACGGGCCGGGCCGGATGTCCTTCACCAGGCCGGTGCCCGCCGTCGTGCCATCGGAGGACCACAACTCGAGGCCGGTCGCCGAAGTGCCTGCCGGGAAGAACACGCGGTCGCCGGCGGTCACGATCTCCGCCGGTGCCGAGATCGTGCCCGCCGCCAGCACGACGGTCGTGCCGCCCGCCGTGCCGTCGGACGAATAGAGCGTCGTGCCGCTGGCATCGATCGCGGCGAAGATCGCCCGCTCGCCGAGCACGGCGATCGCATTCGTGCTCGAACCGGCGCTGCCGGGGTTGGCGTCGAGTATCAGATGGGTCTGGGCGGCGAGTGGTGCGCACAGCAGCGACAACGCCGAGCCGAACAGGCAGGAGGAGACGGTCTGGTCGAGTGGGAACATGGGTTGGCCTCGGTTTGGTTCCCCCTGGAGCGACCGAGGCCCCCCTGCATGTGACCGGATTCCGGCGGCGGGCCTCGAATCCGGCTGCCGCGCTCACGATGGGGCGCGTTCCGGGAGCTACACCAAACCGCCCCGCCCTCTGATCAGAGTCGAATGCGCTGTTCGCAGAGGTTGCTGAGCCGGAGTTCGCCGGTGCTGGGCCGGTGCAGGAACAGGGCCTGCGTGTAGAAGCCGGTGCCGAGCAGACCCGGCATCAGGGGTGTGTGGCACAACACCGACACCTCGCCGCCGGTGCCAGGGAATACGTGCAGCGAGTGCAGCAGAAGGGTGGCTGGGTCCAGCCGCAGTGTGCCGATGCCCGGGAGCGGCAGCGCCGGGTTGGCTTTCTCGTTGGCCAGCATCAGCAACGCGAACTGCGGGTCGATGCCGTCACCACCGTACGCCTGCAGCACCAGTTCCGACTGCATGCCGAGCCGCCACGGCCGAGCGACGAACAGATCACGAGTCCGGTTCCGCAGTGCGCCGAAGCCGACGATCATGTCGGTGTCACCATCCCCGTCGAAGTCACCGAAGGCGGAGGCCTGCACCTGCTGGCCCGTCGCACCAGCCGTCGACAGAGGTGTCCACCCGACGTAGGGCACGAACACGCCGTTCTGGTTGCATCGCACCGGCGCATCGCGGCCGACCAAGTCCTCCCAACCGTCCGCGTCGATGTCGGCGACGGCTGGCAGGTTGCCGAACAACGGCGGTTGAATGCGCAGGGCGGTCTCCTCGACGAACGCGCCGGCCACGAAACGGAACACCCGAAGTCCACCGGCGTCCATGCACAAGAGGTCGCGGCGACCGTCGCGGTCGACGTCGATCGTGGTAGCGGTCGCCGCCATCGTCGGCAGCAGGCTGTTGGTGACGTCGACGAACGGTGACGGCAGTTGGTTGTGCACCAGCCGTAGGCTCTGGCCCCCGCCAGCGCCGAACACGATGTCGAGCCTGCCGTCGCCGTCGTAGTCGATCAGGGTGACCGTGCTCCCGATCGTCGGCACGGTGCCCGGCAGCAGGGTGCTCGCGTCGGCGAAACCACCTGTTCCATCGGCAAGATACAGGCGGGCAGCGGTCGCCCCGGCAAGCGAGAGTCCCACGGCGACGATGTCGTCGAGCCCGTCGCCGTCGATGTCGCCCGCCGCTACCGCATACGTCTGCGTCAGGGCAACGGGGAGCTTGTCCGTCACGTCCTTCCATTCGCCGCTGTTGTTCTGCAGCAGCAGATCCTGCGCCGTCGACGCCGAACCGAGGCCCTCCACGGCCACATAGATGTCGAGGTCCCCATCGCCATCGGGGTCGACGAACGCGACCCCCCTGATGCGACGCGACCAATCGAACGGCACGAGCAGATCGATGCGAGTTGCCGGCCCCGCGCCATCGTTCCAGGCGACCGCCAGCTCCGAGTGCGAACTGGTGGACACCTCGATCATCGCAACGTCTAGGTCGCCGTCGCCATCGAGGTCGGCCATCGACGCCGTATCGACCATGCGGTGTGTCAGCTCGGACCGGGTCGCGGTCAGCAGACGCCCCTGGCCGTCGTTGAGCCAGATCAACGCCTGCGGAGTCGCACCCTTGATGACATCCAGGTCGCCGTCTCCGTCGCAGTCGAAGACGAAGCCGCTCGCAGGACCAGCATCGGGATCCTCGAGCGTGGTCGCCGTCACGTCGACGAAACCGGCCGCCGTGTTGCGGAGCAACCGCGATGGTCGCGAATGAGCAAGGGCCGGCAAGCCCAGTTCGCCGTTGTAGCCGTACAACAACAGGTCGGGACGCAGGTCACCATCGAAGTCCGCGGCACGGATGGCCGACGCCGCGCCCGGCACGACCCCATAGCGCGTGAAGAAGCCGGCGCCGTTGTTGCGGAACAAGAACGTGCCTTCGGACGAGGCCGCCGCGAGATCGAGGTCGCCGTCTGCGTCGTGATCGGACAGCACTACATCCCAGTAGTCACCCGAGAAGCCCGGTACGGATGGGATCCGACCAGGCGCGGCTACGGCAACGTTCTGGGCGTCGTGCACGAACACCGTGAGGCTCGATGTGGCGCCGATGTACCACTCGTTGCGGATGCTGACCACGATGTCCGCATCCCCATCGCCGTCGATATCGCCGACGGCCATGCCGGTGTTTGCCGTGGCGACGTTCGGCCACTTGCCACTGTCTACGAAGCCGCCCGCACCATTGTTCAGGTAGATGTGGTTCACGGCCTGCGCGAGGCTGCTCTCGTACACGCCACGCGACCAGGCGTTGCAGGTCAACAGGTCGCTGTCGCCATCGCCGTCCCAATCGCAGAAGAGCACGCGCAACGGCCCCTCCGACGCTGCCGTCCATTGGGTCGAGACGTCGGTGAAGCCAGCGGCCCCATCGTTGCGAAACAGCCGGGATGGAAGCCACACGCCGAAGAAGAAGACGCCCGGATTGGCGAGATCGAGGTCCCCGTCGCCATCGATGTCACCGACCGCCACCGCTCCGATCAACCCCATGCCGAACACCCCGGCGACCCCGATCTGACCACTGCGCACGAAACGCCCCTGGCCGTCGTTCCATGCGATCCCGGGCGAAGCACCGCTCCACACGAGGTCAATGTCGCCGTCCTGGTCGAAGTCGCCGAATGCCGACGGCCAACCGCCATCGTTCGGCAGCAGACGATGCCGTTCGGGGTCGAAGTGCTGGGCGGTGAGCCCGATGGCCAGCACAACTGATGAAACTAAGACCCGACCGACGAGACCGTGGCGCATGGTTTCTCCGCGAAGCTACGCAGCATATCCACATCCGGGCCCAACCGATGCCCTGCACACGTCACCGAGAGCGGGTCATCGCCTCAACCAGGACCGCAGGGGAATCGACGCGGATCGGATGGCATCATCGCCGGCGTGAACAGCCTTCGCTTCGGTCTCGCCCAGGCGTTGCCTGCGGCACTCGTGTGGGCCGCAGCGGCGACCGCCCAGCAAGCAACCCCGCCCCCACCCAACCTCGTCGTCATCTTCATCGACGACATGGGCTACGCCGACATCGGCCCGTTCGGCGGCGCGGTGCCGACGCCGAACCTCGACCGCATGGCGCGGGAAGGCAGGAAGTTCACCGACTTCGCAGTGTCCTCGCCGGTCTGCTCCGCATCGCGCGCCGCACTGCTGACCGGTTGCTACCACCGCCGCATCGGCATCGGCGGCGCGCTCGGGCCGAACGCCGAGATCGGGCTCGCCGACGGCGAGGTCACGCTCGGCGACATCTGCAAGCAGAAGGGCTACGCGACCGCGTGCTTCGGCAAGTGGCACCTCGGGCACCATCCGCGCTTCCTGCCGCTGCGGCACGGCTTCGACGAGTACTTCGGCCTGCCCTACAGCAACGACATGTGGCCGCTGCATCCGGCCTACGCACATCTGCCGGCGGACAGTGCCAGGCGCAAGCAGGGTTATCCGTCGCTGCCGCTGATCGAAGGCGACCACATCGTCGATGCCGAAGTCACCGGCGAGACGCAGGCGCAGCTGACGACGCGCTACACCGAGCGTGCGGTGGCGTTCCTCGAACGCAGCAAGGACCGGCCGTTCTTCCTCTACCTGCCGCACACGATGGTGCACGTGCCGATCTTCGTGTCGGAGAAGTTCGCCGGCAAGAGCGGCAAGGGCCTGTTCGGTGACGTCGTGATGGAGATCGATTGGTCGGTCGGCCAGATCCTCGACACGCTGCAGCGGCTCGGCCTCGACGACAACACCCTGGTGCTGTTCACGTCCGACAACGGCCCATGGCTCAGCTACGGCAACCACGCCGGTTCCGCCGGGCCGCTGCGCGAGGGCAAGGGCACCACGTTCGAAGGCGGCATCCGCGAACCGACGATCGTGCGCTGGCCGGGGCACGTGCCTGCGGGCACCGTGTGTGACGAGTTCGCGGCGACGATCGACGTGCTGCCGACGTTCGCGAAACTGATCGGCGCCGAACTGCCCAAGCACAAGATCGACGGCCTCGACATCGCGCCGCTGCTGTTCGGCACGCCGGACGCTGAGTCGCCGCACGAGGCCTTCTACTGCTACTACCAGGGTGGCCAGCTGCAGGCGGTGCGCGATGCGCGCTGGAAGCTGCACTTCGCGCATGGCTACGCATCGCTCGACGGCCACCCCGGCGGCATCGATGGTGCCCCCGCGCCGTACCACAACCTGCAGCTCGTGCGGAGCCTGTTCGACCTGCGCGCCGATCCGGGCGAGACCACGGACGTCGCTGCGGCGCATCCCGATGTCGTCGCGCGGCTCGAACGACTGGCGCAGTCCGCCCGTGAGGACCTCGGCGACACACTGACCCATACGCAAGGCAAGGGCATGCGCCCCGCCGGGCGGCTGGGCCCGGACGACGCACGACTGAAGTGAGAGCCTACGACGGCTACAGTCGCCGGCGAAGGACCATGGCCCACACTCCGCTCCGCCTCGCGCCGCACATCGCCGCGGCGTTCTCGCTGCTCACCGTCGTCACCGCCCAGGACGCACCGATCCGGTTCGTGCCGAAGGATCCGATGATCCGGCTGTCGGCCTGCGACGCGCCGGCACTGCTAGCGGCGCTGCCGAGCATGCACCTCGGCAAGCTGTTCGCCGAACCAGAGGTCGCAGCCGCGATCGAACTGGGCCATCGGAACTACGTGGCGAAGGTGATGCGCTGGACGCGCGTCGTCGACCGGCTGGCCGGAATCGCTCCGGACAAGGTGGACATCCAGGCGCGGCTGCAGCGACAGGTGTTCGATCTCGACTGGCGCGACCTGCGCAGCGGCGAACTGATCGCCGTGCGCCTCGACGAACGCCGCTTCGGCTTGCAGTCGATGTTGCTGCTGGAGCCGACAGCCGCCGCGGAGGGCCGTCTCGCCCAGCGCTTCGAAGCCGTCGCCAACGGCCTGCGGGCGGTGGCCGACGACGGCACCGTGCACGAGGGCTGGGGCAACTTCGCGGAACAGGCGATCGACACATTCGGGAAATGAGCATGCGCCAACACTGTGCCGGCCTCGTCGCACTCCTGGCCGTCGCCACGACCCAGCCTGCCCAGGCCGTGCCCCCGCCGACGACGACGACCGCGTTCCGCGAACGACAACAACGACGCGAAGCCTTCCGCAACGAGCGCGTGCGTGGTGCCGTGCACGGCGGCACCGCGTGGCTGCTTGCGCACCAAGACGACGATGGTGGCTGGGACTGCGACGACTTCGGCAAGCACGACGCCGCGGACGCTCGTTGTGACGGCGAGGGCATGGCAGTCTACGACATCGGTGTGACTTCCCTCGCGTTGCTGGCCCTGCTGGCGCAGGCAGAACCGGCGCACCACGATGCCTGCCAGAAGGCCGCGCGCTGGCTCGCGTCCGCGTTCGATGGCAACACCGGACGTGTGCGCTCCACCTGGCACGACTTCATCTACGAGCAGGCAATGGCAACCCTGGCGCTCGCCGAGACGGCCGAACTGCTCGACGACGCCGCGGCGCGCACGGCCGCTGCACGGGGCATGCGCTATCTCGAGAGGCACCGCAATCCGGGCGCAGCGTGGCGCTACCAACCCCGCGACGGCGACAACGACACGTCGGCGACGTCGTGGTGCATCGCAGCCGCTACGGCGTGTCGTTCGGCCGGCATCGAAGTGGCACCTGCGGACATCGGCCAGGCGCTGGCCTGGATCGAGACGGTGACGGATCAGACGACCGGACGCAGCGGCTACAGCAAGCGCGACGTCGTCTCGGCGCGCATGCCCGGGGAGCACAGCAAGCGTTTCCCGGCGGATCGAGGCGAGGCGACCACCGCTGCGGCGATCCACGCGCGCCGTCTGGTGGGCTTGTCGGTGCCGTACGCCAATCGCGCCGACTACCTGCTGCTGGCCAAGCCGCCGGTCGCGGATCCGCCGGCGATCGACTTCTACTATTGGCTGCACGGTAGCCAGGCCTTCGGCGTGCTGACCGGCAGCCCGTCGGCGAAGGTGTGGGAAAGCGCGCTGCAGAAAGTGCTGCTGGGCTTGCAGCAAACCAAGGGCCCCGCTCTGGGATCGTGGGACCCGACCGACGTCTGGGGCGTCAGCGGCGGCCGGGTCTACGCGACCGCGGCGAACGTGCTCGCATTGTCGGCGCCATTCCGCTGCCGCCGCCTCGACGAGAACTTCGTCGTGCCGGACACGCCACCGTGGCGGCGCGTGCACAGCATCTGGAACGACGGCAAGTACGGCGTCGCCAGCATCGAGACAGCGAAGGTCACGATCGCCGCCGACGACGGAGGCAATGCGGCTGTGCGGGCTCGCATCGACTGGCACATCGCCGTGTATGTCGCGCGAGCCGAACGACTGCTGGCCGATCTCGAGGCTGCCGCGCCGGACTTGCTGGCCCGCTACGAACTGCTGCGCGCGTTGGCGCAGGACCTGGCACCGCTGCCGGTCGGCGCCGAAGCGACCAGGCAGCTCGCGGCGATCGAGAAGGAGCCGATGCTGCGCAACGAGGTGCAGGCGAGCCGCGAACTGGACCGGCTACGCGATGACTACGACGCGCTCGTCACGTCGAAGAACAAGAGCAAACGCCAACAGCTGCGCAAGCAGCTCGAGAAGCTCGTCGAGCACTTCCCAGACACGGCCGCGTCCGTCAAGGCCATTGGCATGATCGAACAACTGCGCTGATCCATCACCTGCGCGCTGCCACGGCGCGGTGCCGTCGTTCGCAACGGCGGTTGCCAGCCCGAAGCCGCGCGGTGCACGGCCGCCGCCGTTTTCACGCAGTAGCCTTCTGGTCGGAACCTCCCCAGATGGCCTCCTCCGCCTGGCACCGCCTCCTGCCGTGGTCGTGGATCCTGCTCGTCCAGGTCCTCGCTGCCGATCTGTCGGCGCAGAGTGCGGCGACGCAACGCACGCCGCGCAACGCGCCGCCAGCCCTGCTGGCCAGCGAGTTCGCCGGCGTGATGGCGATCGACGGTGCGCTGCTCGGCTGCGCGCGCCGTTACCGCGCGACGTTCGGCGACCGCGACGTCGAATACCTGCCGGCGCTGGGCAAGGACGCGCCGCGCGCCGAACCGTGGCGAGTGCAGTTCGTGGCAATGGTGCGCAGCGGCGAAGTGCTGCTCGATGCCACCGCTGCCCAACCGACGCGCAGCTCGGACCGCACGACGGTGCGCTACCAGTGGCCCGGCGTCGTCGAACGCTACGAGACCCGCGCCGGTGGCCTGAAGCAGAGCTTCGTGCTGACGGCGCCACCACGCGGCCGCGGTGACCTGGTCGTGCAACTCGCCGTCGAGACCACGCTGCCGCGCGCGGCCGGCGACCGGCTCGCGTGGCAGAACGAACGCGGCGGCGGTGTCGTGTTGGGTGAGGTCGTCGGCATCGATGCGGCAGGCCAACGCTGCCACGGCGCCGCGCGGTACACCGACGCCGGCTTCGAACTGTCGCTGCCCGGGCCGTTCGTCGACGGCGCCACCTACCCGCTCGAACTCGACCCGCTGATCTCGACCGCGGTCGAGGCGCTGGCCTCTGCCGACTGCGACTTCCCCGACGTCGCCTTCGACTCCTTCACCGGCGCCTACTGCGTCGCGTGGACCCAGTTCTTCGGCGGCGGCACGACCGGCATCACAGCCAGCGTCTGGCTCGCCTCTACGCTCGGCTTCGGCTACGCGTTCGCGATCAACCAGACCGGCGACGAAGACAGCGTCCGCGTCGGCACCATCGCCGGCACCGGCCTGTTCGTGCTGGTCTGGGTCAACTACCAGGGCACCACCAGTTCGATCTCGGGGCTGGCGTTCGAGCCGAGCCAGGCCGTCGCGACGAACGTGTTCACGATCGACGGGCCGGGCGACGTGTGGTGGCCGGTGATCAGCAGCGAGGCGACGGTCTACGACGACGACTGCCTGGTCGCGTGGCTCGACGGCACCTACGGCCTGCTCGGTTGCACGATCGCGATCGACCAGAACCTGCAGGCAAGCGCGTCGCCGATCGTGCAAATCGCCGGCGGCAACGTCACCGAACCCGCGATCAGCAAGCAGGGTGGCAACCCGGGCGTGCACGTGATCACTTGGGCCGACCGACCACCGGGCCTGCCGGGCTGGGTGCGCGCACAGGTCGTCGACAACGACATGAACCTGATCGGCACCGGCGTCTGGATCCAGAACACGCCGCAGGACGCCGGCTGGCCGGCGCTGGACGGCGACGGCTTCAAGTTCCTGGTCGTCTGGGAAGAACAGGAGGTCGCAAACCCGTCGTCGGCCGACATCCGCGGCCGCCTGATCACGGTCGGGCCGAACGGCATCAACAGCCTCGGCAACGTCACGAACCTCGTCGCCTGGCCCGGCGAACTCGACTACTCGGCCGACGTCGCGCTGCTCGGCGACAAGTTCGGCATCTGCTACATGGGTCAGTCGCCGGGCCCCGCGTACGGCGACGACGTGTTCTTCAAGGCGATCGCCGCCAACGGCACCCCGATCGGCGACGAACTGCGGCTCGAGCTGACGCCGGGCACCGACTACCGCTACGAACACACGCCGCGCCTGATCGGCCGGCGCGACGGCGATCCGGACACCAGCGCCGACGACGGCCTGTGCGTTTTCGCCGACCAGAGCGTCACCACCGCCGACAGCAACGTCGGCCTGCAGCGCGTCGAGTCGATGGGACCGGGCGGCACGATCGTCGACCTCGGCGGCGGCTGCGGCCCGGGCGGCCTCGCGGTGGCGCCGGGCCCGTATGCGTTCGGCAACTCGACGTTCGCGTTCGAGCTCTACGGCACAGCACCGCTGGCGGTGCCGTTCCTGATGATCGGCCTGCCGGCCCCGCACCTGCAGTGCGGCGTCTGCAGCGCGATCCAGTCGGTGATCAGCTGGTTCGTGCCGAACACCGCCGGCACCGCGACGACGACCTTCCCCGCGCCGACCGACCCGTCGTACCTCGGCTTCCAGATCGAGTTCCAGTTCGTGACGTTCAACGTCAACTACGTCGGCTGCCCGCTGCTGCCGGGCGTGGCGGCGAGCAACATCGTGCGCGCGACGCTGGCGTACTGATCGCGCCGGCAGCTCTCCACAACTTCCACACGCGTGCCGCCGGCACAAACCCGAACTCGCCGTCGACTTGCGGCGGCGCGTGCACACTTGCCAAGGTGCCGCCACGAAACCTCGCGAGCGTGCACGGCGCGGCACCAGTTTCCGCTCGCACGAGGCAACCGCATGCGGTGTAGTGCTCGCCCGCAATGCCACGGCGCGAAGACCTGCACAGCATCCTGATCCTCGGATCGGGACCGATCGTCATCGGGCAGGCATGTGAGTTCGACTACTCGGGCGTGCAGGCGTGCAAGGCGCTGCGCGCCGACGGCTACCGGATCGTGCTGATCAACAGCAATCCGGCGACGATCATGACCGATCCCGAGATGGCGGATCGGACCTACATCGAGCCGATCACCGCCGAGGTCGTCGCCAAGATCATCGAGCAGGAACGGCCTGACGCGATCCTACCGACGCTGGGCGGCCAGACGGCCCTGAACTGCGCGATGCAGCTGCACGACATGGGCGTGCTGCAGAAGTTCGACGTCGAGATGATCGGCGCCAAGCCGGCGTCGATCCAGAAGGCCGAGGGTCGGCTCGAGTTCAAGGACGCGATGGAGAAGATCGGCCTGATCTGCGCGAAGTCGCGGCTGGCCTACTCGATGACCGAGGCCAGGAAGGCGCTCGACGAGATCGGCCTGCCCTGCGTGATCCGGCCCGGCTTCACGATGGGCGGCAGCGGCGGCGGCATCGCCTACAACCTCGAGGAGTTCGAGGAGATCTGCGCGCGCGGCCTGCAGCTGTCGCTGAACAGCGAGATCCTGGTCGAGGAGTCGATCGCCGGTTGGAAGGAATACGAACTCGAGGTCGTGCGCGACAAGCACGACAACGTGATCATCGTCTGCTCGATCGAGAACTTCGATCCGATGGGCGTGCACACCGGCGACTCGATCACGGTGGCGCCGGCGCAGACGCTGAGCGACCGCGAGTACCAGCTGATGCGTGACGCGGCGATCGCCTGCATCCGCGAGATCGGCGTCGACACCGGCGGCAGCAACGTGCAGTTCGCGATCGACCCGCGCAGCGGGCGCATGGTCGTGATCGAGATGAACCCGCGCGTCAGCCGCAGCTCGGCGCTGGCGAGCAAGGCCACCGGCTTCCCGATCGCGAAGATCGCCGCCAAGCTCGCGGTCGGCTACACGCTCGACGAACTCGACAACGACATCACCAAGGTCACCAAGGCCTGCTTCGAGCCGACGATCGACTACTGCGTCGTCAAGTTCCCGCGCTGGGCCTTCGAGAAGTTCCCGACCGCGGACTCGGTGCTCGGCACGCAGATGAAGTCGGTCGGCGAGGTGATGGCGATCGGCGGCACCTTCAAGGAGGCGATGCAGAAGGCGCTGCGCGGGCTCGAGACCGGGCGCAACGGCTTCGGCAACGTGCCCGGCAAACCGCACGGCAAACCCGAGGACTGCACGCCCGAGGCCATCCGCCCGCACCTCGCGACGCCGCGCGCCGACCGCATCGACTGGGTGCGCGCGGCGTTTCTCGCCGGCATGAGCGTCGAGGAGATCCACGACTACACGCGCATCGATCCGTGGTTCCTCGACCAGCTGCACGAACTGATCGTGCACGAACGCGTGCTGCTCGCTGCCGCGAAGAACGGGCTCGACGGCCTGTGCGAGCCGGTGCTGCGGCAGAGCAAGCAGCTCGGCTTCAGCGATCGCCAGATCGCCGCCGCCTGCCCCGGCAAGGTCACCGAGTGGCAGGTGCGCGACCACCGCAAGCGGCTGTCGGTGCTGCCGGTCTACAAGCGTGTCGACACCTGTGCCGCCGAGTATCCGAGCTTCACGCCGTACCTCTACTCGACATACAGTGGTACCGAAGACGAGGTCGGCGAGCCGTCCGGCAAGCAGCGCGTGATCGTGCTCGGCGGCGGCCCCAATCGCATCGGCCAGGGCATCGAGTTCGACTACTGCTGCGTGCACGCGGCGATGGCCCTGCGCGAACTCGGCTACGAGACCGTGATGGTCAACAGCAACCCCGAGACCGTGTCGACCGACTTCGACACGTCCGACATGCTGTTCTTCGAACCGTTGACGCACGAAGACGTGATGAACGTCGTCGACCGCATCGCGCCGCACGGCGTGATCGTGCAGTTCGGCGGCCAGACGCCGCTGAACCTCGCGCGCGGCCTCGAAGACCACGGTGCACCGCTGGTCGGCACGAGCGTCGAGTCGATCGAGACCGCCGAGGACCGCGAGCTGTTCAGCAAGCTGATCACGAAGCTCGACATCGACCAGCCGCCGAACGGCATGGCCGCCGCCGCCGAGCAGGCGCTCGCGGTGGCCGACCGCATCGGTTACCCGGTGCTGGTGCGGCCCAGCTTCGTGCTCGGCGGTCGCGCGATGGAGGTCGTCTACGACCGCGCCGGCCTCGAGTCCTACATGGACCGGCACCGCTCGTTCTCCGAGGAGCGGCCGCTGCTGGTCGACAAGTTCCTCGACGCGGCGATCGAGGTCGACGTCGATGCGATCGCCGACGGCGAGACCGCGATGATCGGCGGCATCATGGAGCACATCGAGGAGGCCGGCATCCACTCCGGCGACTCGAGCTGCTCGCTGCCGCCCTACACGCTGTCCGACGGCCTGATCGAGGAGATCTGCGAGAAGACGCGGCGGCTGGCGCGCGAACTGCGCGTGGTCGGCCTGATGAACGTGCAGTGGGCCGTGCGCGGACCGAAGGTCTACATGCTCGAGGCCAACCCGCGCGCCTCGCGCACGGTGCCGTTCGTCAGCAAGGCGGTCGGGCAGCCACTGGCGAAGATGGCCGCGCGGCTGATGCTCGGCGAGACGCTGGCGCAGGTCGGCACCGTCGAGCGGCTCGACCTGCCGTTCTTCTCGATCAAGGCGCCGGTGTTCCCGTTCAACAAGTTCCAGGGCGTCGACACGCTGCTCGGTCCGGAGATGAAGTCGACCGGCGAAGTGATGGGAATCGACAGCAAGTTCGGCACCGCGTTCGCGAAGGCGATGATCGGCGCCGGCAACACGCTGCCACGCGACGGCAAGGTGTTCGTATCGGTGCGCGACGAGGACAAGCGCCTGATCCTGCCGCTGATCGACCGCCTGCACGGCCTCGGCTTCGAGATCGTCGCGACCAGCGGCACGGCGCGCGCGCTGCAGAACGCCGGCGTGCCGGTGCAGCGCGTGTTCAAGATCCACGAAGGCCGCCCGCACGTGCTCGACCTGATCGTCAACCGCGAGGTGCGCCTGATCATCAACACGCCGAGCGGCCGCCGCGAACGCTCCGACGACCGGCAGATCCGCAGCGCCGCGGTCAGCCACCGCATCCCGTGCATCACGACGCTGGCGGCAGCGTCGGCGACGATCCAGGGCATCGAGAGCTGGGTGAAGAAGCCGCTCGCCGTGAAGCCGCTGCAGGAATACCACGCCCTGTTGGCGGGTGATGTGACCACCGGCTGACGATCGGCTGGCGCCTGGTCACTGGCGCGCGAAGAACACTCGCAGCCACTCGGCGGCAGCCATAGCATCAGGGGCATACCCGCGCCGAGCCCACCATGAACGAAGCCCCCCAGCACGATTCCCCTCTCGCCAAGGCAGTCGCCGAGTTCTGCACCAAGCAGGCGACCCAGCCGCAGGCCAAGCGCGACAGCTTCCCGAGTTCGCCGTTGTGGGCCGCCGTCGCCAAGACCGGAACATCGTTGTGGCTCGACACCGGCGACGTCGACGCGGCACGCGAACTGTGGGTGCGTGAGTTCGTCGCGCTGACGACGAACAACACGCTGCTGAACAAGGAAGTGCAGAAGGGCATCTACGACAAGTTGGTGCCCGACACCGCGGCGCTGCTGCGCAAGTCGGACGGCAAGATGCCGGCCGATCGCCTGGTGCAAGAGATCGCGTTCGTGCTGAACGCCGTGCACGGTCTGAAGCTGGTGCGCACCTTCGACGCCGACGTCTCGGTCGAGCTGCACACCGCGCTCAGCAACGACGCCGAAGCCAGCTACCAGTACGGCAAGCGCTTCGCGGCGATCTGCCCCGACCGCTTCATCGTCAAGGTGCCGCTGACGCCCGCCGGCCTGCTGGCGGCGCGGCGCCTGCACGACGACGGCATCCGGCTCAACTTCACCCTCGGCTTCTCGGCGCGGCAGAACTGGCTGATCGCGCAGGTCGCACAGCCGACGTGGTGCAACGTGTTCATGGGCCGCATCAACGCCTTCGTCGCCGACAACAAGCTCGGTGACGGCGTCAATGCCGGCGAGAAGGCGACACTGGCGAGCCAGCGCGGCCTGCGGCGCCTGCGCAACACGACGAAGCTGCACGTGCGGCAGATCGGCGCCTCGATGCGCAGCGGCCAGCAGTGCGAAGACCTGCTCGGCCTCGACGTGTTCACGATGCCGACCGCCGCGGCGAAGGAGTTCCTCAAGCAGAACCCCGCGCCAGCCGCGATCACCGACAAGACCAAGAACGACCCGAAGGTGACGTTCGCCGCCGGCATCGATGCGGGCAAAGAGAAGCTGAACTGCTTCTGGGAGATCACGCCGGGGTTCGAGAAGGCAGCCGCCGCGGCCAGCAAGCTCGATCCGCGCACGGCCACGGCCAAGGACGTGCTCGGCACGCTCGCCAGCCACGGCGCGGGCGACCTGTTCCCGCAGTTCACGCCCGACGAGGCCGGGAAGGTCAGCAAGGAAGGCAAGATCCCGGTCTACGCGAGCTGGAAGGAGCGCGTGCGCGCCGGCACGGCC
Organism: Planctomycetota bacterium; assembly: GCA_044230075.1. GTDB lineage: Bacteria > Planctomycetota > UBA1135 > UBA1135 > UBA2386 > JAEUHS01. Next base: position 40,074 of record JBGARS010000005.1, on the reverse strand, counting down.
AGCTGGGACGGCGTGCTGACCGCGGCCGCGCTGGCCAGCTTCACGCAGGACCAGCAGGCGCTGGACGACCGCATCCGCAAGCAGCTGTAGTTCGCAGATGCCAGCCGCGCCGGAACTCGCTGTCCGGCGCCGCGTTCGGCCGCCGCCCGCCGCGATGTGCACGGATCCGACGAGTTTCGTTCGTCGCCGGGGCACAATCAGCGATCCGCGGGCCGCCACGCACCGTTGCCAACGGCCCGACCGACTTCGAGAACCGTCATGTACACCGAACGCCACCGCGCCCTCTCCCTGCTCGCCTTCGCCGCCCTGACGGCCAGCCTCGCCGCCCAGGGCACACCGATCGGCTTCGAGGAGACCTATGCGCTGGCGCCAGACCGCGCCGCTGCGGTCGCCACGCTGATCCCCGGCACCGACGACTTCTACTACTACCACTGCCGCGAACGGCTGGACGCGCGCGACTTCGCGACGGTGCGCTCGGTGCTGCCGGTCTGGAGCCAGCGCCACGGCCGCACTGCGCGCGTGCTCGAGATCGAGAACCGCGAGGCGCTGCTGTCCTACGGCGACGACCCGCAGCGTACGTTCTCGTTCCTGCGCGACCGCCTCGGCCTGCGCTTCGACCACCAGCGCGTCGTAGCGGGCGAACGCAGCGACCTGCCGTCGCAGCTCGATGCGCAGCTGCTGTCGAACCAGAACCTGACGCAACGCGCGCTGCAGCGGCACCCAGACACGGTCGACGGCTTCACCGATCACGCGCTGCCGGCGCTGGCCCAGTCCAACCTCGATGGCAACCGCCTGCACAGCCTGCTCGCGCGTCTGTCGCGGCCCGACGTCGACAACCTGCCGGCGCTGGTCGTACGCGACCTGGACCACCGCGAGAGCCGCGGCTTCGGCACCTTGACGATCCACGGCCTGCTGCGCCTGGCACAGCTCGAGGAATGCGCCCGGCTGCGCCCCGCGTTGCTGCAGGAGCGTGCGTTCGTCAACGCCTACCTGATCCGGCTGCAGCCGAGCGCCGACACCGACTGGCGCCTCGATCCAGCGGCCCGCGTAGCACAGCTGACCCGCTTGTGGGCGTTCGCGCAGCGCCTGTCGTCGGCGCACAACTCGCTGAAAGCGCACGTGCTGTTCCACTGGCTGCAGCACGACCTGTCGCAGGGAGCACCCGACAAGGACCGCTTCCTCGCCTACATCCGATTGCCGCGGCGCAGCGGTCACCCCGCCGAGCAGCACCTGCGGCGCTACCAACGCAGCGACGAGTTCGTCGATGCGACCAGCAACTTCACCACCGGCCTGGCACCGATCGGCGACGACGAGGCGCTGGTGCGCGCGTGCCTCGAGCACTTCTTCGCCAGCGAAGACGGCTACGCGGCCTACGCCGAGTTCCTCGACGTCGACTGGCTCAAGGCCGTGCTGGCCGAGACCAAGATCCTGCTCGGCCAGGGCGACATGGAGCGCTGGTACTCGCTGCTGCCCGATCCGTCGTACCTCGATCGGCTGGAGCACCGCGTCGAGATCGAGTTCGCGCGCACGTCGCGCACCAGCTTCGGCGCCGGCGACCCGGTGCGACTCGAGGTCGACGTCAAGAACGTGCCGACGCTGCTGGTCAAGGTGTTCGCGATCGACAGCTACCGCTACCACACCGAGAAGCAGCGTGAGGTCGACGCCTCGATCGAATTGGACGGCGTCGTCGCCAACTCGGAGCAGACCTTCACCTACACCGAGCCGCCGGTGCGCCGCACGCACCGCACGTTCGACCTGCCGATGCTGCGTGAGCCCGGCACCTACGTGGTCGAGTTCGTCGGCAACGGCATCAGCAGCCGCGCCGTCGTGCACAAGGGCAGCCTGCGCTGCGTCGCGCGCACGGCGGCGGCCGGGCAGCTGTTCCGCGTCTACGACGAGACCGGCGCACACCAGAAGAACGCGGCGATCTGGTTCGGTGGCCGCGACTACGCGGCGGACGCCGACGGCGAGATCCTGCTGCCGTTCTCGACCAACCCGGGCCAGCACGCCGTCGTGCTGCACCAGGGCACACGTTCGTCGCTGGTGACGTTCGACCACCGCACCGAGCAGTACAGCCTGTTCGGCTCGACGCACGTCGACCGCGAATCACTGGTCGCCGGCAGGCAGGCGCGCCTGGTCGTGCGGCCCCAGTTGCGCCTCGACGGCCACCCGGTGTCGCTGAAGCTGCTGCAGGAGCCCGTGCTCGCGATCGTCGCCACCGACCTCGACGGCATGGAGACCGTGCAGGAGGTGCGCAACCTGCAGATGGTGGACGGCCGCGAACTGGCGCACGAGATCAGCGTGCCCGAACGCCTGGCCTCCCTGCGCGTCACCGTGCGTGGCAAGGTGAAGAACCTCGCCGGCGACGACGTGCAGCTGTCGGGTGCCACCGACACGTTCGCCGTCAACGGCATCGACGCGACCACGATGACCAGCGGCGTGCTGCTGCTGCACACCAAGCAGGGCTTCGTGCTCGAAGCGCGCGGCAAGGACGGCGAGCCCAAGGTCGGCCAGACGTGCCAGCTGCAGCTGCGGCACCGCGACTATGCCGACCCGGTCGAGGTGTCCCTGCAGACCGACGCCCAGGGCCGCATCGCGTTGGGCGAACTGCGCGACGTCGAGCAGGTCCAGGTGCGGGCCGCATCCGGTTTCGCCGGCACGTTCCGCATCCCGACCGCCGCCTGCCGCGCGCCCGAAGCGCTGCACGGCCTCGTCGGCGAGACGCTGCGCGTGCCCTACCAGGGCAGGTCGCCGGCGCCGACACGCGCCGAGTTCTCGCTGCTTGGCAGCGAACGGGACGAGTTCAGCCACCTGGCGTTCGCCGACGGCTTCCTCGAATTGCGGGACCTTTCGCCCGGCGACTACGAACTGACCTTGCACGACAGCGGCACCACGATCGCGGTACGCATCACGCAAGGGGCGCGCGACGGGGACTGGCTGGTCGGCGCCGACCGCGCGCTGCAGGCCAGCAATCCGGCCCCGCTGCAGCTGCGTGCGCTCGAACTCGGCGACAAGGAACTGCTGGTGCGCATCGCCAATCCGACCGGCAGCACACGCGTGCACGTCGTTGCGACGCGCTTCACGCCGGCATTCTCGCCGTTCCGCGACCTGTTCGGGGCGCCGACCCTGGCCGACCTGGTCACCGACACCGAACGCACGCCGAGCAGCTACCACTCCGGCCGCCAGCTCGGCGACGAGTACCGCTACGTGCTCGAACGCCGGTTCGCGACCAAGTACCCGGGCAACATGCTGCGCCGGCCGAGCCTGCTGCTGAACCCGTGGGCGCTCGACGACCAGTCGTGGAACAGTGCGGTCGGCCTCGGCGGCGGTGCCGGTGGTCGCTACGGCGGGCGCGCCGGCGGCAAAGGTCGCCCGGGCGGCCCGACTTCGGGAGGCCCAGCCGGCCCCGGTGGCCTGGATCCCGGCACGTTCGCGAACGTCGACTACCTGCCGCAGGCGACGCCGCTGCTGGCGAACCTGCGCCCCGACGCCGCAGGCATCGTGCACGTGCCGCTGGCCGACCTCGGCGACGGCCAGGTGGTGCACGTACTCGCGATCGACGGCGACCAGATCGTCTACGACTCGCTGCTGCGCGAAGAGAAGCCGCTGCAACCGCGGCGGCGCCACCTGGCCGCAGCGCTCGACGGCAGCAAGCACTTCGTCGAGCAGAAGCGCATCGAGTTCGTCGCCGCGGGCGGCGAAGCCGTGCTCGCCGACGCACGTTCGGCGCAGGTCGAGGTCTACGACTCGCTGGCCACCGTGCACCGCCTGCTGGCGACGGTCTGCCAGGACGCATCGCTGTCGCAGTTCGAGTTCGTGCTGCGCTGGCCGCTGCTCGCCGACGCACAGAAGCGCGAGCTGTACAGCCAGTACGCCTGCCACGAGCTGCACTTCTTCCTGTTCCGCAAGGACCCGGAGTTCTTCGCCGCCGTGGTACGGCCGTTCCTCGCCGACAAGCTCGACAAGACGTTCCTCGACCACTGGCTGCTCGGCGACGAGCTGGCCGGCTTCCTGGAGCCGTGGGCGTTCGCGCGGCTGAACCTGATCGAACGCATCCTGCTGGCGCAGCGCCTCGACGAGACCGGCCGCCAGGGCATCGCGCGGTCGGTGCGCGAGGCGCTGGAGCTGCGGCCGATGTCGCCGGAGCAACTCGATCGACTGTTCGGGCTGGCGCTGCACAGCCAGCAGCTCGACCAGCAGGCCCAAGGTACGACCGGCGCATTGCGGGTCCTGCTGGCGGAGACGCAAGCCGACAACAAGCCCGCCGCCGGGATGGTGCCTCCCCCGGCTGCGAGCCCGGCACCCAGCGAACGCGCTGAGGAGGTCGCCGACGACATGGAGGACGCGAAGAAGGACAAGGACCGCGGCGAACTCCGCCGCCGGCAGAAGGCCGAGGAACCGGCGGGGAGCGACCTCCCGGTTTTTCTTGAACAGCTGGAACGCAAGAACGAGGCCGAGAAGCTGCTCAAGGAAGTCGACCAGCGCGGCAAGTCGAAGCGCCTCTACCGCGCCGTGCAGCCGACCAAGCTGCTGGTCGAACGCAACTACTGGAACCGGCGCGTGCAGGAGACGACGCCCGACGTCGTCGCGCCGAACCGCTTCTGGCGCGACTACGCGACGGCGCCCGCGGGCCAGCCGTTCGTGTCGTCGTCGGTGCTCGAAGCCGGCGGCAGCTTCCTCGAGGCGATGTTCGCGCTCAGTGTGCTGGATCTGCCGTTCGCGGCCGGCGCACACACGGTGGCGACCGACGGCGACCGCCGCACGCTGCGCGCCGCGACGCCGCTGCTGCTGGTGCGCAAGGAGGTCACCAAGACGGAACCGGTCGCGGACCAGACGCCGCTGCTCGTCGGGCAGAACTTCTTCCGCCTCGACGATCGCTACCGGTTCGAGAACGGCGAACGGCGCGATGCCTACGTCACCGGCGAATTCCTCGTCGACACCGGCTACGGCTGCCAGGTCGTCGTCACCAACCCGACCTCGAGCAAGCGCAACGTCGAGCTGCTGTTGCAGATTCCCGCCGGGGCACTGCCGCTGAACCGCGGTTTCTGGACCAAGGGCATGCCGGTCGAGCTGCAGCCCTATGCGACGGCGACGGTCGAGTACGCGTTCTACTTCCCCGCCGCCGGCGACTTCGCCCACTACCCGGTGCACGCCGCCGAGAAGGGCAACCTCGCCGCGGCCGCCGACCCGCACACGCTGCACGTCGTCGCCGTGCCGACCAGCATCGACACCACGTCGTGGGAGCACGTGTCGCAGCAGGGCACCACTGCCGAAGTGATGGCGCACCTCGCCACGGCGAATGTCCAGCGACTCGACCTGAGCAAGGTCGCGTGGCGCATGCGCGACCGCGAGTTCTTCACGACAATGCTGGCGCAACTGCGCGCCCGCCACGCCTACGACGACACGCTGTGGTCGTACGGCGTGCTGCACGGCGACGCGGACGCGACGCGCGAGTACCTGCGCCACGCCGATGGCTTCCTCGCCACCTGCGGCGCCTGGCTGCGGTCGCCATTGCTGTCGATCGACGCCACCGAACGCGGTCTCTACCAGCACCTCGAACTGGATCCACTGGTGCACGCACGCGCGCACCGCTTCGGCAGCCAGCACGTGATCGGCAATGCGGACCTCGCGCGGCAGTACGGGGGACTGATGAACCTGCTCGGCTACCACGAGCGGCTCGACGACGAAGCCTGGACGGTCGTGACCTACTACCTGCTGCTGCAGGATCGCATCGAAGACGCCATGGCCAGCTTCGCCCGCATCGACGGCAGCCGCGTGACCACGCGCCTGCAGTACGACTACCTGCAGGCCTACCTCGCGTTCTTCACCGGCGACCTGACGGGGGCACGGCGCACCGCCGAACGCTACAAGGACTACCCGGTCCCCCACTGGCAGCAGCGGTTCGCCGACGTGTTGTCGCAGCTCGACGAGGCGCAGGGTCGCCAGAGTCCGGGACAGCCCGACGCGTCGCCGAACGATCAGGCCGCCACGGCACCGTCGCTGGAACTGGCGCTCGAGGGCCGGCACGCGACGATCGCCTACCGCAACCTGCCGCAGTGCGAGGTGCGCTACTACGAACTCGACGTCGAGTTCGCGTTCTCGGCGCAACCGTTCGCCAGCGACGACGGCACCTCGGCGGCGTTCGTGCGGCCGAACCTCAGCGAGACCAAGGACCTGCCGGACGGCGGCCGCGAACTGGGCTTCGACCTGCCGGAACGGTTCCTCACCAAGAACGTGCTGGTCGAGGTGCGGGGCGCCGGCCTCGTGCGATCGCGGACCTACTTCGCCAACGCACTGCAGGTGCGCTTCCTCGAGTCGTGGGGCCAGGTCGCCGTCAGCGAACCGGGCTCGAACGCGCCGCTGCCGAAGACCTACGTCAAGGTGTTCGCCAAGCTCGAGAACGGCCAGGTCCGCTTCCACAAGGATGGCTACACCGACCTGCGCGGCCGCTTCGACTACGCGTCCCTGTCCGACGATCCCAACCTCGGCGCCACGCGCTACGCGGTGCTGGTGCTCGACGACCAGCGCGGCGCCGTGATCCGCGAGATGGCGCCGCCGGCGCGCTGATCGAGCGAACGCCCTGCCCGGAGGGCGAGCCGCCGGGCTTCGCGTGAGCCCGCGGCCAGGTCCTCACCGCCGCAGCGGTGCTGGCGGCTCCGATTCGCCGGCGTACGGCCACCGCGTTGCGGCGGTGCCGGGAAGCGAGTGAAAGTCCTGCCCGGAGGGCAGGACTCTCACGACCCGCCGTTGTCGAGCGGAGCGCCGGAGCTGGCGCCCTTCTGCGGCGGACCCTTGGGCTTGTTCTTGCTGATGCGAGGCCGACCGGCCTTCGTGCCACAGCCCTTTCATTCACTCGGCAGGGGCAGGCCCTGCAGGTCTTCGATCTCGATGCGGCTCAACCGGATCGCGGCTTCGAGGTCGGCACGATGCGTCGCGACCACCTTCTCGTCGCCGGCCTGCTCGGCGAGCAACCGGTAGTTCTGCCGCGCGGCTTCGATCTCGGGCTCCCACTCCTCGCGCGCGACCCCTTCGAGCCGCATCAGCCAGGTGGTGTAGAACTGCGCCCGCGCCAGTTGCTGCCGCGCCTCGGCGAGCAGTTCCGGGTCGCTGTCGGGCTCGGCCGCCATCTGCTCGACCAGGCCGTCGAGTTCCTCGCGCGCGGTGGGCAGCTCGCTCGCCTGCATGCGCGCCTTGTTCAGCTCGAGCCGAACGCGCTGGAACACGGCACGCCCCGGCCCATCGTCGAGGCTGGCCGGCAGCAGGGTCAGCGACTCTTCGTAGCGGGCGATCGCCTCCTGCCAGTTGCCATCGGCCGCGGCGGCGTGCGCCGCGACGAGTACGGCATCCGAGGTCTCCAACGAAGCCAGGTCCTGGCCCGGGCCTTCGTGGAAGGCCCACGCGCCGATCGGCAACAGGAGCCAGCCTACCAACAGCATGTTCCGCATCGTTGTCTCCGTTCGCAGAGAGGCGTCCGCGCGCCGCCCCCAGGGCCGGGCGCACCTCGAGCCAAGTCTATCGGGAAAGCCGGTCGCTGCCCGGAGCCCGGCCGAAAATGGGCGTTCGCCCCGCCCGACGTGCGAGTCCATCGAGCAAGAAGGCGCCCACGGCACCCGCGCCGTAGGCCAGGAAGTCCTCCCACTGGAAGCCCTGGCCGAGCACCAGGGCGCCGAGCGACGAATGGCGAAGGTCCTTGAGCCACTGCCAGGCGAGCAGCTGACTGCACTCGACGACGCCCGAGAATCCGAACGCGGCGCCAGCCAGGACCGTGCCCCGCCGGGTCGGCGCCAGCCAGGCCAAGGCAAAGAAGGCCGCGACCGTGTAGAGCGCATCGCCCGTGTACTCGGCGAACACACCGGGCAACGGGAACCGGCGCGACAACAGGCCGAGCGCGATCACGACGACCAGTGCGGCGCCGACGCGCCATCGGTCGCGGGCAGGTGGTGCGTTCACGCTAGGCCGCGGCCACAGCGACCGGCACTCCCGGCCGCCAGCGCGTGCCGAAGTAGTGCAAGAGCAGCGGCAGCAGTCCGAGCACGACGCTGGCCAACACCACGGCGAGCAGTGCGTACTCGCGCCGGGTCAACCGTTCGATCAGCGGCTTGCGCGCGTCGGCGGCCGCGGCCGAGAGCACGTCGCTCGGCACCTGCCGCTTGTTGCCGTTGTGGAATTCGCCGTGCAGGCGGATCGCGACCTGCCGCAGCGTGCTCGCATCCTGCCGCGACTGGTGGCCGGCGATGAACTTGCCGCTGAGGTTGTCGCCGACGCCGATCACCAGCGTGCCGCCGATCGCCGGCGGCAACTCCGGCATGCCGCTTGTGGGCACGGTGTCGCCGTCGCTGACGATCACCAGCATCGCGCTGCGTACCCGCCAGGTCTTGGCGATGCGCGCCGCCTCGGCGATACCGTCGAACAGCTTCGTGCTGCCGGTCTTGAACGCGTACCGCATGTCGACCTGGCTCAGCAGGTGCCGCACCAGCTCGACGTCGCGCGTGTCCTCGACGACGGACTTGGCGCCGTTGTAGGTGGCGATCACCGTGATCTTGAACTTGCCGATCGGCACGCGCGCGAACAGCGAGTCGATCAGGTCCTTGGCGCGTTCGGCGCGCGACTGGTCGCCGTTGGGTCCGGCGTCGCGCAGGTGCATGCTCGGCGAGACGTCGTAGACCAGCAGCAGGTGGCGCCATTCCTCGTCGGGGATCTCGTCGCTCTGATGCACCCGCGGCTCGACCAGCAGCAGGGCGACGAGCCCCCACGCGAGTCCGCCGTAGGCGATGGCCCGCAGCCAGGGCACCGCCTCGACCCAGCCTGCCGGCCGCGCGGTCGGGCCGAACAGCAGCTTGCCGAAGCGCTGCAGGCGCCGCCGGTGCAGCAGTTCGCCGGTCAACGCCAGCAGCACCGCCGCGATCGCCGCCCATTCGGCTACCACGGCGTGTACCTCAGGCCGAGTTGCACGAGGCCGTAGAGCGCCAGCACGGCCAACCCGGCGATCGCGAACGGCAGGAACCAGTCGACCATCTCCGCCGTGCCCTGTTCGAGCTTCGCCTTGGTCATCTGGTCGATGCGCTCGAACACGCCCTTCAGCGCGCGCGTGTCGCCGGGATTGAACACCTCGCCACCGGTCATGCGCGCGAGGTTGACGATCTCGCCGCGCGCCTCCTGTTCCTGGATGTTGACCGCGAACAGCACGATGCCGTCGCGCTTCAGCCGCTTGGCGATGTCCATCTCGGCGCCGTTGCCGAGGTCGCTGCTCCAGCCGTCGGTGACGAGGATCAGCATGCGGTCGCCTTCGCTGCGCGACGTCAGGATCTCGCGGCAGCCCAGCACCGCCTTGCCGATCTCGGTGCCGCCGAACGCCGGCGGCGCGTTCTCGGGGCGCATGAACGGCACCGCGCAGCGGAACGCCGACGGGTCGCTCGTCAGCGGCACCCAGTGCAGGTAGTTGTTGCCGAAGAACGTCAGCCCGAACGAATCGCCGGTGCGGTAGTCGAGGAACTCGTTGATCGCCGCCATCGCGGCGTCGTAGCGGCTGCCGCTGCCGAACTTCGCCGTCATCGAGCCGGAGATGTCGACGCAGAACTGGATGTTGGTCATCGCGCGCTTCTGCTTCGGCGCCGCCAGTTCCTGCGGCAGCGCCAGCAGCAGCACCGCGACCGCGAGCAACAGCGCCGGCATCGATTCACCGATGCCGAGCAGCGCACGGACCAGCCAGCCGCTGCCGCGCCCGACGTGGTCGAACGGCAGCGCGGTGCGCCGCGCCCGGCGCTGCCAAACCCAGCACAGCTGCAGCAGTGGCAGGGCCAGCAGCAGCAACATCCAGGGCCTACCGAACACCGACCGCCTCCGCGAAGTCCGCCGCCGACACCGCACGGTACGGCGCCAGCAAGGCCTGCAGGTCGAATGCGGCCGGCGGCTCGGGCTGGTGCAGCCACGCCTCGACCTGGCGCAACAGGGCGCCGGCCTCGGGGTGCGCGCGGATCGTCGCGATCGCCGCCGCCGCCTTCGCGGTGCGCAGGTCCAGCTTCGCGCGCCAGAACGCGACCAGCAGCCGTTCCAGCTCGGCCTTCGCCGCGTCGTTCGCCTGCCCGGATGCCACGGACTCGACCAGGGGCCGCATGCGATCGGCCAGCGTCGGGCGCGGTGTGGTGTCGGCACGTGCACGGCGCCAGCGGCGGCCGACGAACAGGATCAGCAGCAGGCCGATGCCCCACAGGACACCGGCGAAGATCTGCAGCGCGGTGTAGCCGCGCAGGCGCGGCGGCACGGCGGGCCCGGGCTCGGACGGGTCCATCACGCCGTTGCCGAGCACGCTGGTGACCTGCACCTTCAACGGCGGCAGGTTCTGCGCGGAGCCGTCCTTGCGCACGAGGTAGCGCACGAGGTCATACTGCCCCGGCGCCAGCCCCTGCCATTCGAGGTCGTAGCGGAAGTGCTGGCCATGCGGGCGCACCGCCAGCACGCGCACGACGACCGGTGCCTTGTTGTCCGTCGGTGCGACCGTGAGCTCGCTGCCCTCGAGCACGACTTCGTCGATGCGGGCGCGCATGCCAACGGACGCGGTGCGTTCGTCGCGCTGCTGTGCCGCCGGCGCGGCCGCGAGCAGCAGCACCAGCAGCGTCGCCCCGGCCCGCGCGGGCATGGCGCTCATCTGGCCCCCCGGCCGGCGAGGCCCCGCATGCGCAGGAAGTGCCGCAGACGATGCACGAACGGCTGGTCGGTGCGGATGCGGAGGTGGTCGACGCCGCCGCGGCGCAGTTCCGCATCGGCGTGCGCCGGATCGAGCAGCGCGCTGCGCCCATGGGCCACGAGCGCGCGCCCCGTCTCGGCCTCGCTGCCCCGCAGAAAGCCGCTGCCGCGCAGCGTGATCTCGGCGGGGTCCTGGAACTGCAACACGGCCACCTCGTGCCGCTGGGCCAGCAACGCCACCGCATGCGCGGCACCCGGCTCGTGCAGGTCGGTCAGCACGAACACCAGCGCGCGGCTGCCGAGAGTGGGACGCAGTTCGGCGAGGCGGCGCACCAGCTGTGTGCGTTCGTCGAGGCCGTGCCGCCGCAAGCGCAGCAGCCATTGCAGCACCTGGGGCTTGGCGAGGCTCGGCTCGATGCGCAGCTCGCGCGAGCCGCCACCGAGCACGCCGACCGGACTCGTGCGATCGAGGCACGCCAGCGCCAGGCCACCGGCGACGCGCAGCGCCAGCTCGTACTTGCTGGTGGCGACCGACGACACCACCATCGACGCCGAGGTGTCGACGACGAACCATGCCGGGATGCGCCGCGGCGCCTCGTACTCCTTGACGTGGACCTTGCCGGAGCGCGCCGTCACGCGCCAGTCGATCGACTTGATCGGGTCGCCCGGCAGGTAGGCACGCGATTGCACGTAGTCGACACCGGAGCCGAGGAAGCGCGAACCGTCGAGGCCATAGGTCAGATCGTCGGCGAGCCTGCGGATCGCGATCACGAACTTGCGCGCGGCCAATGGCTGCACGTTGTCGAGCAGCCCCGGCAGATCGCGTTCCCGCGCGAGCGCCCGCCCGGCGCGATCGTCACGTCTCGACGTCGTCATCGCGGCGTTTCGGACAGGATCTCCTGCAGCACCTGCGGGCCGGTGAAGCCTTCGGCGAGCGCCTCGTAGCTGAGGCGCATGCGGTGCAGCATCACGTCCTCGGCCAAAGCGAACAGGTCCTCGGGCAGCACGTAGTCGCGACCGTGGATCAGCGCGCGCGCACGCGATGCCTTGACCAGCGAGATGCCGGCGCGCGGGCTGCAGCCGAGTTCGAGCTTCGCATGGTGACGCGTGCGGTTGACGATCTCGACGCAGTGCTCGAGGAACGCCTCGCTGACGTGCACCTGCTGCACGTCCTCCATCGCCCTGACCAGCTTGTCCGAACTGCCGGTCGTCTGGTCGCCGAGCACGTCGAACTCGGTGCGCGCGACGGCGCCCTTGCCTTCGCGGCGGACGCCCAGCGCGGCGTTGCGGCGCAGCACCTCCTTCTCCTCGGCCGGCGTCAGGTACTCGAGCCGGTGCAGCAGCATGAAGCGGTCGAGCTGCGCCTCCGGCAGTTCGAACGTGCCCGCCTGTTCGACCGGGTTCTGCGTCGCGATGACGAGGAACGGCACCGGCAGCGGGTAGGTCTGGTTGCCGATCGTCACGCGGCGCTCCTGCATCGCCTCGAGCAGCGCGCTCTGCACCTTCGGCGCGGCGCGGTTGATCTCGTCGGCGAGCAGCAGGTTGGTGAAGATCGGCCCCTTGTGGGTGCGGAACTCGTGTGTCTTCTGGTCCAGGATCTCGCTGCCGACGATGTCCGACGGCAGCAGGTCGATCGTGAACTGGATGCGCGAGAACGCGAGGTCGACGGTCTTGCTGACCGCGGCCACCAACAGCGTCTTCGCCAGCCCAGGCACGCCCTGCAGCAGCAGGTGACCCGAGGTCAGCAGCGCGATCAGCACGCGTTCGACGACGACGTCCTGGCCGACGACGACCTTGCCGACCCTGGAGCGGATCTCGTGCAGGAAGTCGCGGGTCTCGGTGAAACGGGTGGCGGCGGCGGGTTCGTCGACAGTCATGTGGTTCTCGGTCGAGAGCAGGGTCGATCGGCGATGCGGCGGATCAGCCGGCCCGGCGGATCCACTCCGCCGCGGTGGCTTCGAGGTCCAACGCGGGATCTTCGGCGCGACCGAAGTGGCACGCTTCGATGCGTTCGATCGTCGCGCGTAGCTGCTGCCGCGCGGTGTCGTCGAGCCGACCGTGCGTCTCGGCCCGGTACAGCACCTCCAGCACCGTGAACGGCGTCAGGTGCAACGGCATCTTCAGCAGCGGCGGCGGCGCCAGATCGCCACGGCCGCGTGGCCGCGCGACGAAGAACCAGGCGCCGTAACCGATCGCCGCCGCGGCCAACAGGAACCAGGCCCAGGCCGGGTTGTCGCTGCCGTAGCCGCCGGCCAGGGCGACGTTGGCGCTGACGGTCTCGAGGTCGGCGTCGTTGTAGCGCTGGTAGACGACGTCGATGCCGGCCTGCTTCGGCTTGCCGAACACGAAGCTCTTCGGCCGTGCGCCCTCGTTCGTCGGCACCATCGACAGCAGCCAGACGCGCTCGCTCTCGATCGCGTCCTGGTCGGGCGTGAACTTCACCACCGAGGCGCCCTGGTCGTCGCGCTTGTCGACGCGGAAGCCGGGCGCGGCGACGTCGAGGATCGACTCGAGGCCGGGCACCAGCCCGGTCGCGGTGGCCTTGATCTCGAGCACGACCTTGCCCTCGTCGGCGCGGCGTTCGTCGAGGATCTGCGTCACCTTCAGGTCGGCGAAGGGCCGCGGCGCGGCCTTGGCGGAGGCGTCGATCGCGACCGGCGACGTACCGACCGGCAGCACCGTGTAGCCCGACGTGTCGAGGAAGTCGAAATCGATCTGCAGCGCCGGGATGCGGTCGACCTGCGGACCGCGCGCCTTCAGCAGCAGCCAGGCGTAGGGCGTCGCGCGCCAACCCGGCGCGCTGGTCGGCTTCGACGCCATCTGCTCGCCGTTGAACGTCACCGACAACACCTCGAAGCTCTCCTGCAGCGCCGCCGTGACCGCGTCCGTGAAGCGATCGCGGTAGTTCTCGAGCGGGCGCCCGTAGTTGAAGGAGTAGCCCATGTTGTTCTGGTTCTGCGCGTACTTGGCGAAGCCACCGCTCTCGCGCTCGATCTCCGGCGAGTGCACGATGTCGATGCGCACGCCGAACGGCTCGGTGCCGACGGCGGTCGAACCGTCGACGACGGCTTCGAGCCGCAGTTCACGGATCAGGTCCTGGTAGTAGTCCCAGACCTTCTTCGCCTCGGCCGCCTGCGGGTTGTCGCCGACGATCTCGAAGCCGGCCTCGAGGTAGCGGTACTTGATCTGCGGCTTCACGGCCGACATGCGCGTGAACAGCGCGTTGGCGAACATCGCCAGGTGGCGTTCCCGGCTGCCGTCCGGCAGCTCGTCGATGGCCTCGCGGATGCGCGGCAACTGGCTCTTCGCCACCACCGTGTCCTCGTCGACGGCGCCGAGATCGGAGGCGCCGAGCGCGGCGTAGAACCAGGTGTCGAACGGACTGATCGTCTCCTGGTCGAGCCGCAGGTCGCCGGCGATCGAGATGTAGTGCTCGGCGGCCGCATCGAACAACTGGAACGCCGCCTTGCGGTTCTCGGCGAAGTCGCTGCTGCGACCGAGCTCGCGCGAGAAGTTGTTCTGGTCGTGCAGGATCGAGGCGACGACCGACAGCAGCGCCCAGTGCGCACCGCGCTTGGCCAGCGCCTTCTTCGCCACCTGCAGCGCGGTGTCGTAGCCCTTGGCGACCTCGAGCAGGGTCTCGCGCTGCGATCGCTTGGTCTTCGACTGCTCCTGCACGTCGGGCCGGCGCCACACCGTCGCCAGGTTCGTGCGCATCTTGCCGAGCAGTTCACCGAGCAGCACCGGATCGAGCTCGGCGACGTCGCCGAACACCTTCTCGATCGTCTCGAGCCGGTAGACCTCGGCGGTGCTGTGCGCGGCCACGAAGGCCTCGCTGAGCAACTTCTCGTCGACGCCGCCGATCGGCAGCTGCCGCAGCCGCTCGACCCAGCTGCCGAGTTCCTGCAGGTTGCGCTCCTGCTTGCTGCGCGTCAGCGGGATGCCGCCGGAGCGTTGGTCGAAGCCGTACATGAACATGTACGAGTTCGTGCGCCGCGACGAGTTCGGGTTGTTGTTGCGCACCCAGACGCGCAGGAACTCGTTCGCGAGCTCCTTCGCCTTGCGCGGATTGACCTGCGCCAGCTGCTCGATGAACGGGAAGGCCCGCTCCGGCTCGTTGACCTTCAGGAACAGCTGCGCCGACACGTTCGTGAAGTGCGGCTGCAGCGCCGCGTCGAGCAGCGCCGCCCATTCGGGGCCCGGCTGGCCGGCGATCAGGTCGACCGGCTCGACCGCCCGCACCTGGCCGCCACCACCGCGCCGCTGCGTGCTCCAGAAGATGTTGCCGAACTCGTCGCGCTCCATGACCGGGCCCATCGAGTCGGACTGCGAGTTCGTGCAGCTGTACAGGGCCTCGACGATCCAGCCCGACGCCAGCAGCCCCAGCGTCTGCTGCCACTTGTCGGCCAGCTCGGGGGCCACGTGCAACAGCGCCTCGACGGCCGTCTTCTGCAGCTGCAGACCCTTGGCGCGATAGTCGGGATCCTGCGACTTCTCCTGGAAGCCCTTCGCCACCTGGCCGCCGATCACCGCGATGATCTCCATGCCGCGCTCGGGTCGCTGCGTGAAGCTGTCGGCCAGCCACGCCGGCCCGAGGTCCTCGCGCACCTTCGGCGCCAGCTCGACGGCGCGCAGCAGCGCCTCGGCCTTCTCCGTCTCGCCGATCTCGCCGCGGGCCAACGCCGCCTGCGTCGCCTGCCACGCGTTCTCGAGGAACGAGCGGCTCTTCTCGACCGCGAATCGGGCGAGGTTGCAGCGCGCCAGCAGGTTGAGGCCTTCGCGATCGTTGCTGGCCTCGGCCGCGTCGGCCGAAGGCAGGAACGGCAACATCTCGCGCTCCTGCCCGAGCGCCGACAGCAGCAGCGCCGCCTCGCGCCGATCGAGACGCCGTTCGGCCTCCGGCCTGTCGACCTCGACGCAGAGCAGCCGCAACAGCTCTTCGATCACGCTGCCCGAGTCGATCGCGCGCTGCACGATCGGCGCCAGCTTCGGCGCCTGCTTCTTGTCGAAGCCACCCGGCGCCATGCCGGCCAGCGCCAGCGCATCGGCGAACGTGAAGTGGTTCTTCTCCTGCAGGTTCGGCGGCACCTTCTGGTCCGGCTGCGGCGGCGCGTTCAGCACGGCGGCGAGGAATTGCTCGTACGCGGGCAGCCGATCCTTCTCGGCGAACGTCTGCAGGAACGCCGCGACCGACGGCCAGCGGCCGAGCGTCACGTCGCGCTGCACCATCTCGAGTTCGCGCGCCAAACGCTTCGCGGCCAGCTGCTGCTGGTCGGAACCAGGAGCCTCGGCGCCCGGCGCGGCACCGGCCGGTGCCGCGACCGGCGGCGGCGCCGCGGGCAGAGACTCACCGTCCGGTGGCAGCACGATGATCGGCATGCCGTCGATCTCGACCACCTGCATCTCCTCCTGCAGTTCCTCCTGCCGCCCGGCCGGGGCCGGTGCGACGGCCGCCCCGATGCCCGCCGCCGGCAGCTTCGCGGCCTTGGCCTTCTCCTCGGCCGGATCGTAGGGCTTCAGCTCCGCCGCGGCCCAGGCCTGCAGGATCGCCGACGGACGGCGGTCGAACTTCAGCTGCTTCCATTGCTGCAACCGCGCATTGCCCGCCGCCGCAGCGGCAGCCGCGGCTGCCGCCGCCGGATCCTGCGGCGTCGCCGCGGGCGGACGCGCGCCATCGGGCTTCGGCTCCTGCACGGCCGGCGCCTGCAGCAACTGGTTCAGGCGGAGGGCCGGAGTCGTGGGCACCGGCGTCGTGACCGGCTGCTGGGACAGACCGACCGTCGCGCAGACAGATGCGAGCGACGCGGCGACCGCGAGCGTACGCAGAAGGGACGGGGCAACCGGGCTCATGGGACTCCTCTGGCGTCGCAAGGTAGCACAGCGCGGCAGAAACAGGATCAGTCGGACCACGGAGAACGACGCGCCCAGACGCTACTCCGGCGGCTGCGATTCGTCCGGCGATCGCGGCAGGATCGCCGGCAGTCGCGGCACCAGCCGCCGCAACGACACGGTGCGGTCGCATGCGACGCGCAGGCGGGTCAGGTATTCCGTCCGCGGCACCTCGAACGCCCCCAGCGAGGCGAGGTGCGGGGTGACGAACTGCACGTCCAGCAGTTCGATGCCGGCGGCGAACAGCGAATGCACCAGCGCGACCAGGGCGACCTTCGACATGCCGGTGCGGCGATGGAACTTCGACTCGGCCGCGAACAGGCCGCCGACCTGCACGCCGTAGGTGCCGCCGACGAGTTCACTGCCGTGCCAGACCTCGAGGCTGTGCGCGTGCCCCCGTTCGTGCAACCGCGTGTACGCGACGACCATCTCCGGAATGACCCACGTGCCTTCGTCGCGCATGCGACCGCACTCGGTCATCACGCGCGCGAAGCAGCGGTTCCAGGTCAGCGTGAAGCCGCCGCGCGCCAGCAGACGCCGCAGGCTGCGCGACACGTGCAGCGTGTCCGGCGTCAGCAGCGCGCGCGGATCGGGGCTCCACCACATCGGCACGTAGCCCTCGGCGTACCACGGGAAGATGCCGCTGCGGTAGGCCTGCAGCAGCCGCTTGCTGTCGAGGTCGCCACCGATCGCCACCAGTCCATCGCGGTCGAACAGCTCCGGATCCGGGAAGGCGGCAGGGTCGTCGCCGCGCAGGAACACCGGCTGTCGGCGGACCGCCTTCATCAGCGCTCCTTCAATCGCCGCAGCGTCGTGTGCTGGTCCTCGCGGTCGGCGAGTTCGAGCACTTCGATGTCGCCGTCGTTGCGCGGCCGGAAGTAGACCCGCAGCCCGCGCGACGCCCGCAGGCTCCAGGTGTCCTGCCCGCCCATCTGCTTCACCTCGAGGCCCGGATAGCCGTAGCCCTCGGTGCAGAACCGCAGCACCGCATGCACCGCACGCTCGATCGCGCGCCGCTCCTTGCCGACCAGCGACTTGTAGAACGACGGCGCGAAGTACGGCACGCGGACCGCCGCCGGCGCGGGCTCCGGCTCGCTGGCGGCCTGCTTCTGCCGCCGGCGGCCCTTCGGCACCAGCGGCTCCAGTTCGGCCACCAGCTGCGCCAGTTCGCGCAACCGGGTCTGGTTGTGCGCCAGTTGGCGCCGCAGCGCCGTGTCGGCGGCCAGGAAGCCCTCCCGCTCGTCTTCGAGCTCCCGCAGGCGCCGCGGCAGTTCGCGATCGCCGCGTGGCTCGCCCTCCTTCGGCGCCGGCGGCTGGGCGAGTCGCTGCAGCCGGCCCTGCAGCACCGCGCAGTCGCGTTCCGCCAACTCGAGCCGCCGGGCGAGGTCGCTCTCACGTTCGCGCTGGTGCGCCGCGACGTCGCGCAGGTGATCGACCTCGACCCGCAGGCGCACCAGTTCGGCTTCGCGCAACGCGAGCAGCGCCTGCGTGTCGGCGGTGGCGGCCGAGTCGTCGGCGGCGGGTCTGCCGACCGGCACCGGCACCAACAGGCCGAGCACCTCGTCGAGTTGCGTCGGGTCGCGCTGTTCGGCGAGCAGCGGCGCCAGCACGGTGGCCGGCGCGCGCTCGATGCGGTAACCGCCCTTCGGCGTCAGGCCCTGCCGACGCGCGAGGTCACGGAGGCGCGCGACCGGCACCGCGAGTTCGAGCAACATCGCGAGCGGCAGATCCGAGCCCTTGGCCAGGATGCGTTCGGCGAGCTTCTTCAACGCCAGCGCAGCGTGGCTCATGGCTGCCGAGGCTGCGGGTGTCGGAGCGGGAGGTACACGACGGCAGCCTACCGGCCGATGCGGCACTCGACCACCGCAGCTACGGCGGCGTGGTGGCAGGCTCCAGCGGGTAGATCGGTGTCACCGGGTACTCGGTGTACTCCTTGGCGTCCCAGGCCCGCTCGATGCTCTCCTGTTCCTCCTGCGTGATCGGCACCGCCGGCTGCCAGGAGCGCCACGCCCCCCATTCGACCAGGTCGAACGGGGCGCCGATCAGCAGCCCGGCTCGCCACAGGACGAACGAAGGGAACAGGAACACCGACAGCGCGTCGCGTGTCTCCTTCGCCTGCGAGCGGTACCAGACCCAGGCCAACGGCAGGGCCACGACGTCGACCGGCAGTCCGGCGGCGAAACCGGCGGTGCCACCGACCGTCGCCGGCAGCCGCGTGAACCAGGTGCGACCATGGCGCCCGTCGACGATCTCCTCGGTGTAGGGCACGATCGACGTGCAGGAGCCGAGGGCGAAGGCGCAGGCGACGGCGAGCAATGGCGATCGGATCACGCTCAGCCCGGCTCAGTTGGCCTTGCGCGGCTCCACGCGCGCGAACTTCATCGACCGGATCGTCCACTTGTCGTCGAGCTGGGGCGGCGGCGTCTTGTAGCTGGTCACGAGCCGTTCGTCGGTCGAGTTCGTCAACTGCAGCTCGCGCAGCTTCCAGATCGACTGCGTGGAACCCGCCAGTCCAGCGCCGGCTCCGGACTCGCAGTTGAACAGCACCGCATAGACGAAGGCGAGCTTGACCGGGAAGTCGTTGCGCGGCCAGGTGACGTCGACGACGAAGTCGGAGACCCGCTGCTTGGAACCCGGCAGCGTCACCGTGTCTTCCTTCGGATCCGTCAGGCCGAAGTCGTCGGTCTTCAGGTTGGCACCGCCAGCCTGCAGGATCTGCCCCTCGAAGTAGCGGCGCGGCATGTTGATCGTGTCGGTGGTGCTGAGCTTGTTCTGTACCACCATCTCGACCTTCTTCTGCAGCGTGCCGATCTGCTCCAGCAGCCCACCGGGCCGCGTCGCGTCACGGATCGACTTCCTGCTGGCGGCGATGTCCTCGTCGAGCTGCATGCAGTACCAGCCGCCGAGCGGCAGCAGCACCAGCGACAGCAGGATCACGACCTTGTAGAGGTCCAGGGAGCGCAGGAAGTTCATCGCCGGTCCTCCATGTGGGCGAGCCGGTCGCCGCCATTCCGGGTCGATGCGCCGGTCGATGCCGGCAGCGCGCCGACCGCGGCTGAGCTGCTCGGGCCGAACGTCTCGAACGACTCCTTCACGCGCATCGTGACCTTGTAGTAGGCGCCGCTGACCCCCGTCTCGTCGGAGTCGCGGAAGCGCTCCTCGGTCGACGCCCGGTCGCTGCCCTTCGGCCGCTCGAACGGCGAGTCGGGCTTGCCGCATTCAGCCTCCATCGCCTGCTCGAGCACGCTCATGCGCTCGCGGAAGTCCTCGCCGCGGAAGGCCACGACGAACTCCAGCCGGCGATTGGGCGTCTTCATGTTCAGCTCCAGCCGCGGCACGAGGAAGCGACCGAGCTGGGGTTCGATCGCCCGCAGCAGCTCGGACCAGCGCACGAGCACGGCGAGGCCCGACTCCAGCGAGACGTCCTCGTAGACGCCGGACTGCTTCTGCTTCTGGTCGGCGACCGACTTCAGGCGATCGCGCACGATCTGCAGCCGCCGATACACCGGCGCGGCCGTGACCTCGGCGATCAGGTCCTTGTAGGTGTAGTCCTTGCCCTTCGACTCCTCGAGCCGGAAGTTCTGCGCGCTGTCGAACCACCGGCTGCCGAACACCGAGTTCAACATGCCGTGGAACTGCGGCGGCGCGTTCGGCTTGGTCTTGTCGATGAACGTCTGGCCGATGTAGAGCTCGAGGTTCTTCAGCTCCATCGCGCGCTTGTTCGCGTGCACGAACAGCGCCAGCCACGCCACCATGCAGGCGATCGCCAACGGGAACTTCAGCTTGTCGAAACCCCGTGACAGGGTCAGGTCTTCCTGGCGCAGGTCGAAGCCCTCGGGTCCGCCCATGCGGCCGAGTGCCAGCCCGATCGCCGTCGTCAGTCGCGGCCCGAGATCGTCGACCTCGTCCGGCTCGAGGTCGTGCTGCAGGTGCGACAGCACGTCGAGTTCGCGCGGCTCGACGCCGAACACCTCGCGCAGCATGTCCCTGGTGTCGGTGCGCATGCTGCCACCGCCGGTGATCCACAGCGTGCCGATGCGCGTCGAACGCCCGGAGGCGGTCAGGAAGCGGGTCAGTTCACGGGCGAGGCGCTGCAGGTAGGCCGTCTGTGCCGCGTCGACCTCGGCGAAGGTCACGGTGACGTGGCGCGCTGGTGGCGGCTTGGTCTCGGCCGGAGCGCCTTCGACCGGCGCCGGCAAGGCTGCCGCGACCTCGAGGCGCTGATCGCTGCCGGTCGTAAGGCACGCCTGCGTCACCTCGCGCGCGGTGGTTGCGTCCAGCCCATGCAGCCGCGCGACCTCGTCGCCGACCACGGCATCGCCGACGCGCAGCGTGCGCATCTCGACCAGGCGGTCCCCCTCGACGATCAGCACCTTGACGCTGCGCGCGCCGAGGTCGACGACCGCGGTGACCGGCACGGGAGCACCGACCACTGCTTCGCCCGCGTCGGCGTCCACCACGAAGGCACCGGCCCAATCCGCGGCGCGCCACAGCGCCATCGTGTCGAGGTCGACGGTCTCCGCTTCGATGCCATGCGCTGTCAGCGCATCGAGCTGCAGCCGCAGGCCGGGCTTTGGCACGCTGGCGACCAGCACGCGCGTGCCGCCATCGGCACCCTCGCCGATCTCGTGGAAGTCGACGACCATGTCGTCGAGCGTGTGGCTGTGGATCTCGCCTTCGACCTCGGCCTTGACGACCTTGCGGATCGCGTCGTGGCCCTTGAATGGCAACTCGATGACGCGCAGCACCGCCTCGCGGCAGGGGTGCCCCAGTCGAACGTCGCCGCGCATGCCGTCGGCGCGACCGGCCTCGGTGGCGACGGCGACCGCCTCGGCGCGGGCAGCCGCATCCGCCGCACAGCCGAGCAGCGCGGTGTGCACACGCACCAGCCGCGTCTTCTTGTAGTTGCCCTCCAGCTCGACCACCTTCACGGAGTGGTCGCCGGGATCGATGCCGATGCTCTTCACCATGCTCTCACCTGCGTCGTCGTCACTTGGGTTCCTGCGGCCGGCTGTCGGCGTCGAAACGCGCCCGCTGACCATCGTCGAACACCGCGCGGATGCGCTGCAAGGTGCGGCTGCGCACGGCGAGCACGCTCCTGCGGATCTCCGGCGGCAGCTGCGAAGGTTCGGAGCCGCGATAGACGGCCATCTCCTCTTCGCGCGCGCTCTGCAGCACCAGCCACACGGAACGCTCCTGGGCGGAGGTCAGGCCGTAGCACTCGACCAGGCCATGCACGTAGTCCGCCTCGGGCACGGGGGCGCCCTTGTCGGCGGCGAAAACCTTGGGAAGCACCAGTCCGACGTTCATGCCTGCCGCGAAGCTTCCCAGAGTGGCGCCGAGAATCCATAGCGGCACGCGCTTCACGTTCAGCGGCGCTCCCCGCCCTGCTCCGCATGCTGCGCGCCGCGGTGGCCACCGTCGGGCAGCCCGGCGCGGATCCGCGCATCGAGCCGCTCCATCTCGCTGTGGATCTCGTCGGGCGCCGCCTCGAGCCTGTCGGTGTGCGCATCGAGCAACCCGCTGTGCCAGGCCAGTCCGAGCCCGAACAGGATCGCTGCGGCAACCAGCAGACGCCGGCACAGGCAGACGACGCGCTCGCCGACCTCTTGTTGTTCGAGTTGGTCCCGGCTCGGCAACCGGCGCACGGCGGCCAACAGGCCGGCCGTGAAACCCGCGGGAGCCGCCACCACCTCTGCCCGCGCCGCAACGAACCCGCCGCGCAGCTGCTGCTCGGCAGCGAGCAGCTGGCGCAACTCCGGTTCGGCGAGAAGGCGCGTGCGGAAGGCCGCGCTCGCCGCGGCATCCAGTTCACCGTCCAGGAAACGGTGCAGGGTCTTGCTGTCTGCGTGGGTCTGGTTCATCGACTCGCTCCGCGCCGAGGGCCGGTGGGTTCGTCGAGCGGCTCGGCATCACCGCCCGGGACGAGTTCGGGGTGGGAACGCTGCAGCTGCAGCTTGAAGCGCTGGCGGGCGCGGAACAGCCGCGACTCGACCGTGCCCAGTTGGATCTGCAGGACCGAGGCGATCTCGGTGTAGGAAAGGTCCTCGAACTCGCGCAGGATCAGGATCGTGCGGTACTTCTCGGGCAGCCCGGCGACGATCTGGCGCGTCACCGCAGCCAGTTCGGCGGCGAGCAGCGGCGCGGTCGGCGAATCGCTGTCGTCGCTGCCGCGGTCGAGCATGCGATCGTCCTCGACCAGTCGCAGGCGACGGTGGCTGGCGCGCGACAGGTGGTCGGTCGCGGCGTTGACGGCGATGCGATAGAGCCAGGTGTAGAAGGCCGAGTTCTGCTGGAAGGTGTGCAGCTTGCGGAACACCTTCAGGAACACGTCCTGGGCCAGGTCCTCGCACTCGATCTGGTCGCGGCAGTAGCGTCCGAGCAGGCGGAAGATCCGGTCCTTGTAGCGGTCGACGAGCTGGGCGAATGCCGCTTCGCTGCCATCGAGGACCGCGGCGATCAACTCCTGGTCGGAGGTCTCAGGGGAGAGCTTCAAGGCGAACACAGCAGCCTTGGAGGGCGAACGCAGGCGTTTCTTCCCGCCGGGGTCGACACGCTGGCGGGCGCGCTGGCGGGCCGATGGCAACGGCTCATTCCGGCCGCGCCAGAAGGTGCCCCATCTTGTCCCGCTTCGTATCCAAGTACTTTTGGTTGTGTGGGTTCTGCTCGATGACCAGCGGCACCTGAGCGGTCACCTCGAGGCCGTAGCCCTGCAGGCCGGCGAGCTTCTTCGGGTTGTTGGTCAGCACCCTGAGCCGGCGAATGCCGAGGTCGTGCAGGATCTGCGCACCGGTGCCAAACTCGCGCTCGTCGGGGCGGAAGCCGAGGTGCACGTTCGCCTCGACGGTGTCCATGCCACCGTCCTGCAGGGCATACGCGCGCAGCTTGTTGGCGAGGCCGATGCCACGGCCCTCCTGGCTGATGTAGAGCACGACGCCGCGTCCCTCTTCCTGCACGCGTTGCAGCGCGGTCTGCAGCTGCGGACCGCAGTCGCAGCGCAGCGAACCGAACGCGTCGCCGGTCAGGCACTGCGAATGCACCCGCACCAGCACCGGCTCCTCGATGGCCGGGAAAGTGCCGTCCGCGGCGGCGCGCGGGAAGCCGACGGTCAACGCCATGTGGGTCCGATTGTCGGCGAGGCTCTTGTAGGTGTGGCAGTCGAAGTCGCCGTACTTGGTCGGCATCTTGGCAACCGCAACCCGCTCGATCAGGCGTTCGCGGCGCCGCCGGTACTCGACGAGGTCGGCGATGCAGCCCATCTTGAGACCGCGCGCGCGGCAGAACACCTCCAGCTCGGGCACGCGCGCCATCTCGCCGTCGGGCTTGGTGATCTCACAGATCACGCCGGCCGCCCGCAGGCCCGCCAGCCGGCACAGGTCGACGATGCCCTCGGTCTGCCCGGTGCGGACGAGGACCCCACCGTCGCGGGCCCGCAGCGGGAAGATGTGGCCGGGTCGCGACAGGTCCTGCGGCCGCGCATTCGGCGCCACGGCGGCCAGGATCGTGCTCGCCCGGTCCTTGGCCGAGATCCCCGTCGTCACCCCCTCGGCGGCCTCGATGCTGACCGTGAACGCGGTGCCGAAGCGGGACTTGTTCTCGGCCACCATCATCGGCAACTGCAGCTGGTCGCAGATCGCCTCCTCCATCGCCAGACAGACCAGGCCGCAGGCCTCGCGCGCCATCAGCGCGACGAGTTCTGGGGTCGCGAACTGGGCGGCGAAGCACAGATCACCCTCGTTCTCGCGGTCGGGATCGTCGACGAGCACGATCGGCCGACCGGCCTTCAGCTCTTCGAGCAGTTCGGGGACTGGGGAGAATGTCATGCGATGGGGCCGTGCTCTGCTCGGCCTCGCGCCACCGAGGATTCGGCAGGCGTAAGGTCAGCTCAGGAAAGCGGCTCTGGCCTGTGCTGACAACCTGCAATCGGTTGCTGCCAAGGCCGCGATGGGTGCTGTCGGTGCGGTCGCGGGGGGGCTCTGCAGTGTAGTCCAGCCCAGCGCCGCGGTCGCGTGCTGCCGGGTGCGTCTGCCCGCCGCGGCCCGGCGCCGGGTGCCGGTGGGCAGTGCTGGAGATCGCCACGATCGCCCTGCCAGTGCCCAATCTCGCCGCACCGGGGCCCGCTGCGTGGTCCCGGCCCGAGGCACGAAGACGCGCTACCATCGGCGATGCAAGTCGCTGTGGTTACAGCACTTGTTTTTTACTTCAGCAGGTCGCGCCGGGACGCCGAATCGGCTTGCGGCAGGGGGCAGTCGCACGCAACCGGGGAAGAGAGCAACAGGGATGAAACGCACTTTGCTGGAGGTGTTCTGTGGCCTCGCGGCGCTGGTACTGATGGTCTCGTTCCATCACCAGATCGCACGCCTGGAGACGCGGCAGCAGGACGTCGGCGCACTCGAGCGCAAGGTCGAACAGGTCGCCGCGGCGGCGGGCGACACCCGCGAACTGCAGCAGGTCCGCAAGCAGATCCTGGAACAGACCGAGGCCCGCATGGCGACCCTCGAATCGCAGTTCCGCGACGCGGCGGTCGGGTCGAACCGGGCGCAGGAACTGGAGCGGGAACTGCAGCAGGCCCGCAGCGAGGTCGAGACCTTCCGCAGCCAGATGTCGACCGACTTCGAGCGCCAGAAGGCGCTCGTCGACGCCTACATCACCGAGGTGCGGACCAAGGAACAGGACGCGGCCAGCAAGCTGTCCGAGACGCAGGTGGCGATCGCCACGCTCGCCGGCCAGATCTACCGGGACCCGAGCGAGCTGACGCGCACGATGCTGCTGCCGACCGTGCAGCTGAACGGCGACGACACCGTCGGTTCGGGCACGGTCGTGTTCTCGGGCGAGAACCCGAAGTCGCACGCGGTTGAGACCTACGTGCTGACGGCCCACCATGTGGTCCGCAACATCCTCGCCGACACACCGAAGGCGGCGCAGGACGGCTTCGACGTCACGATCTACCTGCCCAACGAGAAGCTGGTCGTGAAGGGGCGCATGGTCGCCAGCCAACCGAAGATCGACGCGGCGTTGGTCCGCCTCGCGACCGATCGCGTCTTGCCATTCGTCGCCAACGTGCTGCCGCGCAGCGAGTGCGCCCAGGTCAAGGTCTGGGACCCGGTCTGCGCCGTCGGCTGCCCGCTCGGCAACGACCCGGTGCCGAGCAACGGCGAGGTCAGTTCGCTGCACAACGAACTGAACGGCGCCAACTACTGGATGATCAACGCGCCGACATACTTCGGCAACAGCGGCGGCGGCATCTACCTCGGCGAGACGCACCAGCTGATGGGCGTGTTCTCGAAGATCTACACGCACGGCAAGGGCGCACCGGTGGTGGTGCCGCACATGGGCCTGTGCACGCCGATCGAAGCGATCTACGACTGGCTGGTCAGCGAGAAGCTGGAGCACCTGCTGCAGAGCAGTCGCGTCAGTCGCGTCGACCTGAGCCAACTCGCGACGCCGCCGCGGTAACACGCCAGGGGCGCGCGCAGTCAGCCGGCTCTCAACTGCCGAGCCGGCGCTGCAGGCGCCGCAACTCCGGGCTGTCGAGGCCACGTTCGCGGGCACGCGACACGCACCGCCGCGCATCGTCGATCCGGCCCAGGTGGCGCAGGTAGCGCGCCCTGGCGCCGTGGAAGCGGGGCTCGCGCGGCCGCTCCTCGAGCGCCTTCTCGATCAACTCGAGCGCCCGCTTGGGATTGCGCCGACGATCGAACAGCTCGGCCATCTCCTGCAGCACATCCGGCTGGTCCGGCGCGATCTCCAGCGCGGCCGCGAACAGGTCGAGCGCATCGTCGCTGCGGCCGAGGCGGCGCTTGGCCACCGCGGAGAAGAACAGCGCCGGCCAGAACTCGGGCTGCAGGTGCAGCCAAAGCTGGAACTCGGCCAGCGCTGGCCGCGGATTGCGCGCCTTCTGCGCCCGGTCGATCGCCTTGGCGAAGCGCGCCTCGAAGTCGGCGACGTCGATCTGCAACAGCGCGCGCACCGCCCGGTCACGGTTCTCCAGGTCGACGACCACGCGCAGGCCGGCGACCAGTTCGACGCGCGCTTCGCGGCGACGACCACAGGCGGCGAGGCACAGGCCGAGATGGATGCGTGCTTCGCCGGTCATCAGCCCGCGCAGCGCATCGAGCGAATCGGCCACGGCTGGCGGCGCCTGGCGCGCGGCCATCTGCACGTAGAGGCATTCGAGCAGCACGCCGGCGCCACGATCGGCGTCGATCCACTCGCCTTTGCGCACCGTGCGTTCGCGCAGTCGCCGCAGGCCGCGCAGTTCCAGTTCCCAGGCGTCGGCATCGCACTGCTCGGCGAAGCTCAGTTGCGCCAGGTGCGAGAAGAAGTCCGGGTGCCCGTCGACGTCGAGGCCGCGCTGCCACAGTCCGCGCGCAGCCCCGTGATCACCACGACGCGCCATCAGGATGCCGAGGCTCTCGAGCCCACGCGCCGGCGGCGGATCGAGGTGGGTAGCGTGCTCCAGCCAGGCGACGGCGCGCTGATCGTCGCCCATGTCCGACAGCTGCTCGGCGATCGCCACGCAGGCGTCCCCATCACCCGGCTGCGCCGAATAGCAGCGATCGAGGAAGCGCCGCACGGCTTCCTGGTCGAGCCGCGCGCCGTCGAGCGCGATCGCCGTGGTCGCGTTCGCGACGCGCAGCGCGAGCCCGAACGTCGGGTCGAGGTCGAGCGCATCGGCGAACGGTCGGATCAGCGCTTCGCGATCGTCGGGCACCGCGATCTCGAGGTCGCCGCTGAGCAGCATCGCGTTGTCGAGGCCCTGCAGGAAATGCCGGAACGCCGCGCCGTTGCTGGTCAGCAGGCCTGGCGGCGGTTCGTGGAACGGGATGCCGAGCAGGCGTGCGAGGTGCCGCGTCAGCCGCAGCAATCCCGGCACCGGATCGGCGAGCTGCACGACGCCGCCCATCTTCTCGGTGACGTACTCGTCGCCATCCTCGTCGCGGTAGACGTGGAACTCGATGCGCAGCGCGTCTTCGAGCGGCAGGATCTCGCCGGTGACGACCGCGCGCACGTCGAGGTCGTCGGGCAGCAGTTCGAACGCCTCGTCGCGGTCGGGCGGCGCTTCCAGTTCGACCCAGTGCACGGGCCCGGAGTCGGCGGACGTCTGCAGTTCGAGCATCGCCGTCGGTCCGGCCTGGCCCTGGTTCAGCACCTGGTGCACGAAGTCGGGGATCCGCCGGGCGAACACGCCGGCATCGAGCTTGCGCCAGGCCTCACCGGACGCGGCAGCGAGCGGCAGGAACATCACCTCGGGATCGTCGAGATCGTCGAGTCGGTCGAAGGAATCGGCCATCGAAGTTCGGAGGCTTCAGCCCGGGGGCCACAGGAGCGGGCGGCCGGCGAGCACGTGCAGGTGGAGGTGGAAGACGGTCTGACCGGCACCGCTGCCGTTGTTGACCACGACGCGGAATCCGTCGCCAGCGACGCCCTGCTGCTTGGCGACCGCGGCAGCGGTGAGCATCAGGTGACCCAGCAGCCCGGCATCGGCAACCGCGGCCTCGGCCAGGGTCCGTACGGCCCGCTTCGGGATCACCAGGAAGTGCACCGGCGCCTGGGGGGCGGCGTCCCGGAACGCGAGGCAGGTTTCGTCTTCGTGCAGGATCTGGGCCGGGATCTCCCGACGCAGGATGCGCGCGAACACGTTGGAGGGGTCGTAGGGCAACGCTGCGGGGCTCGATCGGCGACGGCGCGCCGACGGGCCGAGAGTAGGGCCGGGCGCCGGCCGCTCAAGCCCTTCCCCCACAAGATCCAGGGGGGCATCCGGACCGTCGCGAACCGGGCCCGGAAACACTACCTTGCCCCCCCATGCCACTGCGCCTGAGGCCGTTCACGGTCGCCATCGCCGGCGGGTCGGGCAGCGGCAAGACGTCGCTGACCCGGGCCCTCGTCGAGGCCATCGGCGGCGATCGCTGCGCGGTGCTCGACCACGACTCCTACTACCGCGACCTCTCCCACCTGCCGCTGGTGCAGCGCGCCGAGGTCAACTTCGACCACCCGGAGAGCCTCGAGAACGGCCTGCTCGCCGAGCACCTGCAGCGGCTCCGCGAAGGCCACGCGGTGGACCGGCCGCACTACGACTTCGCGACCCACACCCGCCTGCCGGCGTGCACCCGCGTCGCGCCGCGCTCGATCGTGCTGTGTGAAGGCATTCTGCTGCTCGCGGTGCCGGAACTGCGCTCGGCGTTCGACCTGCGCGTCTACGTCGACACGCCCGCCGATGTGCGCGCGTTGCGCCGCGTGCAACGGGACATCGTCGAACGCGGCCGCACGGTGCAGTCGGTCGTGCACCAGTACCTGCAGTCGGTGCGGCCGATGCACGAGCGCTTCGTCGAGCCGGCGCGCAGCACGGCCGACCTCGTGCTCGGCTGGCAGCACAGTCCCGCCGAATGGGCGAGCACGGTCGTCGACCTGGTGCGCGGGCGACTCGGCTGAGCCGGCGTCAGCGAACGCGCAGGCCAGCCGGCAACAGCGCGTAGACGTGCGGCAGGCCGGAGTCGGTCAGTGCGTCGCGCACGACGCCGAGCACTTCGGTGCAGCGCGCGCACTCGGCCAGCAGCGACCGCAGCACGGCGACGTCGCCGGCGGCCTGCGCCTGGGCCTCGAACAGCGACGAGAACAGCGAGTCGGCGAAGTTCTTCGGCTCCGGCATGTGCAGCACCTCGACGTCGTCGCCGAGGCTCGCCGCCGCGCGCACGCGCGCGATCGCGTCGTCGAGGCCACCGATCGCGTCGACCAGGCCGTTCTCGACCGCCTGTTGGCCCGACCACACACGGCCGCCGGCGATCGCGTCGACCTCGGCCGTGGTCTTGTGGCGCGACGCCGCGACGTTGGCGAGGAAGCGGTCGTAGACCTCGTCGACGAAGCCCTGCATGCGCACACGCGCCGTATCGCTCCACGGCCGATCCATCGCATCCATCAGCGGGCCGTCGTCGAGCCGCACGATCTCTGTGTGCACACCGAGCCGGCGCATCAGCGCACCGGGCTGGAAGCGCATGCCGAACACGCCGATCGAACCGGTGATCGTGCCGACTTCGGCCAGGATCGGCTGGCCGATCGTGGTGATCCAGTAACCGCCCGACGCCGCCAGTTCGCCCATCGAGAACACCACCGGCTTCTTGGCCGCGAGCCGCTGCAGCGCGGTGCGGATCGCCTCGCTGGCGGTCGCCGAGCCACCGGGCGAGTTGATGCGCACGACGACGCCCTTGACCAGGTCGTTCGCCAGCAGTTCGTCGAGCTTCTTCACCGCCGGCCCGCTGACCATGCTGCCCGGCTGCCCCTTGTCGCCGTCGACAATCTCGCCCGACAGGTGCATGACGACGACCTGCGGGTCCTCGATCTTCTCCTCCTTGTCCTGCCGCAGCAGGCTGCCGAGGATCGCCATCAGGTCGCGGCTCTGGCGCTTCTTCTTCGGCCCGGCGTCGGTCAGCTCGAACTGCTCGTCGCCGCGCACCAGCGCGATCGCGCGTTCGGCGCCGCTCCACGGCACCAGCTGGTCGACGAGTCCCTTCGCCAGCGCCTGCTTGGCGGTGAACAGCCGCTCCGCCTGCAGCTCACGCACGACCGCCGGCTCGAGTTTGCGGCCGCCGGCGATGCGCCGCACGATGTCGTCGTTCATCGAGGCCAGCATCGCCTCGTAGTGCGCGCGCAGGTGATCGGACATCGCCGGCAGCATGTAGGGCTCGACCGCGCCCTTGAATGCGCCGACGCGCGTGACCTCGACCTGGATGCCGAGCAGATCGAGTGCGTCCTTCAGGTGCATCACCGACATCGCCGGTGAACGCAGGTCCAGCGAGCCCATGTCGGCCAGCAGCACGCGGTCGCACTGTGCGGCGAGCTGGAACGTGGCCGAGTCGGCGTTCTCGAGGTAGCAGGTGATCTGCTTGCCGGCGCCGCGCACGCGTGAGATGGCCCGTTCGAGTTCGCGCAGCTGCGGCAGGTTGAACGACGCGCCACCCGACAGGTCGAGCACGACCTGCGACTCGGCGACCTTCGCGAGTCCGTCGACCGACTCGACGAAGCGGAAGAACGGCTTTGGCGGCGAGCCGCCGCCACCGAGCAGGCTCGCCGGCGAGAAGCCGATCTCCGGCAGGTCGGCATAGCTGCCCTGCGGCCGCAGGAACGGGATCTTCTGCTTCGCCGCCTCGGCGGTGGCTGCGGCGTCGTCGGCCGACTTCGTCTCGCCTTGCGCAGCGAGCGGGATCGTGGTCAGCAGCAGGATGGCAAGTGACAGCAACGGGAGCGGCGAAGAGAACGGGGTGCGCATGCGGTGGAACATAGTCGGTGGAACGAGCGCCGTGAGTGGCCACCCGCGGTCGCGACCTGTCGTGGCAGCGGCAGCCGTACCCGGCGAGCCTCGGCGACCGTTCAGGTGGCGCTGGTCGCCGCGGTCTCCCCGGCGACGCAGGCGTGCACGCACTGGCGCAGCCAGCGATGCGCCGCGTCGGCATCGAGTCGCGGGTGCCAGAGCAGCGAAACCGTGATCTCGGGGATCGCGAACGGCAGCCGGAACCGGTGCATGCCGTCCAGGAGCACGCCGGTGTGACGCTCGGGAACACTCGCGATCAGGTCGGAGCCGCGCGCCATCGCAATCGCGGTCGCGAACCCGCCGACCACGGTGACCACCCTCCTGGCGAGGCCGAGTTCCAGCATCGCCGCCTCGATCGGCCCGTGGTCGACGCCGCGGCGCGAGACGCCGATGTGCTCCCCCGCGGCGTAGCGCAACGGCGTCACCTTGCCCTTGCTCAGCGGGTGTCCGGTGCGCACCACGCCGATGAAGCGATCGCGAAACAGCGACTGCACGCGTAGCTCCGGGCCCGTGGTGGGGCCGATCACGCCGGTCTCGAGATCGACCGTTCCATCCCGCAGCGGCGCACTGTCCTTGTCGACCTTCGGCAGGAAGCGCAGCCGCACGCCCGGCGCCTCCGCGCCGATGCGCTCGAGCAGGCGGGGGCCGAAGTTCTCGGCGAATCCCTCGCTGGTGCGCAGCGTGAACGTGCGCCCCAATCGCTTCAGGTCGAACGCCGCACCGGGGCGCAGCACGTCCTCCGCCTCCTGCACGAGCTGGTGCACCCGCGACCGCAGTTCGACGGCTCGAGGCGAGGGCACCAGCGAACGACCGGCTCGCACCAGCAGCGGATCACCGGTCGCCATGCGCAGTCGCGTCAGCGCCCGACTCATCGCCGATGGACTGAGCCGCAATCGCCGGGCTGCGCGCGCGACGCTCGCCTCCGACAGCAACACGTCCAAGGTGACCAGGAGATTGAGATCGGGCCGCGACATGCGGCGAGCATAGCTGCGCCGGATGTGGCGCCAAACGCACGAATGCAGTGCACGCGGCGCGCCTTCCGGCCCTC
Organism: Planctomycetota bacterium; assembly: GCA_044230075.1. GTDB lineage: Bacteria > Planctomycetota > UBA1135 > UBA1135 > UBA2386 > JAEUHS01. Next base: position 8,149 of record JBGARS010000005.1, on the reverse strand, counting down.
ACGACACGGAACTAGCGTGCTGCCAACGATGCAACTGCGCGAACGCCTCCGAGTCCTGTCCCCGCGACCCGAGCCCACAGAGATCGCTGCGACGCAGCGCCGGCGGGCCTCGCCGCGCCTGGCGATCGCCGGGCTGTCGATGTCGATGCTGCTGTCGTCACTCGGCAACAGCATCGCCAGTGTCGCCTTGCCCACGTTGGCCACCGAGTTCACGGCGTCGTTCGCAGCCGTGCAGTGGATCGTGCTCGCCTACCTGCTCGCCAGCACGACGCTGCTGGTGACCGTCGGCCGCCTCGGTGACCTGACGGGCAGGCGCCGCCTGCTGCTCGTGGGAATCGTGCTGTTCACCGTCGCGGCCGCCGCCGCCGGCGCCGCCCCCACGCTCTGGGTCCTGATCGCCGCACGTTCGGCACAAGGCCTGGGTGCGGCGGTCATGGTGACGCTCACCATGGCGCTGATCGGCGAGGTGGTGCCCAAGGAGAAGACCGGCAGCGCCATGGGACTGCTCGGAACGATGTCCGCCATCGGCACGGCGCTCGGCCCATCGCTCGGCGGTGCGCTGATCGCGCTCGCCGGCTGGCGTGCGATCTTCCTGCTGAACGTGCCGCTGGGCCTGCTCAGCCTCGTGCTGGTGCTGCGCCACCTGCCCGCCGACGCGCGTCCTCGCGGCGGCAGCCGGGCCGGGATCGACACACCGGGAACCTTGCTGCTGGCGCTGACCCTCGGCGCCTACGCGCTCGCGATGACGGCCGGGCACGGCCGGTTCGGGTCGGTCGCTGCAGGCTTCCTGCTGGCGACGCTCGGCGGCCTCGGGCTGTTCGTGTGGAGGCAGCAGCGAGCCGCATCGCCACTGATCCGCCTGGACGCCTTCCGCGACGCGAAGCTGACCCGCGGGCTGGTCATGAGCATGCTCGTGTCGACGGTGATGATGGCGACGTTGGTCGTCGGGCCGTTCTACCTGTCGCGCGCGCTCGCGCTCGACGCCGCCCGCGTCGGCCTCGTGATGTCGATGGGCCCGCTGGTCTCGGCGCTGACCGGTGTGCCGGCGGGTCGCCTGGTGGATCGCGTCGGCTCTTCGGCGATGACGCTGCTCGGCCTCGGCGGCATGGCTGTCGGCGCCGCCGCCCTGGCGCTGGTGCCCGGCTGGGGCGGCCCGATCGGCTACGTGGTCCCGCTCGTCGTGATCACGGCCAACTACGCGCTGTTCCAGGCGGCGAACAACACGGCGGTGCTGGCCAACGTCATTCCCGACCAGCGCGGCGTCGTCTCCGCCTTGCTCAATCTGGCGCGCAATCTCGGCCTGATTACCGGTGCGTCCTTCCTGGGCGCCGTGTTCGCGATCGCCGCCGGGGGCGCGGGCGACGTCACACAGGCGAGCTCCGACGAGGTCGCGACGGGCATGCAGACCACGTTCGCGGTCGCCACCGTGCTGATCCTGATCGCCTTCGCCGTCGGTAGCCGCGGCCGCGCAGCCTTGCCGCGGATCCCGCGCGAACGAGTCGAACCGGGAACAGGACCACGCGCGTGATCCCGAGCCGCGATCTCGTTGCGGCGGTGGTCGGCATCGTCGCCTGCGCGACAACGGGCCATTGCCAGACGGTCGCTGCCGACGCGCGCGGGGCAACACTCCGCGCCGGGCCACCGCCGTCGATCCAGGCCCCACCGACGCTCGCCGATCCCTATCCCGCGACCGCCGCCGGCTTCGGACCACCGGCCGGCCACCGCTTCCACGTCAGCCGTTGGGCCGAGGACTGGACGGCCGCGCGCACCGCCGGCGAGGCGCCACCGCTGAAGGCGATGCCGCTCGGTGACGGCGCGTACCTGACCGTCAGCGCCGAGAGCCGCCTGCGCGGCAACCTCTACGACCATGTGATGCCGCGACCCGGCATGCGCCTCGACGAGGGCCTGTGCCGCGGCGTGCTCGGTGCCGACCTGCGGCTCGACCCCCACCTTCGTGTCTACGGCGAAGTCGGCACGGGCCAGGTCGACGGGCGCCCCGCCGCCGCGAGCGCCAACTTCCAGAACGACGCCTCGCTGCAGCAGTTGTTCGTCGACCTGCGCGGTCGCGCCGGCGCGCTGTTGCTCGGCGCCATGGTCGGCCGCCAGGAGTTCGCCGATGGTCCACGGCAGCTCGTCAGCCTCGGTGACGGCCCCAATCTGCACCGGACCTGGAACGGCATCCGCCTCTACCTGCACCGCGAGCGCTGCCGCATCGGCGCTTTCGACCTGCGGGCCACGCGCCTCGAACGAGGTGCCTTCAACGAGCAGATCGACGCCGCGCAACGCCTGCAGGGACTCGTGGGCGGCATCGTGTTGTCAGCGAGCGCTGCATCGACCGCCTACCTGGATCCGTTCTGGTACCACAGCGAGGATCCGGACTTCCGGGTCGGCGACGACGTCGCTCCCGATCGCCGTGACACCTACGGCACGCGCTGGTGGGGTCGTCGCGGCGCCTGGCAGTGGGATTGGACCCTGGCGCGCCAGACCGGCACGCACGGCGAACGCGACGTCGATGCATGGGGCGTGTTCGCCGTGCAGAGCCTCGCGCTCGCGAACGATGGCTGGCGGCCTCGCCTCACGTCGCATGTCGATCTGGCTTCCGGCGGCGGCAGCTACGAAGACGGCACGGCGCGGAGCTTCCACCAGCTCTATGCGAGTTCGGGCTACCTCGGCGAGGGCCGGCTGCTGAGTCTCAGCAACCTGCTGTTGGTCGCCCCCGGGCTGTCGCTGTCACCGACCCCGTCGAGCCAACTCGCGGTCGAATGCGGCGTGGCGCGCCGCCTCTCGACGCGCGACGCCGCCTACGCAGGTGGCATGCGGGCCTATCCGGGCACCCAGGACGTCACCGGTCGCGGCATCGGCACGCTGCTGCGCGCGGCGTGGTCCTGGTCTGCCACCGACAACGTCAGCGTGAGTGTCGGCTTCGAGCACCTCGAGGCCGGTGACGTGCTCGATCGTGCCAGTCTGCAGTCGGGCAACTTCGTCTACGCGAGCGCCACGATCCGCTACTAGGCGACGCCGCGCCGGTCACCGCGCGATGCGACTTGCCCGGCCCTACCACGTCGCTAGAGTCGCCGCGAACGGGCGCCCGTAGCTCAGTTGGATAGAGCACCGCTTTCCTAAAGCGGGGGTCACAGGTTCGACTCCTGTCGGGCGTACCACACAGGGTGCCACGGATGGCCTCAAATGGCGGTTTCGGTGCCATTCTCATCTGGCCGGGGGCCAGTGTGCAATGCAGTGTGCAATAGGTTTGGCCACACGGGGGCACGACCTGGCACGGCCTGGCACAACCTGGCACCGATTCTCGCGGGTGCGTCCTGTAGCGGGCTTACCGGCGATCCCGGGGCTTGTTGAGACGAGCCGTTGCGGGCGTTCGCCGACCGCCCTGGCGGCCCGTTGGGGCGCGATCGCCGAGCGCGTGGCCTGGCGGCCGGCAGCTGCCTTTTCGCGCTGTTGGCCTTGCTGGCGCCCCGGAAACGAGGACTCATCGTGCCGTCCCCGAACGGTCGCTGGATGGGTCAGCGGCTGCTCCGGGGCGAGACCACGATCCCGAGTCCCCGATGACCGACACCGCCACCGAACCCCTCCCCGCTACCGGCAACGACGCCTGGACCCGGCAGCTCGCCGAGTTGAAGAGCCGCTACAAGCACGTCCGCGAACCGGTCCTGGTCGCCCTGAACATCCTGCTGCACGACCCGAGCGTTGGGCTCGACGACGCCAAGGCGCGGGCCGCGGTGCACGGCGTTCGCATCACCGCCGCGTCGGTCGATGCGGCCCGGCGGCTGCGGGAACGCATGGACGATCCGCAGCCGGCCGCGGCGGTGCGGAAGCCAACGAACAAGCCCGCCCCGGCATCCCGACGCGCCCGTGCAGCGAGTACTGCGTCGGACCCCGAGGCGTTGATTCGCGGTCTGGTCGAGAAGCTGCAAGGGCAGGGAAACGCCGAGGCCGAAGCCTTGCGCGAGGCCATGCGCAAGGCGATCGCCGTGCTGCACGCGGCCCTGGGAGACCGCTGATGCACCCGACCATCCAAGTGTCGGCGTTCAAGGTGCAGATCAGCGCCGCTGGCCATCGAACGTCGTGGCTCCCGGTCGCGTCCTTCGCCGCCGCGTCCTTCGCCTGCCGCACGTTCATCGAAGCGCACGACCTCGGCGCGAGCCGGTGGCGCGGTGGCCGCATCATCGACGCCGCCACCGAGGAAGTGGTCGCGACGGTCAGCTACAACGGCCGGGTGTGGCTGGCCGACGGCAGCGAGGCGTAGGCGACGGCGTGACACAACGGGGCACGACCTGGCACAGCGCCAACGGGGCGCAGGTAGGGTCGCATTTCGCAGGAGCCTGTCGGGCTTACCTCGATCCCGCGAGACCCAAGGCAGACGCGAATCCTCTACGGCACCGCCCGCATCTTCGGCGCCGGCTCGCCCCCATCCGGCGCGAACATCCGCGGCACCGGGAACTTCCCCGGCAGCTCCCTGAACAGGTCGTCCTCCCCCAACTCGCCGTACAAGTCCATCGTCAACCTGATGTCGTGGTGCCGCAGGGTGCTCTGGATGATCTTCGGATGCACGCCGAGCTCGATCAGGATGCGCGCGCACGACTTGCGTAGGCAGTGGAAGTCGACCCGGCGCGAGGTCGGGCCGCGCTGGACGATGAGACCCGCGTAGGCCGCGTCCTTCCGGACCAGCCGCGCGATCCGGTCGGCAACGTGGAACACGAAGTCGGCCTCCTGCACCGGCCCCTCGCCGCGGCGCACCCGCAACGCACTCCGTCGAGCACGCATTTTCCGCAGCGCGTCGGCGACGAACGCCTGCACCGGGATGAGCGCGTCGTCGCCGTTCTTCGTGAACTTGCCCGACAAGCGCACCGCGAGCTTCGGCCCGTCGAGCGACAGGTCCTCCCACCTTATCGACGCGCACTCCTTCGCGCGGAACGCGCAGGTCAACACGAACCAGTACAGCACCTGCCGGTCGCGAACCTCGTCCTCGTAGCCGTCCTGCTGGGCCATGCCGCCTTGCGCCCGCTCGGCCTCGAACCGCGCCCACGCGGCCTCGACCAACTGTTCGGCTTCCTCGAACCGGAAGCTCACCCGCTTGAAGACGCGATGCCGGTCCTTGTTGCCGGTCGAACACACCAGCCCGTCGAACGGGTCGCGGTCCCATCGCCCCGTGCGCCGCAGCCACCGGCCGAACGCCCGCAGTGCCGCAGCGCAGTGGTCGCGCGTCCGCGCGCTCAAGCGGGAGCGTACGTGCTCCAGGTAGCGCTCGGCATCGGCCAGCACGATGGAGGGCACGTTCGGGATCTTGGCGAACGCGACGAACCCGCGGACGTACCGCATCGTGTCCACCACGTACTGCGCCGCCGAGTCCTTGCCCGTGAGGTGCTCCTTGTAGGCGGCCACGACCGTGTCGAGCGGCGCCTTGCGGGTCTCGGCGTAGCGGTCGACGTGGCCGCTCTTCAGCTTCTCGACCTCGTTGAGCTGCGCCGCGAGCTGTTCGCGGGCGATGCGCAAATCCCTGGTCTTCGCCGAACGCCGCCGCACAACGCCAGCCGCGTCCTTGAAGACGTAGCTCCAGTAGGGCGAGCCTGGCCGCTTGTAGGGGTTGCCGACCCAGGCGTTGTCCGCGCTCTTCTTCACCGGGCCGAGTCCCCCTGGAGGAACGCGAGCAGCTCGTCGCGCACGAACAGCGTGCGTCCGCGCAAGCGACGCGGCTTGGGAAAGCCCGAACGTGGATCACTGGCCATGCGCCAGACAGTGCGCCTGCTGACGCGAGTGATGAAGGCCACTTCCTCGACGTTCCAGAGCAGTTTCTGCAGCAACTCGGCTTCGCAGAGTTCTGCCCTCGGACCGCTTGATGTGGTCGGCAACAGCTGGCTGTCGGCGCCGACCGTGACCAGGCGCTCGTCGGCCGCCGTTCCGCGCTCACCGTTCATCGCCGACCCCCTGCTCGATGCCGAGCCGATCGAAGACCGCCTTCTCGATGATTCGGCGCGCACGGTCGTTCTGCGGCCTGAAGAACGGGTGTCGGCGTCCCAGCTTGTCGGCGCGACTCGGGAAGCTCAGCGTGTGTCTCCCCGATTCGGTGACGCGATGGGTCAAGCCGTCGAGCAGCAGCAGGTCGGCGAACGTGCAGGTGACGAAGCCCAGCAGTCCGTGCCTCACTTCGTCGGGGGAGGCGGGCGTGTAGCCGACGCCGCTGATCAGTCTGACGGCGGTGGTCATCTGCCACCCCCGTTCGCCAGCCGGGCCGCGATGGGCTTCTGTCCAAGCGGCTCTCGAAACTCAGGTGGTGCCGTAGGTGGAGTAGGGGGACTTGGGGGACTTCGGCGCACTGCTGGAGGGCGTTTTCGCGGCAGCCACGAGGGCAGGGGGACTTGCCGACCACCAGCAGCCGGGATTTCGGCGTCGGCGCTGGTTGCGATCCGCAAGCACATGCCCACACGCCTCTTAAGGAGCCGCACCCGACTCGCCATTTTGGGTCCAGGCAGTGGGCAGAAGTCCCCCAAGTCCCCCTGGTCCCCCTCAGACAGATGGAGGTCAGACATTTTCGACCCTCCACATGCCGGACCCACCGCGGGTCGAGCAGCGAACGAGCCGGCGCCCTGCCTCCGGCCGCCGATGGACTCGTAGGAAGAACAGTCCCAGGCACTGCGCGTGTCCCTGGCCTGGCTTGGCGGCAGCGACAATCGGCGTGACGGCCTCGCTGAGGCTGGGGTCCAGGCTGAGGTCGGCAAGAACATCTGCGACCCGGAACTCGCGGTCACCGAACCGAGCGTGCAGGGTCACGAGCAGCGAGGTCAGTTCGCTGCGGACTGGGTCGGTCTCCTCGACGCGACGCCGTGTGTCACAGGGATCAGCTTCGCCCATCCACACGAGCGCGGAGCGGATCCAGTCGGACCAGTCCTCGAACCGTCCGAACACCGACAGGTCCATGTCGGGTCGGCCCGCGACGTGGTAGGCGCGCAGGATCGTGAGGCCGGCGATCGCCAGCTCCTCGCGATGCTGCGGGATAAAGCGGTGCAGGTTGAGATCGAACTTCCGTTCCTCGGGGCGTTCGCACCTCGGGTCGAGGTCGCACACCACGACGCGCGTCGTGATGTCGCCATCGAAGATGATGTTGTTGCCGGTCGCGATCCACGTTGTGTTCGTCGTCGGCAGGGTCATCGTCCTCGACGCACCGAGCACCCGGTCGCGCCAGGTGGACTGCGTCAGGATTGAGCACAGCGCCGCGCTGCCGAATGGACGCTCGATGTTGTCGATGACCGCGACCGGGTCGCCCTCGGACAAGATCGGCAGCATCCGCTTCTTGTCTTCGTTCTCGTCGGCTCCCTGCGACATGACCGCGGCCGCTCTCCCGGTAGAAATCAGCGAGACCACGTCGGCGAGCAGGCTCTTGCCGCTCCCCATCTTGGCGGCCCGGAAGGCGAACAGCGGAGCCGTGCGTAGTGATGGCCGGATCAGCGCGGTGAGGATCGCTGCGAGTGCGACGCTGCGATCCGCCGGCTCCAGGAACGGGAAGTCCTTCAGCAGCCAGAGCAGCTTCTGCAGTGCGATTCGAGCATCTTCCTGTGTCGGCTGGTCTGGCACCTCGGGCCACTTCTGGCCGCCAAGTGCCACGTAGAGCCCGCTGGATCTGTCGTAGCCCTCGATCGCCAGCACGCCGCCATCGCTTCGCAGCGTCGGGCAGTCGATGACCCCGATCAGCGGTGGGACGTTCCATGCGCCCGAGCGACTGAGCAGTGTCAGTGCGATGCGCTCCGGACAGTCGACGGGGTAGAGCTCACCCGTCTTGCGATCGAGGCGCTTCCACGCGATGAGGTCCGTCAGCTTGTCGATCAGGTAGTTGCTCGTGACCTCCTGGATCACGGGCTTGCTCCGGATGGTTCGGCCAGAGCCGGCCTCAGGCAGCGATACGATGCGGACCAAGACGGTGCCGCGCTGGTAGATCAGCGGCGCGATGCGCGGCGTGTTCTCGACCGAGCCGCGCCGCGCGCGGCGCGAAGGCTCTGCTCATGGCCGGCTTCACGAGCGTCTATGGCGCTTCCGAAGCCAAGCTGCGGCTCGGCGTGGCGGTGCGCAACGAGATCGCGGCCGAAGTGCCGCAGTTCGTCTTCGTCGAGGTCATCGAGGACGGCCGCGCGTTCGAGATGTC
>JBGARS010000059.1:0-32895 GCA_044230075.1 Planctomycetota bacterium | reverse complement strand
ACCACAGCGGCAAGGTCGAGCCGATCATCTCGCGCTTCAACCTGTCCTACTCGACGGTGCTGAACCTCTACGACCGGCTCGGCGGCAAGGGCCTGCTCGACGCCTACGACAAGAGCTTCGCGGCGTTCCAGGCGCAGAAGGGTACCGCGGCGGCGCGGACCAAGAAGCGCAACGCCGCGCGCGCGGCGCTGATCGCGCGGGTCCAGATCCTGCGCGACGCGGGCTACCTCGGCGACGATGGCCTGTTGCCGCGCGGCAAGCTCGCCCAGCGCATCAACGGCTATGAGATCCAGGCCACCGAACTGCTGTGGAGCGGCGTGCTCGACAAGATGGACATGCACCAGCTTGCCGCGACGTTCACGGCCCTGATCCACGAGGAACGACGACGCGCCGAGCCACGCGGCCACCGACGCGAGCAAGGACCGCTGATGCAGGAGGCCACCGATGCCGTGCGCCGCTTCGTCGCGATCGAACTGCTGCAGGGCGTCGAACAGACGCTCAAGGAACCCGACTGGGGCATCGCGCCGGCGGTCGACTGCTGGAGCCGTGGCGGCACCGTCGACGACCTGGAGCGCCTGGCGCACACGGACGCCGGTGACGTCGTGCGCACCCTGCGCATGGCGATCCAGATGATGCGCCAGGTACGCCTGACCGTCGGCAACAAGGAGCAGCTCGGGGCGCGGCTCGAAGAGGCGATCGTCGCGATCAACCGCGATGTCGTGGACGCAAAGCGCCAGTTCGAACTCGGGTGATCGGGCCGCCCGAGGTGGACCACGCTCACCCGTTCGTCAGGAGCCGCGCGAACGCGCCATGCCGGCGAAGCCGAACTTCGCCACCAGCACCTGGAAGAACTGCGTCGAGCTCTGCACCAGGTGGCGGAATCGCATCGCGGCCGGCTGCAGGCGGATGCGCGTGCCAACGGCGACCTTGGTCTGCACCTGGCCGTCGACGATGCAGTACGCGTGTGGCTGATCGCCGACCTCGACGACCTCGAGTTCGATGCCGCTGCCGACCGGCAGCACCAGCGGCCGGGCGCTCAGCGAGTGCGACGCCAGCGGCGTGAGCACCAGCGCATCGAGATCGGGCGCCACGACCGGACCGCCGGCAGCCATCGAGTAGGCGGTGGAACCGATCGCCGTCGCGGCGATGACGCCGTCACCGCGGTAGGTGCCGAGTTCGGCGGCACCACGGCGCACCCGAACGATGATCATGCCGCCGGCGCCGGCGCGACTGACGACGACGTCGTTGAGGCCGAGCACGTCGACGGCGGGACCGTCGCCGTCATCGATCTTGCAGCAGAACATCAGCCGCGGTTCCTCGACGAGCTTGCCGGCGAGCAGCAGCGACAGCGCCTGCTCGCTCTGCTCGTCCTCGAACGCGGTCAGGAAGCCGAGCCGGCCGCGGTTGATGCCCAGCGTCGGACGCTGCCGATCGCCCATGCGCCGCGCGGCCGACAGCAGCGAACCGTCGCCGCCCCAGACGACGACCGCATCCGCGGCACGGTCGTGCAGAGGCTCCTCGCGATCGGTCGTGACGTCGGTCTCGACGCCGTGTCGCCCCAGCCACGCGGCATGATGCGCGACGAGTTCCTCGCTGCCGCCCTTGCGCGCGTCACCGACCAGCAGGACCCGCCGCACGGCGCGCGCGGACATCCGTCACCGCACCAGCGGGGCGTCTTTCGGGGCGAGGAAGCGCTCGGCGACGTGTGCCGCCGTGAGGCCACAGTGCTCGAGCACCTGGTTGCGACTCATGTGCTCCAGCAGTTCATCGGGCACTGCCATGACCTGGATCTGGGCCCGCACGGGCCCGTGCGCGGCGATGCACTCGAGCACGGCGCTGCCGAAGCCGCCGACACGCGAATGATCTTCCAGCGTGACGACGCGGTCGTGGCGATCGCAGAGCGACAGCACGCCGGCTTCGTCGAGCGGCTTGCAGAAGCGTGCGTTGACGACCTCGATGTGGATGCCACGCTTCTCCAACAGGGCCGCGGCCTCGAGCGCGGTCTGCACCATGTGTCCGTAGGCGATCACCGCACCGTCGCTGCCGTCGCGCACGATCTCCATGCGCCCGAGTTGCAGCGGCGCGGCCTTGCCGTGCCAGCCGGGAAGTTCGTGCGCATTCGGCGCATTGCCGCGCGCGTAGCGGATGCCGCTCGGCCCCGGCAGCGTGAGGGCGAACTTCATCATCTCGTGCAGCTCGGGACCGTCCTTCGGCGCCATCAGCACGATGCCCGGCATGCAGCGCAGGTAGGAGATGTCGTAGAGGCCGTTGTGCGTGGCGCCGTCCTCGCCGACGAGCCCGGCGCGGTCCATCGCGAACACCACCGGCAGCTTCTGCAGCACGACTTCCTGGAACACCTGGTCGTAGCCGCGCTGCAGGAACGTCGAGTAGATGGCGCAGATCGGCCGCATGCCGCTGGTAGCCATGCCCGATGCCATCGCCACCGCATGCTGCTCGGCGATGCCGGCATCGACGAAGCGCTCCGGGAAGCGGTCGCGGAACTCCATCAGGCCGGTGCCGTCCGGCATCGCCGCGGTGATCGCGATCACACGCGGATCCGCTTCGGCGAGCTGCTGCATGCCCTCGCCGAACCACTCGGTCCACGACCGGCCCGGCTTGGTCACCGGCACGACCGGCTGCAGCACACACGGCTCGACCGGCACCTTCTCGGGCTTCTTCTTCGTCGCGGGCTGCGGCTTGGCTGCATGCGCGCGGTCGTAGCGGTCTTCGCTGCCCGGCACGCCCTTGCCCTTCTCGGTCATCACGTGCAGCAGCGTCACGCCATCGAGCTTCTGCACGTTGGCGAGTGCGGTCACCAGCTCGTCGACGTTGTGGCCGTCGATCGGACCGAAGTAGCGGAAGCCCAACTGCTCGAACAGGTGGCCCGGCACCACCATGTTCTTCAGCATGTCGACCGCGTCACCGAGCTTCGCATTCAGGTCCTTGCCGACCACCGGGATCGACTGGATCAGGTTGTGCAGGGTCTCCTTGGCGCGGTTGTAGAGCGTGCCGGAACGCAGCTGGTTCAGGTGCCGCGACAGCGCGCCGACGGTCTTGGCGATCGACCAACGGTTGTCGTTCAGGATCACCAGCAGGCGATCGTGCTCGAGCGCGCCGGCATGGTTCAACGCTTCGAAGGCGACGCCGCAGCCCATCGCCGCGTCACCGACCACGGCGACCGAGTGCCGCTGTCGGCCCTGCATACGGTCGCCCATGGCGATGCCGAGCGCCGCCGACGCCGCCGTGCCGGCGTGCCCCATCAGATAGACGTCGTACGGCGATTCCCACTTGTTGGAGAAGCCGCTGAGGCCACCCTTCTGCCGCAGCGTGTGGAACCGGTCCTTGCGCCCGGTCAGCAACTTGTGCGGGTAGCACTGATGGCCGACGTCCCAGACCAGGCGATCGTCCTTGAAGTCGAACAAGTAGTGCAGCGCCACCGTCAGCTCGACGACGCCCATGCCCGAGCCCAGGTGTCCGCCGGTCACGGAGACCGTGTCGAGGATCACCTTGCGCAGTTCCGCACACAGGGCCGGCAGCTGTTCGCGCGGGACCTGCTTGAGGTCGTCGGGATTGTCGACCCGATCGAAGAGGGGGGTTGGCGAGGTCTGATCCAAGGGCCGGCTCCCGGCAGCAGTCGAAAAACATGCCGGACGTCGACGAGCGCAGGCTCAGTGGCGACGCGCCACGGCGTAGTAGGCAACATCTTGCAGCAGCAGCGTGGTGGCGTCCAGAGCAGCGCCCGGAACCCGGCGCCATGCCGCGGTTGCAGCCGTGACCACGGTCGCCAGCGAAACCGCCTCGGCGGCCAGTTCGCGAGCGGTGGCAAGGCTCTGTTCGAGCCCCACCATCGCCGGCCAGGTCAGCTTGCCGAGCGCCACGTCGGCGAGCGGGTTCTTGCCCAGTTCGGCGGCGGTGCCGGTCAGATCCAGGCAGTCGTCGGCGATCTGGAACGCCAACCCCAGCCGATCGCCGTAGCCGCGCAGCGGCTCCAGCACACCCGGCGGGATCGCCTCGCCTGCGGCGGCGTGGGCGCCGACCAGCAGCGAGGCCGTGATCAAGGCGCCGGTCTTGCGGGCGTGGATCCACTGCACCCGTTCGAGGCTGTGCTGCTGCCGATCGCCCTCGACGGCGAGGTCCTCGACCTGGCCGCCGACCATGCCGAGGCTGCCCGCGGCGCGGGCCAGCTCGGCGACCGCAACGGCGCCGGCGCTGGCAACGCCCGCGAACGCCAACGTCAGCAACGCGTCGCCGGCGAGCAGCGCCAGCGCCTCGCCATGGACCTTGTGACACGTCGGCCGGCCACGGCGCAGGTCGTCGTCGTCCATGCACGGCAGGTCGTCGTGCACGAGGCTGTAGGTGTGCAGGCACTCGAGCGCCGCCGCGGCGGGCAGTGCGCGCGCCAGTTCCCCACCGGCCGCCTGACAGCCGAGCAGCACGAGCATCGGCCGCAGTCGCTTGCCGCCCGGGAACAGCGCGTAGTGCATCGCCTCGTGCAACCGGGCCGGCGCCACCGATGCCGCCGGCAGCAACTCCCGCAGCGCCTGTTCGACCGCTGGCCCCCACTGGCCGCAGAACGCCGCGAAGACGCCGTTGCCAGCGGCCGGGCTCACTTGGACACGACCATGCCGAACATGGTGTCGGAGGCCTGCTTGGCGGTCAGATCGGGGAGCAACATGCGATAGCCCTCGGCGGAGATGTTCGAGTCGACACCGTCGCGGCGCAAGTTGCCATCGCGCAGCAGCAGGGACACGACCCCGGCGGTCGCGTCGACCTCGACGGCGAGCCGCCGGCAGAACGACATCGCGACGACCTGGTGGCGCGCATCGGTGCCGACGAGTTCGGCATCGAGGAAGTAGCCGTCCTGCATGCCGCGGAACCGCGTCACCTGCCACTGCTCGGCGCCGCCGAGGTCGCCGAGCAGGCGATCGAAGCGTTCCAGCCAACGCCGCCGCGTCAACGGATCGACGTCGTTCGCCGCCTGCTGCCGCGCGGCGTCGGGGTAGACGCCGCTGATCTGCACCAGGTAGGGCAGCCGCGCCTCGACCAGACGGCCATCGATCGGCGCGAACACCAACGCCCAGCCGTCTTCCGGCAGCACCATGTGCTCGCCACCGAGGTCCCGCTGGCCGTCGAAGAAGCGCAACTCGAGCCGGCCGGTCGAGCGGTCCAGCGCCGCCGTCATGCGACCGGCATGCACGAACGTGACGCCCAGCCCGTCGCTCTGCAGGTCCAGCAACTCGACATCGTGCAACCCCTCGCCGTCGAGTGCGCGCGCCGACAGGAAGCGCTGGGCGGTGAAGCCCTCCGCCCGCAGGCACTCGTGCAACGCCCGCAGGCAAGCCCGCACGCCATCCGGCATCGGTTGCAGCGAGCGCGCGGCGGCGGCCTCGGCCTGTTCCGCATCGGCCCGCAGTTCGGTGGCGCGCGCCTCGACGACATCGCTCATCGCCTGCAGGCGCGCATTCGCCGCCCGCAACTCCGAGCTCAGGCGGATCGCCGTCGCGGCGGCGGCGTCCCGCTCCGTGTTCGCGGCGGCCAAGGCGTGCTGCGCCGCACGCGCCTGGACCTCGTAGCGACCCGCCAGGTCCGCCAGGCGCCGGGTCTCGACCAGCAGGAAACCGATTGCCGCCAGGACGACGCCGATCGACAGGATCCGGGACCATCGAGGCATGGCAGCGGTTCGGACGGTGTGCTCGCGGTGAACCTTCCCCACGCCATCAATCCGCGCCGGGCGCCCGGCTCCCGATCGGCGCGATCACCACGGCTGCGTGCGGTTCTTGTTGTACCAGGCCTGCCAGTCGCGGAAGGCGGTGAAGTTCTGGCGCGTCAGCTTCGCCAGCGCCGTGTTCCACTTGTCGGACAGCGTCGCGAGCCGGTCCTGAGCGTTCTGCGCCTCGATGTTCGACGAGCCCATCTGCGACGCGAGCTCCGCCAGTTCGCCGTAGCGGATCAGCAGCTCGCCGACGATCTCCTTGCGGATCTCTTCCTTCGACTCCTCGAAGTTGCCGAGCGCCTCGCCGGCCGCGGCCTGCAGCGCCGCCTCGGGCTGGCGCCGCGCCTCGTTGCAGAGGAACTTCACCATCGACTCGTCCTTGGTGCGGCCCAGGTACTTCAGCAGCTGCTCGCGCAGCGGCACCCACTCCTTCTTGTCCGGGAAGCGCTTGCTGTCGTAGGCCTTCTTCAGCACTTTGGCGCCGTCCTCGCCGCAGTAGCCGAGCGCGGCCGCGGCCGCGACGTAGAGTGATGTCTGGTCCGGCGGGCGCAGCTTGCCCTTCGTGAACACGTCCTCGAGCGCCTTGCAGATCGCCGTGGCGTCCTTGGGATGGACTCCGGCCTGGAGCTTCAGCAGCAACTCGTCGATCAGGCGCCGGCCTTCGTCGTCGCGGGCCATCTTGCGATCGAGCACGCACTCCTTCAGGGTCGCAATCTTCTCGGCGACCTCCTTGTCCGGTTCCTTCGGCGCCGGGTCTTGCGCCGTTGCCATCGCCATCAGGGCGAACAGCGGGAATGTGCCGATCAAGAGCATGCGTCTCATGGTCTACCTCCGTGCGGTGGAAGGTGCGGAGCGCGCGCGCCCGCACCAGGATGCACCGCGGCATACAATACCTGTGCCGCGGGCGATCGGCGAGCACACGCCGGACCTGCAGCCCATCTCACAACTCGCCGAGCAGCTGCCGCGCCGCCGTTCGCACGAGTTCGCGGTCCAGCAGGTGCCACCGGCTCGGCACCGCCAGTTCGGCAGGCACACCGAGCGCACGCAGTTCCGCATCCAGCTGGCGCCCCAGCGCGCCGAACCCCTGGTGGTGCGGCGACTCGGCGTCGGGCTCGGACAGGAAGTCGGCGATGTGCGCCAACACCAGTTCCAGGTGCGGCGACGTCGCCAGCGAGGCCAGCTCGGCCCGGCGCTCCATCTCCGCCTCGATCGCCGACGGCGACAGGCCGAACGCGAACAACAGGCCGAGGCTGCGCCACAGGTTGCTCTCGATCGGCAGGAAGTGGAACGCATCGACGAGGTGCTGGCGTTCGTGCTGACGGATCGTGTCGAGCACGGCAGCGTCGAGGTCCGCGTCGGCCACCGGCGACGCCAGGCACAGGTGCCACGCGACGTCCAGCGGATCGTCGCCGGCGGCGACCGGCAACGGATCCGAGCGCAGCGCGAAGCCATCCTCGGCGGCGATGCGACGGCGCGCCGCGATGCTCTGGGCCCATTCGCGCACGGCATCGAAGTCGACCAGGAAGTGGTTCAACAGCGCCACCCCGGCGATGTCGCCGCCGAGCACGCCCGCCAGCGCCCGCACGTCGCGGTCCATTGCGACGACCTCGAAGCAACGGCCGGCCAGCGCCAGCGCGCCCTGCGCCGGCAGCTCCCGCAGCGACAGCCGCGTCAGCAGCATGCCCTCGGCGGTGCCACCCGCGCGGCGGCCGAGCACGAGGTGCCGGTTGTAGCGATCGAAATGCTCGGCGAGCCCGCCGGTGAACGGGTCCAGCATCTCGCCGATCAGCGGCAGCGAGAACGTGGTGGGAGCACCGACGACGTCGCGGCCGAACACGCGCTCGGACAGTTCGCGCACCCGCTGCACCACGGTGCCCAGGGACGCGCGGTCGCCCGACTCGTAGCCACGGTAGAGCAGGCGCCGCAACCCCGCCTCGAACGCGAGCTCGGCGCGAGCCTCGTCGCGCAGCGTCAGGAGCGCCGCGTGCTCGGGCCAGCGGCGGCGAGCCGCCTCGGCGAACAGTTCGGCCTCGACCAGGAAGCCCACCCGCAGCAGTGCTTCGCCCAGTTCCACACACTCGCTCGCACTGGCGAGCGGGTCGTGGTCGTGCCAGGGGCCGTCGAGCAACGCGAGCCAGCGGCCGCGCAGCTGGTTCGGCTCGGCCCCGACGAGCCACGAGGGAATGTCCGCGCGCACGGTCGCGAGGAAGCCCGGCACGTCGCCGACGCTGAGCAGCAGCCGCCGCTGCAGCCGCCGCAGCCCGGGTTGGCGCGCGCTGACGTGCTGCGCTTCGAACAACGACAACACCGCCTGCGGCTGCTGCGCCCGCTGCAGCAGTTCGGCCGCGAGCATCGCGCCGTCGCCGGCAGCCAAGTCCGGCAGCCGGGCCGGATCCTCGCGCAACAGATCGAACGCCTGTGCGACCTGGTCGGCGCCGGCCGACATCTGCAGCCAGCCGCGCAGCATCGCCTGCACACCGGGGTCGTAGGGACGTTCGCGCAGCGCCGCCATCAGCGCTGACCACGCTTCTGGCCGCCGGTCGACGGCGAGCCAGCACTGGGCCAGCCCCAGATCGCCGACCCCCGGCACGCGGGTGTCGTCGCGCAACCGGGCGTAGATCTCGGCGGCCTCCAGGTAGCGTTCCTGGTCGCGCAGCAGGGCGGCGAAGGCGATCGCCACCAGCGGGTGCCGATCGGTGGCGGCGTAGAGCGCCTGGTAGATCGCGCGGGCCCGCTCCGGATCCGACCGGCGCAGGGTGTGCGCGAGCCCGAGCCACGGCCAGATGCTCGCCGGTTCGAGTTCGGCAGCGCGGCGGAACGCGTCGAGCTTGGCCGCGGTGCCGGTGGCAATGCGGCCCCGCAGATAGAGCATCGTCGCGTCGTCGGGTGCGGCGGCGAGCGCGTCGTCGACCTCGGCCTGCAGCCGGCCGCGGCGGCCCCGTTCGCGCAGCACGTCCTGGCGCAACCGCAGCGCGTCGACGTGCCGCGGCGCACCCGCGAGCACGGTCTCCAGCAGGTCGAGGGCCTCGCGCGGCCGACCCTGCTCGACCAGCTGCCGCGCCTCCAGCACCTGCTGGTCGGCCGCGGCGGCGCCCCATGGCAGGTCGCGGATCGGCGCGTGTGGCAGGCCCACGGGCGCCGCACAGGCGCAGAGGCACAGGAGGCCCGTCACCGCCAGACGAGGTCGCAGCATCGACGGTGTGATACGGGCGCCCGCGCCCGGCGTCGAGCTTCGAGCGCCGGCCCATGTTGCGAAGGAAAGGCTGTCCCGCGGTGTTGCGTGGCACCGCGGGCGCCCGACCGCCGGCTCCCACCCCCATGGTTGCCGGCGTTCTCGCCGGGACGACGACCGGGCCCCCACCCAGCAGCCGCCCGCGCGCAGACCCCCTGATCCCGCACAGTCTGCGCAACACCAGCTCCCGCCCCCCGACGGTCACCGGTGCGCACGATCAGCATCGGCGGCGTCCGGCCGCTTCTTGAAGGCCGACGGCAAGTGCCGATGGCAGCGGCGGCGCTGACGCGCGCTACTGCACGGTCAGCTGCAGCACCGGCGCGAGCCCGATTTCCTTGGTGCCGAGCGTCGGCGTCGCACCGGACGCCCAGACGCGCGCGACCGGCTCCCAGCCGCAGACCTGCACCTTTTTCGCCTGGCTGGTGACCACGCCGAGCGCGTTGGCGGCCGGGTCGAGCGTCGCCGCCTGGAACCGGATCCACTCGCCGATCACCTGCGGCGAGTTGGCCAACGAGAACGGGAACTGCGCCGTGCCGTCGCCGAGCGCGAGCGTGTACCAGGTCGCGGCGACGTCGATGCCGAGCACGCAGCCGGGCGCGCCCAGGTTGTCGAGCGACTGCGGCAGCACGAAGCCGTTCCACGGCCCGCTGTCGATCGAGCCGATCGCCAGCACGACGATCGCGCCGGGCGCGGCGTCGCGCGCGCGCGCGATCCACGGCCGGCCCCACATCACCTGCGTCGACGCGCTCTGGACTTGCAGCGGCAGGCCGCTGGACTGTGCGCACGCGTTGCTGCCGATGCCCACGTCGGGGCTGTCGCAGGCGTAGGTCACGTCGAGCGAGTAGACGCCCGGCGGCTGCCCGAAGATCACGATCTCGACCAAGAGGGCGCCGTTCGCCGGGTCGTAGGCGAACGGGGTCGACAGCGGGATCGGCGGCAGGAAGGCACTCGGCGTGCCGTTCGCCGCCTGCGCCGGCAACGTCAGCAGTTGTTGCGGCAGCACGATGGTCTCGTCGCCGCCACGATTCAGCGCGAAGTTCGGGTCCATGCCGACCAGCGACAGCGCCATGGTCGACATGCGGATCTCGCAGTCGACGGTCTTCTGTGCAGCGGCGCCGCCGCCATCGAGCCGGAACGCGATCTGCGTGATCAGCGACGGCCCGGTGAACAGCATCGCATCGTAGGCGCACTGCACGCGCACCGGCGAACTGCGGCCGAACGGCACGTTCGTGCTGCTGGTGCCTTCCTGCGTCGTGTGCGACGCCGGCAGCGTGAGCAGTGACTGCCCGGTGAGCGAGACAGCGAACAGGAACGTGGCGAGCAGGGCGCGATGCAGCATGACGCATCGAACATCGACCACGTCCGTGACCGCGCTTGATTCGGGTCGGCGCCGTGCCGATGGGAACCATGCTTGTCCACTCCCACCGAGCGCCCGATCGGCGTCCTGACGCTGTTCGACGATCCAGCTCCAATCCAGCCGCTGCTGCAGGAACTCCGATCGCAAGGGATCTGTGTCGACGTGGCGCGCGATCTGGGCGACGCGCGGGCCCTGTTCTTCGGCGCCGGCGGGCACGATTGCCTGGTCGTCGCCCACGACGTGCGACCCGGCCTCGCCACGCGCGTACTGCAGTCCCTGCGCACGGTGGATCCCGACCTGCCGATGGCGACGTTCGGCCCCGATCTGCGCCGCGGGGAATCGTCGACCCGCACCGCGATGCTGGCTGGCTTCCATCCCGGCTCCCGCGCCGGCGCCGGGGCCCTGCTGCGCTTCCTGCGCGCGATCACGCGACGCTGACGGCGGCGCTCAGCCGTCGGATCCCGCCGGCGGCCGCCCGAGCAG
Organism: Planctomycetota bacterium; assembly: GCA_044230075.1. Classification (GTDB taxonomy): domain Bacteria; phylum Planctomycetota; class UBA1135; order UBA1135; family UBA2386; genus JAEUHS01. The sequence goes on along the minus strand of JBGARS010000059.1, from coordinate 22,110 downwards.
CCCGGACAGGCGCGCCAGACCTCGCGCCACCATGCCGCGCACGGCGGCCTCGGTGGCGCCCTTCTGCCGCGCGATCTCCTGGTAGCTGAGGCCGGCGATGCGCGACAGCAGCACGGCGTCGCGCTGGGCCTCCGGCAGCAACTGCAGCGCGGCCTCGACGCGCGACAACTCCTCCTTCGCACCGGCGGCGCGCGATGGCGTCAGGCTGCCGTAGGTGCCGAGCAACTCCGCTTCTTCGGCCTCTGATGGCAACGGCTCGATGCGTGCGGCATCGCGCATCTCCTGCTTGTGGTAGCGATAGCGATCGACGACCTTGCGCGAAGCCTGCAGGAACAGGTAGGCGCGGAACTGCTCTTCGCCGCGGAAGGTCAGCTGGTCGAGGTCGCGCAACACCTCGCGGCAGACCGACTGCGCCAGGTCGCGCACCGACTCGCGGCCCGCCAGTTCGCCGCCGACCTTGGCGCGCAGGAACGCGGTCAGCGCCGGCAGGTTGTGCTCGAACAACTGGCTGTAGGCAACCGGATCACCGGATGCCGCCGCCTGCACCCTGGTCTCGAAGTCCTGGCTCACATTCACCTCGTCGGGTGTGCAGACGGCACCCCGGCAGACAGCGATGCGAAGACCGCGCGCGTTCGCGCCGCGTCGGGAATCGCGCGGAATGGGGTGGCTGACGGGATTTGAACCCGCGACCCCCAGGACCACAACCTGGTGCTCTAACCAACTGAGCTACAGCCACCGTGCTCGCGCGCCCGAGTCGCGCAGCGGGGCGAAGAGTCTGCCGGCCGTTCCCGCGTCGGTCAAGCGATCTTGGCGATGCGCCCTGCGGACATCGCCATGGCAGCGGACAGAACGCGGCAGCGTGTGCTTGCGCGGCCCCGAGCCGGTCGCTACGGTCCGCGCCCCACAACGCGCCTCCGTAGCTCAGCTGGTAGAGCAGCGGATTCTTAATCCGCGGGTCGAAGGTTCGATCCCTTCCGGAGGTACCAAATGCGAGGCGGCCGTCGCGCTCCGGCGCGGCGGTCGCTTTCGTCTTCTTGCCGGCCCCCACCGGCGGGCCGAACGTCGGCGCGAGGCCCGGCGGATGTCACAGATCGGCCGGCGTCACAGGCATGCCGGTGTCACAGATCGGATTGGGCAACCGTCGAGGACAGGCGCGAGTGCGGCGCCAGCACGGGCTCGTGCGGCATGTGCAGCACGAAGGTCGTGCCGCTGCCAATCGTGGACTCGAACGACACCCGGCCGCCGTGGCCCTGGATCAGCTCCTTGACGATGTGCAGGCCGAGGCCCGTACCACTGATGCCGCCGGTGTTGCTGCCACGCTCGAAGCGCCGGAACAGCCGCGGCCGGTCCTGCTCGGGAATGCCGATGCCGTTGTCGCGCACGCAGACGCGCCACTCGCCGTCGCCGTCCTCGACCCAGATCCGGATCACCGGGGTGGTGTCGTTCGGCCCGTAGGCGATCGCATTGCCCAGCAGGTTCATGAACACCTTGGTCATCGCCCAGGCATCGGCGCGAATGACGGGCACCGGCTCGACCTGCACGTGCACGCCGCGCTCGTCGATCTCGTAGCGCAGCGACCGCAACACGTCGCCCAGCAGCAACGTCAGGTCGCAGTCGGCGAACTCCAGGTGCATGCCGTCGTGGTCGAGACGTGAACTGTCGAGCAGATCCCGCACCAGGCGTTCCATCTGGTGCACGGCCATGAGGCCGTTCTGCACCGCCTGCTGCACGGGGGTCGCCAGTTCGCCGAGGTAGCCCTTCTCGAGCGTCGACAGCATCAACCGGATCGCGCTCAGCGGACGGTTCAGGTCGTGCACGGTCTGCTGGGCGACGTCGACCAGCTCGTTGACCTTGCGTTCCAGCAGCAGCCGCTGTTCGTCGAGGTCGCCGAAGCGCTGCGCGAGTTCAAGGTTCGATTGCACCGTGCGGTCCAGCAGCGAATCGTCGCCTTCGACGGTCGATGGCTGCTGCATCGCCTCCAGGTCGATCGCCAGGTCGTGCGCGAGCTCGGCATCGCTGAACACCTCGCCACTCACCAGCGACGCCGAGGCGCCCGACGTGTCGCGCAACTCGTAGCGCAGGTCGAACTCGTCGTCGCCGGTCGCCGCGGGCACCGCCGGCAGCGGCAGGGCGATCGACTCGTCGGTCGCATCCTCGGTGGATGCCGGGGCGGGCACGGGCAGGCCGGTTGCCGGCTCCGGCACCGCGAGCCGCGTCTGCGGCAGGCTCTCGATCGGTCGCACGGCGCGGGCGCGGCGCACGTCGTCGCAGATGTCCCACAGCTTCTGCCGCACGCCCTCGGCCACTTCCTTCGGATCGGTGGCGCCGCGCCCGAGGCCGTACAACTCGACCTTGCGTTCCACCAGCTGGGACGTCGCCTGCACGAAGGCCTCGAACACGCCCTGCCCTTCGGTCGCGACCGAGGGGAACGACTCGATGTCCGGCCGGAAGCGGAACTGCGTGTCGAGCTCCTCCTCGCTGAGGATGTCGGGCAGATCGCGCTTGTTGTATTGCAGCACGATCGGAACGTCCTCGGAGGTGCCGCTGCTCGTGCGCAGGTTCTCGCGCATGCTGTGCAGCGACTCGAGGTTCTCCTGCAGTCGGCTACGCTGGCTGTCGACGACGAACACCACCGCGTCGGCGCCCTGCAGCACATACTTGCGCATCTGCCGGTACTTCGGCTGGCCGGGCACCGTGAAGCCCTGGATGCGGATCTTGAAGCCGCCGACGCGACCGAGGTTGATCGGCAGGAAGTCGAACAGCAGCGTCGAGTCCTCCTCGGTGTTGATCGACACCAGTTGGACCTCGTTGCGCGGACAGAAGATGCCGTGCACCTGCTGCAGGCTCGTCGTCTTGCCGCCGACACCGACGCCGTAGTAGACGAGCTTGGCGCTGATCGTGCGTTCGGCGACGTTGATGAAACCCATCGGCAGTGATCGAGCGAGTTGGTGGCCCCGGAATGGACCGTTCGGTTCATCGGCAACCGGCGCGCTCCGGCTTCACCGAGAACCGGGCACGGCGGCAGGCACGAGGCCGCCCCGGTAGCCACGCGCGGGCTCGCAGGTCTCGCGCAGCGCGGCGTGCGCCGAGGCAGCGGTGACGCCATCGACGTCCCCTGGCCCGATGGCGCGGTGCCGCACCAACAACGACGACACCGCCCAGCCCGGCAACGCGGGTCCGATCGGCGGCGAACCGAACCCCGACTCGGCCCGCAGCGTGCGGACCGCGATGTCGTATTCCGCAGCAGTGGGCGGCCGCGCGACGAGATCGGCGAGCAGTGCATCGAGTTCGGCGAACGGTCCGGCCGGATCGGCGCCGTCGATGCCGCGCCGGTAGAACGCGACCAGCGGCTCCGCCGCCAACCACGACCAGCTCACCAGCGGAGTCCGCGCCCGCGCTTCGCCTCCGCGCAGCCGCAACGCCCGCGCGGCACGACCGCGCGCGACCTCGATGGCGACCGCCAAGGCCGCACGATCGATGCCCGCCGGCACGGCGAACGCGAGCGACACCAGCGGACCATCGACGCGCGGGTGCGGCTGCACGTCCGCCGCCGACGGTGGCGGCGTCGCGAGCGCAGCCACGGCCTGCACCCGCGCCACAGGGGGCGCCGGCAGCAAGAGCCGCAGCGCGGCCCCCCGGATCTCGGCGGACACGGCGCCGACACCGACGGCCAGCACGGCGACCGGCTGCTGCAGCAGTTCTCGTAGGCGTGCCGGGGTCAGCGCCTGCACGGTCCGCGCCGAGCCCGCGACCGCCCGCGCCGCGGCGCCGCACAACAACGACCGGCGGGCACGGCCAGCCAGCACCGGACCGGGATAGAGCCACTCGGCATCATCGGCGGCGAGGGCCGCGCGCGCGATCGCCCCCGCCGCGAGGTCCGCGTCGATGGCGATGCGGTCGTCCAACAGGGCGCGGCAGAACTCGACGCCATCGGCGGCCGCAACCGCCGGCACCAGCACGAAGGCGACCGTCGCATCGTCGAGGACCTGCACACCAGCCTGGCTCGCGGCCGGCACGCGCTGGCGCGCACGCGCCAGGCGGCACTCGGCCAACGCCAGCGCCGCCCCGCAGTCCGCCGGTGCATCGTCGTCGTAGCCGTGCTGCCAGAGCACCGCGAACACCGTCGAGCCGGCCGCCGGCACCTCGTGCCACTGCCACGGTGATTGCGCCTGGCCAGCGCCGGGCACGGCCACCACCAGGACGCCAGCGATCAACCAGGACCATCGGTACACAGCTCGCCTCCGTGAAGCTCAAGAACGCGGTGCGCGACGGCTCGCGCCAGCTCGAGGTCGTGCGTGATCAGCACGATCGCCATGCCGCGGTCGCGCTGCACCGCCAGCACCGACCGCATCACGGCCACGGCAGTGTCGCGGTCCAGCGCCGCGGTGGGTTCGTCGAGCACCAGCACGTCGGGCCGCACGCTGATCGCCCGCAGCAGGGCAGCCCGCCGCCGTTCGCCACCCGACAGCTGCCGGGCTTGCCGCTGCAGCAGCGCCGGTGGGAGTTGCAGCCGCGCGGTCAGCAGTTCGGCCTCGCCGCCGATTGCCGTCTCGGCAACGAGGCTGCCGATCGCGCGCCGCGGCGTCAGCGAGGCGAACGCATCCTGCGGCACCAGCTGCACCGCACGCGGCCGGGCCGGGCGCCGCACGACGCCGGCATCGGGCCGCAGGTGGCCGGTGAGCACGCGCGCGAGGGTCGTCTTGCCGACCCCGGAATCGCCGACCAGCGCCACCACTTCACCGCGGTGCACGGCGAAGTCGACGTCGCGCAGCACCGGGCGGCCGGCGAACGACACCCGCAGGCCCTCGGCCGCGAGCAGTGGCACCGTACCAACGTCCGGCTCGCGCCCGTGATCGGGCCACGCTGCGGGCACGACGACGCCGGGCACGAACGCCCCCTCGACGAAGTCCAGCACCGACGCTTCGAGGTCCCGCAGCAACCGGTGGTCGTGGCTCGCCAGCAACAACGCCGCGCCGCGGTCCACCAGCGCCGCCAGATGCGAACGCAGTTCCGCGTAGGCAGTCGGGTCGAGGCTCGCGGACGGCTCATCGGCGACCACGAGCACCGGCGCGCGCAGGAACGCGATCGCCAGCAGGGCCCGCTGCGCTTCGCCGCCGGAGACCTGGAACGGCAACCGGCGGCACAGTTCGCCGCTGCCTTGCACACCAAGGTCGCCGAGCATCGCCGCGGCCGCCTCGGTGCTGCACGCAGTCGCCTGTTGGATCTGGCGGCCGATCGGCAACAGCGGATCGAGGGCCGCGGATGCATCCTGGGCGAGGAACGTGATCTCCTGCCGCAGGGCCCGACGCTGGCTCGGCGCCAGCAATTCGCGCCACTCGGCACCACGCCAGCACACGCTGCCCCGGCATGCGAGATCGGCGCCGGCCAGGTCGAACATGCCACCGAGCACCGTGGACTTGCCGGCGCCGGACGGACCGTGCAGTGCCACGACCTCACCGCGGTCGATGGCGAGGCGCGGTATGCGCACCGACCAGCCGTCGCGGCGCTGGACGGTGAACCCGTTGACCTCGAGCAATCCTGCCACGGCGCCATCGCACGACATGGCGGCGTTTCCCGCAAGCGCACGCCGAGAACTGATGGCTTGAGTGGGCAAGGTGAAGAATCCCTGCCACCGTGGAGCGGTTAGGGGCACCAACCACCTGCCGCCGCCGAGCATGGCGCGGCAGGAGAAGGAGCTTGGCATTCAATCCACCTCGGTGTCCCAACCGATCCTGTGAGCAGCATCTGCAGCCCGGACCGCACTTCTACCAGCGGCGCGGCGCCTACTTCCCGCGGTGCCGCCCGGAGGGAGTGCCACGCTTTCGCTGCAAGGCTTGTCGGTGCGGCTTCTCGCGCCAGACCTTCCGCCACGACTACGGAGACCGTCGCCCAGCGGACAATGTGACCCTGTTCTTCCTGCTGGTCAGCGGCATCGGGCTGCGCCAGGCCGGGCGCCTGCTGGTCATGGACGTGCATTCCGTGCAGAAGAAGCAACGGAAGATGGCCAGGACGTTGGGCCTCCTGCACGGCAACCTCTGCACGAGCCTGCCGGCGGATCGCACCTGGTTGCTCGACGAAGAGGAGACCTACGAGTGCGCTTCGATCCGGCCGTTGACCATGCCAGTGCTGATCGAGAAGCAGACCTGGTTCGTGGTTGCCACGGCAGTGGGCTCGATCCGGCGGCTGGCTCCACTGGGCTCGGCGCGGCGTCAGCGCCAGGATCGTGACGAGCGGCAATGCCCGCGTCCGGACCAGAGCAGCGAGTGTGTTCGCGCTGTGCTCGACACGCTCGCGCACAAGGTCCCCGCCGGGCACGTCATCCTGCACACGGACCAGAAGCGCAGCTACGGGACGATTGCCAGTGCCATTTTCGGCGAACGCCTGGTGCATCTGACGACGGCCGGCACCCGGGTGCGCGACACGCACAACCCGCTGTTCCCGATCAACACGACCCTGGCGATGACGCGCGACAACTGCGGTCGCCTGCGCCGGCGTTCGTGGCTGGTCACCAAGAAGGCCGAACGGCTGCAGGACCACCTCTCGCTCTTCGTCGCCTACCGCAACTACATGCGGCGGCGCTTCAACCGTGACAAGGAGGTAGAGACCCCAGCCCGCTGCCTCGGGCTCCTGCCGCGCAACCTATGGCGGCACGAAGTGCTCGCCTGGCGACAGGACTGGGGCCAGAACAGCATCCACCCGATGAGCCACGACGCTGCGCGTGCCGTGAGCGAGCCGATCGCAGCCTGAAATGCACGGAACACCACCGCTCTCGCCGCGCCACCTGCGCGTGATGCCCATTCAAGCCATCAGTTCTCGCACGCTGCGGTTCGCTATGCTGCGCGCATGTTCCGCATCCCGGTAGCGTTCGTGGTCCTGACCAGCCTGGCCCCCCTCGCCGCCCAGCAGTCGCTGGCCGATCTGCAGCAGCAATTTGCCCAACAGGCCCAGGCGCTCGGCGACGAGCCGACCCGGGCCGCCATCGACACGCTGCGCAGCCAGCAGATCGCGGCCCTGCAGACGTTCGTCGACCAGACCGCCACCGGCGACGACCGCTGGAACGGCCGCCTGATGCTCGCCGACTTCCAGCTCGCCAGCGGCAACCGGCAGGCAGCGACCGGCTCGTTGCGCAAGATCGACGCGGCCGCCGCGCCGGCGCTGGTGCTGGTAACCGCGGCGACGATGGCGCAGCACCTCGGGCTCGGCGACCTGCGCTCGGCGTGGATCGAGGCTGCGGTCGCCAAGCCGGCACCGCTCGGCGACCGGCTGGCGATGGCCCGGCTGCTGACGACCGTGCTGCACGAAGTCGAGCGCGGCGAAGGGCTCTACGCGGCGGCGCTGGCGGCGGCCGCCAACGACGACGACAAGGCGTTGGTGCGCTGGCATCGTGCCGACGCGATGCGCGACCGCGAGGACCTGCCCGACAACGCCGGATTCGACGAGTTGCAGAAGCTCGCCACCGGCCTGCCGGCGACCTACTGGGGCGAAGTCGCGCGCGATCGCCTGCGGGCTACGCAGCTGCGGCCCGGCGACGACACGATCCACTTCCGCGCCACCACCCTCGACGGCAAGGAGGTCGCCAGCAAAGACCTGCTCGGCAAGCCGGTTGCGCTGGTGTTCTGGTCGGGCGCCGACCGCGACCTGCCGCGTCTGCTCGAGACCCTGCGCCCGCTGCAGCGCCGCCACGAGCGTCTGGTCGTGCTCGGCATCTGCCTGGACCGCGACACCGCGCGCATCGCCGCCGACGTGAAGCAACTCGGCATCACGTTCCCGGTGGTCGGTGACGGCAAGGGCATCGAGCAGGACATCGCGCTGCGCTGGTTCGTCGAAGGCCCGGTCGTGCACGTGATCGACGCCAAGGGCAAGGTCGCCGGTCTCGGCCTGCACGCCGGCACCGCCGATGGCCGCGCCCAGCTGAGCGAAGTGATCGAACACGCCTCTGGCAGCTAACCCCTGCCGTGGCGGCGGCCCACCGCCAGCCAGGCGATGCCGGCGAGCACCACGCGCGCGCCTTCCGCCAGCACGATCGCCAGCGCCGGCGCGGCGGGCAAGCGGTCGACGTGCGGCGGGGCACCGATCGTGGCGGCCAGCTCGAGCGCGCAGTAGACGAGCAGCACGACCTCGGCACCGATGCGGCCACCGCGGCCGAAGCGCAGGCCGATGCGCAGCACCGCCGCGGCGGCACCGGCGATCAGCAGACAATAGCAGGCGGTGCGCAACAGACCGGGTCGCGGCAACAGCCCCACCTCAGCCGGCGTGCCGAGCACCGCGGCGGTCGGCCCCGTTACCGCAGCGGCCAACACGCCGATCACGACCGCTGGCGCCAGTAAGCCGACGGCCGTCCACGGCAGCAACCGGGCGTTCAGCGCCCGATACGGCAGCCGTTCGATGCTGTTGCGGCGCATCAGGCGCAGCGCCCGCACCAGCAGCATGGCGGCACCGAGGGTGAGCACCAGCCCCGGCAACAGCACCGGCGCGCCGAGCGAAGGCAACGCCGCGGTCGAGAGACCCAGCGCCAGCGCCGCGCACGCGCCAAGGCCCGACAACGACGCCACGCGCCGCCACGGCGCACGCCGCGCCTGCCGCGTCGCCGTCTGCGCGAAGCTCTGCAACAGCAGCAACGCGAGCCCGGTCAACAGCGTCGCGAGCGCTTCGGGGCGCAGCAGAGCACCTTCGGCGGCGACCGGCGGCAGCGCGGCGAGCGCGGCACAGGCCAGCAGTGCCTGCAGTCGACCGCGCGCCAGCAAGACCGCGAGGTAGACGAGGCCCGAGATGCCTGCGATCACCGACAACTGCAGCAGGCGCGCGCGGCCGACGACCGCAGCGCGCAGCACCGGATCCTCCGGCAGCGGCCTGCTGCCACCGGCGGCGACGAAGTACTGCCGCGCCACTTCGCTGCCCGCGAACGTCGGCGCATCGCGGTCGGCGAGCGCCGCTTCGAGGCGCTGCAGTTCGGCCACCGTCGGCGGGGCGCCGTGCCCGGTGCCCGCCGCCAGCGGCGCCAGCAGCACGACCGCCAGCGTCGCGCAGGCAGCCGCCAGGGCGCCGAAGCGCCGGCGCAGCCATGGCTGCCGCGGCGGCCAAACCGTCACAGCGCGGCGATGCAGTCGATCTCGACCAGCCCGTTCTTCGGCAACGTCTTGACCGCGACGGTCGCGCGCGCCGGCTTGTGGTCGCCGAAGTGACGGCCGTAGACCTCGTTGACGGCCGCGAAGTCGTCCATGCTGGCGAGGTAGATCGTGGTGCGCGCGACCTGCCCGAGGCTGGCGCCGCCGCCCTTCAGCAACGCGGTCAGGTTCTGCATCACCTGCTCGCACTGCTCGGCGGCGGTGCTGCCGACCATCTGCATGGTCTTCGGATCGAGGGCGATCTGGCCCGAGCAGAACAGCAGGTTGCCGACCTTCGTGGCCTGGCTGTAGGGACCGATGGCGGCGGGAGCGTTCGCGGTGTGGACGAGTTCGAGTTTCATGGTCAGGGTCTTTGGGTCACGGACGCAGGCGTTCGCGCAGACGGCGCTCGACCGGCGGTGGCAGGAAGCTGCTGACGTCGCCGCCGTTGCGCACGATCTCACGGATCAACGACGACGAGACGTAGCTGTATTGCACGCTGGGCATCACGAACACGGTCTCGATGCCCGGCGCCAGATGGCGGTTGGTCAGCGCCATCTGGTACTCGAACTCGAAGTCCGAGATGGTGCGCACGCCGCGCAGGATCGCGCCGATCTTCTGCGCGCGGCAGAAGTCCACCACCAGTCCGCGGAACGTCGTCACCGACAATCGCGGGTCCTTCGGCAGCACTTCGCGCAGCATCTCAACGCGTTCCTCGGCCGAGAACGTCGGCGTCTTGGTGCTGTTGAGCGCAACCGCCACCGTCAGGTGATCGAACAACGGCAGCGCGCGCTCGACCAGATCGAGATGGCCACACGTGACCGGATCGAAGCTGCCGGGGTAGAGGGCAGAAACCATCGCGGGAATGTAACCGCGGGCGCGTTCCAGGCACCTAGCACCTCGTGGTTCCCGCGGCGGTGTCCCCTCTGCTCTGGTGCGCGGCGTTCGCCTTGCCGGCGGCGTTGCTCGCGCGCGCCGATCTGCCCGCGGCGGCGCTGTGGGCAGTGCTCGGCCTGCTGGCAGCCCGATGGCTGCGGCACCGCTGCCGCCTCGCCGGACTGTGTGCACTGCCTGCGATGCTGGCCGCCGTGCCACCGCCGACGACGCCGCTGGCCTGGCCACGGCCCGGCCCGGTGGTGGTGCGTGGCACCGTCGCCGACGTCGTGCGCGCGCCGCAGCACGGCATCACCTGGGTCACGCTCGCCGATGGCAGCAGCTCGGTGCGCATCCAGTTCGCCGCCGACGTCGAGCTGCTGCCCGGCGACCACCTGCGCACCTTCGCCCGCGTCACCGCGCCGATGGCGCCGGACCTGCCACCGCTGCTGCACGGCATCGCCGCCACCGCCCAGGTCGAGGCCGGCGCCTGGTCGCTGCCGCGCGCCGCCGCGGCCGCACGCCGCGCGCTCGAACGGCAACTGCTGCACCTGCTGCCCGACGACCGCGGCACCATGTTGGCGACCCTGCTGCTCGGCCGCGGCACCCGCAGCACCGCGGAACTGGCGAACGCCCACCGGGCGACCGGCCTCAGCCACCTGCTGGCGGTCAGCGGGGCCCACGCCGCGATGCTGGCGATGCTGCTCGGGCTGGTCGGCCGCGGGCGACGACTCGGAGCGAGCCGGCGCCGCACGGTGGTCGTGCTCGCGGTGCTGTTCGCCTACGGCGCCATCACCGGCAACGAACCGCCGGTGGTGCGCGCCGTGGCGACGTTCACGCTGGCGGCGTTGGCGACCCACATCGGCCGGCCGTTCCCGCTGGCGACGGGCCTGCTGGCGCCGGCGCTGCTGACCTGCCTGTGGCAACCCGACGCGCTGCTCGGGCCGAGCTTCCTGCTCAGCTACGCGGCGGTGATCGGCCTCGCCTTGGCGGGCATGCCGGCAGGCGATCCGGGCCTCGGCCGCTGGTTCGTGGCTTCGTTCCGCAGCTCGTGCTGGGCGACGCTGCTGACCGCGCCACTGACGCTGTGCTTCTTCGGCCAGCTGGCGCCGTGGACCGTGCTGCTGACGCCGTTGCTGTCGCCGCTGGTCGCGCTGCTGCTGTTCGGCAGCCTGTTCACCGCGCTGCTCGGGCTGTGCCTGCCGATGCTCGCACATGCGCTCGCGGTGCCGCTGGCGGGCGCAGCATCGCTGTACATGTACATCGTGCAGGCGGCCGACGTGCTGCCCGGCACACCGGTGCCGGCGTGGTGCCTGCCGGCGACGTGGCTGCTCGTGCTCAGCGGGGCGGTCGCGCTGCTGCTGGTCGTCTGGCGGCGCGACCGCCGCGGCGCGGCGCTGGCCGCAGCCGTGCTGATCGTGCCCTACTTCCTGCCGCTGCACGCGCGCACGCCGCCGCGGCTGCGGCTGTTCGCGATCGGCCACGGCCAGGCGTGCCTCTACACCGACCGCGACCGCAGCATGGTGATCGACTGCGGCAGCATGCAGTCGCTGATGCTCGCGGCGCGCGAACTGCTGCGCGCGCTCGAACGCCGCCACATCGACCTCCTGGTCTGCACCCACGGCGACGCCGACCACCAGAACGGCATCGAAGCTCTGTTGCGCGCCGTGCCGATCGACGCGGCGATCCTGCCCGACAGCCTGGCGGACAGCGATCTCGCGCGGTCGTTGCGGGACCACGGCACGCGCCTGCAGTTCGTGGCGCCGGGCCAACACCTCGAACCCGCACCCGGCGTGTGCATCGCCGCACCCGCGTTGCCCGAAGGCGCCAGTGACAACGACCGCAGCCTGTGGACGCGTTTCTGCGTCGGCAGCACCAGCGTGCTGCTCACCGGCGACGCCGAGGCGCTCGGCACCGCGGCCGCGATCGCGCAGGGCATCGCGCTGCCGAGCGACGTACTGCTGTTGCCCCACCATGGCCGCCCCAATGCGACTGCGGCGTACCTGCTCCAGTGCGTGCAACCCCGCGCCTGCTTCGCCTCGGCTGCGAGCGCCGACGGCGACACTGCGCTCGGCGGCATCGCGCGTGCATTCGGGGCAGACCTCTGGGTCACCGGCCTGCACGGCACGATCGAATTGGTCGGCAGCGAACCGCCGCGCGTGCGCGCCAGCGGCGATGGGCGGCCGCTGCCGTCGGCACGGCGCGATTCACCGCGGCCCCCATGACGGCACCGGCGACCGGGTGACGTCGAACTCCAGCGCCGGGTCGTGGTAGAGCTGGGTCACGTGCAGATCACGCCCGCGCGCAACCACGTCCGCGCGACTGCGCGGCGGCTGCTCCAGGTCGAGCACGATCAGGTCGATCAGGCCACGCGCCTGCGCATCGACGTGCGGCCGCCACCAGCGCAGGGTCGGCAACGCCGCGGTGCCGAGCCGGTAGATGCCGTTGGCCGCCATCAGGGCGTCGCCGCAGATCTGGTTGTCGCCGAGGTGCGGCAGCAGTTCGCGGCAGATGCCGGAGGCCTGCTCCATGTCGCCCGACTGCCCCAGCAGCCAGGCGCACAAGAAGCGCTGCTGCTCGTCGCCGCTGCCGAGGCCACGCCGCAGTGGCTCCCGTGCGGCGAGCGCATTCGGCGCCAGGAAGCGCGTGCCCTCGGCGGTCGGGCTCCACGTCTGGCTGACGCGTCGGACCGCCAGCTGCTCCCCCATCCAGCCAGCCAACGCTTCGACCGTCACTTCGAACAGACGCGGCGACGGGGCATCCCGACCACCGCGGCAGCGTTGGCGCAGCGCCAAGGCGACGAGGTGCCGCTGTTGCACGTCCGACGACAGCAGGGCGCGCTCCAGCGCCGGCACCGCACCGCGCGGCAGGGCCACGAGGCGGCCGAGAGCCGATGCGGCGTTCCACGGCACCTCGTCATCGCGCAGGTCACGCACCCAGGCGGCGATCTGCGGTTCGTCGACGGGCGTGCCTGGGTCCGGCGCAGCGACGTCGCTGCGAACGGCCTTGCCCGGGTCGCTCCCTCGCGAGTCCGCGGCCGCTACCGGCGCGCGTTCCGCATCGACTTCCACGCCCGGTTCGCTGCCGGCATGCGAGGCCGCCAGCGCCGCCGGCAGCACCACCTCACGGCCGAGCCACCAGACCACGCCGCTGGCTCCGAGCACCGCCGCAAGGCCCGCGCCCAGCAGCCGCCGTTGTCGATCGCCACCGCCCACCATGACACCCACCCATGCCGCCGCGCCGACGGTTGCTGCCGCACGTGTGACCAACGTGGTGCAGGCACCCGCCACGATCGCCGCCGCCCGACGCCATGATGCCGCGATCGCCCCACGGAGCAACCCGATGCCTGACCTGCTTCCGCTCGTTCTCGTGCCAGCCGCCCTGTTGGTGCTGACCACCGCCGCCACCTGCCAAGGCCGCGGTCGCCAGCGCCCCGACGAGATCCAGAACCGCACTGGTGCGTTCTTCGCCGACACGCAGGGCCCCGCCACCGAAGGCGAGAAGGTTGCCGACCTGGCCACCTGCGAACTGGTGCGCGCGGCGACCAGCGCCAACCAACTGACGGTGCTCTACCTCTACGACAGCAGCGACGACGCCGACGTGCGGTCACAGTTCGAGCGCACGTTGTTCACGAGCGACGAGATCGGCATCGAGCTGCGCTGCTTCCATTGCGGTCGCATCGACCTCGCCAAGGACAAGGTCTACGCGGCGAAGTTCGGCAAGCAAGCGCCGCTGTTCGTCGTGTTCGACGAGCACGGCAAGCCGAACGAACTGTCGATGAACGGCTACAAGGCGAGTGCGAGTTCGCTGCAGAAGGCACTCGAGAAGGCCGCGCAGGGCACCATCAAGCCGTCGTTGGCGGCGTGGGCGAAGGACTACGGCGGCTTCGTGCGCGACCTCGAACAGGCGATGGCAAAGCAGAAGCTGGCGACGGAGCGGCAGGCGAAGGCGGGCGCCGACAAGGGCAAGCGCGCCGAGGCCGACAAGGACGTCAAGGCCGCTGACGAGGACGTGCAGAAGGTGCTCGGCAAGGAAGCCGCGCTGCTGGGAAAGGTCCGCCTGCCCGAGCGCCCGGCCAGCGCCGAGCGGCTCGGCGGCGGCCGCGGTCCGGGGCCTGGCGGCGGCGGTGGCCGTGGCGGCGGCTGATCGGCGGACCTTCGCGTGAGCCCGCGTCTTGTTGGGGCAGGGAACCCAAACACGTTTTCGCAAGGCCGTCCACGCCAAGACACTCGAGGGTAGCAGCAGTCTACTCGGGCGACGAAAAGGACCTCACCCACGGGGAATCGACGGACTCGCGCTCCGCGAACCAGTCCGTCGGGAGATCCAGCAACTCGAGCAGCCGCGGATCGCGAGCAAACAGGTGGTCGGCTCCGACGACGTGGCCGGAGTCGGCAGGGTGCACGTCTCCGCACAGGAACTGCCAGTCTCCATCAGCCCGAGACACCAGAAGGACTGGGCGCTCCTGCTTGAGGACGTGAGAACAGATGAAGGCTGCGCGCTCTCGATCCATGTTGAGCCGGGCCGGTGCATCAACGCCATTACCTTGCGGCGCTCGTGGGCTCCTGCGTCGAGTTACACGCCCTCGGTAGCCTCTTGGAATGTCATCGTGTCGCCGTCTTCGAAGACGAGTACATCGTCGGTCGGACCCCGCGGCAAGACCATGTATGCCGGCCCGTCGCCCTCATCGACAACGGCTTCGTACCCGGCGAAGTGAATGCGCCAGTGAGGCTCGAAGCGCCTGACCATTTGTGCGGCAGCCGGTTCCTCGGCCAAACGCGCCTGGAGCGCCGTCGAAGAGACGCAGTCCGCGCGACGTACATCATCGACTGAGCGTCCACTCCGCTGGCTGGCGAGTTTCAACGCCACGGTCACGGGCATCGGACATGCCGACGCGTCCTCATGCAATTTGCTGATGTCAACCATGGATGCGCCCAACTCTCCCATTCGACAGGCCCACCTTCAACCCCGAGGGCAGGTGTGGCGACCTGCCGAACTCTACGCTGCCGCCTGAATCCGTTCAGCAGCGCCATCTGCTACGCCGGCCGCACGCGCCGCGACGGCCCTCGCCGGCCGACAAGTCGACGACTCATGGCAATCCGCCGCGGCCGCGCGGATCGCCGCCATCGACGCAGCAACCGGCGACCTCACTTCTCTTCGTCGCCGCCGAGAAGAGTGGTGACGAACGCTGCGCGCCGCTCCAGCTTCGTGACCCGACCCGACGCGTTCCAGTCCATCACGTAGATGTTGCCCAGCCGGTCGACACAGACCGAGTGCGGCGCCAGGAACAGTCCGTCGCGCCACTTCTCGCGCGGCACGCCGTTCGACGCCCGCAGCGCCGTGTCGGGGTTGTCGCCGAGGTGCACGACCAGGTGATCGTCGGCGTCGAGCACGGTGATGCGGCCACCGAGGTCGGCGACGACGAGGCGGCCGTCGCCGAGCGGCCAGACGTTGCATGGACGCCGCAGGTCCTGGTCCATCAGGCGCACGAACTCGCCGTCCATCGTGAACCACTGCAGGCGGTGGTTCTCGCGGTCGCAGACCAGCAGCAACGGTTCCTTGCCGCGCGAATCGAGCCACAGCCCGTGCGGCGTCTGCATCTTGCCGGGCTCACTGCCGGGTCCACCGAACGACTTCACGTAGCTGCGGTCCTTGTCGAAGCAGTGCACCCACGACTTGCCGTAGCCGTCGGCGACGAAGATGCGGCCGTCGGGGCCGATGGCGACTGCGGTCGGCACGAACTGCTCTTCGCGTTCATAGACACCCGACTGCTCCGGCCAGCCGAGCGTCCACAGCACGGTGCCGTCGAGCTTCGTCTTGACCACCTCGTGCCGCCGCGTGTGCGCGAGATACAGCACCTGCTTGCCGTCCTCCACACGAAGGCACATGCCGTGCAGGCCGCCGCCGAACTCCTTGCCCCAGCTCGTCACCAGTTCCCCCGACGGCGCGAACACCATGACGGCCGCTTCGGTGTCGGTGTTGACCAGCACGTTGCCGTCGGCGTCGACGACGATGCAGCCGTGCGTGTTGCCGAGGTCCTTGTCGCGAGCCGGCGGCCAGTTGCGCGCCCACTCGTAGAAGACTGTCACACCGTGGCCGTCGGGGATGCCGAACCACGCCTCGGGCGGCTGCGAGCCCGGGTAGGTCGGCGGGATCGGCGCGACCTGCGCCGCGAGCGGGCCGAACAGGAACGACAGCAGCGAAGCGATCGCGAGGCGCATGGGGTCTCCGTGTCGAGGTAGCCGGGAATGGTAGTCCGTCAATGCACGTGGCCGGACTGCGGGTCGTGAATGTGCCCGAGCGTGTGCGTCGCCGCCGCCTCGAACGTGCTGCCCGTGCCTTCGGCCGCCAGCGCCAGGAGCAGCGGCACCGCGCGCTCGTCCTGCTTCGTCTCGTGCAGGGCCTTGCCGAGATAAAGGAGCGCGCGCTGCCGGTCGGCGCCGAGGTCGCCACCCGCGAGCGCCGCGTCGAACACCGCGACCGCCTCCTGGTGGCGCCGTTCCTTGAACAGCACGTAGCCTTCGGTCACCTGCGCCACCGGCGTCTTCGGCGCATCGCGCAGCCAGCGCCGCGCCGCCGTGACGTTGCCGTCGAGCGCGTACAGCCGCGCCAGCCGGTGGCGCGCGTCGGCGACGCCCGCCATCGCGGCGTCGAGCAGCAGCGGCTCGGCCTGCTTGCGGCAGCCCAGATCGAGCAGCAGGCAGCCGAACCGGTGCTGGTCGACCGGCGTCGAGCCGGGCTCGGCGACCTTCGCCCGCAGCGCCGCGAGGCCACCGCGGGCGGCCGCGCATTGGCGCAGGAACGCCGCCAGCTCCGGCGGATCCTGCGGCCCGGGCCGCGCCGCGTAGCAGCGCCCGTCGCCGTCGAGCACGGCGATGCCCATGCCTTCGCCGCCGGCGATCCACTCGCCGTAGATGCGCGCGCGTTGCTGGCCGTCGCAGGTCACGGCCAGAAAGTGCCCGTCGCGCAGCGCCGCGGTGACGACCGGCTCGCCGAGCTGCGCCTGCATGCGGTCGCTGGCGTCCCGACCAGACAGCGCGAAGAACACCACCAGGTCACGGCCCGCAGCCCGCGCGTCGAGCAGCGCACCCGACAGGTCGTCGCGCCAGGCCGGCGCCGCGGCACACGCGCCGAGCAGCGCCGCGAGCCACGCGGCGCGGGCCGTCACTTCGCCGCCCGCCCGCCGCAGTAGCGGTCCAGCCAGGCGAAGAACTCGCGCTGCCACAGCACGCCGTTCTGCGGCTTCAACACCCAGTGCCCTTCTTCCGGGAACTCGAGCAGCCGGCTCGGCACGCCCTGCACCTGCGCCGCGGTGAACGCTTGCAGGCTCTGGTCGTACGGCACGCGGAAGTCCTTCTCGCCGGTGATCACCAGCAGCGGCGTCTTCCAGTTCTGCACGTAACGGTGCGGCGAGAAGCGGCGGTAGAGCGCCGCGACCTCGTCGCCCTGCCAGTACGGGCCGCCGAGGTCCCAGTTGACGAACCACAGCTCCTCGGTCGCCCCGTACATGCTCTCGAGGTTGAACACGCCGCAGTGCGAGATCATGCAGGCGAAGCGGTCGCCGGCGTTGCCCATCAGCCAGTAGACCGTGTAGCCGCCGAACGACGCGCCGACCGCGGCCGAGCGCGCCTTGTCGACGTACGGCCGCTGCTGCATCGCGTCGCAGACCGACAGCAGGTCCTGCATCGCCTGGCCGCCCCAGTCGCGCGAGATCTCGTCGTTCCAGTCCTGGCCGAAGCCCGGCAGACCGCGCCGGTTCACCGCGGCGACCACATAGCCCTTCGCGGCCATCAGGTGGAAGTTCCAGCGGAACGAGAAGCCCTGGCCGATCATCGACTGCGGCCCGCCCTGGCAGTAGAGCACGAACGGGTACTGCTTCGCCGGGTCGAAGCCGGGCGGCTTCACGATCCACGCGTGCACTTTCTTGCCGTCGGTGGTGTCGAACCACTCGGCGTCGATCTGCGGCAGCAAGAGGCCCGCGTAGGCCTTGCCGTTGATGTCGGTCAGCGCCGTGATCGCGCCGGTCGCGGCGTCGATCTGCACGACCTCGGCCGGGCGTTCCATCGTCGTGCGCAGCGCGTAGATCGTCTCGCCGTCCGGCGCCACCTGCAGGTCCGACAGCGCGTGCCGGCCCTTGGTCACCGCGACAGCCTTGCGCTCCGCGAGCGTCGCCGTGAACACCTGCGTCGTGCCCTCGGTCTCGACCGTGAAGAACAACCGCTGGCTGTCGGCCGTCCACCGCACGTCGTGCACGGAGGCGTCGAAGTCGGGCAGCAGTTCGTGGTTCGTAGAGCGCTTGCGATCGTGCAGCATCAGCCGCAGGCGGTCGGCCTCGAAGCCGGCGCGCTGCATGCTGGCGAACGCGATCCAACGGCCGTCCGGCGAGTAGACCGGGTCCTGGTCGTAGCCGGGCATGCCCTCGGTCAGGCAACGGTGTTCGCCGCCGTTGACCGACACCTCCCACAGGCTGCTGTCGGTGCTCGCCTCGGGATCGTCGACGCGGCGCGCGGTGTAGCACAACTCCTTGCCGTCCGGCGACCAGGCGATCTGCTCGACACCACCGAACGGCGGCATCGGCGTGTCGACCCGTTCGCCGGCGAGCAGGTCGCGCGCCGGACCGCCGCCGGTGTAGGGACGCACGAACAGGTGGCTGTAGGTGCCGTCGTTCCAGCGATCCCAGTGCCGCACCATCAGGTCGTCGTAGGCGCGCGCATTGGCCTTCGGCAGGTCGGGGTAGAGCTCGGTGACCACCTTGTCGACCTTGACCGACTGCGTGTAGCTGTAGTGTTCGCCGTTCGGCGCCCACAGCAGGTTCTCGACGCCGTCGGGTACCGGGATCTCCACCACCGGACCGTCCAGCAGCGGCTGGCTCTTGATGCCGTCCTTGGTGACGAACGCATAGGCGGCGCTGCCCGGCAGCCAGACCGGCGAGCTGCCCTCGGCGATCGCCGCCGCCGCCGCGCCCTTCACGGCGAGCGGCAGGTACCAGACCTTCGCCGTGCTGCGATTCTCGGCCAGGTCCGTGGTGCGCACCGTGAACAGCAGGTGCTGGCCATCGGGGCTCAGCGCCAGTTCGCCGACACGCTGCAGGTCGGACAGGGCCTCGGGCGTCAGGACCCTCGCTGCGGGGGCTCGTTCTGCCGTCTGGGCCGGCAGGGACAGGACGATGGCGGTAGCAGAAACGAGACTCAGGAAGGCACGCATTGCCGCGGCATCATCGCCAGCACCAGACCTCGATGCCACCGCGCTCCGCCGCCGGGAAGAAGGTGGCAGCTACGCCGTCACAGAGGCCCGTTCCGTCCGCGGATCCGATAGACTGCAGGCACGCATTCCATGAACCACAAGCCCGCCATCTCCCCGACCCGCCCGGCCCAAGCCGGCTTCACCCTCGTCGAGATCATGGTCGTGATCGTGATCCTGGGCCTGCTGGTGACCCTGGTCGCCAAGAACGTCGTCGGCGCGAGCGACGAGGCCCGCGAGACCAAGGCCAAGGCCGACGTCGCGACCATCGCCGGCGCCGTGCGCGGCTACCGGGCGAAGAACGGCAAGCTGCCCGAGTCGCTCGAGGTGCTGGCCACCAAGGACGACCGCGGCCGCAGCGAGATCGAAGAGTTGCCGAAGGACCCCTGGGGCCACGACTACATCCTGCGCGAGGGCGATCGCCCGACGGAGTGGGAGGTCATCAGCATGGGACCGGATGGCAGCGACGGCACCGATGACGACATCTCCAGCAAGATGAAGAAGGACCAGTAGGCGACCAGCCGTGAGCTCGAGCGTCCATCCGCGGTCCCGGGAACACGGCTTCACCTTGATGGAGCTGCTGGTGACGATGGCGGTGCTGGGGTTGGTGTTCGCGATCGTGGTGCCGAACCTCGGCGCGCTGGTGCCCGAGGCCCGGCTCGAGGGCAGCGGCAAGCAGATCCTGCGCCAGCTCGACTGGGTGCGCAGCGAGGCGCGCATCCAGGGCAAGCCGATGAGCGTCGACTTCGACCTCGACAAGACCCGCTGGCGCATCGTCTACCCGCCCGAGCAGCAGCTGACGCGCGACCAGGACGAATGGACGCTCGAGGAACGGCCCGACGACTGGCAACCGCTGGAGAAGGACGTGGTGTTCGGCGGCATCGGCGACGCCAGGAACGGCCTGGCCCAACGCGGCATCTACCGGCTGACGTTCGACGAGTACGGTTTCACGGCCGATCAACTGATCGTGCTGAAGCTCGCCTCCGACCCGACGCTGGTCTGGTCGATGAGCCTGCTGGGCCTCAGCGGCCGCATGACGATCGAACAATCCGAGCGCGGCGAGGTGCCGCAACTGCAACTGCCGAACGAGGGCGCGTTCTGATGGCACCGCATCGCATGGTTCGCCGGCGCTGTGTCGACCAGGCCGGCTTCACGCTGATCGAGGCCATCGTGGCGATGATGATCGTCGCGATGGTCGTCATCGAGTACATCGGCATCCGCACGTCGGCCCTGATCGACGCGACCGAGGCCCGCAACTGGCGCCTCGCGCGCGAGATCGCCGAGGAGAAGATGTCCGAGCTGCAGGCCGGCGCGCGCGAGACGCCGCCCGAGTCCGGCGAGCTGGTGCGCATCGAGAAGTACGAGGGCTTCGCCTACAAGATCGTGATCGGCGAATCCGCCGTTGCCGACGTCGAGGCCGAGGCCGCGCAGAGCGGCGCCGATTCGGGTTCGCCTGCCGGTGAGCGCCTGGACTGGCAACGCGAACGCGAGGACTACCGCCGCGCACGCGAACAGGGCATCAGTCGCTCCGAATACGACGACAAGCGCGCCGAGGACGACTACCGCCTGCGCTCGGCCGCGAAGGCTCCCAGCGCGACCGACTTCGAAGAGGTCGCCGTGGTCGTCTACTTCCCGAAGATGAACGGCGACTACGAAGGCCAGCAGGACAATCTGTTGATCAAGGCGCGCCTGTCGACCTTGGCGCTGTCGGGCCTGACACCGACACAAGCCGAGACGCTGGCCGCGTCGAATGGCAAGGCGGTGTCGGCGCCGGTGGACGGCGGCGGCGGAATCCCAACCGGAGGCAGTCGATGACGTTCAAAGGGCCACAGGCGCGCACAGGCGGTTTCACGCTGATCGAACTGCTGCTCGCGATCGCCATCACGGCGACGATCATGGTGACCGTCGGCACCACGTTCCACGTGATGCTGAACGCACGCGACGTCGTCGACGACATGACCGAGTCGACCGAGGCGGGGCCGCGGATCCTGAATCTGCTCGAGCGCGACCTGCGCGGCATCTGGCTCTACAACGTCAAGAACAACGCCGTCTTCCGCGGCCGCGACATGGACGTCGGCGGTCGCGACGCGGACCGCATGGACTTCCTGACCACTACCGATGCCGTCGGCTTCGTGCTCGACGCCCACAACCAACCGCGCAAGCCGACGCTGTGCGAGGTCGGCTACTGGTTCAAGCCGAACCCGAAGTACCGCGACGTGTTCGAGATGTGGCGCCGCGAAGACCCGATGGTCGACGGTGACCTGATCACGCAGGGCTCGTTCCAGCTGGTGCACGACCGCGTGAAGAGCTTCAAGGTCACCTACTACGAGACGCTCGGCCACGAAGCCGAGGAACTGCTCGAGTGGGACAGCAACTTCCACGACAACCTGCCCGCGCGCATCAAGATCGAGTTCACGATCGAACGGCGCCGCAGCAGCCGCAACATCGTCAGCGACATCGAGGTCGAGGACTTCGAAGGTGCTGAGCGCACCTACGTGCGGCACTTCGTCTTCGATCGCCGGCTCAACGATCTGTTGCGCGCCGGCACGGCACGCATGCCGGTGTTCCCGATCGAACCAGCCGACGAGCAGGGCACCGGACCGAATGGGCCCGCGGGTGCCGGCGGCCTCGGCGGCGGCAAGGGCGACGCGAGCCTGCTCAGCACCACGAAGGGCGATCCGGCGGCGGGTCGCAACCGGGGTGAGACCGTCGTGGCCAAGGACGGCACGACGACCACGACCCGCAGCCGCGGCGGCAGCGATTCCGGCCAGGGGCCGCCCCGCGGTGGCGGCGGCGGCGCTCCGCCGATCGGCGGCCCACCGAGCGGCCTACCGCCCGGCTTCAACCTCGGCGACCTGCTGCGGGGCGGCGGCTTCGGCGGTGGCGGCGGCGGCGG
>JBGARS010000058.1:0-33786 GCA_044230075.1 Planctomycetota bacterium | reverse complement strand
GACCGAACGCGATGCGGCGGAACACCTCGACGTTGTGCTCGAGCTTGCGGATCAACTCGTTCTGCGTAGCGATCCTGGCATCACGAGCAGCGATCGCGTCCTGCTGCTCGATGAGCAACGCGCGCAGCGCATCGAGCTCATTCGGATCCGCCTCATTGGTCGCCACGCCCGTCACGATCGTCTCTACGCATGGGCAACGACAGTGGCTGGCGGATCTTGCGTTTCTGCAAATCGATGCCTTCGATCAGCATCGAGAGTTGCGCGCGACTGATCTCGCAACGTGACTCGTCGGTCTTCACGTCGAGTTTGAACGTGCCCTGCTCGAGGCGCTTGTAGTGAAGCCAGAAGCCATCGCGGTCCCACTGCAGCAGCTTCACGCGATCGCGGTCGCGATTCAGGAACACGAACAGGCTGCCGTCGAACGGGTCGTCGCCGAACGCGTCGCGGATCACGGCCAGGAGTCCGTCGTGCGCTTTGCGGAAGTCCACCGCGTCGCGGGCGACGAAGATCCGGATGCTCGCCGGCAGACTCAGCATCGCAGCGCCGCCGCCAGGTTGCCCAGCCAGGCCACGTCGGTGCCGGGCGGAACCTCGATCTCCACGTCGCTGCCGATCCGCACGACGACGGCATCACGAACACTGCCGCCCGTGGCCACGACCTCGACGAAGCCGCCCTCGCTCGTGTGATCCTCGGGACTGTGCCGTAGCCGCCAGCTCCACCACGACAGCGTCCCGAACGGGATGCCGGTCTCCTCCGACAGCTCTCGCAGACTCAGGCCGTCGCGCTCACGCCGCGCCAGCAGCGCGGCCATCTCCTTGCGTCGTCGCATGCCGGCACGATGCCGAGCGCAGCGGGCGCTTCCAGATGTGCTTCACGCGACGG
Source organism: Planctomycetota bacterium (assembly GCA_044230075.1). Classification (GTDB taxonomy): domain Bacteria; phylum Planctomycetota; class UBA1135; order UBA1135; family UBA2386; genus JAEUHS01. The sequence continues at coordinate 32,904 of JBGARS010000058.1, read as the reverse complement.
TTACGAATGGTCCGTCGCTCGATTCCCGTGGCCCAGGCTCCTAGCCAGCTCTCCTTGTTGAGCCGCTCGAGCATGTTGGTCGTGCGAAGGCAGCGCCGATGAGAGGCGGGCAGATCGAAGACCGCATGCTCGTGTTCGTGCGATCCGGAAATGTCGCCGGGCCGCCGGGCCGGTTTGGCTCACCCTGTTGCCGAGTGCCTGAGACTCCGCGGCGGACGCTCGGTGTGCGTGGTGGGCGACGAAGCGACGAAGCGGGCGGCCGTCTGCATGGTATCCGCAAACTGCGCAGAGGGAGTTCACGCTCGAATCAGTCGTTGACCACCACGAGGACATCCTCTGTCGGTTGCGCGACCACTTCGCCAAGGCGCAGTAGCGCCGGCGATCAGCAACCGGAGGGCCGACCTAGCTACTCCGGCGACCTGTGCTTCACGCGACGGTTACCATGTGACCGAATCGCCGATTCACGTTCGCGCCGAGCGCGCAGGCCGGTGGCCCGGGTCGAGGGGAGGAACCGCGTTACGCGATGAGCTTCGGCCGTCAGGCCACGCGCCGGTCGCTGCGCAGCAGCCCGCCGAGTCGTTCGCCGACGACCACCTCGCCGCGGCGTCGTCGACGCGGTGGCTGGGTCAGCCGCGCTCGTCACGCCACAGGTACACCGCTCCGCGGATCCCCGCCGAGTTGTCGACGATCGTGACGTCACCCGGCAGCTCACCGTCGAGCTTCTTGCTGTTGCCGCCGCCGACGTACAACCGGTCGAACCCGACCAGGTCGCGCAGGTTGCCGATCGCGCGCAGCACCCGCTTCTGCCACTTCTTGTCGCCGACCAACTTGCGCGCGGCATTGCCGAGCTGCTGGTCGTAGGTCTCGCCCTTGCGGAACGGCTGGTGCGAGATCTCGAGGTGCGGGCACAACCTGCCGTGTTCGTAGAGCCCCGTGCCGAAGCCGGTGCCGAGCGTGATCACCATCTCGAGCCCCTTGCCGGTGATCACCGCGAGTCCCTGCACGTCCGCATCGTTGGCGACGCGCACCGGCTTGCCGAGCGCCTGCTGCAGTTCGCCGGCGAGCGGGAACCCGCTCCAACCTGCGTGGCCAAGGTTGGGGGCCGTGCGCACGATCCCGTCGCGCACCATGCCCGGGAAGCCGACGCCGACCCGCCCGTACTCCGGCAGGTCGCGCACCAGTTCCGCGAGCAGCGCCACCACCGCTTCGGGCGGCGCGCCGGTCGGTGTGTCGATGCGCACGCGCTCGGAGATCATCGCGCCGTCGGCGTCGAGCACCGCGGCCTTGAGACCGGAGCCACCGATGTCGATGGCGAGCGTGTTCGCATGGAGCTTCGGGGTCGGCATGGCGTGAGTGGCGACGAGTGTGGGCTTCTTCATGGGTGGCGGTGGCCGCCGGTCTCATCGTCGGTGGGAGCCGCGGTGCTGAACCGGGCGGCGCCGATCGGCAACACCATCAGATCCTCGGCCAGGATCACACAGCCGCGGTAGTGCGCCGCCGCCGCCGCCGCGAGGTCGTGGCCGTCACAGGCCGGATAGAAGTGCGTCAGCAGCAGCCGGCGGGCACCGGCGCGTTCGGCGTATCCGGCGGCCAGCGCCGGCGTCAGGTGGCCTTCGATCTTCTCGGCGTCGGGCATCGCACAGTCGCAGACGAACAGGTCGACGCCGCGCGCCAGGTCCACCAGTTCGTCGCAGGTGTCGGCGTCGCCGGAGAACGCCACGCTGCCGGCCGCCGTGGTGACGCGGTAGCCGAGGCTCTGCGCGGTGTGGCGGATCGGTACAGCGGCGACCTCGCGCTGCCGAGTGCGAACGTGCCCGGCAGCACCTCGGTCGTGTTCAGCTCGTAGCCGCGCGGCTCCAGCCACGGCCAGGCTTCGGTCAGCTTCTGCAGCAGCCGGTGCAGGCCCGGCGCGCCCCACAGCTGCAGCGGCTTTCGGCCGGCGAAGTGCGGCGAACGCAACGCGAACAGCAGTGCGGCGAGGTCGGCGCAGTGGTCGGTGTGGTAGTGCGTCAGCAGCACGCCGTCGAGATGTGCGAGCCCCGGGCCGACTGTTGCAAGACGCCGCAGTGTGCCGGGCCCGCAGTCGACCATCACCGCGGTGCCGTCGAACTCGAGCAGGTAGCCGGCGGGAAAGCGCGTCGGCACCGGGATCGCCGTGCCCGAACCGAGGACCGTGACCTGCATGCGTGCACGGTAGCCAGCGCGCTGCGTCGCGTCGCCTGATGACGCATCTGCACGTCGCATGGCGCTTCGGTCGCGCCGATGCCGTCGCTGCAGCAACAACGCCAGTGCCGATACGGGACAGCGGCAGCGAGACGCCAGTCGCAACGGCCGATCTGCCGATGAATGGCTGGCGGATGCGGCCGCCGTCCATCCAGAATCGAGGAACCATGCATCACGGCACTGCAACGAAGGCTTCGTTGTCTCTTCTCCTGTTGGCAGCCTGCGCGTCCGGGCCGGTCGCCGACGACTCTCCGGTCCAGGTCGAGGCGATGGTCTCGTGGATCGAGAAGGTCCACGTCGAGGCCGACCGTTCGCGCCTGGCGATCGCCGACTCGTTCGAGCGGTTGAACCAGCTCGCCGCCGGTCGCTTCGGCAAGGAATCGGCGGCGACTGCCTACGCGCGCTTCGTGCAGGCGACGGACGTCGCCGAGCAGCAGGCGCGGAAGTTCCGCGAGGTCGTCGGCCCGATGCAGTCGGCGGCGACGCCGGTGTTCGAGAACTGGCGCGCGGGCCTCGCGACGATCGGCAGCGACCGGCTGCGGCAGCGCAGCGAGCTGCGCTACGCGGTCAGCAAGGAACGCTACGACGCGATCACCACGGTGGCGGTGCCGGCGCAGGAGCGCTTCGACAGCTACGTGAAGGCGCTGCGCGACCACGCCGCGTTCCTGGCGCACGACCTCAATGCCGGTGCGCTCGACGAGATCCAGGACGAGGTGAAGCTGGTGGCGACGAACGCGCGCACGCTGGACCACGACATGGAGTCGACGCTGCAGGCCGCACGCGCTTACGTCGAACAGTCGGCGCTGCCGTCGACCTCGGCCGCACCGTCCCGCTGAGCCCGGCGCACCGGAAGGACGGCGGATGAGCTGGATGCTGCTGGTCACCATGCTGGTGGTCCTGGCGCTGGCGTTCGCCGCGTCCTGGCACCGGCGTGCCGACCTGCAGCGACAGCGCCGCGCGCTCGCCGAACGCGCCGATGCCGCCGCGCGCACGACGACCTCGGCGCCGATCCAGGTGCCGGCCATCGATCTGGCGAAGTGCCTCGGCTGCGGCACCTGCGTCACGTCGTGCCCTGAGGACGGCGTGCTGCAGCTCGTGCACGGCCAGGCCGCGGTGGTCAACGCGGGTGCCTGCGTCGGCCATGCGCGCTGCGTCGCCGAGTGTCCGGTCGGCGCCGTGACGCTGACGCAGGGCGATCTCACCGCGCGCGACGACGTGCCGGCGCTCGACGAAGAGCTGCAGGCGAGCACGCAGGCGGGCATCTACCTGGTCGGCGAGATCACGGCGCGTTCGCTGATCCGCACCGCGGTCGAACAGGGCCGGCAGGTGGCGGCGACGATCGCCGTGCGCTTGCGGGATGTGCCGGCGGCCGGCGAAGGCGTGCACGATGTCGTGATCGTCGGCGCCGGACCGGGGGGCATCTCGTGCGCGCTGGCGAGCAAGCAGCACGGACTCGACTTCGTGCTGATCGACCAGGAGCCGGTGATCGGCGGCACGGTCGCCAAGTACCCGCGCCGCAAGCTGGTGCTGACCGAGCCGATCGATCTGCCGCTGCACGGCCGGATGCCGCAGCGCGAGTACACCAAGGAGGAACTGGTCGCACTGTGGGGCCGGCTCGCGCGCCAACACGCGCTGCCGTTCCGCGGCTGCGTCACCTTCGACCGCGCCGAGCCGCAGCCCGACGGCACGTTCGTGGTGCACACCGACCAGGGTGTGATGCGCGCGCGGCACGTCGTGATCGCGGTCGGCCGCCGCGGTTCGCCGCGCCGCCTCGGCGTACCGGGCGAAGAGCTGCCGCACGTCGCCTACAGCCTGCTCGACGCGGCCGCCTACCAGGGCCGCCACGTCGTCGTCGTCGGCGGCGGCGACAGCGCGGTCGAGACGGCGCTCGCACTCGCGGAGCAGCCGGACAACACGGTGTCGCTGGTCTATCGCCAGGAGCAGTTCTTCCGCATCCGCCGCCGCAACCGCGAACGGCTGCAGGCGCGACTCGCCGACGGGCGTATCGAGGCGCTGCTGCGCAGCGAGGTCCGCGAGATCGGCCTCGACCACGTGCAGCTGGTGCAGCACGGCGGCGACGGTGGTGCCGGCCATGTCGCGCTGCAGTTGCGCGCCGACGACGTGTTCGTGATGGCGGGTGGCACGGCGCCGTTCGCCGAACTGACCAGGAGTGGCATCTCGTTCGATCCTGCCGATCGGCCGGAACCCGCGGCGGCGAACGCGCCAGCGCCGACTGCCAGCGGCCTGCTGCCGGCGCTGGCGATCGCGTTGTCGGCGACGGCGCTCGCACTTGCCTTCCTGCTGTGGCACCACGACTACTACCTGCTGTCGACCGCGGCGCGCGCCGCCGATCCCCAGCATGCGCTGCTGCGCCCCGATCGTTGCCTCGGCCTGTGGTTCGGCCTCTGCGCCGGCGCCGCGGTGGTCGTGAACCTCGCCTACCTGCTGCGCCGCAACCAGTGGCTCGGGGTACGCTTCGGCTCGCTCGCGGCATGGATGACGGCGCACGTCGGCAGCGGCCTCTTGGCCGTGCTGCTGACCTTGCTGCACGCGGCGATGGCGCCGCGGCAGACCGCCGGCGGCTATGCGTTCTGGGCGCTGATCGTGCTGCTGGTGACCGGTGCCATCGGCCGCTGGTTCTACGCCTGGCTGCCGCGCAGCACGAACGGTCGCGAGCTACGACTCGACGCGCTGCGGCACCAGCTCGGCAATGCCGGCGCGCTGGCCGGTGACGACGAGTTCGCGCGCTCGGCGCGCACGTCGGTCGACGCGCTGCTCGAACGCCGCCAGTGGCGCGGTTCGTTCGTCGGCCGGGTGCTGGCGCTCATCGGCCTGCAGTGGGACCTGTGGTGCACGCTGCGACGGCTGCGCACGGCAGGCGTCGCCGCCGGCGTGCCGCCCGATGCGCTCGCCGCGGTGGTCGAACAGACGCGCACCGCGCACGGTGCCGCGGTGGCGCTGGCGCACTTCGAAGATCTGCGCGCGTTGATGGGCACCTGGCGCTGGCTGCATCGCTGGGTGGCGCTGTTCATGGTGCTGATCCTGCTGGTGCACATCGTCTCGGCGGTGCTGCGCGGCGTCTTCACCGGCGGAGGACTCTGGTGAACAAGGTTCGCACCGGTCTGCTGGTCGGCATCGTCTCCGCCATCGGCGTGCTGCTGCTGGCGATCGGGGCTGCCGAACGCAAGTCGCCGGGCCGCGTCTCGACCGTGCACGGCCGTGTCGCCGAGATCGAAGGCGGCGAAGCGTGTTCGGCGTGCCACGGCGGCTGGTTCGGCGACATGCGCGGCGCGTGCAGCGAATGCCACACCGACATCGCCACGCAGGTCACCGAGGCGAGCGGTCTGCACGGCAGGTTGGCGCCCGAACTGATCGCGAACTGCGCCTCGTGCCACGGCGAACACCACGGTGACGACTTCCGCCTGGTCAATCCGCTCGCGTTCTCGCTGGCCGGCGTCGCCGATGCGAGCAAGTTCGACCATGCGCTGGTCGGCTTTGCGATGGCCGGCGTGCACCTGACGTTGGCCTGCACGAAGTGCCACCGCAACGCCGACGTGGACCTGGTGCCCGAGGGCCAGAAGCGCTTCCTCGGGCTGTCGCAGGCCTGTGCCTCGTGCCACGCCGACCCGCACGGCGGGCGCATGCAGTTCGGCTGTGCCACATGCCACGACCAGGCTGCGTTCGCCGACCACTTCGTGCCCGATCACGAGAACTGGCTGTCGCTGTTCGGCGCGCACGCCGACCTCGATTGCCGCGCCTGCCACGAGGCCGGCACCGAGCACGCGCTGGAGAACCTGCAGCCCGATTCGCGGCAGCAGGCCCGCACCTGCGGCGACTGCCACCAGACGCCGCATTCCGAGCGCTTCCTCGCCGGCAACGGCGCGGCGCTCGGCAAGCAGCCCAACGCGACCTGCAGCGAGTGCCATCCGCTCGACCTGCCGAAGTTCACCGACCTGCGCGTCTCGGTGACGCCGGAGCAGCACGCGCACGGCGGCTTCCCGTTGGCCCTGCCGCACGACAAGGTCGCCTGTGCGGGGTGCCACACGCCGGCCGTCGCCTACGCGGAACGGCATCCCGGCCGTGGCCCGCGGCAGTGCCAGGCGTGCCACGAGGACCCGCACGGCGCGCAGTTCCCGAGTGAGACGTTCGCCAACGGTTGCATCGACTGCCACGCGGCGACGCACTTCGCGCCGACCGAGTTCGACCGGCAACGGCATGCGCAGACGGCGCTGCCGCTCGACGGCCAACACGCCGAGATCGAGTGCCACGACTGCCACACGGACTCCGGCGACGACAGCCCGCGCCGGTTCCACGGCACGCCGCAGCGCTGTGAACAATGCCACGCCGATGCGCACGCGGACCTGTTCGCGCGCACGGGGCAGCCGCCGGCGGCGAACCCGCGCGGCACCTGCGCCGAGTGCCACGGCACCGATGCGTTTGCGCACGTCGACCACGCGCGCTTCGACCACGAGGGCCGCACCGGCTTTGCCGTCACCGGTGCGCACACGCAGATCGAATGCGCCGACTGCCACCCGCAGACGGATGCCGCCGACGCGACCGGGCGGCGTTTCGGCCGCGTCCCGCGGCATGGCGCCGGCTTCGCCGGTTGTGTGACCTGCCACCGGGACCTGCACGAAGGCCTGTTCGAGGGCCAGCAGGCGCCGGCCGCGGTCGATGGCCGCACCGGCTGCGAACGCTGCCACGACACGGCGTCGTTCCGTGCGCTGCCGTACGGCTTCGAGCACGGCACGTTCACCGGCTTCCCGCTGACCGGCGGGCACGGCAAGATCGCCTGCAGTGGTTGCCACGAACGGCTGGCACAGCCGGACGCGGTCGGTCGCACGTGGGGTCACGCGCGCGGCAGCAACTGCGTCGACTGCCACCACGATCCGCACCAGGGCCAGTTCGATCGGCTCGGCAGCACCGCCTGCACGCGCTGCCACAAGAGCGCGACCACGTTCGCGACCCTTTCGTTCCGGCACAACCTCGACTCGCGCTTCCCGCTCGGCGAGGCGCACCAGAAGGTTGCGTGCGCGAGCTGCCACAAACCGGAGCCGATGCAGGGTGTGACTGCCGTTCGCTACCGCCCGCTGCCGATGGAGTGCGTGGACTGCCACGGGACCGAAGGCGGAGGGGCGTCGGGGCGGCGCCGGAGGCAATGACGATGCACGGACTGGCAAGCATGACGGCGGCGTTGCTGCTGGCGACCTGTGTCGCTGCGCAGGGCGACCTGTTCGAGCAGGTGCCGCTGCGGCTTGCGTCGTTGCGGCCCGATGGCAGCGTGGTCGTCGATCGTGGCCGCCGTGACCTGGTGCAGCCCGGCGACCGGGTCGTGTTCACGCCGCGCAACGGCCAGGTCATGCAGGGCACCGTCACCGAAGTCGACGACCGCACCGCGCTGGTGGAACTGGTCGATCGCAACACCGTGCTGCCGATCGGCACCAAGGGCCACTTCCTGCTGCCGAAGGCGCGCCGCAACCAGCGTCCGGCCGACGTGCCGCTGCCGCCGCCGCCGGAGCCTGTGGCGCCGCAGCAGCCGGGCGAAGAGGAGTGGAAGCCGGGCATGCCGCTGCTGGGCAGCACGCGGCCGCCGCGGCCCGAGGAGCGCGCGTCGCGCATCGACGGCCGTCTCTACGGCAGCGCCGACATCGTGCGCACGCAGGATTCGTGGTCGCATTCGCTGGGCCGCGCGGGCGTCGATTTCGACGCCAGCAACCTGCGCGGCGACGGTGGCACGCTGCACTTCCACTCGGAGTTCGTGCTGGCCACCGAGACCACCGAGAACACCGGCGCCGACCTCAACGTCTACGAACTCAGCTACGAACACGGCGGCACGCGCTACGAACCGTTGCACTGGCAGGTCGGCCGCCTGCTGCCGCGCGACATGCCCGAGTTCGGTCTGCTCGACGGCGCCACGATCGGCCTGCGCCGCGAAGGCGGCGACCGCCTCGGCGTCAGCGTCGGTTGGCTGCCGCTGCTCGACGAGGACATGGAGTCGTTCGCGGACCTGCAGGTCGCCGCGTGGTACGTCTGGAACGCCGACGTCGCCGAACGTGTGTCGCTCGCGCTCGGCTACCAACGCACGTGGCATCGACTGGACAGCGACCGCGATCTGGTGATCCTGCGCGGCCGCTACCTGCCCAACGACAGCTGGAACCTGTCGGGCAGCGTCTGGGTCGACCTCTACTCCGGCGAGGACGTGCTGAAGCAGGACTCGTTCGGCCTGACGCGGGCGAATGCGTTCGCGAGCCGGCGCTGGCACGAATCGGGGGGCATCGACCTCGCCTACGACCACGAGGAGTATCCGGAGACGATCCGGCGCGAGCTGCCGCAGACGATCCAGCCGGCGACGTTGGTCGACGCGCACCAGGACCGGCTGTCGCTGCACACCTACTGGTATTCGACCGCTGGCACGCGCTGGTTCGTGCGCGGCACCGGCTGGAGCGACGAACAGCGGCAAGGCGGCGCCGGCGAGATCGGCGCCCAGCAGGACGGCATGTTCGGCAAGGGCTCGCGCACGGGCCTCGCCGGCTTCCTGGTGCAGGGCCTCAACAGCAGCCAGATCGGCGCTCGGCTCGACCATGGCGGACCATTCGCCGGCGGCCGGATCGACCTGCTGTACGAAGTGGGCTTCGTGCACCACGAGAGTTTCCCCGCCAACCGCGACGACCTGGTGCAGCATCGCCTCGCCCTGCTGTTCAGCGGCGACCTCGGTGGCGGCTGGGATGGCCTCGTGCATCTCGACACGACGCTCTGGGACAGCGAGCTGTCGTTCGGCCTCGGCATCTACCTGCAACGCCACTTCTGAGGTGACCATGCGACGACGACGATCCGGGATCCTGCTCGCCTGCGCGATGGCGTTCGCCGTGCTCGCCTGCACGGTCACCTCGCCGAAGCGGGCCGAACTCAATCGCTGGTGGGCCGGCTTCGGCACCGTGGTGCCGCACGAGTCGTTCCCCGCCGACTGCAACCTGTGCCATCTCGGCGCCTCGTGGGACACGCTGGTCGACGACTTCGTGTTCGACCATGGCGTGCGCACCGGCGTGCCGCTGCTCGGCGCACACGCGCAGGCCCGCTGCCTGCGCTGCCACAACGACCGCGGCCCGGTGGCGACCTTCCGCGCGCAGGGCTGCGTCGGCTGCCATGCCGACGTGCACTACGGCGAGCTCGGCCGGGACTGCGCGCAGTGCCACGACGAGACGCTGTGGTTCGTGCCGAATGCGCGCGTGGCCCACGTGCACACGCGCTTCCCGTTGACCGGTGCGCACCTCCAGGTCGCCTGCCATCGCTGCCACGCCGGCGCGCGCGTCACGAACTTCCGGCCGACCGATCCCGATTGCGTCAGCTGCCACTACCAGGACGCCGCCGAGACCACCAACCCGCCGCACCTCGGCCTCGGTTGGGTCGACCGCTGCGACCGTTGCCACATGCCGACCAAGTGGCGGCCGGCGATCGTGCGATGACGCGATCCCGTTGCGAGGCGCATGGCAGCGGCGAAGTGCCGGCCCCGTCCCGGATCGGGACGCGGCACTGCTCGGATGACGTTGCCGTGTCGATGGATTCGACACTCGATGGCGAGACGGTGGTTCCAACGATGGGCAACAGAGTCATGAAGCATCCCTTGCGCATCCTGACGTTGGCCGGCTTCTGCACGGCCGTCGCGGCGAGCCTGCTGCAGTCGTCGTGCGTCGACCAGGCCGGCCGCGACGCCTCGGTGGCCACCGCGGAGTCGTGCATGAAGTGCCACAACGGCTCGCTGCACGACGACTACGCCGGGCCGGGCCTCGAGAACCCGCACGCGTTCCCGGGCACCGAGCAGATGAAGTGCACGACCTGCCACGGCGGCAACCCGAATGGGACCGACGCCGCGACCAGCCACGTGCCGCCGCCGCCGACGATCGGTGACCGCCAGTTCCAGGACAACAACGCCTACGCCTGGTTCAACAAGCTGACGCTCGCCGGCATCGACAAGATCGCCGACTACACGGTCGACGGCGTCACCTACACGAGCCTGCAGTACCTGCAGTTCCTGAACCCGGGCGACCTGCGCGTCACCAGCGTCGAACGCGGCTGCGGCGCGTGCCACCAGCCGCACGCGACCGGCGTCAGCCGATCGCCGATCGGCAGCTCGCTGGGCATCTTCTCGGGCTCGTTCTACGCCGTTGGCATGGAGAACGGCATCCCGGCGCACCAGGGCCTGTTCGAGGACAACGCCGCCGACTACGCCTGGCGCGCGGTCACCGACCCGCAGCACGTGCACGACCCGCAAAACGACGGCAAGGTCGGCGAACTGCTCGAGGCGCCGGTGTGGAGCGTGCGCGGCAAGACCGGCAACGAGTTCCTGTTCAACAACCAGGCCTTCAATGCCACCGCGCTGGGCAACGACGTCAATGCGGACGGCTCGGTCGTGACCGGGTCGAAGCTGGCGAAGCTCTACCAGGAGATGGTCGCGTTCACCTGCGGCGACTGCCACCTCGGCAGCAGCGGCGCCAACAACCGCTACGGCGACTTCCGCCCGTCGGGCTGCGCGGCGTGCCACATGCCGTACAGCCTCGATGGCAGGAGCGGCAGCCGCGATCCGAACGTGCCGAAGACCGAGCCGGCGAACCCCGACCAGATCCGCGACCCCGAGCGCGCGCACATCCGTTCGCACAAGATCCGCGGCGTCGCCCGCACGCTGAGCAACGGCACGACGGTGCAGGGCATCGACGACCACACCTGCGCCGGCTGCCACCAGGGCAGCAACCGCATGGTGATGCAGTACTGGGGCATCCGCCTCGACCAGAACCAGGACGTCGTGCGCGGCCAGCAGTACCCGGCCAACCCGGTGACGTTCCGCACCACGCGCAACGACCCGCGCCTGTTCGATCCGGCAGTTGGCAACAACACGTTCAACGGGCGCAATCACAACCAGTACCTGCTGTTCGAGGACTACGACGGCGACGGCCGCGACGACACGCCGCCCGACGTGCACTACGACGCGGGCATGGGCTGCGTCGACTGCCACGGCAGCGTCGACGTGCACGGCAACGTCAACGCCGCGAACAACGGCGACATCGTCAGTCGCATGGGGCACGCGATCACGATCCGCTGCGAGGACTGCCACGGCACCGCCACGGCCTACGCGAACACCACCAACGGCGACAACTACCAGGGCCAGTCGGTCGTGCTCGGCGTCGACAGCGAGGGCAACCCGCTGCGCCACGTCGAACGCGCCAGCAATGGCGACTTCTGGCTGACCAGCAAGCTCGACGGCCGCAAGCACTACATCCGGCAGGTGCGCGACGTGATCGTCGACAGCGGCAAGCTGCACCCGACGACCGGTGCGGCGATCTACTCGAAGCTGGGCTCGTTCGCGATGGGCAAGGACGACAACTCGCCGACGACGGGCATCGGCCCGCAGCAGACGGGCAACCCGCACAACGGCTTCACGCACATGGACAGCATGAACTGCGCGTCCTGCCACTCGTCGTGGAGCAACTCGTGCATCGGCTGCCACCTCGAGGGCGAGTACGACAACGGCAACAACTTCAGCAACATCACGGGCGAGCGCATCGTGTTCCGCCAGCGGTTCGCGGAGTTCGTCTACCAGTCGCCGGTGCCGTTCTCGCTCGGCATCCGGCCGGACAACAAGATCGGCACCTCGGCGACCAATACGAAGGTGTTCTTCCGCTACACGGACATCAACGGCGACCGCACACGCGTGTTCGCCTTCACCGACCGCAATGGCGGCGGCGGCAGCAACCCGGCGCGGCAGTTCCCGGCGCTCGGCCACAACGCGTTCCTCGCGCACAGCATCCGCGGCCGCGTCACGGCTACCAACGAAGGCCCGCGCTACTGCGTGTCGTGCCACCTGACGCAGAACTCGGTGACGACGTATGGCAGCCAGTACGCAACGTTCCGCGCCACGCTGGCCGCGAACGACTTCGGCAACCTCGACTACAACCTGCTGAAGCAGCACATCGGCCGCAACACGGGCAACCAGATGGACAGCCCGTTCTTCGTGCACATGGTCGCGGGGTTCGGCACGGGCCTGTTCCTGTTCGACGCCAACGGCGCGGCGCAGAACCCGCTCGACGCCAACAACAACCGCTACGGCAGCGACGGCGTCGCGCCGAAGGACCAGTGGAACCCGGCGGCGGTGCGCTTCGACCTCGATCGCGTCGTCGACAGCAACGGCGTCAGCAACGCGTCGAGCAACCAGCCGATGCTGCAGCCGATCGTCGGGCCCAACCGCCGCGATGGCTCGACCGACCCGAACATGGCCGGACCGCTCGGCAGCACGCTGGCGCGGCGCCTCGCCGACCCGGCGACCGGCATCGTGCTGGACAGCTGGATCGACGCGAACCGCACCTCGCACGGCGGCGCCGGGGCGTTGGTCGACCCGTAACATCGGGCCGATCGGGACCGTTGCCACGTCCTGGCGCAGCGCCGGCGACGATGGCAGACTGCGCCGGTGCACGAACCCGGACAGGCGCCGCCGGCTGCGACAGGCGGCCCGATCGGGACGCGTGCCACCCCCACGTTGCCGGTGATCGCCGTGGTCGTGGCGGTGGTGGTCGCGGCCTACGCGAGCCTGCTCGGCCACTGGTTCTACAGCGACGACTTCGCGCACCTGCTGCTGGAACGCGACCTCGGCTTCGGCGGGTTCCTGCGCTTCCTGCTGTTCGCGGACTTCGGGGAACGGCCGTGGGTCTACTGGCGACCGGGTTGGGTCGGACTGTTCCAGCTGGTGAACGGCTGCGCCGGCACGACGCCGTGGCCGTACCACCTCGTCTGCATCGGACTGCACGCGGTCGCGTCGGTGGCGGTGTTCGCGGTCGCGCGGCGCGCCGTGGGCAGCGTGCTGCTCGCCTTCGCCGCGGCGCTGCTGTTCGCGCTGATGCCGTCGCATGCCGAGGCGGTCGCCTGGGTGTCGGCGGCGTTCAACGTGCTGCCGGCCGCGATCTGCCTCTGCGTCGCCGGCTGGCTCTGCTGGCGCTTCGCCAACGAGGGCGGGTTTCCGCGCGGCGTCGGCATCGTGCTGCTGGTCGCCGTGTCGCTGTTGTTCAAGGAGGCGGCGTATGCGTCGCCCGCGGTGTTCGCGGCGGCCTGCGTCTGCGCGCGTCCGCGGGCACCGGCGCGCGCGTGGCGCGGGCGCGTGCTCGTGTTCGTGGTGCTGGCGGCGCTGGTGGCGTGGCACTACCTGGTGCGCAGCAATCGCACCGCGACCGCAGGCGGCACCGACGGGGTGGTGACGGCGCTGCTGCACCACGCGGCTTGCTTCCTGCGCGGCGTGCTACCGATGCTGCCGGCGAACGACCTCGCCGCGGTCGGCGTCTGCACGTTCGCCGCGATCCCGCTGCTGTGGTGGGGATCGCCGCTGCAGCGCTTCTTCCTGCTGTGGACCGCGGCGGCGATGCTGCCGTACGTCGTGATGACACACGGCGAACGCTTCGCCTACTTCTTCCACGTGCCGGCGGTGCTGTTCGTCGCGCGGCTGTCGGCCGACATTGCGCGGCGTTGGCGTTGGCCGCACGGTCCTGCCGTGTTCGGCGGCCTGTGGCTCGCCGTCGCGGCCGCCGCGGCGTGGCATCTGCCGGCCGCGCTCGACGTGCACCGACGCCTCGGCGACGAGTGCCGCCGGGTCTGGCAGTTCCTCGACACGAACGGTCTGGCGACGCAGCCCGAACTCGTCGTCGATGCGATGCCGCTGAGCCTGGAGAACGGTTTCGAAGCGATGGTCGAGCTGTTCAGCGGCCACCGGCCCCGCATCGTCTACCTGCAGGTCGTGCCGCGGCCGCCGTTCCTGCTGTACCTCAACCCGGACTTCGACGACATGCCGGCGACGACGCGCGTGTTGCAGTTCGCGACCGGTGCCGAGCTGCGCTCGATCGACAAGGCGACGCTGGTGGCCGGCTCCGTGCCGCTGCCGATCCTGGCACTCGCGGGCGAATACCAACTGGTGGCCGACGCGGCGGCGGCAGCGGTCGCACTGCGTGTGCCCGGCTGCGATCCGGCCAGGCGGCCGCTGCTGTTCGCGCCGCCGCCGTGCGCGATCGGGCCACCGGGTGTGCACCGCATCGAGAACGTCGCCGTCGATCTCCGCGAGACCACGTTCGACGTCGAGTGCGAGGGACCGTCGCTGCTGCTGATCGCGTTCCCGGTGCCGGTGGACCTGGATCGCCAGGGCCGCATCCTGGTGGACGCCGTGCCGGTGCCGGTGCAGCGCGCCAACCTCCTGTTCCATGCGATCTGCATGTCACCCGGTCGCCACCGGGTGACGTTGCGGCCGGCGTTGGTGGGCGGGTGACCGGGGTGCCGCGTTCGTCGTGGTTCGCGCGCGGTCTCGTCGCCGTGCTGGGCGTCGGCCTGGTAGCGGTCATGGTGCGGCTGGCGTGGATCAGCGACGACGCCTACATCACGCTGCGCACGGTCGAGAACGTGCTCGCGGGGCACGGTCCGGTCTGGAACGTCGGCGAGCGCGTGCAGGCCTTCACGCATCCGTTGTGGATGTGGCTGCTGGCGGCCGCCCGGTGGAGCACCGGCGAACACCAGCTGACGACGATCGCCATGTCGATCGTGCTGTCGGCTGCGGCGGCGGCCCTGCTCGCGGCCCTGGCCGGGCGCGCGGCGGCAGCGGTGCTGGTCGTGCTGCTGGCGTGCCGTGCGTTCGGTGACTACACGACGTCGGGCCTCGAGACGCCGCTGTCGGCGCTGCTGATCGTCTGGCTGGCGTGGCTCGACGGGCGCGCGCCGGGCGGCAGTTCGCGGCTGCTGGGCATCACCTTCGTGGTGGCGTGCATGGGAACGACGCGGCTGGACCTGCTCGTGCTCGCCGCCCCGGTCGTGCTCGCACACGCGCGCTGTGTGCCATGGCGGCGGCTGCCGCTGACGCTCGGCCTCGGCCTGTTGCCGCTGGCGCTGTGGAGCGCGTTTGCGCTGTTCTACTACGGCTCGCCGTTCCCGATCACGGCCTACGCGAAGGCGTTCTCGAACGGCGTGCCGGCCGCCGACCTGCTGCAGCAGGGCCTGTGGTACGTGCTCTACTCGGTGCGGCACGATCCGGCAACGCTGGTGACGATCGTGATCGGTGCAGGTGCGGGCCTCGCGGTGGCGCGGGTGCGCGGCCGCATGCTCGGACTCGGCGTGCTGCTCTACTGCGGCTACGTGGTGCGCATGGGCGGCGACTTCATGGCGGGACGCTTCTTCGTGCCGCCGCTGATCGCCGCGACGGCGTTGCTGGCGCGCTGGCTGCGCGGCAGCCTGCCGCGCACGGCCATTCTGGTGGCGCTGGGTGCGGTGGCGGCGGCGTTCGTGCCCGGCTGGCCGGCATGGGCTGTGTCGATCGCCGACGACCTCGAGCCAGTGGCGAGCGAGCACGGCGTCATCGACGAGCGCCGCTTCTACTACGCGCGGTCGGGGTTGCTGAGTCCACAGCTCGAGGTGCCGGTGGCCGGCGAAGGCACGCATGGCCTGCGGCAGGAAGGGCGCGAGACGCCGCTCGTGGTCAAGTGCGACGCGGTCGGCCGCGATCCGTTCGTCGCCGGCGAGCTGTTCCATTTCGTCGATCGCTGGATCGTCGATCCACTGTTGATGCGGTTGCCGGTGCTGCACGCGGGCGAGTGGCGCATCGGCCACTTCACGCGCGGCATCCCGGACGGTTACCTCGAATCGCTGGCCAACGACGACAACCGCATCGTGCACCCCGGCCTGCGCGCCTACTACGCCGACCTGCGCCTCGTGCTGCGTGCACCGCTGTGGCGCGGCGACCGCCTCGCGGCGCTGTGGCGGTTGTGGTCGGGCAGCAACGACGCGGGCCTGCGCGCCTACACAGCCGAGCAGTACCGGTCGCCATCCCGCCGGGAAGTGCGCGCCGACGAACTGCCGCCGGCACCGGTCCAGCAGGGCACGTTCTGGTTCGACGTGCCGGACGTGGTGCCGATCGGCACCGGTGGCCTCGGCATCGACTTCGTGGGGCCGGTGCAGGCCGCGTCGCTGCACGTGTCGCTGGCGCCTCTGGTGCGATACCAATTCACGTTCTTCCGCGGGAGCGAGTCCGTGGGCAGTGTCCAGGTCACTGCGACGGCACCGGTGGGCCCGCCGCCGCGGCCGGGCGAACTGCTCGGCTACCTGCGCGTCGCGATGGGGCAGCGCGACTACACGGTCGAACTGCCGGAGTCCGCGCGCAGCTTCGATCGCCTCGAGGTCGACGCCACGGCCGTGCCGCTGCTGGTGCCGGCGATCGGCGGCCTCGAGTTGCGCTGAGTCCCCACGCTGCGCCGCGGCGGCGCCGGAAACAGGAACTTCAGCACACGATCGAAGCGCTTGCCCCACGAACGCTCGTCGTGGTCGGCGCGCGCCACCTCGCGGTAGCGCAGCGTGGCCTTCTTGGCGCTGCGATGTGCGACCCAACCCTTGTCGACCAGCAGCGCCTCGGCGCGCCGCACCTGCTGCCGCAGCGGCGGCGCCTCGCGCTTGCCGACGTCGATCCACAGCCGCAGGTCGAGGCGGTGCGGCAGCGCCGCGATCTCGCGCAGGATGACGGCGTTGCCCCACCACAAGGTCGGCGACATCGCGGCGGCGCGGCTGAACACGTCGGGGCGCGACAGCGCGAGGTGCAGCGCGAACAGTCCGCCGAGCGACGCGCCGGCGATGCCGGTCGATTCCCGTCCGGGCCTTGTGCGGTAGTGCCGATCGACGAACGGTTTGATCTCGTCGGTCAGCATGCGCCCGAACCGATCCGCGGCACCGCCGCGCCCTTGCCAGCGCACCGGCGTGTAGTCGTCGGTGCGGTGCTGGCCGGAGTTGTCGATGCCGACCAGGATCAGCGGTTCGATGCGCCGCAGATCGATCAGCTTCTGCGCCGTGTCGCCGATGCCCCAGGGCACGCCGGCGAACGCGGTCTCCGCTTCGAACAGGTTCTGCCCGTCCTGCACGTAGACCACCGGGTAGCGCAGCGCCGGCCCAGCGTCGTAGCCGGCCGGCAGCCAGACGCGCACGATGCGGCCGGCGACGCCGAACCGCGAACGGGGGAAACGATGCGCGCGCAGCGTCATCGGTGTGGCGTCAGTGTGACCGACAGGCCGGTGCTGCTGCGCGCCACGTAGGCGACGCTGCCGGCCTCTGCCGTGGCGGTGAACTCGACCACCAGTTCCCCTTCGCTGGTGAGACAACGCACCTGCGTGCCACAGCCGAGCACGCCGCTGGCCATCGGTGCGCCCGCCGGCGTGTGCGCGTCGAACGCGATCGCGCCGCCGCGTTCTCCCTGCAGCTCGAGCGTCAGCGTCGACGGCGGCACTGCCTGCACACGCAGCGTCGTGCGTTCGCCGGGACCGAGGCGCACCGAGGACGTGAGGCTCGGGTGGTTCGACCAGATGCTGCACGCGGCGAGCAGCAGGCAGGGCACGACGGATCGGGGTAGCATGCGTGGGAGTTGTACGCGATCGCATGGTGCGTGCTCCAGTGGCTGGTCTGCGACCAGATGCTGCGTTCGCCGGGGGTCGGCGCCGCCCTGGATCACCTGGTGAACGAGATGCTGCTGACCGGCGGGCTGATCCTGCTCGGGGCCGTCGCCGTCGGCGCCCTGCTGGTCAGCCTCGTGGTGGCGTCGTTCCGTTCGCTGGCGAAGTGAGCGCGCGATCGGGCCGCATCGCCTGCAGCCAGCGTGCGACCGCCAGCGCGTTGCCGAGCCGCCGCGCCGCGCGCCCGCGGCAGGGCACATCCGGCGCGGTGAGGTTCTCCCGCGCGACGACATCGTCGAGGAAGTTCGCGCGCCGGTTGCGCAGGTTGCAGTAGCTGGTCTTCAGCACCGTGTGCGGCGTGTCGCCCGACAGCATCGGTGCACCCCAGTCGAGCGTCGTTCCAGTCCATGCCGCGACCGGCGCATCGCCTGCGAACGTCGCGAAGCGCTGGTGCGCCGAGGCCACGGTCTCGCCCGTCGCCAGGTCGTCGTCGGTGAGTTCCATGTGCCGCAGGTGGTAGGGCGACGGGCCCTGGTGCATCGGTCGCAGCACCGCTTCGAACGTTTCGCCGGTGGCAACACGCACCGCGACCCACTGCAGCAGTTCGCGGCCCGCCGAGGCGTCGCCGCCCGGCAGCGACGATTCGGCGTAGGCGACGACGAGGCGCGCATCGTCGAGCAGCGACGACACCGCGCGCGACGGCCGCTGGCGCGCGGTCTTGCGCCGCTTGTGGCGCTGCACGGAGGCCATGTGATCGACCTGCTGGTCGATCATGCGGTCGAAGGCGTCGATCAGGCGACCTGTGTGCGGCGTGTCCGGTTCGACGATCGTCAACGCCAGCACGATCGCTTCGATCGTCGACACGTAGTCGGCGCGCGGTTCGCGCCGGATGCGGTACCGGCTCGGTTCCGCCGGATGCAGGCGCACGTGGCGCAGGCCTCCGAGCCACGGATTGTCGCGGTAGAGCCGCCGCGCGTGCGTCCAGGTGCCGTCGAGCACGACCAGCGTCGAGGGATGTTCGGCGACCGGCAGATCGGCGAGGTCCTGCGCGTCCGGATGCGGGTAGAGCACCGCCGCGTCGGCCGGCAGCGGCACGTCGCAGTGCAGCACGCCGGCGAGGCCGCCGTAGGCGGTGTGCACCACGGCGTTCGGCATGCACAGCGCCACCAGCCGAGCGGTGCCGAACGGGTGGGTGCGTTCGTGCGGGTGCTGCAGCACGACGATCCGCGTGCGCGTCGCTACCGTCGGCAGCCCCGCACAACGACACATCGCCGCCGGCCGCAGGCAGCGGTAGCAGCGCGGTCGCGGCTCGGTCCCAGCATCCGTCTCGCTCATGAGCCGCCGAGGGCCCGCCGGTAGTCCTCGGGGGTGTTCACGTTCTGGGCGAAGCGTAGCGACGGGTCGAAGGCGCGGACTTCACCTTCTTCGAGTATGCGCGCGGTGGCGGCGGCAGCGAGGCTGCGCGGCGTCACGGTGCCGGTGGCGAGCAGGCGTTCGGCGAACGGCAGCACCGACAACCGGTAGACCGCGCACAGTGGCTGCAGGATGCCGGCGATACGCGGCATCACCAGTTCGTGGTCGCCGAGTCGCGCGACCAGCCAGTGCACGGCTTCGGCGGTGAGGAACGGTTGATCGCATGCGGTAGCGAACACCGCGTCGGGCGCCGTGAACCCGGCGCGTTCGCCGAACCAGCGTAGGCCGCTCACCAGCGCACCCAACGGGCCCTGACCGGTCGGGTCGTCGTGCACCCGGGTGATGCCCGGCGGCAGCGCCGGCAGCTGCTGGTTGCCGTCGCGCGCGACGACGACCGTCACCTCGGCGCATGCCGACAGGCACGCCGCCGCGCGGCCGAGCAAGGTGTCGCCGTGCAAAGGCAGCGACTCCTTGGGACGACCCATGCGTTCGCTGCGTCCACCTGCCAGAATGAGTGCGCCGATGCGCATGCACTACTTGTCCGGGATTCACCGGCGGGCTGCAAGACGGCAGCGAACACGATGCAGACCCCTTTGCCCAAGACCGCCGACCTGGTGACGCCGTTCCTGTTCCGCATCGTGTGGCGGGATGGGGTCGTCACCGAACACAAGGCGCGCGACCTGCGGCTCGCCTGCCCGTGCGCGAGCTGCATCGAGGAGGGCACCGGCCGGCCGCTGTTGGACCCGAAGACGGTCAAGGACGACATCCTGCTGTTCGGCAGCGAGCTGGTCGGCCGCTACGGGCTGTCGTTCTTCTGGAGCGACGGCCACAAGACGGGCATCTTCGCGTGGCGGCGGTTGCGCGAACTCACCGCGCCGGAGAACTCGGCGTGACGCCGGCCGGCCGCGGCTGGAGCGAGGTGATGAAGACCGCGCGCGGTGTCTTCGAACGACTCGACTGGCCGGCGCTCGCCGAGATCTACTTCGACTGGGGCGGGGAGAACTTCTGGCAGGAGCGGCGTGGCAACGTGTTGTCGATGGGCCGGGCACTCGGCGAGCGTCTGCTGCATCGGGTGGCCCGCGGCGGCGCCTCGTTGTGGGTCGGCGCCGGTGTCGCCGAGTTGCCGGTGCTGCTCGGCGAGGTCGCGCTGCACGGTCGGCGGGTGACGGCGACGAATCTGCGCGATCGCGAGTGCGAAGTGCTGAACGCGGCGCTGCAGGCCGCTGCGCCCGACGTGCCGTTGCGTTACCTGGCCGGTGACGCGCGCACTGCCGCCGCCGGCACGAGTTTCGACCATCTCGGCTGCATCAGCGTCTTCACCGATCCCGAGACCTGGCCGGTGCTCAGCGAGGTCGCCTACGGTCGTGTCGCGCCGGCCCAGCTCGATGTCGAGCGGTTCGTCACCGAGCGCGAGGCGGCACGCGCGCTGGCGAACGACCTGTTCGCGCGGCTGCAGCGGCCGGCGCTGGTCACGACGACCGCCGAGGAAGTGGCGTGGTTCCTGGAGCCGGCGGCCGCGGCAGGCGCGACGTTCGATGCCGAAGACGAGCTGGTACCGACCGCGGTCGTCGGCGACCCGGTCGGGTTCCTCGCCCTGCGCTGACGTGCCCGCGCGCCGATCAGGGCAGCTGGATCAGGGCAACAGGTTCAGTTCGATCGCGTTGCTGGCGGCGGCGAACAGCTCGGTGTCGCCGATCAGCAGACAGGCGAAGTGCGTCTGCGCGCTGGCCAGCCCCGTCGTCGAGGGCAGGGCGAACGTCGCGTGGCCGAGTCCCTGGCTGTCGAGTACGCCGAGGAAGCCGCCGAGGATCGGTCCGTTCAGCGCGGCGAGGCCGATGTCGGTGAGCCCGTCGGGGTTCAAAGGCAGCAGCACCGTCGGTGACAGTTGCAGCCCCGGCGTCGTGCCCGAGCCGCCCCAGGCGATCAGGTAGAGCGTCGCCAGCGGGTCCGCACACGGTGCCACGACTGTCGGATGTAGTACGCCGCCGGTCGACACCGACACGCCGGCGCTGTCGGCCGGGTAGAGCAACGCATCGTCGTACTCGAGCTTCGTCACGCATGGGCCGGCCTGGCCGGCGATCAGGGTGCTGCGGCTGTTGTCGTTCTCGTTGCCCTCCGCGACGGCGTTGGTCCGGTCGACGACCGCGAAGACGTAGTAGACCTGGGTCGCGAGGCGCCACGGCAGCTGCGTCTGGTGCGATGCCACGATGCTCTGCGTCGCGAGCAGGCCGTTCACGTGCGTGCTGCCGAGGTAGATGTCCTGCGTGCTCCAGGCCGTGGCCGACGTCGACAGGAAGAACTCGACGTCGAAGCCGCCGGCGTCCGCCGGGCCGTCGTTGATCACGGTGGGGGACAGCGTCACGGGGCTGCCGGGCACGAACCAGACGCCGCTCGCGGTGAACGTCGGCATGCGCAGCTGCGCGAGCTGCGGCACGTCGACCGACACCTGCCAGCTGTGGGTCTCGCGCATCGTCGCAGCCGGATCGCTGCGCACGAACGTCGTCTGGTCGAGCACTTCGACCGCCAGCGTGTGCTGGCCGACGCTCGTCGTGCTGCCGTCCAGCAGGTAGCTGGTGCCGGTGGCGCCGGCGATTGCCGTGCCGTCGAGCTTCCAGGTGATCGACGGGTTGTTGCCCAGCGGCACGATGTGCGTGATCGAGAACGTCTGCGACGTGCTGCTGGTGATGTTGACGGTCGACGTCGCGGGGGTCGCCGTGACGATCGTGTCGACCACCGAGTTGGTGACCTTGCTGACCTGTTCGCGGCAGACCGCACACAGTGCGGCGCCGAGGTTGCGCATCATGCAGTTGCTCTTCGGCCGGTAGATGCCGTGCAGGTAGTAGCGCGCGCCTTCGAAGGCGCTGATGTTGTCCGTGCCCCACCAGATCGACCACTTCTGGCCGACCGGCGAGATCGTCACGTTCACCTGCGACGGCTCCGAACCGGTGTAGGTGTCGTTGGGATAGTCGTACTCGTCGGCGAGCAGGCCGAGGCTGTGCCCGATCTCGTGCACCTGCACGGCGCTCATCGAACTGCCGTTGTAGCTGACCGAGAACGTGCTGGCGCAACCGCCGTAGCGGCTGCTGTTCACCAGCACGATCACGCGCCCCTCGGTCGCCGGCGCGAGCGACGCGTCGGCGAGCGCGAGTGCCGTGTCGCTGATGTAGAGGCAGCGGTCGGTGCCGCCGACGTTGTAGGTCGCGTCGTAGGCGGTGTCGACGTAGATCGGCGGTGTGACGTCGGGCTGGTCGGCGCCGCTCTGGTTGCTGGCGCGGAACACCGAGTGCACGTTGTAGTAGGCGGCGAACGTCGCGTACGGCTGCTGCTGGAACAGGTAGGTCAGGAACGTCGTCACGTTCGCGTTGAACAGCGCCTGCTCGCTCGCCTGGTAGCCGTCGCCGAGAATGACCATGTCGTAGCGCGACTGCGTGGTGCCGTTGTTGATCACGGTCTGCACGATCGGCGCCTGTGCGGGCAAGCCGCCGAGCATCACGACGGCCAGCAGCGTGGCCAGGGGCGCGCGGTTCATCTGCCACCTCCGGCGAGGTCGCGCACCTGGGCACCGGTGACGACGCCGAGCGGCACGTCGCGGCCACGCTCATGCCGCACGAAGGTGTAGTCCGCGGCCGCGGCGAAGCGCGGCACGTTGACCAGCATCGCCACGTGGGGATCGCGCACGATGCAGCCCTCGACCTCGATCGCCTTGCCCTTGCGTTCGGGCGCGAGGTCGAACGCCGACATGTCGAGCGGCACTTCGGCCAGCACGGCGCCATCGGCGGCGCGGACGCGCAGCAGCCACTCGCTCTGCAGGCCCTTCGGCACGCCGGCCCACGGGTCGCCCTTGGCCCGCGCGTGCGAGATCGAGAGCTGGTCGCGGTCGCCTTCTATCACCAGCGCGTAGTGGCCATCGGCGACCGGCGGCGTCGCGGGCGGAGTCGGAGGCGCGGAACCGTCACCTGTCGTGACGAACCAGGCGAAGGCAGCGAGCAGCAGGCTGCCGCCGAGGACGTGGTGGAGATGCATGGTGTCGACCGGGGCGAGGCGAAGCGGAGTATGCCACGGTGGAAAGCGGATGGGGAGACGGCACAGTGGGCCGGTGATGAACTTCCGCGGCCGTGTCTTCCTGGCGCCACTGACCAAGGGGGGCAACCTGCCGTTCCGGCGCCTCTGCCTCGCGCACGGCGCCGAGGTCACCATGGGCGAGATGGCCTACGCCTATCAGGTCAAGAAGCGCAGCAAGAGCGAGCTGGCGCTGCTGCGCAAACACCCCGACGAGACCTGCTTCGGTGCCCAGATCGCCGCCTCGAAGCCGGCCGATGCGATCCTCGCCGGCAACGCCGCGGTCGAACGCGGCGCCAGCTGGGTCGACCTGAACTGCGGCTGCCCGATCCACGACATCGTGCGCCGTGGCATGGGGGCCACGATGCTGCAGCGGCCGACGCAGCTCGGCAAGCTGGTCGCCGAGATGGTCAAGGGCATCCCCGTGCCCGTCAGCGTCAAGATCCGGCTCGGCTGGAGCGAGGACGACCAGAACGCCAGCGAGGTCGCGCGGGTGCTCGAGGAGTCGGGGGCGGCGGCGATCTGCGTGCACGGCCGCACCCGCGAGCAGCGCTACTCGCGCGCCGCCGACTGGGATTCGATCGCCCGCATCGCTGCCGAACGCACGATCCCGGTGATCGGCAACGGCGACCTGCTGACGTGGTACGAGACCCACGAACGCTGGCAGCAGAGCGGCGTCGCTTCGGTGATGCTCGGTCGCGGCGCGCTGATCAAGCCGTGGCTGTTCCGCGAGATCGCCGAGAAGCAGGCGTTCGAGCCGACCGCCGAACAACGCCTTGGCATCTACCACCATCTCGCGCAGATGATGAAGGCCCACTTCCGCGACGACGAGAAGGGCCGCGAACGGGCGATGCGCTTCCTGCCGTGGCACTTCGAGTTCTTCTGCCGCTACCGGCCGTTGCCGGTCGCGCGCTGGCAGGAGGCGTCGCGGGCACACCCGCTGATGCAGACGCGTTTCGCCGACGACGAGCCGGACCTGCCGGTGCTCGAACGCCTGCTGCGCGACCCGCGCCCCGAACTGCACCTGCGGCTGGCCACGCTGCTGTGGGAAGCGGCCGACCCGGCCGAAGCCGAAGCGCGTGCCCTGCTGCTCGCCGCCGAGATGCCGCCGGTCGGTGGCCAGGCCGCCGAGGTCGCGACGGCGCACGGCTGAGCGGCGGACCGCCGCCTGGTCCGTTCCTGAAAATGGAGTTGCCAACTCCATTTTTGTGCCGAAAATGGAGTTGTGTATTCCAGATCCCTGGCCGCCCCGAAGACCAGCTTCTTCCTGTTCGGGCCCCGTGGCACCGGCAAGTCCTCGTGGGTGAAGGCAACCCTGCCCGACGCGGTGTTGGTCGACCTGCTGGCCGCCGACGTGCACAACCGCCTGATCGCCGAGCCCGGCCGGCTCGAAGGCATGATCCCGCCGCAGCATCGCGGCTGGGTCGTGATCGACGAAGTGCAGAAGATCCCTGCTCTGCTCGACGAGGTGCACCGCCTCATCGAGACCAAGAAGTGGCGGTTTGCGCTCACCGGGTCGAGCGCGCGCAAGCTCCGTCGTGGGGGGGCCAACCTGCTGGCTGGCCGCGCGCGCACCCACCGTCTCTTCCCGCTGACGGCAGCGGAGATCGGCCAGGACTTCGACCTTGGGCATGCGGTGCGATTCGGTGGTCTGCCGAGTGTCTGGGTCGACGCGGATCCCGCGGACTTCCTGACCAGCTACGTGCGGACCTATCTGCAGGAGGAGGTGTTGCAGGAAGGCCTCACGCGCAACCTCGCCGGCTTCACGCGCTTCCTCGAGGCGGCGTCCTTCAGCCAGGCGAGCGTGCTGAACATCTCGGCGGTTGCTCGAGACTGTGGCGTCGAGCGCAAGGTCGTCGAGCAGTGGTTCACGGCGCTGGAGGACCTGTTGCTCGCGGTGCGCCTGCCGGTCTTCCGTCATCGAGCGAAACGTGCCATGACGATGCATCCGCGCTTCTTCCTGTTCGACGCCGGTGTCTATCGCACCCTGCGTCCACAAGGACCCATCGACTCGCCGGAGGAGATCGATGGTGCCGCCATCGAGACTTTCCTGCTCAACGAACTGCTCGCGACGAATGGCTATCTGGGACTCCGCTACGACGTGAGCACATGGCGAACCGCCGCTGGCCAGGAGGTCGACTTCGTGCTCTACGGCCAGCGTGGCCTGCATGCGATCGAGGTGAAGCGCACTGCACAGCTGCGCGAGCGGGACTTCGCGGGGCTGGTCGCATTCGGCGAGGACTACCCGGTGGCGAAGCGATGGCTGCTGCACGGTGGTCGCGTGCGCCAGCATCGGGATGGGGTCGAGGTGTTGCCCCTGGCGGCCGGGTTGCAGGAACTGCTGGCTGCGCTCTGACTCGCGCCTCGGGCGCAGGCGGCATTCGGCCCGTTGGCGTGCGAAGCGAGCTTCGCGCGCCAGCGGTCGGGTCTCACTTCTTCTCGGTGACGGTGATCTCGACGTGGCTGCCGCTGACGGCATCGAGCACGGTCAGTGTGGCGGGCTTCATGTCGGCG
Source organism: Planctomycetota bacterium (assembly GCA_044230075.1). GTDB lineage: Bacteria > Planctomycetota > UBA1135 > UBA1135 > UBA2386 > JAEUHS01. The sequence continues at coordinate 7,252 of JBGARS010000058.1, read as the reverse complement.
GGGATCGTCAGCGTCGCCTTGCCGGCCTCGACCTTCAGCGCGGGCAGTGCGGCCGGTGCATTGCTGTCGGTCGTGTTGGTGACCTGCAGCTCGACGGCGCCCGACTTGACCGTGAACGCGATCGCATCGCCGGGTGCCGCACTGTGCTTGTCCGCCGACAGGCCCAGCTCGGTGTGGTGGGCCTTCACGTACTGCGGCAGCCACTTGTGCAGCAGGTTCGTGCGGTAGAGGCCGTAGGTGACGCCGGCGAGGATCAGCAGCACCAGGATCAGGCGCGGCCAGATGCTCTTCTTCGGCGCATAAGGGTCGATCAGCGTGCGGTGCGAGCCGGCCGGGATCTTCGGCAGTTCGGTCAGCGAGCCGCCGAGCGGGATGTTGACGCGCGTCAGCGTGTTCACGGCCCAGCCGTTCGCGTCGAGGATCGGACCGAGGTTGCGCGTGCGCAGCTTCAGCCAGGCGATGAACATCGATGGGCCGGAGATCGCCAGCAGCAGGCCGATGATGCCGATCGGGATCCACGGGCCGAGGCCGAAGAAGCCCGCCAGCAGTCCGGCCAGCGCGGTGCTGATGCCACCGACCGCGACGCCTAGCGCGGCGATCATGCCGATGTCGAACTTGGGCTTCGGCGGTACCGCGCCCTTCGCCGCGTCGCCGGCAGCGGCGGCGCCGCCCGCGAGCTTGGCGTTCGCGGCCTCGTCGGCGGCCGCGGCCTTCTTGGCGACGGCCTCCTGGATCGAGCGCAGCACCTTCTTGTACGGCGACCAGAATGCCTGGCGCACGCTGATCGGATTGCTGACGACCTTGATGATCGTCGCGTTCCAGTCGACGCCCTTGCGGTCGTAGAAGATGCCGTTGCGGCCCTCGAACAGGTTGTCGCTGTCGCCGGCCGTGAACGCGCAGGCGACGCTCATCTTCTGGCCGCCGGGCCGCGTGCAATCGACGTAGGCCAGGAACGCGTTCGACATCGGCGCCATCTTGGCGTGCTTGCCGGCGTCGTGGACGTGGAAGCACATGTCGCACGCGCGGCCGTCGAGGTAGAGCGTGCCGGCCTGGAAGATGGCGCCACGGCGCGCATAGAAGTCCGTGAAGCTGACGTAGTTGTTCAGCAGCTGGTGGAAGTCGCGGTGCAGGTGGACGAGTTTCTCGACGCGGGCCATCGCGTCGACTTCACCGGCGACGGCGAGGTCGTCGGCGATGACCTGCTCGAGCGCGGCCTTGCTCTTGCCCGCGAGGATCTCGCGCACGCGCTTGATACCGAGCGGTGCCACGGCGGACCCGCCCTGCTTGCCGATCCAGGCACCGTGCGCGTCGAACTTCGACGTCAGCGCGATCCAGTCGGCTTCGCTCAGGGTGTCCTTGTCCTTGCAGCACGTCGCCTTGAATGCGGCCAGCGCGCCGCCCCAGGCCGGGTTGACGCCCTTGCCGAGCGGCAACGGCTTGTCGGCTTCGACGATCGCCAGCGGGAAGCTCGCGACCTCGTCGGCGGTGATCGTCAGGTCCTTGGCAGCGGCGGCGATGTACGCGTCCTGCTCGCGGTTGACCGCAGCGAGCGCGCGCGCGTCGAACGCAGCGAGGCGGCAGCGGCCGAAGTAGTCGTTGACCTTGGCGCGCACGGCCGTGAACGTGGCGTACGCGGCAGCCGTGCCGTCGCCGAACGGCAGCACGTTCTTGGCGTCGGCCTCACCGGTCTTGGTCCACGCGTCGAAGTCGGCGCAGGCGGCGAAGAAGCCGTCGAGCTGCGCCTGGTCGTAGCCGAGCTGACCGGAGCGGTCCTTTCTGCCGCCCATGCAGGTGACGACGTCGGTCGCGACCGTGCGCGCCTTCTCGTCGGCCACCGTCGCCGGCGGCACGATGCCGTCACCGTTGCGTTCGGCGGCGGCGAAGAAGTCGGCGGTCTTCAGCGTGTCGGCGACCGTGATCACGGCCGCTTCCTTGCCGAGGCTCTTCAGCGTGTGCTGGGCGGACGCCAGCAGCGCCTTGCCTTCGGCGGTGTCCTTGCGCAGGTTCGCCAGTGCGACGCCGTCCTTGCCCTCGACCAGTGTGTCGGGGTTGGCCAGCACGTCGCGCAGCCAGACGACGGCGGCGAGGATCTCGGGCGGGCGCACGTGGCCGTCGCCGTCGGCGTCGAGCAGTGCCAGCGTGCGCGGGTCGATCTCGAGGCCCTTGGTCGGGCAGCTCAGCGCGACCCAGAGCTTCTGGTCGAGTTGGTCGAGGTGCACGATGTCGGCGCCCTTGTCGAGGCGGACCTGGTCGACACCGCCGGCGCGGTAGAACGACCAACGATGGGGAGCGGTCTTGGAAGGTGTCGGAGCCATGGCGAGCGCGAGGTGGTGGTTCGTGTGTGAGGGCGGACGGCTGCCGCCGAATTCGAGGGCGAGCAGTGTCGCGAACACTGCCACCGGGCGCAAGTCGGCGGCGCGCGGGAGAACCCCGGAGTCTGGCTCCGGGAGAATCCGTAACACGCCGCAGTGTGCGGCGGGCAGGATCGGCGCCGGGGCTAGCGCGCCAGCGTGCGGGCGAAGACGTCGAGGGCGCCGGTGCGCACGGCGTTCTGCAGCGCCAGCGAGCGCTCGATCGCGAGTTCGGTGTAACCGAACGGCAGGGTCGGTCCGTCGAGGTCTGGCCAGGCCTTCGCGGCGGCGCGCCGGTCGACCTCACGCCGGGTCTGCATGCACAGTCCCGCATCGCCGGTCGCTGCGGCGAGGCTGGCCAGGTTGGTCGCCGCGGGCAGGTAGTTCGGGTCCATCACGATCGCGCGATGCCACAGGCGCCACGCGGCATCGCCGCCCTCGGCGCCGCGCCAGCGCAGCGTCGCCATGCCGAGCAGGTTCAGCGTGCGCGGGTCGTCGGGCGCGAGGTCGTGGGCAGCGAGCGCGGCGGCGGCGATCGTCGGCCCCTCGGCCCAGGTCGGCAGCATCGCGATCGCGCGACCGAGCACTCGATCCGCCAGCGTGCTCGGCGGCCGACCGGGGCCGGGGCGCGACAGCAGCTCGGCCAGCGCGCCGAGGCGGCGGCCGAGGCGATGCTCCTGCACGCGGCGGTGGCCGGCGCGCGCGATGCGTTCGCGGCGCGCTTCGTCGGCGAGCAGTTCGGTGACGATCGCTTCGAAGTCGTCGTCGCCGTGCAGCACGCACTCCTCGCCCGGCACGAAGAAGTCGGCCACTTCGAGGTTGCCGTGCTCCATCAGCAGCAGCGCGCCGCACGCCGGCACCTCGAACCCGCGCAGGTTCATCTCGCCGCGGATGCTGCGGTTCCAGCCGATCCGGCAGCCGTTCAGGAAGCGACCGTAGCCCTCGCCGTGCAGGCCGCTCTGCACCGCGACCCGCACGCCGCTGTCGCCGAGCCGCCGCAGCCGCTCGAGCCACGGCGCGCGTTGCCGCTGCACGATCGGGTTCAGGTTGCCGGCGAATGCGACGTCGACGTCGCGCGGGCCCGCCTCGGGCATCAGGCGATGGAACGGTCGCTTGTGCGCGAACTGGCACCAGTGGCGCACGTCGGCGAACGACAGGCGGCGGAACAGGTCCTCACCGGCGCGGTCGCACAGCAACACGTCGAAGAACGGCCACAGGCCGACCAGGTACGGCAGCGACAGGTTGTAGTCGGAGACCACGCCCACGACCGGCACCGGACAGTGTTCGAGGCCTGCGGGCAGCGGTTCCTGGTCCGGCCAGTAGAGCAGCACGGCGTCGGGTGCGAAGCCGGGCGGCAGCAGCGCCGCGAGTTCGTCCCAGCTGCCGGTCGACGGGTCGAAGGCGACGTCGAACGGGAAGTGCACGCCGTCGACCAGCATGCGGTCCGGCGGGCCGAACGTGCACAGCTCGATGCCCTGCATCGCTTCGCGTTCGTCGAAGCACTCGAGCGGCAGGTTGCAGAGCAGGCGCATGCGCGGCTCTCAGGCTGCCGGCAGCGCCGCGAGGTTGGCCCGCGCGTCGCCGTGCTCGGGCTCGAGCATCAGCGCACGTTCGAAGTTGCTGCGCGCGCCGGCCAGGTCGCCGGCCTGGAACAGCACCACGCCGAGCCGATTGTAGGCGTCGGCCGTGCGTGCGCCGACGGCGATCGCGGCGCGGAACGCCTGCGCGGCATCGTGCATGCGGCCCAGTGCGTGCAGCGCATGGCCGCGGCCGGCCTCCAGTTCTTCGTCGTCGATGCCACCCGCGACGAGGTCGTCGTAGACGCGCAGTGCGCCCTGGTAGTCGGCCGCGAGCAGCCGGGTGGCGGCGACCTCGCGTTGCAGTTCGCGATCGTCCGGAGCGAGGCAGCTCGCAGCGGCCAGCGCGTCGGCGGCGGCCCGGTTGTGCCCCTGCCGCAGCAGGCGTTCGCTGGCCGTGCGCAGCTGCACGCGCAGCTCGTCGAGCACCGCCGACGCATCTGGATTGCTGCCGCCGACGAGGCGCAGCGGCGCGGGTTCGCTGCGCTGCGCGCTGTCGGCGCAACGGCGCAGCACGGCTTCGAGGGCGCGGCCGTGACGTTCGGGATGGTAGCGGCCGGCCACGGCGAGCCCCTGCTCGCGCAGGCCGGCGCGCACGTCCGCCATGCCGCCGGCGACGACCAGCGCCTCGGCCATCGCCGCCGCGTCGCCGGGGGGGACGAACAGGGCAAAGCGATCGTCGCCGCTGCCGGCGCCGTGGTCGCGGAAACAGGGCACGTCGGTCAGGATCGCCGGCACGCCGCAGGCCATCGCCTCGACCGCCGGCAGGAAGAAGCCCTCGTCGGCGCCGTTGCTGGTGCCGAGGAACAGGTCGAGCGAACGGTAGAAGTCGCCCATGCGCGCCGGCGGCAGCTGCTGGTGCCATTCAACCGGGAACGGCGTGTCGCGTTCGGCCGGATCGGGCGCCGTGTTGGTGGCCCGCACCAGCACCAGTTGCTGGCCGGCCTGGTGCGCGAGGCGGCAGGCAGCGAAGCCGGTCGCCAGGTCCTTCCAGCCGATCTGGTAGGGGCCGACGAGGCCCACGCGCAGCGGCGCGCGCGGCGGATGCGGCTCGGCGGCGAAGTGCACCGAGTGATCGACGACATACGGCACCTCCAGCGCCTCGGTGCCGAAGCGCTCCCGCAACAGGCGTGTCAGGTGCGGCGCGATGGTCACATGGTGCACACCGGGCAGGCGGTAGGCGGCCTCGATGCGCTCGCGCAGTTGGCGGTTCTCGGCAGTGTCGCCTTCGTAGCCCTGGCAGTAGTGCACCGGCACGCCCTTGTCCGGGCCGGCGCTCGCGGCCCACGACACCGTGGTCCAGAACGTCGCCACGACGACGTCGGCGTCCGGCAGGTGTTCGGGTCGGAAGTCCTGCACCTGGCGGAACGCGCACTCGACGCGCATCCAGTTCGGCGGTCCCGAGCGGCTGAGCACGGTCACCTGATGGCCGGCGCGCTGCAGCCAATTGGCGTCTTCCAGCGCCACCTTGACGCCACCCCAGAGCTGGCTGGCGTTCTCGAGCAACACAGTGATCCGCATTCGTTCCCTCTCCTGCATGCATGCATCGGCTCGATGGCATGGGCGGACTTGAGCCCGCTCGCGATGCGTGGCTTTCGCTTTCCTCCCGCGGCATGATCCGCCGCTCGCCGTGAACCCCCTGATCCGCTTCATCCCGGCCTTCCTGGTGCGTTTCTTCGCCAAGCCCTACGTGGCCGGAGATTCGCTCGAACAGGCGTTGTCGGTCGTGCAGAAGCTGTTCCGTGACCGCGGCTTGCTGGCGACCCTCGACCTGTTGGCGGAGGACATCCGCACCGCGGAGCAGGCGCAGCGCAACCTCGACACCTACCTGCGCATGGTCGACGCGGTCGCGGCGGCTGACCTGCCGCTCGAAGCGCGGCCGACGCTGTCGCTGAAGCCATCGTCCTACACGACCGAACCGCTGCACGAAGGCGGCGACGCGGCCGGCTCGTTCTCGGCCATCCAGGCGATCGCCGCGCGCGCCGGCGAACGTGGTGTCGCGCTGTCGGTCGACATGGAGGGCCGACACTGGACCGACTTCACGCTCGACGCGCTGCGGCGGCTGCACGCCGATGGCCACCGGCACGTGGGGGCGGTGCTGCAGACGCGCCTGCACCGCACCGAGCAGGACCTCGAGGCGCTGCCGCCGGGCATGCGGGTGCGGCTGGTGATCGGCATCTATCGCGAGTCGGCCGAGATCGCGCTGGTCGACAAGCCGGCGATGAAGGAGCGCATGCTGACATTCGCCGAGCGCCTGCTGCGGCAGGGCCACTATGTCGAGTTCGCCACCCACGACGATGCCTATGTGCGGCGGTTCGTCGAGCAGGTCGTACCGCGCACCGGCGTCGGGCCGGATCGGTTCGAGGTGCAGATGCTCTACGGCGTGCCGCGCGATCGCTTCTTGGCCGACCTGCACCGGCAGGGCATCAAGGCGCGCCTGTACGTCCCGTTCGCGTTGAGCTGGGACATGGCGATCGAGTACCTGCGCCGCCGGCTCGACGAATACCCGGCGATGGTCGGGCTGGTGACCAAGAACCTGTTCCTGCGCCGCTGACGTCGAGCCCTCGGCAGGCCGCCGAAGCAGGCAGATGGCCGGGACGGCGCAATTGCGAGAGGATCATGGCGGCGGTTCGGGCGGCTGGATATAGTCCTCGCCCCCATGGATCCACTTGCCACCATTGTCGAGCGGCTTTGCGCCTGGAAAGACGTCAATCGCGAGAAGAAGGACGGGAAGGACAGCTTCTTCGTGCGCGGCCAGGTCTTCGCCTACCTGGGCAAGAAGGGCGTGGTCGTCAAGCTGGCCCCGCCCCAGGTGACGGAGGCGCTGAAGATCCTGGGAGCCAAACGCATGCCGGACGACGGCGACCCGCACTCGCGCGAGTTCGTCGAGATCCCGGTCACCGGGCCGCGGGAAGTCGAGCGCGCCATGATGTGGCTGCGCCGCGCCTGCCGCCTCGGCCGCACGGCTGCGGGTCCCGTCTGATCGGGTCGCAGAGCGACCCGATCTGACGGGTCACGCAGCCGATGTTGCTGGGGCCGCCGCTACGCGGTGGCAGTACGCCGGCGAATCCGAGCCGCCAGCAACCGCGGCGGCGGCCGAAGACCTGGCCACGGGCCCTCGGCTCCTGCTGGGGCACCGCTACGCGGTGGCACTACGCTGGCGCATGCGAGCCGCCAGCAACCGCGGCGGCGGCCGTGGACCTGGCCACGGGCCCTCGGCTCCTGCTGGGGCGCCGCTACGCGGTGGCAGTACGCCGGCGAATCCGAGCCGCCAGCACCGCGGCGGCGGCCGAAGACCTGGCCACGGACCCTCGGCTCCTGACA
>JBGARS010000057.1:0-34702 GCA_044230075.1 Planctomycetota bacterium | reverse complement strand
CGAGCGGTCCAGCAGCTTGCCGTGGGTCCACGCCGCGTCCGCGTTGGAGACCACGATCTCGGCGGGCAATACCGCCCCGTCCACGAGCTCCACGCCGGTCGCGCGCGCGCCGCTCGTGCACGCCTTCGAGCGTCCAGTGCTGCGTGAACGTGCCCTTCAGCGGGCCGTTGCCGTGGTAGGGGCCGGTGGTGAGGTTCAGGTCGAACACCGCGGTGAACGACGTGACGACGCCGGCCGCGGCGTCGACCGAGCGCTCGAGCTGCAGGCTGCCGCCGCCGTCGCCGCCGAACCACGGTTTCTCGTCGCGACCGCGCAGCTTCTTCTCGTCGCTGTCGAGCACGGGCTCGGTGACCTGGAAGCGCAGCTCGTAGGTCTGCACGCCGCTCTCGGCGTCGGTGCGCGCCGTGCCGGTGACGTCGAGGTTGCCGAGCCCCGGCACGCGCGCGAGCCGGGTCGCGACCTTGCCGTTGCCGGGCAGCCGCAGATCGAACGCCAGGTACGGCCCGATCCAGCGCCAGTCGGCGGGCTCGGCCTCGACGCACGTGGCGCCACTGGCGAGTTCGCTCTGCAGCAGGATCGTCGCGTAGGGCAGCGGGCAGCCGGGCAGGATGCCGCCCGGCGGATCCGGCTCGAGTGCCTCGTCGGCGTCGTAGACCGCGACGCCGCCCGGCGGCAGCTTCCACTTCACCTGCTGCGCGTGGGCCACGCCACAGAGGCACAGCACCACGACGGCGAACGACCACTGGCGCGGCGACATGGTGGCCCATGTTCACCGGCGGCCCGGGCCGAGGCCAGCCTCGTCACATGGCGCCGACCGTCAGGCGGATGCCGTTGGTGGTGTAGCTGCCGACCCAGCCGGCGCTCCAGTCGAGTTCGCCGAGCTGCAGGAAGATCGGCAGGCCGATCAGGGTCGGGTCGTTGCCGGGCACGAAGATGCCGTACTGCACCTGGCCGGCGGTCGGCACTTCGAGGCCGGTGATCTCGAGCGAGGTCAGCAGGTCGCAGCCGACCCCGCCGCCGGGGATCGGCAACGTCGCAAGGGGCACCGCGCCCGGTGCAGCCTGGGGCAGGCCCATCATCGAGATGCCGAGCGACTGCGGACCGAAGCCGGTGCCGAGGGCGCGGAATACGCGCGTGGTCCACGGCAGCGTCACCGGTGCAAGCGCCAGCGTGCCGCCGGGGCCCGTGCAGCCGTTGCCGTAGAGCTGCGTCGTCGGCAGCGGGTTGGCCTGGTACTGGCATGCCGGCGTGATCACACCGACACCGACCGGGTTCTGGCCGCTGACCTTGATCACCTTGCCGAGTGCTGGCACGAACGCCCCGAAGTACGAGTAGATGCGGCCGATGGTCGGATCCGCGGTGCCGTAGGCCGGCGCGCCGTAGAGCAGCCATTCGTTGCGGACACAGTCGAACTCGCTGCACCATGTGGTCGGCGAACCCATGTAGGTCGGGTAGAGCGACGCATTGACGGTGCCGATGCCGTAGCCGCCCTGCAGCACGATGCGCTGGCGCAGCGGGTCGTAGACCGCCTGGTTGTTGTGCACCGCGGCCGGGATCGCGCTGGTCGTCGGCACGATTGCCAGCCAGTCGCTGCCGTTCCACTGCCAGGTGTCCAGCTGCGCCGTGGGCGGCATCGGTGCCGTGGTATCGACGCCGGCACACAGGAAGACGTCGCCGAAGTCGGAGCGCGTGCAGAGGCTGTGCTGGCGCCGCGCCGGCGGCGTGTGCGTCGGGTTCAGCTGCACCCAGGCGCCGCTGAGCAACCACCAGGTGTCGGCCGCGCAGGCGCTCGGTGCGGACGCAAGCTCGCCACCGAACAGCAGCATGCCGCCGATCGTCGGATCCCAGCTCATCGCCGCGTAGCGGCGCGGTGCCGGCGAAGTGGCGGGCGTGACGTCGGTCCAGGTGTTGGTCACCGGATCCCACTCCCAGGTGTCGCCGAGCAGCGTCGGTGTCGCGCCGCCCGTGTCACCGCCGAACACGACCAGCTTGTTGCTGCTGAAGTTCCATGCGACGGCTGCGCCACCACGCTGCGGTGGCGACCCGGGCGCACCTTCCGCCGTCTTCAGGATCCAGGTCGTGCCGTCGAACTCGTACAGCGCGTTCAGCACGTTTCGTGCCCGAGCTGCCGTCGCGGCCGCCGAACACGTACAACTTGTCGAGGCTCGCGGCGCCGGGGTTGTCGCGGCGCTGGGTCGGTGTGCCGGTGACGCCCGACACGACGGTCCACGCGGCGCGCGGGGCGGTGCGGGCGGTGACGGTCTGCGCCGTGGTCGTCGCCGTCACCAGCAGGGCGAGGGCGAGGGCAGCGAACATCGGGGCGGGGGTGTGCACGGGCCACTGGGCGCTGTTTCCGGTCGGCTGGCCGGCGGAATCCGGGCGTTTCGCGCCCGCGGCGCCGCGCGGCAACACCTCGATGGCAACGCACCGGCGGCTACTGTGCGCAGATGCCTCGTTCGCCGTATCGGTTGTTCTGCCTGCTGCTCACGCCGTGCCTGCTGCTGGCGCAGGATCCCGGTCGCCTCGACGCGCACCGGATCACCTCGGGCGAGTTCGCGACGCAGCAGTTCGGCCCGGCGCGCTGGCTCGACGGCGCGCACTATGCGACGTTGGAGCCGAAGCCGGGTACGAAGGTCCTGGAACTCGTGCGCTACGACGCGGTGTCCGGCGAACGCACGCTGCTGGTGACGGCCGCGATGTTGTGGGTCGAGGCGCGCGGCGACGCGCTGAAGATCGAGGACTACGCGTTCTCGCCAGACAAGACGCAGCTGTTGGTGTTCTGCGACAGCGAGCGGGTCTGGCGGCAGAATACGCGCGGCGAGTACTACGTGCTGCCGCTCGACGGCAAGCAGGGGCCGGTGCGGCTCGGTGGCGAGTTGCCGAAGTCGTCGCTGATGTTCGCGAAGTGGTCGCCAGACGGTGGGCGGGTCGCGTTCGTGGCCGAGCGCGATCTCTACGTGCAGGACGTGGCGACGAAGAAGGTCACGCGGCTGACGAACGACGGCAGCGACACGATCATCAACGGCACGTTCGACTGGGTCTACGAGGAGGAGTTCGACTGCCGCGATGGGTTCCGTTGGAGTCCGGATGGCACGCGCATCGCCTACTGGCAGCTCGACTGCAGCGGCGTCGGCACGTTCTACCTGATCGACAACCTGTCGGATCGGTACAGCAAGGTGGTGCCGGTGCAGTACCCGAAGGCCGGCACGACGAACGCGGCGTGCAAGGTCGGGGTGATTGCGGCGACGGGCGGCGACACGGTGTGGATGCAGACGCCGGGCGATCCGCGCGAGACCTACCTCCCGCGCATGGAGTGGCATCCGGAGGGCAAGGAGCTGATGGTGCAGTGGCTGCCGCGGTCGCAACAGGAACTGCGCGTGCTCGGCTGTGACACGGCTACCGGTGCGGTCCGGCTCGTGCACGAGGAACAGGACGAAGCCTACGTCGACGTGCGCGACGACTTCGCGTGGATCGACAAGGGCAGCTGGTTCTTCTGGACCAGTGACACTGCGTTCGCCGACCCCGGCGAGAAGCGCTACCGGCAGGCGGGCAAGATCGTCTGGGATACGCGCGGCAAGCAGGTGCTGGTCACGCACCTGCCGCTGACCAGGGGGTTCGACGTGATGGGAGTCTGGCCGGTCGACCTGGACAACGGCCGGTTCTATCTCGCGATGTCGCCGGACCCTACCCGCAAGGAGATGACGCCCAGAGACGGGGACCCGGACCTCGGGGCCCCACGCGACAAGGAGGGCTGGCACGACTACGACGTCAGCCCCGACGGCTCGCTGGCGATCCACACCTGGTCGTGCTTCGACACCCCGCCGGTGATCGACCTCGTGCGCCTGCCGTCGCACGAACGCGTGCGCGTGCTGGTCGACAACCGCCAGCTGCGCGAGCGCTACGAAGCGATCACCAAGGGCAAGAACGAGTTCTTCCAGGTCACGACCGAGCCCGGCGTGACCCTCGACGGCTGGGTGATGTATCCACCCGACTTCGACGCGACGAAGTCCTACCCGGTGCTGTTCCACGTCTACGGCGAGCCCTGGTCGCAGACCGTCAAGGACACCTGGTTCCTCAATCACCACCTGTTCCACCGCTGGTTGACGCAACAGGGCTACGTGGTGATGTCGGTCGACGCGCGCGGCACGCCAGCACCGAAGGGCCGCGACTGGCGGAAAGCGCTCTACCAGAAGATCGGCGTCACCAGTTCGCACGATTGGAACCTCGCCGTGCAGAAGCTCTGCGAACAGCACGGGTGGATGGACCGTTCGCGCCTGGCGATCTGGGGCTGGTCCGGCGGTGGCGCGATGACGCTCAACATGCTGTTCCGCTACCCGGACCTGTTCTGTGCCGGCATGTCGGTGGCGCCGGTCACCGACATCGCGCTCTACGACACGATCTACCAGGAGCGCTACACCGGCGACCCGCGTGAGGTGCCCGAGGTCTATCGCGAGTGCTCACCGATCACTTATGCCAAGAACCTGAAGGGCCACCTGCTGCTGGTGCACGGCACCGGCGACGACAACGTGCACTTCCAGCACAGCGAACGGCTGTTCGACGAACTGGTCGCCAACGACAAGCAGTTCGAGTACCTCGCCTACCCCAACCGCACGCACGCGATCCGCGAAGGCCGCAATACCCGCGCGCACCTCTACGCCGCGCTCGCGGACTTCCTGAACCGCCGCGTGCCACCGGGGGCCAGGTGACGCGCCGCCGCCGCTGGTGGGTGCGGCTCGCCGCGGTGGTGCTGGTGCTCACCGGCATCGCGCTGACACCGGGCTGCAACAGCGTGTTCTACCAACCCGATGCGCAACGCTACCGCCCGCTGCCAGCCGGCGCCGAGGACGTGTGGTTCGCGAGCCGCGACGGCACGCGGCTGCACGGTTGGTTCCTGCCGGCGCAAGGCAAGGCGAAGGGCACGGTCGTGCACGTGCATGGCAACGCGCAGAATCTGACCAGCCACGTCGGGTTCGTCGATTGGCTGCCGGCGCAGGGCTTCTCGGTGTTCGCGTTCGACTACCGCGGTTACGGTGAATCCGCGGGCAGCCCGTCGCGCGGCGGTGTGGTCGAAGACACCCGCGCGGCGCTCGACTACGTGCGATCGCGGCCTGACGTCGATGCGGCGCGCGTGGTGGTGTTCGGCCAGAGTCTCGGCGGCGCCATCGCGACGGCGGCACTTGGCGAAGGTGGCACGAACGGCGTGCGCGGCTTCGCGGTGGACAGCACGTTCGGCAGCTACATCCACATGGGCAACGCCGCGCTCGGCGGCACCTTCCTCACCTACCCGCTCGCGTGGCTGCTGCTGTCCGACGACCACGCACCCGAGCATTCGATCGGCAAGATCGCGCCGGTGCCGATCCTGTTCCTGCACGGCACGCACGATCCCGTCGTGCCGCTGGCCGAGGGGCGGCGCCTGTTCGCCGCCGCGGCAGAACCGAAGACGTTCGTCGAACTCAGTGAGCCCGGCCACACCGTCGCGACCTACACCGCCGAGGGGCGAGCCGAGCTCGTGCGCTTCTTCGAGCGATGCTTCGCGAACGACGGCGTGCCGGCCGCTCCGCACGAGACCCGGTAGAGTGCGGGCGACTCCCCACCATGGCGGTATGGCCAGATGACGACATCCACACGCGTTCCCCTGCTGTGTCCCGGAGATCGATTGACGCGCCACGAGTTCCATCGCCGCTACACGGCGATGCCCGAGCTGAAGAAGGCCGAACTGATCGACGGGGTGGTCTACATGATGCCGCGGATTCCCCTCTGGCACGGGCGCGCGGTGGTCGTGTGGTCGTTCTGGATCGGGTGCTTCGAGGAGCGGACGCCGGCGGTCGAGGGTGCGAGCAACAGCACCGTGCGGCTGGACGAGGACAACGAGGCGCAACCGGACCTGTTGCTGCGGGTGCCCGAGTCTCTTGGTGGCAGCGGGCGCGTGTCGGCCGACGACTTCCTGGAGGGGCCGCCGGAGCTCGTGATCGAGGTCACGGCAAGCAGCGTCAGCTACGACCTGCACCAGAAGTTGCACGTCTACCGCCGCAGTGGCGTGCAGGAGTACCTGGTGCATCGCGTCGACGATGGCGAGGTCGATTGGTTCTTGCTCGAACGCGGTGCCTACGTGCGACAGCAGACCGATCGGGAGGGCGTCCTGAAGAGCCGGGTGTTCCCCGGCCTGTGGCTCGACGTGCCGGCGCTGCTGCGCGAGGACCTCGGCGCGCTGCAGGCTTGCGTGCGGCGAGGTTGCTGCATGCCGGAGCATGGGGCGCTGGTGACCAGGTTGACTCCGCACCCCTGAGCGGCACGCATCGCGGAAATCCGGTAGATTGTCGGCGCCATCGTTCCCTCTTGGGTGATGGCCTTCCTGATGACGACATCTCCGCGAGTGCCCGCGCTGTGCGCCGGCGATCGGCTGACGCGCGACGAGTTCGAGCGGCGCTACATGGCGATGCCGCACCTGAAGAAGGCCGAACTCATCGAGGGGGTGGTCTACGTGGGGTCTCCAGTCCGACAGGTCCAGCACGGGCGTCCCGAACACATGCTGGTGCGGTGGCTCGGCTACTACGAAGACCTGACACCGGGTCTGGATGTGGGTGGCAACGTGACGGTGCGGCTCGACTTGGACAACGAGCCACAGCCGGACCTCTTGCTGCGCCTGCCGGCGCGCGTCGGCGGCCACTCGCACACCAGTGCGGATGGCTACCTCGAAGGACCACCGGAATTGGTGATCGAGGTCGCCGCCAGTTCGGTCAGCTACGACCTGCACCAGAAGCTGCACACCTACCGACGCAACGGCGTGCAGGAGTATCTCGTGCATCGCGTCGACGATGGCGAGGTCGACTGGTTCTGGCTCGAAGGGGGACAGTACGTGCGCCAGCAGCCGGATGCCGACGGCCTGCTTCGCAGTCGGGTGTTCTCTGGCCTGTGGCTGGATGTGCCGGCTTTGCTGCGGGCCGAGGCAGCAACCGTCAAGGCGGCCGTCGAGCGTGGCTGCGCGACACCCGAGCACGCTGCGTTCGCCGCCCGCCTCGCCACCGACTGACGCCGCGAATGTTTGGCGTTCGTTCGGGTGCTGCGTAGGATCCGCCGCATGGGTGGCTACTGGCACGGGGTCCGGCGATGGACCTGAGCGAGTTCGTTCGTCGGCTGCGGGAACCGCAAGACGACGCGGTCGGCACCGTCGACGCCTGGCACCGCACCGAGCCGCGGCCGGCGCAGATGGTGCCGTTCCCCGACTGGCTGCACCCCAGCCTGCCCGAGGCGCTGCACGCGCGCGGCATCGTCGAGCTCTACTCGCACCAGGCCGAAGCCGCGAACCTGCTGCACGACGGCAAACACTGCGTCGTCGCCACCTCGACGGCATCCGGCAAATCGCTTGCCTATCACCTGCCCGTGCTCGACGCGCTGCTGCGCGATGGCCTCGATGCGCGCGCCCTCTACCTCTACCCGACCAAGGCACTGGCGCGCGACCAGATGGCCGACGTCGAGAAGCTGCTGCTCGCGACCGGCACCAGCGACCTGACCGTAGCGGTGTACGACGGCGACACGCCGCCTTCGGTGCGGCAGGCGCTGCGCGAACGCGGCACGCTGGTGCTGACCAACCCGCACATGCTGCACCAGGGCATCCTGCCGAACCACCAGAAGTGGCAGGGGTTGTTCACCGGGCTGCGCTACGTCGTCGTCGACGAACTGCACACGCTGTCGGGCATCTACGGCTCGCACGTCGCGAACGTGCTGCGCCGGCTGCAGCGCATCTGCCGCCACTACGGCAGCGACCCGGTGTTCTGCGGCGCGTCGGCGACGATCGGCAACGCCGGCGAACACGCGCGGCGCCTGTTCGAGCGGCCCGTGCAGGTCGTCGACGAGGACGGCAGCCCCGCGGGCAGGAAGCACTTCCTGTTCCTCAACCCGAAGGTCGTGTCGACGGTCTCCGGCATGCGCGTGCCGGCCAGCGAGGCCGCGCGCCAGCTCGGCGGCATGCTGCTGCAGAGCGACCTGCAGACGATCTTCTTCGCGCGGTCGCGCAACCAGACCGAGGTGCTGCTGAAGTACCTGCGCGACGAGGCGAAGGCGCGCCACATCGACCAGGAACGCGTCGCCGGCTACCGCGGCGGCTACCTGCCGAACCTGCGGCGCTCGATCGAGAAGGGACTGCGCGACGGCACCATCCGCACGGTCGTCTCGACCAACGCTCTCGAGCTCGGCGTCGACATCGGCAGCCTCGACGTCTGCGTGCTGGTCGGCTACCCGGGCACGGTGTCGAGCACGTTCCAGCGCGCCGGTCGCGTCGGCCGGCGCACGCAGGAGAGTGCGGTGGTGCTGGTGGCACGCAGTTCGGCGATGGACCAGTTCCTGGTGCAGCAGCCGGGCTACCTGTTCGACGCGCGCCGCGATCAGGTCAGCATCGATCCTGACAACGCGATCATCCTGACCAACCACGTGCGCTGCGCCGCGTTCGAGCTGCCGTTCGACGAAGACGAGGCGTTCGGCCAGGCGCCGGGCACGCGGGAGGTGCTCGAGTTCCTGACCCATGACGTAGGGGTGCTGGTGCACCAGGCCGGCCGCTACCACTACGCGGACCGCACCTACCCGGCCGAAGGCGTCAGCCTGACCGCGGCCGACATGGACAACGTCACGATCCAGGACGTCGAGTCGAAGACGATCCTGGCCGAGATCGATCGGCCGTCGGCGATCACCGAGGTCTACCAGGGCGCGATCTACGGCCACCAGGGCGACACCTGGCTCTGCGAGCGCTTCGACTACGACGACCGCCGCGCGTTCGTGCGCCGCATCGACGCCGATTACTACACCGAGGCCGACACCGAGACCGAGGTCAAGATCCTGCAGCTCGACGCGCGGCAGGAGCACGGCAGCTACACGGCGCACCGCGGCGAAGTGCACGTCAGCACGCTGGCGAAGGCGTTCAAGAAGATCAAGTTCTACACGCGCGAGAACGTCGGCAGCGGCGAGATCCACCTGCCGCCCGAGGAGTTCGACACCGAGGCGTGTGCGCTGGTGCTGCAGCCCGAACTGGTCGCGCAGCTCGGGCTGAAGAAGGGCGGCGAAGCGAGCTGCCTGCAAGGTGTCGGCGAACTGTTGCAGGGCTTGGTGCCGCTGTTCGTGCACGTCGATCCCGGCGACGTCAAGGTGCTGGCCGAGGCGCTGCAGCCGCACTTCGCGGCGCCGGCGCTGGTGCTCTACGACCGCGTGCCGAACGGCGTCGGCCTCGCCGAGCGCATCTTCCACGTGCACCGCGACATCCTTGCGGCGGCGTTGGCCCTGGTGCAGAAGTGCTCCTGCCGCAGCGGCTGCCCGTCGTGCATCGGCCCGTCGGCGGGGCTCGGCGGCCGCAGCAAGGGGGTCGCGCGCGCGATCCTGCAGGGCATGCTCGCTGGCAGTGCCACTGCGCCGCCGGAAGAGCAGGCCGAGGCCACGTGGTAGCACCGGACCGCGACAAGCTGCGGCGCGCGTTCCGCGTCGACCGTCCCGCCCGGGCCGATGCGGCGGCCCCACCCGACGACGACCTGCGGGCGTTCCTGCAGCGCCGCCGCGAACGCTTTGCGGCGCCACCGCGGTCGGTCGTCGATCTGCCCACCGGCGGTGAGGAAGCGACCGCGCACGGTCCATTGTGGCGGCGCGAACTGCGCTATCCGCTCGCGCACCTGCACGGTCGCATCGCGCTCTGCGCGGCGCGTCGGCTCGACGGCGCGCGGCTCGCCGTGCTGGCGAAGGACCCGGCTTTCGCCGACTTCGATCCGGCGCGCTGCCTGTTCCTCGACACCGAGACCACGGGCCTCGCGGGCGGCGCCGGTACCGTCGTGTTCGCTTATGGCCTCGGCTTCTTCCGCGGCGACGAACTGGTGTTCGAGCAACTGTTCCTGCGCGACTTCGGCGAAGAGCCGGCGATGTTGCAGCACGTGGCCGCGCGGCTGCGCGAGTTCCCGGTGCCGGTGACATTCGTCGGCAAGAGCTACGACCGCCACCGCATTGCCGCGCGCATGGCCGTGCACAAGATCCGCTCGTCGGTGCTGACGGCGCCGCACCTCGATCTCTACCACCTGGTGCGCCGCTCGCACGGCAAGGTCCTGCCGGACGCGCGGCTGAAGACCGTGGAAGCGCACCTGCTGGCACTGCACCGCACCGACGACCTGCCCGGCAGCGAGGCGCCGGCGGCATTCCTGGACTGGATCCGCGACCGCACCGGCCCGGTCGACCGCGTGCTGGAACACAACCGGCTCGACGTGCTGAGCCTCGTGGCGCTGCTCGGTGTGCTGGCTGGCGAGGGTGCTGCCGACGTAGACACGGCTACGATCGTCGCCGATGGGTGAGTCCTTCGAGCCCGCACCGCCGGGCACCCGGCTCGGCAAGCTACAGCGCGGCCACGGTGCCGGCTTCCTTGCCGCGCTCGCCGACCCCGCGGCTGCGCGCGACGAGGTGCTCGCCTGTGTCGCCCACGATCCGCGCCTCGACACGCAGTGCGAAGCGCGCGTTCGCTACTACGCCGACCTGGTCACCGTGCTGCCGGTGCCGCTCTCGGCGATCGTCGCCTGCACGCACGAGCACGACCCGAACGCGGAGCCACCGTTCGCCCACGAAGTGCTGGCGGCGTGCTGGCGCCGTGGCCATGCCGATGCGCGCGAGCTGCTGTCGGAGACGAACGACGAGGCGCTCGTGCACGGCGTCGGCAGGGCCATCTGCGGCCACGGCTGGCAGGCGGGTGTGGACCTGCCGCCCGGTCTCGCCGCAGCGGTCGCCGACGTCGAACGGGAATGGGGTGCGCCGACCGGCCACGTGGCCGCGCCGTGTGAGATCGATGCCACCACGCCGATCGACGAGTTGTTCCGGTTCGCGGATCGCAGCGCTAGCGTCGTGGCGCAGCGTGTGCTTCCCGAACTCTGCCGGCGTACGAGCGAAGGCGACCGCGCGCGCCTCGCAGCCCATGTCGGGGCCGCGCAAGGCGGTTCCGTGCAGTTGGCGGCAAAGGCCTTGGGCAGGATGGGCGATGTGCGCCTGCTCGAACGGGCGCAGGCCCTGTTCGCCCGCGAAGACGATCTGGGCGATCCAGGGCGGCGCCTGCCCACGGCCGAACGCATCCGGCGCGTCGCCCTGCTGCACTACTTCGTGGAGTTGCCCGGCTCCGTCACGTTGCCGCTCGCCCGGCAGTGGCGGGGTGGGGACGACTATCTGGATACCGCAGCGCTGCGCGTGTTGGCCTGCCATGCCGAGCCGATCGATCGGCCATGGCTCGAGGCCGAGGTCACCCGCCACCTGTCGCAAGACGGCGGCTGGCGCACCGTGGGACGGCTGCAGGCACTGACGCACATCGGCGATGCTCGCTCCGCGCAGGTGTTCCTCACGGTCGTCGACCAGGTCCGCTACAGCCATGCCCGGATGCGGGCGGTGGAAGGCCTGGCGCGCATGCCCGACGCGCCCGGTGCGGCGGCTGCCCTGCGCGACGCGCTGTGGGACAGCGAGGAAGGGGCCGCGGCCGCCGCGCTCGGCGCGTTGCCGACGGTCGATCCCGACGCCCGGGCACGCGTCGCAGCGCTCGCCTCCGACCCGCTCGCCTGTGCGTCGTTGCGCGGCGCCGCCAGCCGTTGTCTGGCCCGCACTTGATCCGGAGGTCTTGCCCGCCGGCGGCATTCCTGGATTGGATCCGCGACCGCACCGGACCGGTCGATCGCGTGCTGGAACACAACCAGCTCGACGTGCTCAGCCTGGTGGCGCTGCTCGGTGTGCTGGCGGGGGAGGGTTCGCAGGAACCCGGCTACACGGCGGCCGTGCCCTCGTAGACTGCGCCCCCGTTGGCCACGCGGCCAGCCGCGAACCGGCGCGTTCCCGGCCTTCCCAGAAGGACCCATGCATACGACCCAGACCGTGCTGGCGTCGCTGCTGATGGTGGCGGTGGTGTCGGCCCAGGCCGAACCAGCCACTTCCGCACGCGCCCAAGTCGACCGACTCGCCGCCGAGTGGCAGGCGGCGCAGAACACCTACCGCCAGGCCATCGAAACCGTGCAGGCGAGCGAAGCCTGGAAGGCAGCGGACGCAGCCAAGGACCGCACCGAGATGCGCGCGCTGACGGATGCGGTGCAGAAGCCCGATGCGGCGGCCTTCGGCGCGCGCGCGCTCGCCGCGGCGCAGACGTTCACCGGCGACGACCAGATGCTGCTGCTGCTGTGGGCGGCCAACGAGTGCGGCGACAAGCAGACCGTCGAGACCGCCGTCGGCCGCGTGATCGAATCGCACCTGAAGAGCCCGTTGCTCGGCGACCTGCTCGAGAACGCGATGACGTTGCAGCGCGCAGTGGGCCCGGAGCAGGCCAAGGCCGTGCTGAAGCGGGTCGTCGCCGAATCGCCGCACGCGCTGCCGCGCGCATGGGCCATGTACTGGCAGGCGGTGACGATCCAGCGCGACAAGAACGCGACCGCCGACCTGAAGACGGCCGCCGCAGAACTGCTGGCCGCGGCCGAGAAGCTGGCCGAGGGCACGGCGTTGGCCGACCGCATCGCCGCGCCGCGGTTCGAGGCGGAACACCTGCAGATCGGCATGGTGGCGCCGGACATCGAGGGCGAGGACCTCGACGGCGTGGCGTTCCAGCTCAGCGACTACCGTGGCAAGGTCGTCGTGCTCGACTTCTGGGGCTTCTGGTGACCCCCTTGCCGGGCCATGATCCCGCACGAGCGGTCGCTCGTGGAACGTCTGCAGAACCAGCCCTTCGTGTTGCTCGGCGTCAACTCGGACAAGGAGAAGAGCCTCTACTTCGAGAAGCAGAAGGAGATGGGCGTCACCTGGCGCTCGTTCTGGAACGGCCCGAAGGGCACCTCCGGCCCGATCTCGGCGCGGTGGAACGTGCGCGGCTGGCCGACCATCTACGTGCTCGACCACAAGGGAGTGATCCGCTTCAAGGATGTGCGCGGTGAGGAGATGGACCAGGCCGTCGACCAGCTGCTGGCCGAGCTGAAGGTGGACACCAAGTAGGGCGCCGAGGTTTTTCCGGCCGCCGGCGACGGTTCCGGCGGTCGGCGGCGTCTCCTTGGCATGTCGAGATCGAACCCGAGGAGAACGATGCAAGTCACCCGCAGTTGTGCCGTCCTGTTCCTGTTGTCCCTCTGCCTGCCCGCGCAGGAGGGGGAAGCGCCCGTGCCGGTGCAGCGGCCGGCGAAGGCGCCGCCGGTGGTCGTCACGATGACCTTCCCCGGCGGCACGCTGGCGAAGTTCGTCAGCGCGGTGCGCGCGGTGGAGCCGAACGCGAACATCGTCATGGCGACGCGCGCCGCCGAGGCGATGGTGCCGCCGATGGAACTGCGCGGAGCCGGGCTCGAGCAGGCCCTGGAGAGCGCCTGCATGGTGGTCGAAGGCCCGGTCGAGGTGCGCGTCAAGGATTCCGGTGGCCAGGGCCAGCCGGTCTACACGATCCTCGCGCTGGAACGGCGGCAGCCGGGCGTCGTCGGCCCGCCCTCGGCGGATCAGGTCGTGCAGCGGGTGTTCACCTTGAACAACCTGACGATGCCACGCGGCTCCGGGTTGGGCGTCGAACCGCTCGCGGTCGAAACGATC
The DNA here is from genome assembly GCA_044230075.1 of Planctomycetota bacterium. GTDB lineage: Bacteria > Planctomycetota > UBA1135 > UBA1135 > UBA2386 > JAEUHS01. The sequence goes on along the minus strand of JBGARS010000057.1, from coordinate 21,157 downwards.
CTGTCGGCGGTCGAACTCGTGACCACCGCCGACGGCAAGTCGCCGCTGCTGCGCTTCCACAAGGACTCCGGGCTGTTGCTGGTGCGCGGCACGAACGAGCAGGTCGCCAACGCCAATGAGGCGCTCGCCGTGATGGCGAACGATCTCGACGCGCGGGAGCAGCGTGCCCGCCGCTTCGGTGGTCCACCGGCGGATGGCAAGGCGCCCGAGTCTGCCAAGGAGACTCGCTGACGGCGATGCCGTGCTGCCGCCACCTGCGCAGCGCCCCGTCGCGACCGACCGCGAACTCGCCCGCCGGATCGCCGCGGGCGACGAGGCGGCGTTCGCGGTGTTCTACGCGGCCTGGTTCGCACCGACGCTGGCCTTGGCCAAGGCGATCAGCCGGCGCGACGAGTCGTTTTCGCTCGACGTGGTGCAGGACGTGATGCTGAAGGTCGTGAACAAGCTGCCGGCGCTGCGCGACGACATCGGTGTGCGCGCGTGGATGACCCGCACGGTCGCCAACACGGTCACCGACCGCCTGCGCGCCGAGGCCCGGCGCAGCCGCCGCGAACGTGTGGTCGACGGCGCCCGCGAGCCATACGCCGACGAGCCGTGGCTGCAACTGGTCGCCGACGAACGGCACGCGTGGCTGCTGGCGAATCTCGCGGCCCTGTCGCCAACCGACCGCGAGTTGTTGGCGGCGCGCTTCGGTGCGTCGACGACGGTGGCGGGCGCCGCGGCGGCCTGGGGCCGCAGCGAGGACGCGGCGCATGGTCGGGTGCGGCGCGCGCTCCTGCGATTGCGGCAACAGGCGATGGAGTGGTGGCATGGTTGATCACCGCGCACAGGAGCTCAGCGAGCTGGCGCGTGGGCGCATGCAGGCGGCGTTGCCAGGGCTGCTCGGCGCCATGCGCCGCCGTCGCCGTCGTCGACAGCTGGCGCGTGCCGGCATCGCCGTGCTGGTCTGCACCGGCCTCGTGGTGCTGTGGCAGCGAGGCGGCGACGCGGATCCCATGCCGGTTGCCCCGCCTGCACCGGTGGTGGCGCTGCCGCTCTGCGTCCAGGTCGGCGACGACCCGCAGGTCGTGGCGCGCCTGTCCGTCGCCACGGTCGTGCGCGCCGAGTGGTACCTCGACGACGCCGGTCTGCAGGACCTGCTGCGCGGCGGCGACCGACCCGATGGGCTCGTGCGCGCCCTCGGCCAGGTGCTGGTCAGCGCGGCGGCAGTCGATCCGTTCCCGACGCTCGCGCCGTGACGGGTGGCGGCACCGGATCGAAGTCCGGCTCGGTGAACGGATGGCAGCGCAGCAGCCGCCGCAGCGTCAGCCACGAACCGCGCAGCGCGCCGTGGCGGCGGAGGGCTTCCATCGCGTAGCACGAGCAGGTCGGGCGGAAGCGGCAGGTGGCCGGCTTCCACGGGCTCACCAGCCGGCGGTAGAGCCACACCGGCAGCATCAGCAGCCACCTCATGAGCGGCCCCGGCGGCGGCGCTGGCGCTGCTGGTCGGGCGGCTTGGCGAGCGCGCGCTGCAGCAGCGGCAGCAGTTCGGCGCGCAGCGCCGCGAGCGGGAAGTTCTCGGCCCGCTGGCGCGGGATCAGCACCACGTCCAGGGCCACCGGCAGGTGGTGGCGTTCGAGCCGGAACGCCTCGCGCAGCAGCCGCTTCAGCTTGTTGCGCCGCACGGCGCCACCGTGGTCCTTGCTGACCGAGACGCCGAGCCGCGAGGCGCGGTTGCCGCCCGCCTCGGGCAGCGGCAGCACCACCACGGTGAGCCAATGGCCCGATGCCCGCTGGCCACGCTGGTAGACGCGACGGAAGTGCCGCTGCGTGCGCAGCCGCTGCTGCACGGCGAGCGTGGCCGCGTGCGTTGCCGGGTCGGTCATCGGCGTGGCCCGTCGGCCGTCACCGGGATCACTGGTCGAGCGCCTTCATCGCCAGCGTGACCTTGTCGCTGCTCGGTGCCAGTGTGCTGGTCGCGAGGAACTTGCGGAAGTCGGCCTTCGCTTCGTCGCCGCGGCCCAGCTCCATCAGCACGCGGCCGCGGTTGTAGTAGTCGGTGCTGCGCTGCGGATCGAGTTCGAGCACGCGGTTCAGCTGCGCCAGCGCGGCGTCGTACTGCTGGCGCGAGTAGTGGTGGTCGGCGAGCAGCGCGCGCACCTCGAGTTCCTCGGCCTGCAGCGTGCGCAGCAGCTGGGTCTGCTCGCTCTCGTACGCGGGCACCAGCGTGCGGTCGATCTCGCGGCGCACGGTCGCCTGGTCCTTGGCCGCCTGATCCAGATAGGCGTGTGCGGCCGCGACGAACGCCTTGTCGTCACCGAGGTCCTGGGCGATCTGCAGCTTGTGGTTCCAGGCCTGGCGCAGCAGTTCGCCGCGCTCGATCAGCACGTCGAGCACCGTGCCGGCGCGGGCCAGGAAGTCGTGCGCCTGGTCGCGCTGCACAAAGGCCGCCGCCAGCAGCTCCTGTTGGTCCGGCGCGCGCGAGGCCTGGCCGCGCAGCCGGATCTCCTCGCCCAGCCGCCGACGTCCCTGCTTCTGCAGTGCCAGCGCATACGGCAGCAGCACGAACGGTTCGTGCCGGGACGGTGAGCGCGACTCGTAGACGTCGGTCAGGATCGCCGTCGCCTCGTCGAGCAGGCGGTGCTCGGTGCGCAGCGAACTGCCGCTCTGGCGCAGCAGCACCGTGCCGCGCATCGCACGCAGCTGGTAGTCGTCCGGTTCGATGCGCAGGCCGCGTTCGATCTGGTCCAGCGCCTGGTCGAGGCGGCCGCCCTCGAGGTAGAACTTCGCGTTGCGCTGGTGGCCGCTGAGCTGCTGCTGCTCATCGTGGGAGAGGGAACTGCAGCCGCACAGCAGCAACAGCAGGAGGACGGCGTGGCGCATCGGCAGTCGGAGGGCGGTTCTGGGCCGACCGGCGGAGGGGACGCCGGTCGTGGAAGAGCCGCGAGGATACGGCAGGCGGCGGTTCCCGGCAAAGGCAACGGGACGCCGGCGCCGTAGGCAGGTAGGCTGCCCGGCCAGGAGCCGAGCCATGCCGATGCCACGACCCACTCGCCGTTCGTTCCTCAAGGGCGCCTCGGCGTCCGCCGCCGCGATCGCCACGTCCGGCTCGCTCAGCGCCCTGCACGCCTGCACGCCGGTGCACCAGGGCACCGACAAGCTGAAGATCGGCGTCGTCGGCATCGGTGGCCGCGGCGCCGGGGCGACCGCGAACGCGCTGCTCGCGCACCCGGAGAACGTGCTGCACGCGGTTGGCGACGCGTTCGCGGACCGCCTCGAGACCGGGCTGGGCGGCGTCATCGAGGGCCTGGCGGCACTCGGGCGTGCGCAGCAGGCGGACGTGCCGGCCGAGCGGCGCTTCGTCGGCATCGACGCGATCGACAAGGTGCTGGCGACCGGCGTCGACGCGATCGTGTTGGCGACGCCGCCAGCGTTCCGGCCGCTGCAGATCGAGAAGGCGGTCGCCAAGGGCGTGCACATCTTCGCCGAGAAGCCGATCGCGGTCGACGCGCCCGGCGTGCGGCGCGTGCACGCGGCCTGCCAGGTCGCGGCGCAGAAGGGGCTGACGGTCGTCAGCGGCCTCGTCTACCGCTACCACGAAGGCCGTCGGCGCCTGATCGACAAGTTGCACGGCGGTGCCGTCGGCGAGATCCTGGCGATCCAGGGCGACTACCTGACCAACGAGCTGTGGTTCTGGGAACGCGAGCAGCAGTGGTCGGACCTGCAGTGGCAGCTGCGCAACTGGCTCTACTACCCGTGGCTGTCGGGCGATCTGATCGCCGAGCAGCACATCCACACGCTCGACATGATGGCGTGGATCCAGCGCGACGTGTACCCGACCAGCGCGGTGTCGCTCGGCGGCCGGCAGTCGCGCATCGACCCGAAGTTCGGCACGGTGTTCGACCACATGGCGACCACCTACGAATGGGCGGACGGCACGCGCGGCTACAGCTCATGCCGGCAACAGAACAACTGCTGGCGCAACGTCAACGAACTGGTGCTCGGCACCGAGGGGCGCGCCAGCGTGTTCCAGCACACCGTCACCGGCGCGCATGCCTGGCACTTCGACGGCAAGGTGGCGGAGCCGTACCAGCGCGAGCACGACGAGATGTTCGCGGCGATCCGCGGCGGCAAGCGCATCGACAACAGCGACTACATGTGCAAGAGCACGCTGATGGCGGTGATGGGTCGCATGGCGGCGTACACCGGCCAGCGCATCACCTGGGACCAGGCGTGGAACAGCACCGAGGTGCTGACGCCGGAGCCGCTGCTCTGGGACGGGGAGCCGCCGCACAGCGAGGTGGCGCGGCCCGGAATCACCAAGTTCGTGTAGGCGCGATGGCATGGGCGAGCCAGCACCGACGCTCCCGGCCGCTACGCCAGATGGCCGAGCCGATGATAGGGTTGTAGGCGTGACGACCGGCGCAGCAGCGAGCATGCAGCAGGGAGCCGCGCCGGCCTGGCAGGCGGCCCGCGTCGGCGTCGAGGTCGGCGTCGGCCGTCGCCGTGGCCCGGATCGTCGGCGACAACCGACGCCGATGTGGAGCCGCCATGCGTTCGTCGGCGGCCGCCGCCGCACCGCCCGCCGCGCCGACGAGCGCGAGGGATCGTTCGTCGACGTGCACGGCCATCGGCTGTTCCTGCTGATCGCCATGATCGTCGCGCTGAACCTGCTGGATGCCTGGTTCACCCTGTTGTTCCTGTCCCATGGTGGCCGCGAGCTGAACCCGGTGGTGCAGGTCGTGCTCGACCTCGGCGGCCACCCGTGGCCGTTCCTGTGGCTGAAGACGTTCGGCATCGGGATCGCCTGCGCGTTCCTGGCGCTGACCAAGAACTTCCGGCCGGCGCGCATCGGCCTGTGGTTCGTGTTCGCCGGCTATGCGGTGCTGCTGGGCTGGCACCTCTACCTGTTCACCTGGTTGCAGACGATCGACTGAAGGCCCGAGAGGGAATCGATGCTACGGGCCCTCAGATCCTCCTTGCTGGCCGCCTGCGCACCCACGCAGAGCGTTCGAGACAGATCGTCTCTCACGCCCTGAGGGCCCACGCGCCTCGACAACAGCACCGGCGGCGCCGCATGATGCCGCGGCGATGCACCGCGACCACGAAGGACTGCCGGCATGCGCGTGATGCGCGTGGTCACGCGTCCGAACCTGGGTGGGCCGGTGCGCCAGGCGATCGCGCTGTGGCACGAACACCGGGCGCTCGGCGTGCGCACGCTGCTGGTGACCGGCGTCGTCGGTGCCGAGGAGGCCGGGTTGGATCCCGCGGCGGCCGGCGTGCCGCGGGTGTCGTGGCAGCAGGCGTTGGCGGGCGGAGCCTTCGCCGAAGGCTGGCTCGAACTGCCGGACCTGCGGCGCGGCATCGGGCCGTTGGCCGATCGCAGGGCCGCACGCGCGTTGGCGCAGCTGCTGGCATCCGTGCGGCCCGACGTCGTGCACACGCACACCAGCAAGGCCGGTTGGATCGGCCGCCGCGCGGCGGTGCGGGCCGGCGTGCCGGTGATCGCGCACACGTTCCACGGCCACGTGCTGCAGGACTACTTTGGCGCCGCGGCATCGGCCTGGTTGCGGTGGCTCGAACGCCGGCTCGCGGGCGCGACGCAGCTGCTGTTCGCCGTCAGCCCCAGCTGTGCCGACGAACTCGCGGCGGCCGGCGTCGCCCCGCGTGCACGCTTCGAGGTGGTGCCACCCGCGGTGCCGTTCGCCATCCCGTTGTCGCGCGCCGCTGCCCGCGAACGGCTGCACATCCGTGACGACGCGTTCCGGGTGGCGTGTGTCGGCCGGCTGGTGCCGATCAAGCGTGTCTCCCACCTCGTCGCGATGCTGGCGGCGCAGCCCGGCTGGTGTGGTGACGTGTTCGGCGCCGGTCCCGAGCGCGCGCGGTTGTTGGTGCAGATCGCCGCCATGGCGCCCGGCCGCGTGGTCCTGCGCGGCGCCCTACCGGAGGTCGCGACTCTGCTGCCGGCCTACGACGTCTTGGTACTACCGAGTGTGCGCGAAGGGTGTCCGCTGGTCGCCGTCGAAGCGTTCCGCGCCGGTGTGCCGGTCGTCGGCTACGACGTGCCCGGCGTGCGCGACGTGCTGACCGGGTGGGGCCGCGGCCTGCTGGTGCCGGTCGCCCAGGGGCCGCACGGTCTCGGCGCAGCGGCGGCCCGGCTCGCCGGCGAACCGGGACTCGCCGCCGGCCTGGTCGCCGCTGCCCGCGATACTGCCGGTCGGTTCGCGCCCGCCGCGGTTGCGCGCCAGTTGCTCGACGCCTACGAGGCCACCCGGCACGCCGTTTCCGGTTACGCTCCCGCCACGAAGGCATAACCGCCGTCGTCTGCCATGCATCGCCTACTGCTCGCCGCATGCCTGCTGTCGTTCACCGCCTGCGGTGACATCGAGGTGCGTTCGATCCGCCCCGGCGATCCCGTGCCCGCGGCGCTCGAGGGCGAATGGCGCGGCGCCTGGCAGTCCAGGCAGACGGGCACCAATGGCCTGCTGACGCTGCGCATCCAGGACTTCGGTGGCGAGCCGGTGGTGTCGGTGCAGATCGCGCATCCGTGCGTGCCGCCGGACCAGTATCAGTTCCGTGCCACGGCGACCAAGATCGAGCTGCTGGCCAACGATGCGGTGCTGTTCGAGGCGGTGCTGGGCGTCGAACGCACGTTGATCGGCTCCTACGGGTGTCTCGTCGACACGGGTTCGTGGGACGCCACCTGGCAGCGGGACCTACCCGCGCTGATCGACCTCGGCGGTCGGTGGCTCGGCAGCTTGTCGGTGCCCGGCTACCCGGCGCAGGCAATGGTGATGGATCTGGCGCAGAGCGTGCGCGGTGGCGCGCTGGCGTTCGACGGTACGATGACCGTGCCGGACCTGCTACCCGCACCGCTGCCGCTGGTCGGGTCGGTGCAGTTCCACGATGGCGTGTTCGAAGTGGTGCTGGTCACCACGCCCGGCACGGTGCCGCTGGTACGCATGACCGGCGCCGGCGACACGACCACGTTGCGGCTGGAGGGCGGCGAACTGCAGGCGGCGATCGATCCGCTGCTGCCGCTGGTGCAAGGCACCTGGAACCTGCAGCGGCAGGGCCTGTGACCGCCGGCCGACAGCGATGAGCGACGTCTTCGTCGCCGACTTCCTCGGCGCCTTCGCCGTCGTGCGCCGCGACGAGCGCATCCTGTTCGTCGGCAACGAGCGCACGATCGGTGGCTGCACGGTGGCGACCTGGGATCTGCCCGGCGGCCGCGTCGAGGCCGGCGAACTGGTGCACGAGGCGCTGGCGCGCGAGCTGCACGAGGAGACCGGCCTGACCTTGCACGGCGAGCCCGAGTTCCTGTTCGTGCAGGAAGGTCAGCGCCGGCACGCCGGCCGCCGGGTGCACGCGTGGCGGTCGTTCTTCTTCGCGGTGCACGCGGTGGGAGAGCCGGTGCCGGCGAACGAGGTGCACGCGGTGCGTTGGCTCGACCGCGGCGAGATGGACCGGGAGCTGACGGCGCCCTACCACGACAGCTTCCGTCGCTGGCTGCAGGGTGGCGGCGTCTGGTTCGGCAGCGAATGGGCGGACTGATCGGGTGGATTCCTGTCACCGCGGCGCCGTGCGGTGCACTCATCCCACATGAGTGTCCTCGGTGTGATGCTGGCGCAGGTCCTTCTCACGATCCCGCTCGATGGCCGACCGGTGCGTTTCGGCGCGCCGCTGCCGGCGGCTGCCGTGGCGCGCGGTCTGCGGGTCGCGGGCGATGCGCTGCTGCAGTGGCGGCGGCTGCCGATCGGCGTCGGGGCCGATGCCGCCACCGATCCGGTGTGGGTCGAACTCGCGCTGGTGGGCCGCGGCGCCGTGCGTCTGGTCGCCGGCGGCGAACCGGCGTCGGTCGACGGCCGCGGGGCGGTGTTCGTGCGCGAGCAACAGCAGCAGCAACTGCCGTTCGGTGACGAGACGCACACGGTCTGGCGTTGGTGTACCGGCGAGGTCGACGAAGAGGTCCGGATCGAGTTCACGATGCCGGGCGAGATCGACGGGGAGTGTTTCGCGGCCGGTGAAGCGCTGACGCGATGGAACACGGATCCGGCGTCGCGCGCCGAAGTGCTGTGCCGGCTGCCGCGCTCGCTGTTCGTCGGTGCCGGGCTGTTGCCGCGGGCCGGGCGTCTGGCGGCCGATGTGCGGCGTGAGATCCTGGCGACGTTGCCGCGGCTCTGCGAACTGCCGGGGCAGCGTGGTGCCGGTGACTTCGCGCGCAGTGACGGCGTCGTGACGAACCTCGAGTTCGACACCACGCTGGCGCTGTTGCGGTGTGCGGTGGCGACCGGCGATCCGGGCACGCTGGCGCTGGCGGGACGCTGCGCCCGGCACCTGCGCGATCGCGACCTAGACCGCCGCAGCGGCCTGCCGTTCTCGCATGGCAGCGACCATCGCACGGGTGCGCCAGAGCCCGGGCACGCCTGGCTGCAGGGCCTGTTGTGGGCCGGCTGCTGGTTTGCCGACGACGGTCTGCTGGCGACGGCGCGCTCGATCGGGCGCGCCGTCGCCGCGAGCCCGCCGTGTGGCGAGGGGTTCGCGGAGCGGGCGCGGGACTTCGCCTGGCCGCTGCTCGAACTCGAGGCGCTGTTGGCGTTCGACCACGATGCGTCGCTGGCGGCGGCCGCGGACCGACTGGCGGCGGCGATCGCCGGGCGCCACGACGCGAGCGCCCACACCTTCCGGTTCGGCGAAGGCGAGGTCGGCAACGGCGTCTACCTCGAGCGGGCCTGGATCACCGGCGGCATCGTGCTGCCGGCGCTCGCGACACACCTGCGGCGGCGTGCCGATGCGGGCCTGCTGCAGTGCTTGGGCGACGTGCAGCGCTCACTGCTGGCGCGCATTGCCGCGACCCACACCGGCGTGCCGACCCACTGGCGCGTGGCCGGCGGCGACGTGTTCGCCGTGCACGGTGCTCGCGGCGACCCGCGCGCCCTGCTGCTGCTCGATGGACTGCCGGCCAACGAAGTGGCGCGGCTGCTGCGGCACGGCGGCACGCAGGGCCACCTGGCCAAGGCGCTGCTGCCCGACGATCCGGATCTGCCGACCGCATGGACGCTGGTGGCGCGCTGCGAATGGGTGTGGCGCTGATGTCCGGCCGGTGGCGGTCACCGTTGTGCGGCGCCGCGCACGTCGAGCGTGCCGGTCAGGTCGTCGTCGCCGCGCAGGATCGCGATGCGCAGGTTGCGGCCACGCTGTTGTCCCAGCAGGGCGGAGAAGTCGCTCAGCGCCGTGACCGGCACCTCCCGCATGCCGAGTCGTCCCTGCGTGTAGACCGCCAACATCACGTCGCCCGGTTGCAGGCCGATGCCGGCTGCCGGCGAGTCGGCTTGTACGGCGGTGATGCGCAGCACGGCCGGGAACAGCGGCACGCGCCACATGTTCTTGTCGCGGTAGAACGCCAACGTCGCCTTGCGGACCAGCGCCGAGTCCTGTTCTGCACCGATCTCCTCGAACTCGGCGCCGATCGTCGCCAGCGTCACCGCCGCGGAGTGTTGGATTGGCACGGGCTGCATCTGCAGTTCCTTGCCGGCCCGTCGCAGTCGCAGCGACAGGGGTTCGCGGGGCTTCGCCGTGACGAGCTGGCGCAGGTAGTCGAGTGGCGTTCGCACCGGCTGGTCGGCGATCGCGGTCAGCACGTCGCCGCTGCGCAGCCCGGCTGCTGCCGCCGGGCTGTCAGCAGCGACACCCGTGACGACGACATTGCCATCGGCCTCGCCGATGTCGATGCCGAGCCATGCCGCATCGGCGGACGAGGCGAAGCTCTCGCTCTGCAGCAGTTCGTGCCCGAACACTTCGCGCACGACGTCCATCGGGATCGCAAAGCCGATGTTCTCGGCACCCATCGCCATCGCATTGTTGATGCCGATCAGCTTGCCGGTGATGTCGAGCAACGCGCCGCCGCTGTTGCCCTGGTTGATCGCCGCGTCGGTCTGCAGCAGGTCGGAGTAGCTGCGCACGCCGTCGGGCGTGCGGACCTGGATCGTGCGCCCCGCGGCCGACAGCACGCCGCTGGTGACGGTGTTGGCCTGGCCCTGCGGGTTGCCGATCGCGATCACGGTCTCGCCGATCATCAGGTTGCCGGAACGACCGATCTCGGCGGGGCGCACGGTCTCACCGGGCTCGAGGGCCAGTTGCAGCAGCGCCAGGTCGCGGTTCGCGGACGAACTCAATACGCGCGCCGGGCGGGTGCGGCCATCGCGCATCTTGGCGGCCAGTTCGAGGCGCTGCTGCCGGTCCTGTTGCAGCACCGGCGCCACGACGTGCCAGTTCGTGATCACGAGCCCGTGTTCGTCGAGGATCACGCCGGATCCCTGGCCCTCGGTGATCGGGCCGCCGAGCGCCGCCACCTGCGGCGCCTGGATGTAGATGCTGACGACGCTGTCCTGGGTGCGCTGCACCGCACGGACTACCGGTGTCATGCGCAGGTCGCGCTCGTTGGCGTCGGGCTCGACGACCTGGAGCACGGCGGAGCTGCGCTCGACCAGGCCACCCGGGGTGCTCTGGGCAGCGGTGCGACTGGCCGTCAGCAGGATGCAGGTCACGGCCGGCAACAGGAGTTGGATCTGGTGCATGCGCGGTGCAGGACGAACGAGGTCGACGATCGCTCCGGGTGGGCATCGATTCCGGAGCCCCCGCCGCGCACGATACCGCCCATGTTCTTCCGCTTCGATACGGCTGTTCCGTTGCGCTGGGCCGACGTGGATTCGGCCGGCGTGGTCAACAACGCAGTGTTCCTGAGCCTCATGGAGCAGGCCCGCTATCTCTACTTCCAGCACCTCGGGCTGGTGACCGACCACGCGGTGCCGTTCGTGCTGGCGGAGGCCACGGTGAAGTTCCAGCGACCCGGGCGGCTGGGCATGAACCTCGAGGTCGCGGTGCGCACCGGCAAGCTGGGCACCACCAGCTTCCAGATGGACTACGAGGTGCGGGCAGGCGCCGAGACCCTGGTCACCGCGCACGCGAGCCTGGTGTTCGTCGATGCGCAGATGCGGCCGTGTCCGGTGCCGGCCGACTGGCGCACCGCGATCGAACAGTTCGAGGAGATCAAGCCGCGCGCTTGACGCGGTTCACGCCCGCGCCGGTTGGTCGCCGACGGCCCGTGCGGCCAGGAATGCGACCGCGCGGCCCGCAGGTGGAGCGGCCAGCACGCCGGCAAGCGCGCTGCGCAGTTCCCGGTGGCCGGCAGGCGCTTCGGCCTGGGCCAGCACGTCGCCAGCGCCCAGGCCGCGCCACATCGCGTCGCCATCGAACGGCACCACCACGGGCGCGTGCAACGCCCGGGCGCAAGCGTCCGCATCGCTGCTGGCCAGCGCCCGGCAGGGCAGCGGCCGGGCGGCGTGCACCGCACAGGCGCCGTCCGCCAACAACGGGCACGGCTGGCCGACCAGACGGTCCCACGGCGTGCCTGCGGTCCGTCGCGCCGCCGCGGCGACGCGCGCCGGCAGGGGACCCTGCTCCTGGACGGCGGCCAGCAACTGCAGTACTTCGCCGAAGGTGACTCCGACCGGCAGATGGCAGCAATGGTCGCAGCCGCGTCGACAGGCACGCGACGCGGCCGCCGACGTGGCCGCGAACAGCGGCGCCAGCGCCGTGTGCACCGCTGCGGCCCGCTGCGCTGCGGGCGTCGCCGGCGTGGTGGTCGCCAAGGCGGCGGCCGCTGCGGCGACGCCGCGATAGAACTCGGTCTGGCTCATGGTCGACGGCGCGGTCGCCGGCGGGGTGGAGCATAGCCGGCGTTTGGCGCCAACACCTGGCGCCGCGACCGGCTATCGTCGTCGACGATGATCGGCGTGCGACGGTGGTCGGGTGGTCTCCCGTGGTGGCTCGGTGCGGCGCTCGCGCTGCCGTTGGCGGCGCAGCAGCCGGCAGAGCCCGGCGAATACGAGTTCCTGCTGCAGGACGGGCAACGCAAGCTGACGAAGGGCGAACTCAGCGCGGCGCGCGCGGCGTTCGAGGAGATCCTCGACGCTGCGGCCGAGGAGCCCGAGGCTGCCCGGCCTGCCTCGTCGGTCGTCGACGGCGCCAACTTGGGCTTGCTGGACATCGACCTGCGGCACGGCGAGTACGAGAAGGTGCGCGACGCGTTCGCCGCGGCGACGGCGGCGTTCCGGCAGTCGCGCGACGCGATGCTGTTGCACGCCGAGACCATCGCGCGGCTCGGCGACTACGGCGCGGCAGCGCAGCTGTTGCAGGAACTCGTGCAGCGCTCCGCCGCCGACCTGCAGGCCCGGCACGAACTCGGCGAGGTGCTCCAGCGCGACGGCCAGCGGCAGCGCGCGCGAGAGGTCTGGCAGCAGAACGTCGAACAGCCCGTGCCCGAGGACGGCCTGCAGCTAGCGTTCCGCGGCCGTTCGCTGTGGCGGCTCGGCGGTCGCGACAACCTGGAGGCGGCGAGCCAGGCGCTGGTGGACAGCATGCGGCTCGTGCCCGATCGACCCGAGGCCCGCATCACGCTGGGCATCCTGAAGTTCGAGGCCTACGGCGAGGCGATGGGATTCCCGAGCGGCGAGAAGGACCTGAACAAGGTGCTCGAGCAGAGCGGGGACCTCGAGCAGGCGCTGCTGGCGATGTACCGCGTGCGCAGTGCCAATGGCGTGCTCGACGCGAGCAAGACCGAACGTTTCCTCGACCGCGTGTTCGACCGCAACCCACGCTGCGTGGCGGCGATCACGCTGCGCGGGGCAAACGTGCTCGACGACCGCCGCTACCGCGATTCGGTGGCGATGTTCGACACGGCGCTGGCGATCGATCCGAACGACCGGGAGACGTTGTGCCATCGGGCTGCGGCAGCGTGGCTGCTGCACGACCAGGACGCCTATGCCGCCTTCCGCGCCCGCGCGCTGGCCGGCGACCCCGGTTGGCCCGTCGCCGACCGCACCCTCGCGGACCACCTCGTCGCGCTGTACCGGTTCGCCGACGCGCTGCCGTTCTACGCCGCGGCGCAGGCGGCGGCGCCCGACGACATCGCGACGTTGCACGGCATGGCGCGCGCATCGGTCTACACCGGCAATGGCGGCAGGGCGAAGGAACTGCTCGAACGCGCGAAAGCACTCGCGCCCGGCATCGTCGATCCATGGCGCAACAACTCGCTGGCCGTGCAGCAGCTGCTCGACACCGAGTACACCGTGGTCGAACACGACAACTTCCGGCTGCAGTTGCATCGCGACGACGCCGAAGTGCTGCGCGCCTACCTGATGCCGATCCAGCTGGAGGCGGCCGAGGTGCTGGGCGCGAAGTACGGCTGGCAGCCCGAGCAGTCGACGAAGGTCGAGGTGCTGCACACCTGGGACGACTTCTCGGTGCGCACGATCGGCTTCCGCGGCTTCACCGCGCTCGGCGCGTGCTTCGGGCGCCTGATCACGCTGGTGTCGCCGGTCGACGCCGACCTGCGCAAGCAGGACTTCATGTGGGAGGCGACGGCGTGGCACGAGTACACGCACGTGCTGACGTTGGGCATCAGCAACCACCGCGTGCCGCGTTGGCTGACCGAGGGCTTCTCCGTCTACGAGGAGAAGATGCGCGACCCGACCTGGGAACGCGGCATGGATCGCGAGCTGTTCGATGCGTTCCACAACCGGGACATCCCGCCGGTGCGGTTGCTGAACCGGCTGTTCCGCGGCCCGCGCATCCTGTTCGGCTACTACCAGGGCGGGTTGATCGTCGAGCTGCTCGCGCGACAGCACGGCTTCGCCAAGGCGCTGGCGTTGCTGCGCGCATTCGGGGAGGACCTCGACACCGAGGATGCGTTCCAGAAGGCGCTCGGCATCAGCTCGGCGGAGTTCGACGCGCAGCTGCTGGAGTTCGTCGAGAAGGACAAGCTGCGCGGCATGCGCATGGTCCAGCGCTTCGACGAGGCGGCGCTGCAGCGGCTGCTGGTGCGGGCGGCGCAGGACCGCAGCAACCTGCAGGTGCGCATCGACCTGGCATGGGCCTGCCTGCAGCGCGAGAACCCGGTCGACGCCGGGCGTTGGCTGGCCGAGGTGCTGCGCGCCGACCCGGACCACGCCCAGGCGATGCTGGTCCGCGCCGAGATGATGCGGCGGCGCAAGGAGCACGAGCCGGCGATGGAGTTCTGGCGGCGCGGCTTCGCCGGTGGCGCCGACGACTTCGACTCACGGCTCGCGTATGGTGACGCGCTGTTGGCCGCCGGCGACAGCGAGGGCGCTGCGGCGCAGTGGCAACGGGCCAAGGCGTGCTGGCCGTCCTGCACCGAGCAGGGCGTGGCGCCGGAGCTGCGGCTGGCGCGGCTCTACCGCGAACAGGGCGACAGCACGCGTGCGCAGATGGAGATGAAGTCGTTCTGCCGGCGCACGGCGCGTGCCTTCACGCCGCGCTACCAGCTGGCCGAGTTCGAGCGCGAGTCCGGCAACATCGCGGGCCAGGCGCAGTACCTGGTCGAGTGCAACCGCATCGATCCGTTCGACCGCGAACTGCACACGCGGCTCGGTGAGGCCTACGAGACCCTCGGCAAGCGCGCGCAGGCCGCGCTCGAGTTCGAGGTCGCCGCCGCCGTGCTGCCGTCGATGGACCGGCGCTACCTGGCGCGCGGCGCCGAACGGCCGGACGGGGACGCGACGCCGCAGCGGGAAGAACGCGGCCAGTTGTGGCTGCGGGCGGCGAAGATCCGTCATGCCATCGGCGACGGGGAGCGTGCCGCCGCACTGCTGGCCAGGATCACCGCCGACGCGTCCGGAACCGACGCCGCGACCGACGCCGCGGCGCTGCAGCAAGAGTGGCGAGGCCGTTGACGACCTGCTAGCGTTGGCCCTCCGCCCGACCGTCGGGCGCCATCCACAAGGCCCATGCTGCCAGTGCTCGAGGACTGTTGGACGCGTGTCCTGCCGCTCTTGCGCGAGCGGGCGGGCGAAGCGGCCTACACGGCCTGGCTGGCGGAGTTGCGGCCGGTGCTGCTGGAACGCAGCGCGGTCTACCTGGAGGCGCCCAACCGCCTGTGTGCGGACCGCGTGCGGGCCCTGTTCCGGCCGCTGCTGCAGGAGCTGCTGTCGGCCGACTTCGGCACGGCGCTGACCGTCGAACTGCAGGCGCGTGAGGTGCACCGCTTCGATGCCCTCGAGGTCTCGCCGCAGCAACCCGTCGTCGACGACGGCAACCGCACGGCGCACCTGGTGCTGACCAGCCTCGCCGCCCGCCGGCCGCTGCCGTCGAACCTGTTCCTGTTCCACGGCCCGAGCGGCACCGGCAAGACCTTCCTGCTGCGCTGGTGGCGGGCGCAGCTGACGGCGCCCGTGATGTGGTTCGACCTGCCGGCGCTGTTCGCCGCATTCCAGTCGGCGCACCACGAACGCCGGGTCGAAGCGCTGCGCGAAGAGCTGGTGCGCGATCGTGCGCTGGTCGTCGACGAGGTGCACCGCATCGCCGACAAGCCGAAGTTGCAGAAGTTCCTGGTCGGGATCCTGGAGCAACGCGAAACCCTGCCGGCGCCGACCCTGTTCGCCGCGCGTTGGCATCCGAAGGACGTGCGCGACCTGGATCCGGTGCTGACGACCCGCCTGCTGGCGGGGTTCGTCGCCAGCGTCGACCGGCCCGGGCCGATCGGGCGTCTGCGCTATCTGCGAGCGCTCGAAGGCGCGCCGTCGCGCAACGGCCGCGCGACGGTCGTCGAATCGCTGGCGCAACAGTGCAACGGCACGTTCCCGGAGCTGCGCGCCGCATGGGCGCGCTCGCGCGGCGCCACGCTGCCGCCGAAGTATCTCGAGCTGATCGACCCGGGGCGCGTGTTCGCCCGCGTGCGCGACCAGGTCGCCACCCGGTTCGGCGTCACCGCCGACGACCTGCTCGGCAAGGGCCAGGGGCGCGCGTTGAGCCGCGCCCGCAAGGTCGTGGCGATGTTGTGCCTGCAGCAGGGGCTGCGCGGCAGCGAGGTGGGCCGCTTCCTCAACGGTCGCACGCGCGCCGCCGTCAGCTACATGGTGTGCTCCCTGCAGCAGGAGATGGCAGCGTCGGCGGACCTGCGGCGCCAGCTCGAGGGCCTGCTGTGACCTACGTGGTGCTCGAAGGCCCCGACGGGTGCGGCAAGAGTTCCCAGGCGGTCGCCCTGGCGGCGTGGTTGCGCGAGCAGGGCCACGGCGTCGTGCACGTGCGCGAGCCGGGTTCGACGCCGGTGGGGGAGGCGCTGCGCCAGTTGCTGTTGGCGAAGTCGACCGGCGAACTGCGGCCGATCACCGAGGCGCTGCTGTTCTCGGCTGCACGCGCCGAACTGGTCGTGAACGTCATCGGGCCGGCCGTGCGCCGCGGCGACGTCGTCATCGCCGAGCGCTGCTACCTGTCGACGCTCGTCTACCAGTCGTTGGCCGTCGAGCGCGGACTGCCCGTCGACCAGGTGTTCGACCTGACGCGCGCCGTGCACGGCGAGCACCTTCCCGACGCGATCTTCGTACTCGACGTGGCCACCGACACGGCGGCGACGCGGCGCCACTCGCGCACCGAAGACCGCATCGAGGCCAGGGGTGTCGGCTACCACGAACGGGTGCGCGCCGGGTTCGTGCGCGCGTGTGAACTCGAAGTGCGCGCGCGGCGCATCGACGCGGGGCGCACGTTCGACGAGGTGCAGGCCGAGTTGCGCACGCAGCTGACGGAGATGTTGGCGTGAGCGCACGGTGGATCCGCGAGGGCCGCAGCACGGCGGCGTCTGCCGCGCAGTCGGCACCGGCGGGCAGCGCGCGACTGCTGCGACCGCTCGGGCAGGGGCCGACGCTGGTGCAGTGGGTGCGTCGGGCGCGGCGGCTCGACCTGCCGCATGCACTCGTCGTCGAGGGGGGGCGCGGCATCGGCAAGACGACGGTGCTGCGTTGGTTGGCCGCGGCGTTGTTGTGCCCGTCGGCGCTCGACACCGAAGAGCCGTGCGGCGTGTGTCGTACTTGCATGCGAGTCGCAGTCGGTGTGTTCCCCGACCTGCACATCCTCGATCGCGCGCACGACGACGACGATCGCAAGCAGAACGGCAAGAGCTTCCATGTGATCAAGGTCGACCAGGTGCGGGCGGTGCAGGAACTGCTGCTGCGCCACGCGGTCGAAGGGCGCGCGCGGGTGCTGACGATCGCCGATGCCGACCACATGGAAGAGCCGGCGCAGAACGCGCTGCTGAAGACGCTCGAGGAGCCCGGTGCGGCGACGTTCCTGCTGCTGGAGGCACGGCAGCCCGAAGAACTGCTGCCGACGGTGCGCTCGCGGGTGCAGAGGCTGCGGGTGTTGCCACTCGACGAGGCGACCCTCCGGCGCGAACTTCAGTCGAGAATTCCCGAGCGGTCCCCGCACCACGAAGATGCCCTGCGCGTGGCCGGCGGCAGTCTCGGCCGCGCCCTCGTGGCCTGCACCGAACAGGCGGTACACCTCCATGATCTGGTTCGTACCCTCCTGGCGACCACCAATGGGTTGCGTCCGCTGGCCACCGCGGGCGCGGTGCTGAAGGGGGCGAGCGACGGGCGTATGGCGATCGAGGCCTCGCGTCTGTTCCTCTGGTTGCTGCGCGCCGAACTGGTCGCCGGGCGCGACGCCCTTGCAGCCGTCGATGCGCCCTCCTACCCTGGTTTCTCCGCCGAACCATGGACTACGTGGCTCGAATCGACGTTGGCAGCCGAACGGGATCTCGATCTCCTGATCCCGCCCGAGCAGGTGCTCACGGCGTGTCTGCTCGAGTGTCGAGGTGCGTAGTCGAGGGTGCGGTGGCAGTGGGGGAAGCACGAGCGAGCGGTCACTCGGTCGTGCTCAAGGGCGGTTCCAGATCGGCCGATATCGCGGGCATGCACGCTCCGAGTCGTCCCCGGAGGAACCGTTTCGATGGCTGCAGCTGAACAGGACCTGCTCGAAGACACGATCCAGGCAGTGCGCAAGCGCGACCGGCGCTTCTCGCGCAATGCGTACTACTTCGTGCTCGATGCGCTCGACTTCACGATGTCGCACCTCGGCCGCGAGGCGAAGACCGGCGAAGACCGCCACGTCGGTGGCCGCGAGCTGCTGATCGGCATCAAGGAATACGCCGCCGATCAGTTCGGCCCGATGGCGGAGCTGGTGTTCGAACGATGGGGCGTGCGCGCGCCATCCGACTTCGGCGAGATCGTCTTCAACCTGATCGACGCCGAACTGCTGAGCCGCCGGCCCAGCGATTCGCGCCTGGACTTCGTCGACGGCGTCGACTTCCACCAGGTGTTCGCCGAGAAGCACCGCCAGTCGCTCGATCGCATCGCGACGAAGTAGGCGCGCGCGCCTCAGTGGCGCGGGGCCGGTGGAGCGCCTCGATCGCGCGCGAACGCCCCCCCAGGCGGCGCTACGTCACTTCGGCTCACGCCCATGCTGGATCTTCGCCCACCGGTCCGTGTAGACGAAGTCGGGGGATTGTTCGAAGTCGTGGCAGTGCGTGCACAGCACCGACGCCGCCTGGCCGCCGAGGATGCCCATCTTGTTGGTGTTCGGGTTCTGCAGGTGGTCGCTGCCGGGACCGTGGCAGCGTTCGCAGCCGACAGCGGCCAGTTGCGGCGTCTCGTCGAACGACACGAAGCCGGTCTGCTCGCCGTAGCCGACAACATGGCAACCGACGCAGTCCGGGTAGTGCGTGACCGGCCAGCCGTAGCGCTTGGGGTCGGCCTCGGCCTTCTGCAGCGTCTCCCAGGCGTGGAAGTGATGGCTCTTGGTCCAGGCCTCGTAGGCCGTCGGGTGGCAGGTGCGGCAGTTCTCGCTGCCGACGTAGGCGGCGCCGCTCGCCGTCGGCGTCTGCCGCGCCAGGTGTTCGAGCACCTGGTCCTGCTTGACCTGGTTGCGGTGCGACAGCAGCACCGCCTTCACGTCCGGATCGCCGCCGCCGCCGGGCAGCGTCTTGCTGCCGGCCAGCGGCACCAGGTCGATCGCGACCTGCGGCCCGTTCGGCGCGCGCAGCAACGAGGCCTCGAGCAGCACGCGGCCGCGGATGCCGGCGAACACCATCGGCACCGTGCCGATGTGTTCGACCTCGCTGGCCGGTTCGAGGTGGCCCTCGTCGCAGCAGACGACGAGGTCCGGCGGTGGCGTCAGGGTCGGCACCAGGGCGCGCGCGGTCGTGTCGTTGCACTGCAGCATCAGGATGCGCAGCGTCTGTTCGCCGACGCCGGCCAGGGCGCGTTGCCAGGCTGCCGTCGGCGGCAGCAGACGTACCGGTGCGTCGTCGACCTGCAGTGACTTCGGCAGCGACAGGGTGAAGGACGTGATGCGCACCAGTTGGCCGCGCACGTCCTTTTCGACGAACGGGCGCGCGGGCCAGTCTTCCCGCGAGCTCTCGAGGTCGGCGGCCGTCACCTGGGCGCCGGCGAGGAACGCGCTCCACTCGTCGAGCGGCAGCTGCAGGTCCTTCGGGCCGACACCGAGCGCATCGTACGGGTGCTGCATGCCGGTCAGCACCTGCACGGCGGTGAAGAACTTCAGCACGTCGAGCTCGGAGTTGCCGTCGACGAGGTCGCCGCCTTCGAGCAGCACGTCGTAGGAGCGGCGTTCGCCGATGTGCTGCATGCGCCGCGCGAGGCCGCCGAGCTGGCCGCTGGCGCAGCCGCAGGGTTCGAGGCGGCCGAGCATCGAACCGGAGATCAGCAGGCGCACCGGCTCGCCGATGGTCGGCGCCGCGGCGGCCTTCGTGGCGTGGCCGGTGCGTGCCTTCTCGGTGCACTGCGTGAACAGCGTCGTGGTGGCGGTGAGCAGCACGCACAGGGCGGGCACGACGACGGGACGGAAGTGCATCATGAATCGCGGGTCGGGAAGGCTACGAGATCGATCGGCAGAAGTGGCCCGTCGGGGCCGGGTTTGCCGACCACGATGCGGCCCCGGAAACCCTCCGGCTGGCCGCCGAGGTAGCGAACTTGCAGGCGCTGCTGCCGCGCCTGCCCAGGCACCGGCTGGAACGTGACGGCGAAACTCGGCCTCGCGTCCTGGCCGGCGCCGTCGACGAGCGCGTGCACGGTGAACTCCGGTGGGCGCGAAACGTCGTGGTCGGTGATGACCACGAACTGCCCCTCGGCTTCGTCGGCCGTCTGTTCGCGGCGCAGGTCGGCGCGGAACGAGATCTTCGCCATCGGCACCGCCTCGAGGTCGGGCACGACCTTCCACGTGGCATCCAGCTGCACGACGTAGCCCGGCAGATTCGTCTCGACGCTGACGACGGCGCGGTGGTTGCCGAGTTCGTCGGGCCGGCATCGCACGCGCAACACGGTGGTGCCGTCGCTCGGCTCCAGCACCGGTTCGAGGTGCGGATCGCTCGCGACGACCCGGCCGAAGGTGAGCGTCGGGTGGTTCTCGTCGCCGCGCAGGGTCGTCATCACTTCGCCCGGCCGACAGGTCGGCACGCGGCCGAAGTCCAGTGCCGCGAACGGCTGCAGCACCACCGGCGCATCGACGCCAAAACGCAGCAGCAGCGGCCACCTCACGCGCCGGGCGCCGGCCCGGTCGTCGACTGCCTGCAGCACGACGTAGCCGTGGCTGACGGTGTGCGGGAGGTCGACAGCTTCGCGGCTGCGCGTGTCGATCTCGACCCGCGCGACGACCGATTCGCCGGCGATGGGCACGTTGTCCGCCACGGGCCGGCCGTCGACCTTGCGTTCGCTGCCATCGGCGCGGCGCAGCAGCAATTCGGCGCGGCCGCAGGAGCAGTCGAGCTGCACGTGCAGGGGGATGTAGCCCGGGCCCAGCGCGGCGACATCCAGCACGAAGTCGTGCTGCCGCGTCTCGCCGTGCGGGATCACGCCGTAGTCGTGTTCGAGCGCCGGCGGGCTCTGGCCGGCGGGGTCCTGGGGGGCGGGCTTTCGGTGCTCGCCGCAGGCCGCGAACAGCAGCAAGGTGCCAGTGCACAACAGCAGACGCATGCGCCCCATAGTAGGGGCGTCGCCGCCGGCAACGAGGTCCGAAGCGTTCGTTCGGACCCTGCTCGGTACAGACTCGCGGCCGCGCCCCAGGTGAAGGCGCGGCCGCGAGGGTTGCCGGAGTGTCCACGCGCACAGTCGCAAGCGACGCGCCAAGCGGCTCGCCGGGGTGCGAGGCCGATGGCATGGGCGCCGGCTGTCGGGTGCCGGGTCGGCGCCGGGACCATTCCTGGTGGCGCCACCATGGCAGCGCTGCCATGGTCCGGCGTCGAACGGGTCACGGCGACAGGAGGCCGTGCCGCGTCAGCTATCGATTCAGCGTCGGGGAGTCGCTGCGC
>JBGARS010000056.1:2864-35059 GCA_044230075.1 Planctomycetota bacterium | reverse complement strand
GGTATCAGCCAGAAGACGGTGGCCAGCGGCCACGGCCAGCGCATGCCACGCGCGATTGCCAGCGCCGCTGCCGACTTCGTGCGGAGCCGTCCGCGGTGCACCACCACGATGCTGTCCGGCAACGTCACACCCGGAGCGACGGCTCCGATCACCTTGCGCCCGGCATCGGACTGCAGCGACGCGAAGCGGAACCGCGCCTTGGGATCGCGGCGCAGCACGAATTGCACCGCGCCGTTGCACAGGTTGCACTCGCCATCGAACAGGATCAGCGGCGCATCGTCGGCGGCAGGAGCCACACCGCGGAGCGTAGCGGTTCCACACCCCTCGCGCGAAGCAACGGCACCGGCCCCGTTGCCCGGCACGACGTCTGCAATACTCGCCGCATGTCCCACGCCGCCGCGCCGTTGGCATTCGTTGCCAGATCGAGTTCACGCGCGCCGTCACCGATCTGGTGTCGCCATGGCAGTACGCAAACCCCAACCTGCTCGCCTTCGGCACACCGATCGTCGCCAAGTCGCTGCCCCTGGGCACCTCGATCGCGATCCAGTACCGCGGCTCCGACTCGGCGCTCGACACAACCGCGACCGCGTGGTCGGCTTCGCCGAGCATCGCCGACGGCCTGCTCAACCTGCAGTTCCGCATCACGTTCCGTTCCAACCTGCTGACCGGCGCGCGGCCGATCGTCGACAGCCTGGTCGTGCCGCGGCTGTGATCCAGGGGCGGCAGCGGCTGACGCGCGCTATCCTCGCCGCATGCGCCGCTGCCTGACGATCGTATTGCTGTTCGCTGCCACCCTCGTCGCGCAAACCGCGGCGCCGCTCGATCCGGCGGCCATGCGGGGCACACGCATCCTGGCCGGCGGCGGCAAGCTGCCGCCGGAGATCTTCGCGCGCTTTCACGAACTCGCCGGCGGGGCAAAGGCGAAGGTCGTGCTGATCCCAACCGCGAGCGAGACCGCCGACGACGACAAGGAGAACGCGGACACGCTGCGGCTCTACCGCGAACGGCTGCCCGGCGCCGAGGTGACACTGCTGCACACGCGCGACCGCGCGGTGGCCGACGACGAGGCGTTCTGCACACCGCTGGCTCGCGCGACCGGCGTCTGGATCACCGGCGGCGCGCAGGACCGGCTCGCCAGCGCCTACCTCGGCACGCGCGTCGAGAAGGAACTGATGGCGTTGCTCGCGCGCGGCGGCGTGATCGGCGGCACATCGGCCGGCACCGCGATCCAGACCCGCACGATGATCCAGGAAGGCATGGACCCGCCGATCATGGCGACCGGCTTCGACTTCGTGCCCGGCGCGATCAGCGACCAGCACTTCCTGAAGCGCAAGCGGCTGCCGCGGCTGCTGCGGGCGCTGGCGCTGCATCCGGGGCTGTTCGGCATCGGCGTCGACGAGAGCACCGCGGCGGTCGTGCACGGCGACGAATTGCAGGTCGTCGGCGCCTCGAAGGTCCTACTCGTGCTGCCAGCGGGCAACGGGCACGCCGAGGTGGTGCAGGAGTTCGCCGCCGGGCCGCACGCGGAGGATCTGCGCAGCTGGCAGCGAGCCGCGAGCCTGCGCGCGTCCTGGGAGTTGCCCACGACCTTCGCGCCGCCCAAGGTTGCAACGGGAACACTGGTGCTGGGCGGCCGAGGGAACCAGGCCAGCACGGCCGAGCGCTTCCTCGAACTCGCCGGCGGCGCCGATGCCAAGATCGTGGTCTTCGACGTCGCCCACTCCCCAGTCGAGGCGCCGTTCGACGACAGTTTCGTGCATCTGCTGCAGCAACTCGGCGCACGGAACGTACGCCACGTGGCCGCGGGGCCCGCCAGGTACGTGGATGCCATGCCACCGGAGGACCTCGCCTGCCTGCAGACTGCCGACGCCGCATGGTTCGACCACACCACGCTGGCGAACGACTCGGCGGCAGCGGCGGCGCTTCGTGGCATGCTCGCGCGCGGTGGCGTGGTCGGCGGTGGCGTCACGGGATGGTCGGCTCCGTTCGGCGACATCACCTGGGCGATCGATTCGACCCGTCCGGAGATCTCGTACGAACCCGGTCTCGGTCTCCTACCCGGCTGTGCGGTCATCGATGCTGGCGACCCGGAGTTCATCGACGCAGGCGCGGACGTCCGTCGCAGGCTCCGCGCGCTGTGGGAATGCGTGCCGCAGGTTCACCGCATCGCCTTGCCACAGGACGCCGCCGCCATCGTGCGCAGCAGCGAACTGGAGGTGCTGGGCACATCGCCCGTGACGGTCCATCCAGCTCGCGGCGCGTCGCTCGGGCCGAATCCGATCCACCTCGAGCCAGGCACGCGCTACGACCTGATCACCGGCAAACGCCGCTGACCACGCCTCAGCGCCGGTGGCAGCAGTTCTGCCGCCGCGGCTCGTCGTCGTCGTCGTGGTCGCCGAACAACCAGGCCTGCACGCCGAGGGTCACGCAGTCCAAGGCCAGGGTGAACGGCGTCAGGGCGAGCTTGCCCAGGAACTCCCCCCACGTGTCGCCGTCGTCCTGCTGCTGGCCCCAGGTCGTGTCCTCGTCGTCCGAGCTCCACAGCGCCGACGTGATGCAGCTCGACAGCAGGACCGGCAGCAGCAGTGTGGCGATGAACAGACCCAGGCGACGGGGGGACGACCGCAGGGAGGAGGGCTTCATGGCCGCCCCCCAGCGCCTGTCCCCCAACCGCGTTCCGGGGTCAGCCGCCGAGCCCGCGCGCGGCGAGCATCTTCTCCACGTACTTGGCCAGCACGTCGACCTCGACGTGCAACGGCTCCCCGACCCCCTTGCGCCCCAGCGTCGTCACCTGCGCGGTGTGCGGGATCACGGCGATGCCGACCGCCCCGTCCCGCTGGCCGGCGATCGTCAGCGACACCCCGTCGAGCGTGATCGAGCCCTTTTCGACACAGTATCTCTGCAGCTCCCGCGGCAGCCGCGCCCACAGCTCGCCGCCCGCCGCCGGATCCAGGGCCGCCACCACCTCGCCGGTGCCGTCGACATGGCCCTGCACCAGGTGCCCGCCGAGCGGATCCCCCGCGCGCAGGGCGCCTTCCAGGTTCAGCCGCTCACCGGCAACGGCCCGGCCCAGCCAGGTCCGGGCCAGGGTCTCCGAACTGAGGTCGAACGCCGCCACCCCGCCCTCCAGGCCGATCACGGTGCAGCAGACTCCCGACAGCGCGATCGAGTCGCCGAGCCGGAACGGCCCCGGCAACGCGCCGAGGTCGACCCGCAACCGGGCTCCGTCCGGGGTCGTTGCGCGCTCCACCACGGTGCCGATCGCCTGCACGAGCCCGGTGAACATGCCGCAAGCCTAGCGAACTCCACCCGCTTCCGGCCATGCGTCATCTTGACCGGCACCCCCGGCGCACCGTAGTCTGCTCGACCTTTCTTCGCGGCAAGGCACCTTGCGCTGCGCCATCCTGACACTCTTTCCGGAGGCCATCCGGCCCTACCTGGACGAGAGCATCCTCGGGATCGCTCAGGCCCAAGGCAAGCTCCGGGTCGACCTCGTCGACTTCCGGAACTTCGCTTTCGACCCGCACCGGACGGTCGACGATCGACCGTTCGGCGGCGGGCCGGGCATGGTGCTGAAACCCGAACCGATCTTTGACGCCATCGAGGACGTGGAGCGGACGCATGGTCCCTTCCACAAAGTCCTGCTCTGCCCCCGCGGTCGCACGTTCGATCAGCCGAAGGCACGGCAACTCAGCCAGCGCGAGCGGCTGCTGTTCCTGTGCGGACGCTACGAAGGCTACGACGAACGCATCCGCGCGGGCTTCGCCTGGGAGGAGGTCTCACTCGGCGACTTCGTGCTGGCCGGCGGCGAACTCGCCGCGCTGTGCATGCTCGAAGCCGCGGTGCGATTGATCCCCGGTGTGCTCGGCTGTGCCGAGTCCGCCGTGCTCGAATCGTTCGAAGGCGAATGGCTGGACTACCCTCAATACACCCGTCCGCGTGAGTTCCGCGGCATGCCCGTCCCCGACGTGCTGCTGTCCGGCGATCACGCGGCGGTCGCCCGCTGGCGGCACCAGCAGGCCAAGCTGCTCACCGCCCACAAGCACCGACTTCCCGACCCGACAGACAAAGAACGAGACCCGCAACCGAAACCCCTGCCGACGACGCGTGCCAAACGCGGCACGCCGCGCGCAACGAAGCCAGACCAATGAACATCCTGCACCAGCTCGAGATCGAGCACATGAAGGCCGAGATCCCCGACTTCGGCATCGGCGACACGGTGGACGTCCACTACCTGATCAAGGAAGGCGACAAGGAGCGCGTGCAGATGTTCTCCGGCACGGTGATCGCGCTCAAGGGCAGCGGCATCCGCCGCGTCGCCACGGTGCGCCGCCTGGTCTCTGGCGAAGGTGTCGAGCGCACGTTCCCGCTGCACTCGCCGCGCGTCGCCACGATCGAGGTCAAGGGCCGCGGCATCGTGCGCCGTGCCAAGCTGTTCTACCTGCGCGACCGCGAGGGCAAGGCGACCCGCCTGAAGCCCAACCTCGGCAAGCTGCAGTATCCCCGCTCGGGCAAGGGCAGCGGCCTGTCGAAGGCCGACGCTCCCGCCAGCGAGTGAGGACCGCCGCGTAGTCGAAACCGTCTCCGGCGGCCCCGTGTGCCGCCACCTCCGTATCTGTGGGTCGGCCTTCGCGCCGCCCCGCGCACTTGGCTTCCGGCGCACCGCCTGCGGGCGAGCCCCATATCGTCATGCTCGAGAACGCTAGTCGGCAGTTGTTCCTGGTCGTGCTCGCCCTGCTGGCGGGTCTGGCCTGTGTCCTGATGCTCAAGCCCCCCCTGGGCCCGGACCTCAAGGGCGGCACGCAGCTGCGCTACGAGGTGCCGCACGACGTGCTCGAGACGCTCGTGACGAAGGAGAACGCCTCGATCGATGCCATCATGGCGCAGACGATCGGCGTCATCATCGAGCGCATCGACCCGACCGGATCGCTCGACCCACTGGTCACGCGCAGCGGCGAGAGCGGCATCCTGATCGAGCTGCCCTACTTCGACGATCCCCTCGAACTCAAGAAGACCCTCGAACGCATCGCCAACCTCGGCAAGCTCGAGATGCGCATCGTCGCCGACGCCGACTACGTCAGCGGCCCGGTCAAGTTCAACCTGGAGGGCGAGAAGGCGCGCCTGAACGCCTGGCTCGCGGCCGGCGAGAACCGCAAGGACCTGCTCGCCGATCCGCAGGTGATCCGGCGCTTCAACAGCGACGCGGTGCAGGGTCCGATCCAGTACGGCAACCTGGCTTGGTACCCGCGGTTGGTCAAGCCGAAGCCGCAGGACGCGAAGCTGTGGGACACGTCCTACGCCAACATCCCGCTGCTCGCGCCAGCGACGGTGAAGGTCTCCCCGGACGCCGACTACAACAACGGCCTGGTACCGGAGGCGGTGCAGAAGCTGCCGCCGAACCAGCAGTCGCTGCTGGAACTCGTGGCGCTGAACATGCACGAGCGCCACTTCGGCGGCGAGGACCTCGAGCCGTCCGGCGTGCAGGCCACGACCAGCCAGGACGGCGGTCTCGCGGTAGCCTACAGCATCGTCGGCGCGCTGCAGAGCGACTACGCCGACTGGTCCGAGAAGTGGATCGGCAAGTGCAGCGCCATCGTGCTGAACGGCTACGTGAAGTCGGCGCCGCGCTTCGAGAGCAAGATCCCCGGCCGCGGCCAGATCCACGGTGATTTCACCAAGGAAGAGGTCGAGGAGCTGGTCAAGGTGCTGCGCACCGGCTCGTTGCGCGTCGAACCGGAGCTGCAGAGCAAGCTGATCATCGGGCCGAAGCTGGGCAGCAAGGCGATCGAACGCGGCGTCGAGTCGCTGATCGCCGGCAGCGTGCTGGTGTTCCTGGTGGTGCTCGCCTACTACCGCATCGCCGGCACGATCGCCTGCATCACGCTGTTGATGAACGGCTTCCTGCTCTACGCAGCGATGCTGTTCATGCAAGCGACGATCACGCTGCCGGGTCTCGGCGGCATCGTGCTGACGATGGGCATGGCGGTCGACGCCAACGTGCTGATCTACGAGCGCATCCGCGAGGAACTGACCAAGGGCAAGGAGATGCTGCAGGCGGTGCGCGCCGGCTTCGAGCGCGCGATGGCGGCGATCCTCGACTCGAACATCACCACGTTCCTGGTCGGCATCGTGCTGTTCAACGTCGGCGTCGGCCCGGTGCGCGGCTTCGCCGTCACGCTGATGGTCGGCATCGTCACCACGGTGTTCACGCAGTTCCTCGTCACCCGACTGCTGTTCCACTACGCGCTGGCCAGGAACCTGCTGGCGAACTACCGCCCGCGTCAGTTCCTGACCAACCTGAACCTCGACTACGTCAAGCACATCGGCAAGTGCCTGACGATCAGCCTGGTGGTGATCGTCGCCGGGCTTGTCTACGCGTTCACCCAGGTCCCGCGCGAGGTCATGCTGGGCATCGACTTCACCGGCGGCGCCAACCTGCGCATGGTGGTGTCGCAACCGATGACCGCCGACGAGGCCCGTAACCACCTGGCCGGCGATCCCGAGTTCCACGCCGACTACACCAACGCGGAGATCAACACCGTCGGCGTGGCCGACGCGAGCGGCCGCGTGACCGAGTTCAACGTGCGGCTGAAGCTGACCGACACCCAGCGGGCCAGCATCGAGCAGGATCGCAGCAAGTGGACCGAGCAGCGCCGCGCGGCCGAGAAGGCGGGCGATACGAAGCCCGAAGCCTACGAACCGCCCTATGTGAAGTCGTTGCGACGCGTGTTCGCCGGCCAGTTGGTCAAGCCGGCGTTCAACGACGCGATGCTGGTGCCGAACGCCGACGGCAACCGGAACCTGCAGTTCGCGCAGATCGACCTGCACTTCGGCTCGCCGATCAACGTGATCGAAGCGACCACGAACGTGACCACCAACCTGAAGGGCAGCAAGGTCACCGTGCTCGGCGACGATGCGGCGGCGACGGTCGCCAAGGACCTGCGTCTCGAGTGGACGACGCCGACCAACACCCTCGACTGGGAGTTGTTCGAGATCGCGCGCACGGCTCTCGGCGACCTGAAGGACACCAAGGGCGGTCCGATGCGGCTGTCCGATCCGTTCCCCGAGGCACAGGAGATCCAGGGCCGCCTGGTCGACGACCTGCGCAACGCGGCGATCGGCGCCCTGATCCTCGCCTGGGTGCTGATCGTGCTCTACCTGCGCGTGCGCTTCCACGAGTACAAGTACGGCATCGGCGCCGTCGTCGCGCTGATCCACGACGTGCTGGTCTCGTTCGGCATCGTCGTGTTGGCCAACCACCTCGGCTGGGTGCATGCCGAGATCAACCTGTCGATGATCGCCTGCTTCCTGACGATCATCGGCTACTCGGTCAACGACACGATCATCATCTACGACCGCATCCGTGAGTGCGTGCGCGACAACGCGCGGGAAGGCACCCACGAACCGTTCCGCAGCCTGATCAACAAGGCGTTGAACCAGACGCTGTCGCGCACGGTGCTGACCACCGGCCTGACGATGCTGGTCGTCATCGCGCAGGTCGCGGTCAACTGGGGCAGCGATTCGGACCTCGAGTCGTTCGCGTTCGGCATGCTCGTCGGCATGGTGACCGGCACCTACTCGTCGGTGTACATCGCCGCCCCGATCCTGATCTGGCTGCACCGGGACGATGCCCCGACGGCACCGCAGGGTGCGCCCGTTCCCGCGACGACCGGCCCCACGACGGACGACGGCCACGCCACGCCGTGACCCTTCGCGGGCCGGTCGCATGCACGCCCCTCACGCAGTCCCGCACTTCCCGCACCGGCTCGCGCCCTTCGATCTGCGGACGACCCCGCTGCTGCGCACCGACGTCCTGGTGATCGGCTCGGGCATCGCCGGAGCGTGCGCGGCGCTGCACGCGGCCGACGCCGGCGCGCAGGTGCTGCTGTTGGCGAAGGACGACCTGGTCGACACCAACACGGCCTGGGCCCAGGGCGGCATCGCCGTCGTGACGCTGGCCGCGGACAGTCTGGAGACCCACATCGCCGACACCCTGCGGGTCGGCGCCGGCGTCGCCTCACCGGACGTCGTGCGCGAGGTCGTCGAGTCGGCCACCGCCGCCGTCGAGTGGCTGCAGCGGCTCGGCACGCGCTTCGACGCGTGCAGTCGCCCGGCGGACGGCCTCGAGGTCTCGCGTGAAGGTGGCCACAGCCACGCCCGCGTCGTGCACGCCAACGGCGACGCGACCGGCCAGGAGATCCAGCGCGCGCTGATCGAAGCCCTGCACGCGCATCCGCGCATCACCGTGCGCGCGCACGTGTTCGTGCGCGACCTCGTGCTGCAGGACGGCCACTGCACCGGCGCCCTGTGCCTGCAGGACGGCATGGAACTGGCGATCGAGTCGCGAGCGTGCATCGTCGCCACGGGCGGCACCGGCCAGATCTATCGCGAGACCACCAACCCGACCGGCGCGTCGGGCGACGGCCACGCGTTGTGCTTCCGCGCCGGCGCGCGCATGGCGGACTGCGAGTTCGTGCAGTTCCACCCGACCACGCTCTACATCGCCGGCGCGTCGCGCTTCCTGATC
The DNA here is from genome assembly GCA_044230075.1 of Planctomycetota bacterium. Lineage (GTDB taxonomy): Bacteria > Planctomycetota > UBA1135 > UBA1135 > UBA2386 > JAEUHS01. The sequence continues at coordinate 26,532 of JBGARS010000056.1, read as the reverse complement.
AGCGAAGTCGTGCGCGGCGCCGGCGCCGTGCTGCGCGACCGCAACGGCGAACGCTTCATGGCCGCGGCACACCCGATGGCCGAACTGGCGCCGCGCGACGTCGTCAGCCGCGCGATCCTCGATCGCATGGTGGCGACCAACGACACCCACGTCTACCTCGACCTGAGCACGGTGCAGGGCGACCCACGCCTGCTGTTCCCATCGATCGCGCGCATCTGCTCGACGTTCGACCTGGACCTCGCCAAGGACCCGATCCCGGTCCGCCCCGGCGCGCACTACTTCGTCGGCGGCGCGGTCACGGACACCGAAGGCCACACCTCCCTGCGGGGCCTGTTCGCCGTCGGCGAAGCCGCCGCCTCCGGCCTGCACGGCGCCAACCGGCTCGCCTCGAACTCGCTGCTCGAAGGCGCCGTGATCGGGCGCAAGGCCGGCCTCGCGGCCGCGGCCGTCACAGCCATGGCAGCCACCGCCGGCCGATCCCCGCGGGGCCTGCCACAGCTGGGCGACGGCCCGCCGATCGCCGCCGCACCGCCGCGCTTGCTGCACGACGACCTGCTCTACTCGCTGAAGAGCCTGATGTGGCGCCAGGTCGGCCTGCGCCGCGACGCGCAGGGCCTCACCGACGCGCGCGCCCGCATCGCCTTCTGGCACCACTACCTCGTGCGCGCACCGCTGCGGAATCGCCGCGCCTGCGAACTGGCCAACATGCTGACGGTCGCGGCAATGGTCGCCGAGGCCGCGCTGGCCCGCTGCGAATCGCGTGGCACCCACTTCCGCAGCGACTTTCCGGATCGCGACGACGCCGGCTACTGTCGCAGCATCTTCCTCGAGCGCACTGGCGACGGCGGCATCCGCGCCGAACTCGGCACGAGCAGCTCCCCAACCGACCGTCCACTCGCGTGAAGAACGACACCTTCGACACCCGCGGCAATCCGACCGAAGCGATCCTGTTCGGCGTGGTGCCGATGGGCGATCCGCGCACGGCGGCCGAAGCCCTGCACGAACTGCAGCAGCTGGCCGAGACCGCCGAGTTCGTGCCGGCCGGCTGCATGGTGCAGCACCGCCGTCATCCCGACCCACACAGCTACCTCGGCAGCGGCAAGCTCGAGGAACTGATCGAGGTCACCAAGCTGGCGCACAGTGGCTGCGTGATCTGCGACGACTCGCTGACGCCCACCCAGGGCAAGACGATCGAGAGCGCCGTCGGCGTGCCGTGCATCGACCGCAGCGAACTGATCCTCCAGATCTTCGGCATGCACGCGCGCACGCCGCAGGCCCGGCTGCAGGTCGAGCTGGCGGCGCTGCAGTACGAGATGCCGCGCCTGCGCCGGCGCTGGACGCACCTCGAACGCCAGCGCGGCGGCATCGGCGTGCGCGGCGGTGCCGGCGAGAAGCAGATCGACGTCGACCGCGAGCTGCTGCGCAACCGCATCGCCGCCGTCAGCCGCGAACTGAAGCGCATCGAAGAGCACAAGGTCCGCGAGGTGGAGGCGCGCCCCGACCTGTTCACGATCGCCGTCGTCGGCTACACGAACGCCGGCAAGTCGAGCCTGATGAACAAGCTCACCGACGCCGGCGTGCTGGCCGAGAACCGGTTGTTCTCGACGCTCGACACCCGCACCCGGCCGTGGCGCCTGCCGGGTGGCCGCACCGTGCTGCTGACCGACACCGTCGGTTTCCTGCGCAAGCTCCCACACCAGCTGGTCGCCAGCTTCCACGCCACGCTCGAGGAGGCCCTGCACGCCGACCTGCTGCTGGTCATGGTCGACGGCAGCTCGCCGGAGGCCCAAGACCAGCTGCGCACGGTCGACGAAGTGCTCGAGACGCTGGGCGCCAACGAACTGGCGCGCATCACCGTGTTCAACAAGACCGACCTCGTCGCCGAGCCGGCGTCCCTGTCGCCGCTGTGGCAGCTCGAACCGCATGCGGTCGCCCTGTCGGTGGCGACCGGCGACGGCCTGCCCGACCTGATGACCGCGATCCAGGCGCACCTGGCGGCCGTCGAGAACCGGGTCGAGATCCTGCTGCCGCACAGCGCCAGCAACCTGCACGGCGAGATCCGCGCCAAGGCGACGGTGCTGTCCGAGTTCTACACCGACGAAGGCTGCCTGATGGAACTGCAGGCGTCGCCGGCACTGCTGGGCCGCATCCTGGCCGAAGGCGCGCGCGTCGCCGAGCCGAAGGACCGGCCGCCCGCTCAGCCGGACGCCTGACGGCCCGGCGGCACCCACGCTGCGCGTGGCTGCAGCCCCGCGCGCGACAGCGGCGACAGCGCCGGCGCCGGCAGTTCGAAGTAGCCCGCGTCGAGCGCCGGCTGTTCGAATGCCGCGAGTGCGCCGTAGGCGCCATCGGGCAGCACCTCGAAGCCGTCGATCAACAGCGCCGCCCGGCACCCGGCCAGCGCCGGGTCCTGCACCGCCGCCGCGAGCGCGCGGCGCAGCGCCTGTCGCACGGGCGCGCCGCTGTGCACCGAGGTGACGTACGGCGGCGCCCACGCCGCCGCCGTCGTCGCCATCACTCGCAGCCCGTGTAGCGCCTGCGGCCGCACGCGGTGCAGCAGTTCGAGCACGACGGTGTCGATGCAGGCGGCATCGGCGGTGCCGCGCTGCACCGCGCCGAGGCTGTCGGTGTGCGAGCCGGTCGTGTGCACGGCAGCGAAGAACCGGCCACCTTCGCAGCGCGGCGCCACCAACGGCCGCACCGCGTTGTTGCCGGAGTGCGACGACGCCTCGTTGACCACGAAGCGGGCGCCGCGCAGGTCGCCGAGGTTCTGCCGTGGGCTGTCCGCGCGCACCACCAGCGCGCTCGTGTAGCGCGGTCCGGCCACCGAGCCCTGCCGGTAGCACGGCGTGGCGATCGGCACGATCCAACGCGCCGCGTCGTAGAGCACGTCGTAGCCGCAGGCCTGGCTCAGCAGCAGCTCGCGATGCTGCCAGTGTTCGATGTGACAGCCATCACGCTGCAGGCGATCCGGCACCCGATCGACGCCAAGGCGACGCAGGTGCCCGGCGATGCCGCTCCACCACGCGTCCGTGGCGGCTTGCAGCTCGGGCAGGTCGTACCACGGCAGATCGGCGATCCTCACGGGGCGGCAGGATACGCGATCCGTCCCGCGGCCGCTGTCGGTCCTGGCTTCGCTGCCAACCAGCGCCCAGGCGAACGACCGCCTGCGCTCCTCACGCGAGGTCGCGCTTCTGCACCAGGAGGGTGTTGGAGATCGAGCGTTCCGGGCCGCCGATCGAATCGTCCTCGCGCAGGTCCACCAGGCGACAGCCGTGCGAGTGCAGCAGGTCGAACAGCACCGCCTGCGGCAGGCAGTGCATCTCCATGTCCGTCTCGTTGCGGTGCGCCAGGTACTCGTCGATGGCGAAGCGGTAACCGATGCGGTAGGTCGGCACCTGGAAGTAGGCGACGCCGCCCGGTCGCAGCAGCGTCAGCAGGTCGTGCAGCAACCGATGCATCACCGGCGGCGGATTGTGCTGCAACACGATCAACGAGAACAGGGCGTCGAAGGCGCCCAACCGGGCCACGTCGTCGATCGACTGCAGTTGACGGAACTCGACGTTGCGGAAACCGGCCTCGCGTACGTGCTGACGAGCGAGGCGCAGGTGCGGATCGGAGATGTCGACGGCGACCACCTGGCCGACGTGCCGGGCCAGGTACGCCGTCGCCCGCCCGACGCCACAGCCCAGTTCCACGAGGCGCCCGCCCTGGTCGGGCTGCAGACCAGCCCTGGCCAACGCCGCCGCAAACGCCATCACATCGTACTCGCCGCTCTTGTAGAACGCGCTCCGGTTGGTGGCGAGCTTGGACTGCCGGAAGCCCTCGTCGGTCAACACGGACCAATGTGGCTCGGTGGCGCCGAGGTGTTGCCACTGGGCACTGGTCTTCGCGAACAAGGCCGCGACCTTCGCCGTCGGGACCTCCAGCTCCACCTGCATCGGCGGACTGTCGCGCGGCACGCGCTGCAGTGCAGGCTGGTCGGGGGTGGTCACAGGCAGGTCGCTCCGGATGTCGCGGCCCCATCGCCGCCGCGTCGGCGTGCAGGCTACTTCTTGGGATCGAGCACGACGAGCAGGTCCTGCGCCTTCACCTGCGCCTTCACGTCGGTGCACAGTTCGCGCACCGTGCCGGCGACCGGCGCGCGCACGATCGTCTCCATCTTCATCGCCTCCAGCGTCACCAGCGGCTCGCCTTCCGCGACCGCCTGGCCCTCGCTGACGTGCAGCACGATCACCCGGCCGGGCATCGGCGCACCGACGTCGCCCACGACCTCCGGATCGGCGCGGCGGCGCGTCTCGGCCTCCTGCTTCCTCGAACGGTCGGGCACCGCCACCTGGCGGTTCTGGCCGTTCAGCTTGAAGTAGACCGTGACCAGACCTTCCTCGTCGGTGTCGCTCTTCGCCTCGAGCGAGATCACCAGCGTCTTGCCCGGTTCGATCTCGACCCAGACCTCCTGGCCCATCTCGAGGCCGTAGAAGAAGATCGGCGTCGGCAGCAGCGAGACGTCGGCGCAGCGGTTCTGGAAGGCGAAGAAGTCGTCGAGCACGCGCGGATACAGCGCATAGCTGACGACATCGCGCATCGGCGGCTTGCGGCCGGTGCGGTCTTCCACGTGCTTGGTCGCCGCGCCGAAGTCGAACGGCGGCATGCCGTCGCTGGGCCGGCCTTCGAGCCGCGGTAGGCCCTTCAGCACCGCCTCGCGCAGGTCCTCGGGGAAGCCGCCCGGCGGATGGCCGAGGTAGCCCTGGAAGTACTGCACGACGCTCTGCGGGAAGTCGAGCCGCTTGCTCTCCATCAGCAGGCGCTGCCGCGTCGCCTCGGTCGAGGCGGCCAGGTCGCCGCGCATCGTCAGCAGGTCGTTCTGCACCAGGAACACCGCGAAGTCGCCGACCATCTTGCTGGACGGCGTGACCTTCGGGATGTCGCCGCAGAGCTGGTTGACCACCGCGAACGCGTGCTTGACGTCGCTCCAGCGGTGCAGCAGCCCGAGCGACGCGACCTGCGGTCGCAGGTTGCTGTACTGACCGCCGGGGATCTCGTGGTAGTAGATCTCGCTGGTGCTGCTCTTCAGGCCGCACTCGAACGGCGCGTAGAACTCGCGCACCGCCTCCCAGTAGTCGGCGAGCGGCTGCATCGTCTTGTTGGTCAGGCCGGTCTCGCGTGCGTGCCCGCGCAACGCCGCGATCAGCGCGTTCATGCTCGGCTGCGAGGTCAGGCCGGCCATCGGCGCCAGGGCGACGTCGACGATGTGCGCGCCGCTCTCGATCGCGGCGATGTAGGTGGCGATGCCGTTGCCCGACGTGTCGTGCGTGTGCAGGTGGATCGGCAGCGTGGTCACCTCGCGCAGCTTGCGGATCAGCATGCGCGCTGCCTGCGGCCGCAGCAGCCCGGCCATGTCCTTGATGCACAGGATGTGCGCCCCCATGTCCTCGATGCGGCGTGCGAGGTCGACGTAGTAGTCGAGCCCGTACTTCGGCCGGCCGGGGTTGTCGACGTCGCCGGTGTAGCAGGCGGCGACCTCGGCGATCTTGCCGGTGGCCAGCACGCGCTGCACCGAGACGTTCATCGAGTCGAGGTCGTTCAGGCTGTCGAACACGCGGAACACGTCGATGCCCGCGAGCGCGGCCTCGTCGATGAACGCCTCGACGACGTTCTGCGGGTAGCTCGTGTAGCCGACCGCGTTGGCGCCGCGCAGCAGCATCTGCTGCATCACGTTCGGGATCGCGCGCTTGAGCTGCTGCAGGCGGTCCCACGGATCCTCGTGCAGGAAGCGGTAGGCGACGTCGAACGTCGCGCCGCCCCAGGTCTCGAGCGAGAACAGCTGGTGGCCGAGGTAGGCGGTCGCGGGCGCGATCGCCATCATGTCCTTGGTGCGCACGCGGGTCGCCAGCAACGACTGGTGCGCGTCGCGCATCGTCGTGTCGCAGAGCAGCGGGCGCTTGTGCTGCTTGATCCACTCGACGACCTTCTGCGGCCCGCCCTCGGCGAGGATCTGCGCCGATCCGGGCGGCGGCGCGCCCGGCGGCACCGGCGGCACCGGCGGCGCCAGCAGCGTCTGCGGCTGCAGTCGCTGCTCGGGTCGAACCGTCGGGTGGCCGTTGACGACCACGTCGGCGAGGTACGTCAGCAGCTTCGTCGCGCGGTCCTTGCCCAGTTTGATCTCGAACAGCTCCGGCGTGTCGTCGAGAAAGCGCGTCCACGTCTCGCCGCGCAGGAAGGTCGCGTGCTGCAGCACGTTCTGCAGGAACGCGAGGTTGGTCTTCACGCCGCGGATGCGGAACTCGCGCAGCGCGCGGATGCCCTTCTGTGCCGCCTGCTCCAGCGTCGGCGCATAGGTGATGGACTTCACCAGCAGCGAGTCGTAGTGGCCGGAGACCACGGTGCCGGCGAGTCCGTCGCCACCGTCGAGCCGCAGGCCGAAGCCACCCGGCGCGCGATAGGCGAGGATGGTGCCGGTGTCGGGCAGGAAGTCGTTCTGGGGATCCTCGGTCGTGATGCGGCACTGGATCGCGTAGCCACGCGGCCGCACGTCGTTCTGCGAGTAGATGCCGATCTCGGGACTGCCGAGGTCGAAGCCCTGCTCGACGCGGATCTGCGCCTGCACCAGGTCGATGCCGGTGACCTGCTCGGTGACCGTGTGCTCGACCTGCAGCCGCGGGTTGACCTCGATGAAGTAGTGCTGGTCGCCGCCGACCAGGAACTCGACCGTGCCGGCGTTGTGGTAGCCGACCTCACGCGCGAGCTTCAGCGCGTCGCCGAACAACGCCATGCGCATCGCCTGCGTCAGGTTCGGCGCCGGCGCGATCTCGACCACCTTCTGGTGCCGGCGCTGCACCGAGCAGTCGCGTTCGTGCAGGTGCACGACGTTCCCGGCCAGGTCGCCGAGGATCTGCACCTCGACGTGGCGCACGCGCGGCAGGAACTTCTCCAGGAACACCACCGGGCTGCCGAACGCAGCCAGCGACTCGCTGCGCGCCTGGCGCAGGAACGGCGCCAGGTCGCGCAGTTCTTCGACCACGCGCATGCCGCGGCCGCCGCCACCGTGCGCCGCCTTGACGATCGTCGTGCCATGCTCGCGAAAGAACACCTCGCCGGCCCGGAACGCCTCGCTTTCGTCGGGCGGCAGCTCGATGCCGGGCACCGTCGGGATGCCGAGCCGCGCCGCCTCCTTGCGCGCCTCGATCTTGTCGCCGAGGAACTGGATCACGTTCGCGCGCGGACCGAGGAACGCGATGCCGGCCTCGCGCACCGCCGCCGCGAACTCGTGGTTCTCGGACAGGAAGCCGTAGCCGGGGTGGATCGCGTCGACCTTCGCCTTCTTCGCGACGCGGATGATCTCGTCACCGCCGAGGTAGGCCGCGACCGGCCCCTTGCCCTTGCCGACCAGGTAACTCTCGTCGGCCTTGTAGCGGTGCTGATTGGTCGCGTCCTCTTCGCTGAAGATCGCGACCGTGCGGATGCCCATCTCGGCAGCAGCTCGGAACACGCGGATCGCGATCTCGCCGCGGTTGGCGCAGAGGATCTTGTGGAAGGGGCGAGTTTCCATGGCGAGCGAAGGTATGCGAGCGAGCGAGATCGCACGATGGCGAATGGTGAGGATTTCGGCGTGTGGAAGGCGGCAGCCGGCTCCCGACGATCCCTGCATCTGGCCATCACGGTCGGCAAGGGCCGGCATTGAACGAGGTGACGGTGTGCCGTTCCGGTCGCCGCGAACCAGGTTCCACTCGCCCATGCCAGCGCCCGCAACCACGCTCCGCCGCCAGATCGCAATCGCCCTCGTGTTCGCCGCAGCCCTCACCGACCCAGCGCCGGCCCAGTGCTCGACTCCCTGGTCGCCGGGCAGTGGCATCCCAGGCACCAATGGCACGGTCTGGGCGACCACCGCGTGGGATCCAGATGGGCCGGGGCCTGCCGGTGCACTGCTGGTGCTCGGCGGTGAGTTCACCTTCGCCGGCACCGTCGCCGCCAACCACATCGCCACCTACGACCCGGCGACCGGGACCTGGGGAACCCTCGGCACCGGCACGAATGGCACCGTGCGAGCACTCGCCACGCTCGCCAACGGCGACCTCGCGGTTGGCGGCGACTTCGTCACCGCCGGCGGCGTCACGGTCAACCGCGTCGCCCGCTGGAACGGCACCACCTGGCTGGCCTTGGGCTCCGGCCTCAGCCACACGGCACACGCGATGACCGTGCTGACGAACGGCGACCTGATCGCGGCGGGCGACTTCACCACGGCCGGCGGTTCGGCTGCCAACCGCATCGCGCGCTGGAACGGCTCGGCGTGGTCGGCCATCGGCACCGGCATGGACAGCACCATCTTCGCGCTCGCCACGTTGGGCACCGGCGACATCGTCGCGGGCGGCAGCTTCGGCACGGCCGGCGGCAGCGCTGCAAACCGCGTCGCCCGCTGGGACGGCGCCGCCTGGCAACCGATGGCCGCCGGCGTGTCGAACACGGTGCGGGCCCTGACCCGACTCGCGAACGGCACCCTGGTGATGGCGGGTGGATTCCTGCCGGACAGCTACGTGGTCGCATGGACCGGCCTCGCCTGGCAGACGCTGGGCACCGGCACCAGCGGCACGATCTACACCCTCGGCACGCTGCCGAACGGCGACCTGCTCGCAGGTGGCCAATTCGTGTTCGCCGGCGGCGGTGTCGCGCCCCGGGTGGCGCGCTGGAACGGCGCCACGTGGTCACCACTCGGCACCGGCACCGACAACACCGTCTACACCGTGACCGGCATGCCGAGCGGCGAAGTCTTCGTCGGCGGTCTGCTGAGCCAGGCGGGTGGCAGCCCGGCGAGCCGCATCGCACGGTGGAACGGCGCTGCGTGGCAGGCTCTCGGCGCCGGCACGAGCAGCGACGTCCTGGCTCTCACGTCGCACGCCGGCGGTATCGTTGCCGGCGGTTCCTTCCAGACCATCGACGGCGTGCCCGCCAGCCGCGTGGCCCGCTGGAACGGCGCCAGCTGGCAACCACTCGGCACCGGCATCGACGGCAACGTGTTCGCCCTGGCCGGGTCGGGCGACGGCACGCTGATCGCCGGCGGCGCGTTCGGTTCGGCGGGCGGCACCCCGGCCAGTTCGATCGCTCGCTGGAACGGCACCGCCTGGCAGGCCCTCGGCTCGGGCACCAACAACAGCGTGCGAGCCGTCGCCGTCCTGCCGAGCGGCGACGTCGTCGCCGGCGGGAACTTCACCGCCGCCGGTGGCACGGCCGCCACCTACATCGCGCGGTGGAACGGCTCGGCGTGGCAACCGATGGGCACCGGCATGAACAACCTCGTGACAGCGCTCGCGGTGCTACCGAACGGCGACCTCGTCGCCGGCGGCCAGTTCTCTACCGCGGGTGGTATCGCCGCCAACCGCGTCGCGCGCTGGAACGGCGCGGCCTGGTCGGCCCTGGGCGCCGGCCTGGACAGCACCGTCGATGCGCTGCTGCCGCTGCCGACCGGTGAACTCGTCGCCGCGGGTACCTTCTCGGTGGCCGGCGGCAGCGCGGGGAACCGCATCGCCCGCTGGAACGGCTCCGCCTGGCAGAGCTTCGGCAGCGGGCTGAACGGGTCCGGCAACGCGCTCGCCGCGCTGCCCGATGGCGATGTGGTCGTCGCCGGCACCTTCACGACCGCCGGCGGCGCGGCCGCCAACGGCATCGCGCGCTGGACCGGATCGACGTGGCAAGCGTTCGGCAGCGGTCTCGAGGGCGGCTACGCCGGCTCGCTGGCCGTGCTGGCAAGTGGCTCGCTGTTCGTCGGCGGCGCATTCGTGTTCGCGGGCGGCAACGTGTCGGCGAACCTCGCGCGACTCACCACGACCTGCCCCGCCTCGGTGGTGCCGTTCGGCTCCGGGTGCCCGGGTTCGGGCGGCAACAGCGTGCTGGCAGTGGCTTCGCTGCCGTGGGCCGACGCCACCTTCCGCGCCACCGGCACCGGCCTGCCGAGCCTCGCGTTCGTGCTGGCGGTCTCCAGCGTGACGCCGGTCGTGCCCGCGTTCCCGTTGGTGATGGCGTTCCCGGAAGCCGTGCCCGGTTGCCTGCTGCACGTGGCGCCCGACATCGTCGAGACGCTGTTCACCACCACGGGCAGCGCGCAGTCGCAGCTCTACCTGCCGAACACGCCGCCGATCGTCGGCGTCACGTTCTTCCACCAGATGATCCCGATCGAAGTCGACCCACAGCTGCACTTCCTCGCCATCACGGCGACGAACGCGCTGCAGCTGACCGTGGGCGCGTTCTGATCGGGACCGCAGATCAGACAAGATGAAGCGGTCGGCCCGCTACGCGTGTACGCGGGTTAGCTTCGAATCGCTTCGCGGCCAGTGCCGCAGGCGGAGGGACCGACCAATGACGAAGACTACCTATCTCGGACTGGACGTTCACGCTGCTACCATCGCCATCGCCGTCCTCGAGGACGGCCAGGAGCGGCCGGAGGTCCGCGAGATCACCAACGATCCCGCGGCGATCCGAAAAACGATCAAGCAGATCGGCAAGGGCCGGTCGTTGCAGTGCTGCTACGAGGCGGGACCGTGCGGCTACGTGGTACAGCGACAGCTGGCTGGCATGGAGATCGACTGCCAGGTGATCGCGCCGTCGCTGATTCCGCGGAAGCCGGGCGATCGGGTCAAGACCGACCGCAGGGATGCCGCGAAGTTGGCGCGGTTGCTCCGCAGCGGCGATCTCACTCCGATCACGGTGCCGACGGAAGACCAGGAGGCGGTGCGCGATCTCGTGCGCGCACGCGAGGCGGCACGGCGAGCGCGAACGGACGCACGCCATAGGCTGACGAAGTTCCTGCTCCGGCACGGGCATCGTCACCACGCCTGCAACTGGACGCTCCAGTTCTGGAAGTGGATCAACAAGGTCAGCTTCGCGCATCCCGCGCTCACGAGGACACTGCAGCACTACACCGACATGGTGTTGCACCTCGACCAGCAGATCAAAGCCCTCGACAAGGACATCGAAGACATCGCAGCACGCGAACCCTTCCGGGAGATGGTCGCGAAGCTGAGCTGCCTGCGAGGCATCAGCACCCTCGCGGCGATGGTGATCCTGTCCGAGGTCTACGACCTGCGGCGCTTCGCCACCGCGAGCGAGTTCATGGCTTTCCTCGGCCTGGTGCCGAGCGAGCACTCCAGTGGGCAGAAACAACGGCGCGGCGGCATCACCAAGACTGGCAACGGTCGCATGCGGCGAATCCTTGTCGAAGCCGCCTGGGCCTACCGTCACTACCCAAAGGTCACCTCGCGCCAGCGCAAGATGTTCGAACAGCAACCACCAGCGATCGTCGACGTGTGTCGCAAAGCCAACCTGCGGCTCACGCGACGATTCCAGCGATTGGAGGCCAGAGGCAAGAAATCGCCCGTGGCGATGACCGCCATCGCGCGTGAGCTCGCGGGCTTCGTGTGGGCGGTAGCACGAGCCAACACGGCCTGACCGCGACATCAACCAGACCAACCCCAGAACCTGATAGTGGCGAGCACAGCAGAGGAACGAAGACCGCGCTCGAGGCTCCGGCACGGCAGGAGCATCCTCGACACGCTCTTGCGGTAGGACCTCGTGTCCGAACCCGCGCTTTCAGAGACAGGCAGCTCCCGACGATTCACTTGTCATGCGGCTCTGCTCCTCGAGCAACCCGCGAATCCTAGAGTGACCAACCGTCGACACGTCTGCTTCGAGCGCGGCCTTCCTTCCTCTGCAACCTCGCCACCAGGAGCAAGATCCGAAGAACGAAGACCGGCTACTTGACGGACCGCTTCATCCTAGAGCGTGAGAGGCGATCTGTCTCGAACGCTCTGCGTGGCCGCGAAGGCGGCCACCAAGGGGGATCTGAGAGCCCGTAGCATGGATTTCTTCTCGGGCACTCAGTCGTGTCCGGTCGGGTGGCACTGGTAGCAGTTCGCCGACGCCCAGACGTAGCCGGACACCTGGTTGTGCTTGGAGTCCATCGACGACTGCCGGTGTTCGTGGCAGTCGATGCACGAGAACAGGATGCGGTTGCTCGCGTTGTTGTGACAGCTGAAGCACGCGATGTTGTTGTGCGCGCCGCTGTGGATCGGGAACGCGTGGTTCCAGTTGCCCGCGCCCCACGTGCTGGTGTTGTGGCAGTCCTGGCACTGCTGGCTCATCAGGAACGACACGTGCGGCGGGTTGGTCGTCGCCTGGTAGTTGCTCAGGTGGCACGACGCACAGGCCGTACTCAGGCCGCCGTAGGTGCCAGGCGTCGTGTGGCATTGGGCACACGACCGGTTGTGGGCGTTGGTCAGCGGGAACGTGGCCGGGTGCGTCACCGAAGCGCCCTGCCAGGTGGCCGTGCCGTGACAGGCAGCGCAATCGGTGCCGAACCCAGACGTCGCGTGGTTCGGATTCGTCGTCGCCTGGTAGTTGGTCAGGTGACACGACGCACATGCCGTGCTGAGCCCCGTGTAGGTGCCCGGTGTCGTGTGGCAGGCGGTGCACGAACGGTTGTGCGCGTTCGTCAGCGGGAACGACATCGGGTGCCCCACCGCACCGTGCCAGTTGCCGGTGTTGTGGCACTGCGCACAGTCGGTGCCGAAACCGACCGCGGCATGGTTCGGGTTCTGCGTCGCCTGGTAGTTGTCCGTGTGACAGCTCGCGCAGTCGCTCTGCGTGCCGATGAAACTCTGCCCGACGTGGCACTCGGTGCACCTGCGACCAGCGTGGCCGAGGGTCATCGCAAACGCGCCGGGGTGCGGCCAGTTGGCACGGTGGAACGTGCGCGTGTCGTGGCACTGGCTGCAGTCGGTCGCGAACCCGGCAGCCGGGTGGCTCGGTTCGCTGGTGACGGCGAAGTCGTCGGTGTGGCACGACGCGCAATCGGTCGACAGGCCCACGAACGAGTTCGGTGTCGTGTGGCACTCGCGGCACAGGCGCCCGCCGTGCCCCAGCGTCAGCGGGAAGCTGGCCGGGTGGTCGAAGCGCGACGGCTTCCAACCCAGCGGCACGTGGCAGCTCTGGCAGTCGTGCGAGAAGTTCAGCAGCACGTGGTTCGGATCCTGCGGGCGCTGGTAGTCCGCCGCGTGGCAGTGGAAGCACTCGCTGCTGGCGCCGGCAAAGTTGCCGACCTGGGCGCCGGGATGGCAGCGGAAGCAGGCCGCCGCCGCGTGCGCGCCGACCAACGGGAAGCGCGTGCGGTCGTGCTGCGCGATCGCCTCACGCGGATACCACGTGCGCTGCTCGTGGCAGTCCTTGCAGGTGGTGCCGAGCCGACCCTGGTGCGGGTCGGCGTGGCAGCCCGAACAACCCTGGGCCGCGAACTGTGCCACTGGGCCGCGGTCGTTGTGGCACAACAGGCAGCCGGCGGTCGCGTGCGCGCCTTCGAGGGCGACGCCGGTCTTGGCTTCGTGGTCGAACGTGAAGTCCTTGCGCAACGAATGCCAGTCGCCGCCTTCGTGGCACAACGAACAGTCGGCCGGGAACGAGTCGTGCGGCACCACCGGCCCCTGGTCGGGACTCCAGCCCTGTTGGGGCACGAAGGTGGCGCAGGCGACGGCGAGCAGGACGGCGGCGAGCCAGGCGCAACCGCGCTGCCAGGGCCGCAGGGATCGAGGTGCCAGGTGTCGCATCAGAACCGCCATTGCATGTAGAAGCCGAGCGACGTGGTGTTCTCGCTGTCGCCGAACCACCGCTCGCAGGAGAGGTCGAGGTCACCCGAGACGCCGAGCGGCATCGACAGACCGATCTCGGCCGACTGGCGCGTGTAGGTCTCGGGTCCCGTGACCAGGTCGCGCAGTTCGTAGCGATGCCAACGGTAGCCGATGCGCCACGACACCGTGCCGATGCGATCGCTGAGCAGCACGCGCGCACTCGGCCCGGTCGTGAAGCCACCGTCGCTCTGGAACAGCGACAGCGACAGGTTCGAGCTGTCGCCGAGCGGCCCACGCCAATCAGTGTCGAGTCCGTAGCCGGTGCCGTCGCGGTCCTGATCGCGCCACAGGTCGGCACGCAGACGCAGCGACAGATGGTTGCTCGGCCGCCACGAGCCGTTCCACGACACGCGGTCGACGTAGCCATCGGTGATCAGGTCGGCCGGCAGGAACTGGTACTCGGCGCGCTTCAGCTCCGGCCAGGTGAAGTGCGACGCCAGCACGCCGGTGCCGAGCGTGCGACCGTCCCAGCGCGCCTGCAGCATCGCCTCGGTCAGGTCGGCTCCGCTCTTCAGCGTGTCGCCGCTCGAGTAGAAGTCGACCTTGGCGCTGCCGAGCACCCAGACCCGCTCCGCCGGCCGCCATTCGACGCGCAGCAGCACGAGGTCGCGATCCGGCGCACCCTGGTGCCACGTCTTCTGCGCGCCCAGCGAGTACGCGAAGCTGCGCTGTGCGTCGGCTGTGTAGTCGAAGAACAGGTGCGCGCCGACATCCTCGCCGGTGTCGCGCGACGGGAACGGCACCGGATAGGCGCCGACGCCGCCGCCCATGCGGAACCCGTCCTGGAACCGGCGCACGACCTCGACGCCGTCGAGCAGCCCGATCTCCGGCAGATACTGCGAGTAGAAGCGCCCCACCTCGACACCGGTCGGCGCCCAGGCTTCGGTGCCGAACGCGACCGACGCCAGGTCGATGCGGCCGTTCAGGTCGTCTTCGTCGGGCCGGTCCTGCAGCATCACGCGCCGATCGTCGATCTCGCCGGCGAAGCGGATGCGTTCGCCGGTGCCGAGGTAGTTGACGGCATCGGCGCGCAGCCCCGTGCGCAGCAGCAGGTAGTCGCTCTGGCGATCGCCACCCTGATCGCGCGTCCACTGACCGAACGTGAACCAGCGCCCGTCCAAGGTGGCCGGCCGTTCGTCGGGGCGCTGGCCGTAGGTCGGCACCAGCAGCGGCTGGTCCGGTGCGCGAGCACCCTCGCGGCGCGTCCACGGCGGATGTTCCGGCACGGCGGGCTTGGGCGCCGGTGCCGGCGTCGTCGTGCGCGGTGTCTCGGCTGTGGTGACGTGCGCCTCGCCGCGCGTGCCGACCGGCGGGAACGGCACGCCCGGCGGCAGCTCGGCGCGCGCCGACGAGGTGCTGACCGAGCGCACTTCGACCTCGAGGTCACCGGCCCCCGGCGCGAACAGCCGCACCAGGGTGCCGACCTGCAGGCCGACATCGCGGCCGTGGTCGAGGTAGACGCTGTGGTCACCGACCGAGGTCACGGTGACCTGCACGATCCGCTCCTGCGTGCCCGGCTCCTGGGCCGAGGCCACGGACACGACGAGCGACGCCGCGAGGCACGAACACGCTGCCACCCACTTCGCATCGGCGTTCATTTCACCACCTCCCCGGACTTGCCCAGCTGGTGGCAGTCGCCACACGCGGTGCCCAGCGGCTTGTACCGCACGAGGGGACCGTTGCTGGTCTGGTAGCTGACGTGGCACTTGCCACACGCGACCTTGCTGTGCAGGCCATCGAGGGGGAAACGACTGTGTCGCTGGTGGTCGAAACGCAGGTCCTGCCACGTGCTGCTGCCGTGGCATCGGTTGCAATCGGTGGCACCGCCGGCCGCGAACTGGCCGGCGTGCGGATCCTGGTGGCAGGCGGCGCAGGTCGTGCCCGCGGCCTTGCCGAGGTGTTGCATCGACACGCCGCCGGTGCCGCCGGCGGTGGCGACCGGGTGGCACTTCGCACAGGCGAGCGGCGCGTGCGCACCGAGCAGCTGGTAGTCGGTCCAGCGGCCGTGGTCGAAGCCCGCCGCGACCGGCGCAAACGCCGTCGTGTCGTGGCAGCGCGCACAGCCGGTGCGGCCGTCGACCTGCTGCGGCCGGTTCTTGCGATCGAACAGGCCCTTGTGCACGTCCTGGTGGCAGACGGCACAGTCGTGCGCCGTGCCGTGGAACACGCGCACGCCATCCTTGCCCTGCTGGTGGCAGGCGGCACAGGCGACGGCGTCGTGCGAGCCGGTCAGCGGGAACGTCGTCTTGCCGTGCATCGCCGTGCTGAACGCGTGCGGCAGGAAGTGGCTCGCCACGTGACAGGCCGTGCACTGGGCGAAGCGCGGCTCGGCCGCGAACTGGCCCGCGTGCGCGTCCCGGTGGCACGCGTTGCAGGTCTCGGGCGCACGGCCGGGGAAGCGTTCGGTGCGCCCGGCGCCGGTGTGGCACTTGGTGCAGGCGACGTCCGCGTGCGGCGCCGTCAACGGGAACTCCGTCGCCGCGTGCTGCTCGGCGCTGATGCGGCCGTCGGTGAACTTCGCGTCGGTGTCGAGGTGGCAGTCGGCGCAGCCGGATGCCGGCGCCACGGCCGCGGTCGCCTGCGCCATCAGCTCGGGCCGATGCGGCGTGTCGTGGCACGCACTGCAGGCCGCGAGTCCGGGCGCCTTGCCGGACCAGCGCGCAGCCGTCTTCTGGTCGCCGTGGCAGGTACCGCAGGCCGCGGCTTCGTGCGCGCCACGCAGGGCGAACCCGAACGCCGCGTGCTGCGCCGGGGTCGGCTTCGCGGCGGTCCACCGCGTCGGGACATGGCAGCGCGCGCAGTCGCTGGTGCCTTCGAGGTGCAGCGAGGCGACCGGCGCCTTCGTCTCGACGGCGTGTGGATCGGCGTGGCATTCGGCGCAGACACGCGCCGGCTGCGTCTGCTGCTGCAGCGCAACCACGTCGTGCACGGTGCCCACCGCATGGCACTCGGCGCAGGCGACCTTGCGGTGCGCATCCTGCAACGCGAACGACTCGTGGCGGAAGCCCGGCACCGACAGCCACGGCTGCTCCTGGCCATGGCAGCTCTCACAGTCCTTGCCGAACGCGGTGCGGTGCACGTCCTCGTGGCACTCGGTGCAGGCCTGCGTGATGCCGAGGAACCGGCCACCGCGCGGCGGTTCGGCGGCGTCGGCGCCGATGTGGCACTTCGTGCAGGCGGCATCGGTGTGCGCACCGGTCAGACGGAAGTCGACGTGGCGATGGTCGAACGCAGCCTGATCGGCGAACCCCGCCATCGCGAACGCATGGTCGGCGATCAAAGGCGCCGAGGCGCCATGGTGTTCGGAGTGGCACAGCTCGCAGCGATCGCGCTGCGCGGCCGGCATCTTGCCGTGCAGGCCGACGCTGGCCTGCACCTGGTCCTGGATCGGCGCATGGCACTTGATGCACGCACCGGGGTCGATGCCCCGGCCGGTGCGATGGCAGGCCTCGCAGTTGCTGCCGCCCTTCAGTTCGGACAACGTCGCATGCACCGGGTGCAGCGGACCCGGCCCCATGCGTTCGCCGCCGAGGTCCCACAACGTGACCAGCAGCACGATCGCCAGCGACACCAGCGGCAACAGCCAGCGCATGACCTTCATCGCGCACCCCCGAGCCCCGGCAGCACGGCGAAGTCGACGCCACCCCAACGCACGGCAGTGACGACGTGCACGACCAGCAAGAGCAACAACAGCAGCGCCAGCCAGCGGTGCATCCAACGCCAGGTCGACAGGATGCCGCGCACCTCTTCGTAGTGGGACAACTGCATCGCCAGCCGATGCGACTGCCAGGCGAGGCCCAGCACGTGGTGGACCTCACTCTGCGGGATGCCCTCCTGCCGCGCCTTGACGCGCAACCGCGCCATCTCGCGCCGCAGATGGTACTCGGCCTGCAGCAGGCCGAGCAGGCGGGCGAGGAAGCCGCGGCCGAAGCGCGCCCGTTCGGCGAGACCTTCGACCATCGTGCGCACCTCGCTGCCGAAGCCGGCGCCGGTGCGATCCCACTCGCCGGCGATCGCCGTGACCTTGGCCTGCAGCTCCTCGAGGTTCTGCTGGCGCCCGTTCTGGGCCCGCGGCACGAACGAGTAGAACCAGCGCCCGACGCCGCCGGTGACGACGACGACCGCCATCGCCAGCAGCGCATGGCCACCGGCAGTGTCCCGCAGCAGGAAGCCGCTGTGCACCATCGCCAGCAGGCAGGCCGCGAGGCCGGTGGCGATGTGGGCGTTCATCCACAGCTTCAGCGAGCCCGGCAGCCGCCGACCGAAGCGAGGCGAACGGCGCACGAGGTAGCAGAGGTTGGCGAAGAACAGCGCCACCGCCGCGACGCCGGCCAGCAGGCCGAGTTGACCCTGCGGACGCAGCACGTCGTGCCACGGCGAGCTCGCGCGCGCGGACGCCGGCAGGTCGTAGTACTCGCCGCGCAACACCCGATGGACCAGCAGGGCCAGCATGCCGAGCAGCGTGCCGGCGAGCGCCACCAACAAGCCGGTGCCCTTGTCGGCGACGACCTTCTCGGTCGGCCGCAGCGCCGGATCGAACGAAACGCCAGCCGCCTCGAGCAGCGGGAACGGCGGCGTGCCACCGGCAAAAACGAACACGTCGTCGGCAGGGATCTCCATGGCGGCCGCCGTGGCAATGGCGGTGCCACCACCACGCCCATCCTCGCCACCACCCGCGGCGCCATTCCTGCGCAGGCGCACGCCAGCGTCGGTGACCGCCTCGACCTCGGTCTCGAACAGCACCGCGACCGTGCCGGCCTCGACGGCCGCGACGATGCGCTGCTCGTTGCGCGCCTTCAGCCGTGAGAACGCCGCCCGGCGATAGCTGACCGTGACGGTGTTGTCGCCCTGTTCCGCGAGCGCCAACGCCGCTTCGATCGCGCTGTCGCCGCCGCCGACGACCAGCACCGCGCGGCCGTGGTAGCTCTCGGCGTCGAGCAGCGAGTAGGCGACCTTGGCATGGTCCTCGCCTGGCACGCCGAGCTTGTTCGGCGAACCGCGGCGGCCGACCGCGAGGCAGACATGGCGCGCGCGCACGACACCACGACTGGTCGTGACCACGAAATGGTCGGCGTTACGTTCGAGCTGCTGCACCACGACGCCGGTCTTGACCGACAGCTGGTGCTGTTCGACGAGCTGCTGCCACAGTTCGACCAGCTCTTCCTTGGCGTACTCGAGCCGCTTCAGCTTGCCGTGCAGCGGCAGCTCCATCGGCTGCGTCATCACCAGCTTCTTGCGCGGGTAGGCGGCGACGGTGCCGCCGACCTCGGCCGCCTGGTCGACGCCGATGCAGCGCAGGCCACGTTCCTTGGCGGCGAGCATGCAGGCGATGCCGGCCGGACCGAGGCCGATCACCAGCAGATCGAGCGGATCGCCCTTCTGCGACGGTTGTTCACTGGCGCGCGCCGCGACCTGCCGCGCGACCAGGGTGCCGTGCTGCACGGCGGTGCGCACCAGCGCAAAACCCGTGATCTCGCCGGCCAGGAACAGGCCGGGTACGCCGACCGCCTCCAGGTTCTCGTCGACGGCTGGCAGGTCGCGACGATCGCTGAGGTCGCCGAGCGTCAGCGCGATCGCCGCCGTCGGGCACGCGGTCGCACAGAGGCCATGGCCGACGCAGCGTGCACCGTGCACGACGACCGCCTGACCGAACGCCAGGGCCAAGACGCCGTCCTCCGGGCACGCGGTCACGCAGGCGCCGCAGCCGATGCACTTCGAGAGGTCGATGCTCGGATGCTGCAGCCGGGCCTGATGGCTGCCGCGCGCCTTCGCGGCCGAGCGCTCGGCCAGGTTCGACTCCTGCGCCCGCAGCTCGAGCCGGCGCCGCAAGATCGCAGCGAGCACCAGGGTGATCAACGTCACCGGAACAGCGAGGGCGAGCCAGTTCACGAGAGGGTCTTTCGGAGTCCAATGACCGTGCCGTGACACGCAACCGGCTGGTCCGTCGCAAACCGGGACGTTCCCGTCCGCGATCACTACGCAGCCGTTGTTCGACGCGGCCGAGCAATCGTCTGGAGGTCACGTGCCGGCGATGACACGGTCGCGGAACGCACCATGTAGAAGCTGCCGGCACCGTGCAGGAACTGCAGGTCGATCGTTGCGCCGCAGCAGGCCGCACAAGATGTTCTGGTCATGCGCTGCACGATCCTGGCCGCCGTCCACCTGCTGACGGCAGCGGCGACCGCCCAGACGACTGCGGTCGCCGTGGGCAACGGTCCGCTGCTGTGCTTCGTCGTCGCCGGGGATGTCGACGGCGAGCAGATACACCGGCTCGCCGAACTCGAAGGCGACGGCCCGGCGCGTGAGTTCTGGCGACCGCCGGCGAACGCCGAGGTCCTGCGCCGACTCGACCGCCAGCACCTGTTGGTCGCCAGCTACGGATCGCAGTATGCGCTGCTGGTGCTCGACGTCGCCGCCGGTGGTCTACGCGAACTGGCACCCGGCGCCCCGCACGGGTTCGTCGCGGTGCACGGCGACGACGTGCTGTACCTCGGCGACCCGCGCGACGATGTCCCGTACGAGAAGGACGACTTCCTGTACGCCTCGCCATGGCGCGAACCAGGCGAACGGCGCCGCCTGTGCACCGCGCACATCGCGCGCGTGCCGATCGTCAACGGCAACCTCGTGATCGCCGTCGGCGCCGACGAACGGGACGTCTGGGCGATCAGCACGGTGCGCGAGCAGGGCCGCCGCCTCTGGACCGCCGAGCCGGACCGCACACAGCTGCGCTTCGCGTTGTCGCCGGGCGGCGAACGTCTCGCGATCGGCGCCGTCGACGCGCACGGCATGGGCGAACTGCGTGTGCTCGACGTCGGTTCCGGTGCGGTCGTCGCGCACTGGGAGCAGCTGCCGATCCAGGTCTCGGTGATCTCGAGCAGCACGCCGACGCTCGAGGTCGGCTGGCACGACGACCAGCACGTCGTCTGCTCGGAGACGCGCGGCGACCGGAAGGGCCTGAGCGGCAGCTTCGTGTACGTGCGGCGCGACATCACCAGCGGCGACGTCACCGACGAAACCACCTACACGGAACTTGGCCTCTCCCACACGGCGCCCGCGACCGGCGGCAGTTCCCGGGCGCGGCACTTCCAAGTGATCCGGCCCGACATGGCCGGCGAGCGCGCGATCGACTACCTCGTCCACGTCGGCAGTGACGGTGAGATGACCACGTTCGCCGAACGCGAGCCGCGGCGCGACGAGCCGTTCGCGATCTCGCCCGACGGCGCGTTCGCGATCGCTTGCGTGAACGACAATGCGGGCCGACGCGTGCTGCTGTTCTCGGCCGGAAACGAGGCACCGCGCCAGCTGGGCACGGGCTTGCCGCACTCGTTCGTCTGGCTGCCCGCCGCGCGCTGATCCGGGTCAGCCACCCACGGTCTTGCCGAAGCCGCGCACGCGCAGCTTCACCAGCAGCTTCGCCTGCGCGTCGAGGCACGCCTGGCGCGCGGTCTCGTCGGAGGCGTAGCCGAGCGCTGTGCGGATCTGCGGGAACGTCGCATCCTCGAGCAGCCGCAGTTCGAGCAGCCGCCGTTGCCGTTCGGGCAGTTCGGCGAGCGCGTCGCGGACCAGACCCGCGCGTTCGCCGAGCGACGCGGCCAGCGTCGGTGTCACCTCACGCCGGTCGGCCGCGACCTCGGCCATGCCCGCGGTCGGCTCGCCGACCTGCTTGCGGCCATCGCGCCGCGCCGCTTCGTGGAAGCGCACCGCATCGAGCAGCCGGTGCCGCACCAGCGTGCCCAGATAGGCGCAGAACGGCTCCGGCCCGACGAACTGCGTGTCGGCGAGCTCGCGCACGACGGCGGCGAGCACTTCGTGCACGACGTCTTGCGTGCTGAACAGCGGCAGGATCCAGCGGTGCCGCTGGCGGAAGTCCTGCTGCAGTTCGCGATGTACCAGTGCGCGCACCGCCGGCAGGCAGGCGCCGACGACCTGCTCCTGCGCCAGCAGGTCACCCGCCGCGGCGGCGGCGATCTGCGGCTCGAGCACGGCCCAGTCGATCGTCACCGGTCGATCCTCACAAGAACACCTGCACCGGCCACGCTTCGGCGATCTCGGCCACCGCGAGGTCCAGCGCGGCCCAGCGGAACGTGAACGAGAAGCCCGTCAGCGCCAGCGCCGGCGGCACCAGCAGCGGGAAGTGGCGCGGATCGCCCGGCACCGCTGCCATCGGGTCGCGCAGCTGGATCGAGAACGGTTGCAGGGTCAGGTCCGGATCGAAGGTGAGGAACAGAACCGCGATGCCGGGACCCGCTCCGGTCACCGGCGGCCAACCCGTCATCCAGGTGTCGTAGATCGTCTGCGCCCCGACGCGCCGGCGGAACGCCGATGCGTGCACGCTCGGCACGCCGAGCAGGCCCGGACGCGGCGTGCCACACGAGGAGCCGAAGTCGTCGCCCTGAGGCGGCGGCGACCCGACCGAGCGGATCTGCGGATCGAGCGTACAGATCGCGTCGACGTCGTCGTTCTGCGCCTTGCCGACCGAGTCGCTGACCTTGGTGATGCCGTCGGGCAACTTCGCATCGTTGGGCCCCATGGGCGGGATGCCGTCGGTGCCGAGGTCGAAGCACAGGAACTGATCGCGTGCGGTACCGACCAGCGAGAACAGCAGCTTCTGTCGCACCTCGTCGTAGGCGAGCCCGTCGATGTCCTCGTCGCGCAGCAGGCCCAGACCGCTGTAGGGCACGAACACGTGCGGCGCCGTCCAGGCGCCGAACTGCGAACTCTTCAGCACGCGCAGGATCGTCGCACCGCTCGACAGCGTCGGCTGGCCGCCGAACAACCACCACGATGCCGGCACCAGGCCGCGCGTCGCGTGCGACACGGTGAAGTAGATGGCCTGCGGCGACTGGATCAGCACCTGGAAACCCGGCTCGAGCAGCGCCAGGCCGCCCTGGTCGAGGCCGAGCAACAGCGGCACGTCGAGACCGTCGACTTCGAGCCCCGCGGTCGCGGGCAGACCGAGTTCCGCGCGCGAGTGCGAGCGTTCGGTGCGGCCGATGCGCTGCGCCGGCACGGCACTGCCCGGCAGGATCCAGCTGAACAGGGTGGCGCCGATGTCGCCCTCGGCGACCTGCTGCGCGATGCGCGAGCCGGGCGCACCCGTGGCGCCGTTGCGCAGCGAGAACGACAGCACGCCCCACGAACTTGGCGGCACGGCGAGCACGCCGTTGCCATCGAACAGCACGTCGTCGCGGCCGGTGCTGAGATCGTCGACGTCGATGCCCGCCGGCGCCCCGTAGGTGGTGAGGATCTGGCGCAGGTCCGGCGCGCTCGGCGTCGTCGGCAGCGGGGTCGTCGGCTGCAGCGCGAAGCCGTTGCCGTGCACGCGGGTCTCGGCGTCGCCGCCGGGCGAAAGGCCGCCGTCGACCAACACCGCGACCGGCGCGCCGGCGAGCACGTCGCGCGATTCCACCTGGGCGCACAGGGTCGCGAGGCTGGCGACGACCGCGGCGAGCGCGGTCACGGGGCGAGGAGGTTGGTGCATGGTGTTCTCCACTCAGCAGCGTAGCAACCGACTCCGACCCCAGGTGGAATGTGGCAATCGATCAGCGATGTCCGCGGAGCCCGGCGTCGATCTCGGCCTCGAGCCGCTGGCGCAGCGCCTGGTCGCCGGCGGCGCGCTGCATCGCCAGGCGCCGCAGCACCGCCGCCAACCAGGCCGTTTCGGTGGCATCGAGCCCTTGCCCCGGCAGCAGGAAGGCGAGGTTCGCCAGCTGGTAGGCGTTGTCGGGGTCTTCCAGCAGCGCCGCCGCGAACGGGATCACCGCCGCCGCGGGCCGGTCGCGCGCCGGATCGCGCACGGCCGATGTCCGATCGATCAATCTCATGTTGTCCTCTCCCGATCAAGCACACAGGGTTCCGGCGGGACGCCGTCCACGCCGGGGCGATCGGCGCCCTCGAGAAGCTGCGCAAGCTCGAGTGGCCCGCGCGCGAGGACGCCGGCGACGCCGCCCTCGTCCTCCGTCACGACATCTTCGGCCGCCTCCTCCGCCTCCGCCTCGACC
>JBGARS010000056.1:0-2854 GCA_044230075.1 Planctomycetota bacterium | reverse complement strand
CGCGCCGCCCCGGGCCCCCCCCCGCGCGCGCGCGGGGTGGCCGCCCCGGGGGGCGCGCCCCGCCGGCGGGGGTCGGCCCGCCCCCCCGGCGCCCGCCGCCGCCTGCCGCGATCGCGCCGGGTCGTCCTTGCGGCAGGCCATCGCCTCGTCGAGCGCGATGCTGCCCACGAGGTCGGGTTGCATCCAGTCCTCGCCGCGGTGCCCGGTGCGCGCCAGACCCTCGGCGAGTTCGTAGGCGCGCGCGAAGTCGCCGCGCGTGCGCGCCACCTGCGCCAGCGTATGGCGCGTGTTCCACGCGAACGGTCGCAGCTGCAGCGCGGCCCGCAGGTGGCGTTCGCTGTCGTCGAGCCGACCGAGCCGCAGCAACGCGATGCCGAGATTCTGATGCGGACCGTGCCGGTCCGGGCGCAGCACCAGCGAACGCTCGAGCGGTTCGATCGCCTCGTCGAAACGCTGCTGCTGCAGCAGCGCCACGCCGCGCATCGCGCAGGTGCGCGCGGTCGGTCGGCCGTAGATCGCTTCCAGGGCCACCGTCTCGTCGTAGAGCTGCTGCTGCAGCTCGGGCCGACGGCCGCCGAGTTCCGCCAACGACAACAACCGCAGGTCGCGCGCCGGCAGGAACGACGGCGCCGCACGCGCCAGCAGGTCGTCGGCACGCTGCGCGAAGCCCTTCACGTGCCGGGCGCGCAGCTCGTGGAAGCCGGCGACGTAGCAATCCTCCGGCGTCCGCGGCGGTGGCAGGTCGCTGGTGTCGACCGCCATCGCACCGGGCTGCGCCGCGTCGAGCTGCAGGTAGCGGCCGGCCAGCGCGCGCAGATAGGCGCTGCCGCCGCCGGCGGCGATCTGCTGCAGGTCGGCGGCGGCCCCGGTGCGGTCGCCGAGGTCCAGCCGCAGGCAGGCGCGCCACAACCGCACCGGCAGGTCGGCCGGGTCGAGGTCGAGGATGCGATCGAGCAGGTCGACGGCCGCGTGGTGTTCGGCGTGCAGGTCGACCAGCACGCGTTCGTCCGGCCAACCTTCGACCGCCAGCACCGACGGCAGGGTCGCGTAGAGATCCTGTTTCGCGGCCAGGCGCTGCACGGTGCGCTGATGGCTGAGGATCGGCGCGGCGACCAGCAGGCTGACCGACGTGACCAACACCGCCAACACCGCCACCGGTCGCGCCGGTGCGCGCCGCCACTGCCGCAGCTTGCGGCCGACACGCCCGAGCGGTCGCGCCTGCACCGGCTGGTGTGCCAGGAACGCCTCGAGATCCTCGGCCAGCGCGCCGGCGGTCGCATAGCGGCGTGCGGGATCGCGTTCGAGGCAGCGTTCGACGATCGCACGCAGGTCGCGCGGCAGGTCGGGACGCACCACCGACAACGGCGCCGGGTCCTGGGTCTGCAGCGCGGCGAGCACCGCGGTCGCATCGCCTTCGTACGGCGGCCGCCGGGCCAGCACGTGGTAGAGCGTGGCGCCGAGGCCGTAGACGTCGAGCGTCGGTTCGGCGCGCGCCAAGCTGCCGGTGCGCAGTTGTTCGGGCGCCATGTACCACGGCGTGCCGAGCGTCGTCTGCGTCGCCGTCAGGCGCTGGTCCGAGCTGCGCGCGGCGATGCCGAAGTCGAGCAGCACCGGGCGGCCCTCGCGGGTCACGAACACGTTCGACGGCTTCACGTCGCGGTGCACGAGCCCGCGGGCATGGGCCGCCGCGAGACCGCGCGCGAGATCCCTGCCCCAGCGCGCCACCCGGCGCGGCCACAGCGACTCCTCGACCCGGATGCCGGCCGCAGCGAGTGCCGCCGCGGGGTCGTCGCGGCCGGCGATCGACTCCAGCAGGCTCGCCAGCGTGACGCCGTCGAGCAGTTCCATGACCAGGAAGTGGATCCCCTCCGGCGTGCGGCCGCGGTCGTGCACGGCGACGACGTTGCCATGCTGCAGCAAGGCCAGCGCCTCCGCCTCGCGCTGGAACCGCTGCTCCGCCTGCGGGTCGTGGAACAGGCGCACGTCGAGGATCTTCACCGCCACCACGCGCCGCAGTTCCTGGTCACCGGCCCGGTAGACGACCCCCATGGCACCACGGCCGAGACAGGCGTCGAGCCGGTAGCGACCGGCGAGCACGAGGCCGGCCAGCGGATCGCCGTGCCGTGCGGTCGCCTGCAGTCCGGGCAGTTCGGCCGCCAGACCCAGCACCTCCGCCAACGGCCGCGCGAGTTCCGGGTCGTCACGGCAGATCACCAGCGGATCCACCGGCGCGCCGGCGTCGAGCAGCTCGAGCGCCCGCCGGACGTAGCCGATCAACCGCTCCTGGTCCTGCTTGTCGCGCGATAGGGTCACGGGCGACGCCGATCGTAGCCGGCGGCAGCGGCCACGCCGCCTTGCCCTGCCCGCCTGGCGTCGATGTTGGCAACAACCCACACTCGCCGGCACGCGCCACACGATTGCAGGCA
This sequence comes from Planctomycetota bacterium, assembly GCA_044230075.1. Classification (GTDB taxonomy): domain Bacteria; phylum Planctomycetota; class UBA1135; order UBA1135; family UBA2386; genus JAEUHS01. Next base: position 428 of record JBGARS010000056.1, on the reverse strand, counting down.
CTCGTTTTCTTTCGCCGCGGCGACGCTAGAGTCGGCGCACTGGATGGCCGCCCTCGCGCTCACCAGGTCTGCCGTGCTGCTCGCCGCGGGATTCTTCGCCGGCTGCGCGAGCGACCCCGGCCTGCCGCGTGCTGTCACGATCGAAGACGGTCGGCCGGTGCGTGTGCAGTTGCAGCGCGTGCGGGAGCGGCAGACCTTCCTGCTGCAGAACGCCAGCAGCGCCGAGCCGGCCGACTTCTACCGCGACGCGTCGCCGTTCGGCAAGATCGTGCCCGACGCACAGCTGCAGGCGCTGCTCGACGTGCTGGCGGCGAAGGGCATGTTCGCCACCGGCACCACCAGCGTGCCGCCGGACGCGCGCGACGTGCTGGTCGTCGCCCAGGCCGGCCACCGCTGGATCTGGGCCCGGCGTCGACTCGGCGGGCACC
>JBGARS010000055.1:0-35067 GCA_044230075.1 Planctomycetota bacterium | reverse complement strand
CAGCGTCGGCGCCTGGCCCGCGGTCCAGAAGTCCCGCAACACCAGCCGCGCGATCATGCCGAGCCGGAACGCGCCCAGCGTCAGCTCGCGCATGCGCGCCACGAACGCCGGGTTTGCCTTCTCGTACTGGCCGTAGCGGATCCTCGTCCGGCCGTCGAGCTGCGTGGGCAGTGGCCCCGCTGCGACGACCCGCTGCGCGTAGACCGTCGGGCCGGTGCGCCTGGCCTGCCACGCGAAGGCGAACATGCGCGCCAGCACGATGTCCTTGCGGTCGCGGTCGCCCGTGCGCCGCAGCTGGCCGTCGTCACCTTCGACGTGGATGTACAGCGGCAGCCCGTGCTGCTGGCAGAAGGCCCGCATCTCGGCGAGGTTCAGGTACTGCATGTCGCGCACCAGGTGCTGCTGCGCGCGGGCCGTGCGGCGGCGGATCATGGGCTTCGCGCCGCCCCGGTCAGCGCGCCCGCGACTTGCGCTGCACGCTGCGCGACCGCTGGATCACGGCATCGGCGGCCTTGGGGCTCTGCTGGCACTCGAGCAGCGCGCTCAGCATCAGCGGCACGACGATGGTCGCGTCCGACTCGATGACGAACATCGGCGTCTTCTCGGTCAGTTTGTCCCAGGTGATCTTCTCGTTCGGCGTCGCACCCGAGTAGGAACCGTAGGACGTCGTCGAATCGGAGATCTGGCAGAAGTAGGCCCAGGGCTTCGCCGGCTCCTCGAGGTCGTACTTCAGCGATGGCACGACGCAGATCGGGAAGTCGCCGGCGATGCCGCCGCCGATCTGGAAGAAGCCGGTGCCCTTGCCCTTCGACAGCGCGCGGTAGTCGTCGTAGAGCTGCGCCATGTACTCGATGCCCGACTTGACGATGCTGGCGCTGCATTCGCCGAGCTTGACGTGCGACGCGAAGATGTTGCCGAACGTCGAGTCCTCGTGGCCCGGTACCACGAGCGGCAGGTTCTGCTCGGCGGCGGCGAGCAGCCAGCATTCGTCCGGGTTGCCCTCGAACTGCCGCTTGCCGAGCTTCCGCACCAGCTCATAGAAGTACTCGTGCCAGAAGCGGCGCTCGCCGTTCTTGGTCGCCTTGGTCCACATCGGCACCAGGATCTTCTCGACCGCGCGGAACGCCTCGTCCTCGGGGATGCTGGTGTCGGTGACCCGCCGCATGCGCTGATCGAGGATCCGGGTGTCGTCCTGCTTGGTGAAGTAGCGGTACTCGGGGAAGTCCTTGTAGCTGTGGTGCGCGACCAGGCGGAACAGCGACTCCTCGAGGTTGGCGCCGGTCACCGACAGCCCGTGCACGAGGCCGTTGCGGATCGCCGGCGCCAGCGTGATGCCGAGCTGCGCGGACGACATCGCGCCGGCCATCGCCCAGTACATGCGGCCGCCGGCGCGGATGTGGTCCCAGTAGGCGAACAGCGCGTCGCGCGTCGCGCGCGAGTTGAAGTTCTGGTAGTTGCGGGCGACGAACTCGAGGATCGGGAGGCCAGATGCCATGGGGCGCAATCGTCTACCACATGGGGCCTCCCGATGCGCGCGCGCAGGGAGGTTTGTCGGTCGCGGACGAGGTCGGCGGAATTGACTGCGTGCCGGGGGCAACTACCCTGGGCCGGCGTCACCGCCTGCGGCCCGTCGCCGCCGCGGCCAGCGCGCGTCTTCGCCAACCGTTCGCGATCCATGCACGTCCACCTCGTCCGGGCATTCACCGCGGTGCTGTTCGTCGCCGCGACCACGGCGCAGTGTCTGACCCCGGGCGGCGTCGCCGCCGGGCTCGGCAATCCCGACGAGGCCCTGACGGCGGCGTTGCCGATGGGCATCACCTTCCCGATGGCCGGTGCCGTCGGCGGTCCGTTCACGCACTGCGTCGTCAGCAGCAACGGCGTGCTCTACCTGACCACCGGCGGTGCCGCCGTGGATGCGAGCGCGAGCCAGCATGGCAGCAGTGCGCAGCTGCGGGGACTGGCCGGCGCGTCGCCGCGCATCGCACCGTTCTGGAGCGATCTCTGGGATGCCTACTACCCTGGCGTGGCCTGGAGCGTGCAGATCGACACCTCGGTGCCGGGTCGCTGTGCGATCGTCTGGTCGGACTGCTGCGAGTGGCCGATGAGCACGCCGGCGCTGTTCTTCGAGGCGGAACTGTTCAGTACCGGTGTGGTGACGTTCTCGTACGGCGACTTCGACACCGGCACGTTCTTCCTCGACGCGGTGCTCGGCGTGTCGATCGGCGGCGCGGTCGCGGACCCGGGCACCGTCGATCTGTCGACTGGCCCGGTTGCGGCCACCGGCATCGCCTACGAGATCGTCGCGCCGGGCGCGTTCGATCTCGCCGCGCGGTCGATCTCCTTCACGCCGAGCGGTGCGGGCTACGCCGTGTCGACGACGTGCCAGCAGTTGCCCGCGTCCCACACGCAGTACGGTGCCGGCTGCTACTCGCACAGCGATTCGTTCTACCAGCTGTTCGCGGACGCCAGCGTGGCGGGGCCGGCGCTGTCCGGCCAGTCGATGGTGCTCTTGCCGACGGCGAACGGCTACGCCGTGAGCTGGGGCGGCGGCACGTTCGATCCGCCGACGGCGCCGGTTGCGCTGGCACTCGACGACGATGGCGAGGTGACCTACACGCCATCACGGCCCTTCCCGACCCCGGGTGGGCCGGCGGCGGACCTGCGCGTGCATGCCAACGCCGTCGTCGCGATGGGCACGGCGCCGCAGACGTTCCCCGGTACGACCAGCTACCTGCCCACCGCCGAGGGTTGCCTGGACGCCGCCAGCACCGCGTTCTGGTCGTGGCACGACTACAACGTCGAAGAGGTCGGCAGCGGCACGATCACCGCCGAGGAGAAGGTCGTTGGGCTGGAGACGATCCTCTACCTGACCTGGAACGGCGTCGAGAGCTACGCCGAACCAGAGGTCGCCAACCCGAGCACGCTGCAGTTCCAGTTCCACTTGAACACCGGCGTGGTCGTCTACGTCTGGCAGAGCATCGACGCCGACGCGAGCAGCACGTTCGGCTCCGCCCACCTGGTCGGCTACTCGCCGGCGGGCGTGTCGCCGGACGGTGGCAACCTCGACCTGGCGATGGCGCTGCCCATCGACACCACGGCGGCGATCTTCCCGTTGCAGCTCGACGCGATGCCGGCGCCGATCTCGACGCCGGGCTCCGGCACGCTGGTCACCTTCACGACCAGCAACATGCCCGAGGCCGCGCCGGCCTCGGGCGTCTATCTCGGCATCCATGCGCTGAGCTTCGGCTCGGCGCCCGGGGTCGACCTCGGCAGCGAGGGGGCGCCCGGTTGCCTGCTGCACATCGCTTCGCTCGACATCGTGACCGGCATGATCGGCACGGTGCCGACCCAGTCGATCACGTTCGCGATCCCCGCTGGCGTGACGCCGGGCATGGTGGTCTGGTCGCAGTCCGCCTGCCTGGTCGTGCCGTTCAGCCTGCAGAACGGCGAGAACGCCCTGGGTGTCACGACCAGCAACGGCGTGCGCAGCTACATCAGCCCGTTTTGACCTACGGCAACCTGTAGGCGATCTCGAGCTGTGGCGCGTCGCTGGCGCTGCCCTCGAACGACGCCGCGGTGCGGCTGCCCAGGCCTTCGACGAACAGCAGGATCCTGCCGCCCTTCTGCCAGCCCGGGCGCGCGAGGATCTGTCGCACGAGAGCGGCGATGTCGGGCGAGCGCTGGTCGTTGCCGGAGGCGCCCACGGTCGGCCATTCGGGCGGGTACCAGGTGACCGTCGTCGGAACCCGCGGTCGGGAGGTGATGTCGTAGGCCGTCGGCGACAGCAGAGCGGCATCGTCGGCGTCTTCGATCGTGAACGACATCACGGCGGGGCCGGTGTCGTTGGCGGCCGCGGTGAAGCGGACGCGTGCGGACTCGACCGAGACGTCGCTCGCCAGCGGCAGCGTGAACGCCAGCGCGGTGGCGCGGGCGACACCCTGGATCTCGCCGAGGTGCAGGGTATTGGCGGCGAGGTCGACTGCACCGGTGGGCAACACCTCGTCGGCATCGGTGAGGATCTGCACGCTCTGCTGCGGCGGCAGCGGCGGCAGCCAGGCGACCGAGAGCAACGGCCCGACCAACGGGTCGCCGTTCCAAGTCACCGCATGGCGCGCGCCGGTTCCCTTGATCAGGAACAGCAGGGAGCGGTCCCACTTCGTGCTGTCGACGATCGGCTGGATCAGCGTCGACAGGTCGGGCGTGCGTTGGGCGGGACCCGAAGCGCCGGCGACCCAGTCCGGGACCATCCAGTTCACCGATTGCGACCCGGTCTTGCGTCGCAGCAGGTCACCGGGAAGGGTGCCGATGGGCTTCGCGGCGGGGCTCACATCGCAGCGGATCTGCAGGCGCGCGGTGCCCGCATCGGCCTGCGCGGCGCGGAAGTCGAGCGCGGCGGACTGCACGCGTGCGCCCACGGGCATCTCCGGCAGCAGGAAGCGCAGGCCGGCCAGCCATGGCGTGCCATCGTCGCCCAGTACCAGCGCGGGTCCGTTGGCGATCGGGGCCGACACCACGTTCCGCGCTTCGATCGCGTCGACCGAAGGCCCCTTGCCGCGCGCCAATGTCACGACCGGCACTTCGATCGTGAACGGGATGCCGTGCGTATTGCTGCTGGTGCCATCGGTGGCGATCGCCATCGCCATGCCGGTGAGCATGCCGCTGCCCGTCGGCACCCACGTGACGGCATAGGGCGGCGTGCTGGCGACGCCGATCAGGTCGCCTTCGACGTAGTATTCGACGCGCTGCACGCTGCCGGTGGTCAGGGCGCGGAACTCGACCGGGGCGGTGCAATCGATGCGGTCGCCGATCGCGGGGGACGTCATCTGCACCGACGTCGAGGCGGCGCTGGTGTCGGGGAACAGCCAATGGTGCACCGTGGTCGACATGCCGCCGGCGTCGGTCACCGTCAGCTCGATGCGGTAGGCGTAGAACTCCGATCCCGTCGGTGTCGGCGTGATGACCGCGGTCGTGGTCGGCTGCGAGTCGGGCGCCTGCGGGTGGGTGTGGGTCTCGTGGTGCAGGAACGCGCGCCACGTGTAGCTCAGCTGCGACGGGCCATGCTCGGCGTCGACGACGCTCGCAGCGAGCGGCAGCACGGTCGGCGCCGTCATCGGGTAGGTGTCGCCGTTGCCGAACGACGTGATCTGCACCTGTGGCGGCGTGTTGTCGAGGGCGATCGGCACGGTGGCGGTGTCGGTGTAGCCGAACGGATCGGTCACGGTCAGCTGGACCTGCTGCAGTGTCGGCGTGCCGGTGCCATGGAACGTGTTGACGAGTTGCGGCGACGTCGACGTGCGGCCGTTGCCGAGGTCCCAGAGGTAGTTCAGCGGTTGGCCTTGCGGGTCGAACGAGGCGCGCGCGTCGAACTGCACGTCGAAGTTGCCGGCGCCGAACGTGACGTTGGCCGTCGGCACGGCAACCGGCGCCGGCTCGATGCCGTAGGCCAACGTGTGCAGTTGGTCCTGCAGCGAGACGTAGATCAGGCTGTGATCGACGGGGCTTTCGCCGATCGTCAGCGGGTGCGGGACGTTGGTGAAGTCGTACACGGCCACCAGTTCGTCCCGCGCATCGAACTCGAACCGCCGGATCCAGCCTTCGCCGAAGTCGGCGTGGTAGTAGCACGGGCCGAACGTGGCCGGGAAGGTGATGCCGCTGTGCCAGCAGCCGCCGACGGAACAGCCGCCGTGGAACTGCGGTCCGGGGATGCCGGCGGCGGGGGTGCCGAGCTGGCGCGGGACGAGCACGCCGTTCTCGAACACCGGCACGCGGGCGTCGTCGATGCTGTGATGCCAGTCGAGCACCGGCGGTTCGTGCACGAAGGTCGGCGTTCCGGCGGCGATGCCGACCGTCGGGTTGCAGGGATTCGGGAAGAACGCGACGTGGGAGTCCGTGGCCTGCTGCAGCAGATCCTGGAAGTGAAAGTGCTGCTGCGTGCAGCCGCCGAGCCCGGCCAGCGGATTGGGCGCGTCGAGGTTCTCCGTCAGCAGCGGCATGTAGACGGGGTTCTCGGTGATGCCCTCGTACATGGGCCAACCGAAGTTGTGGCCGCCGTGGTGTACGACGTCGAGTTCCTCACGCGTGTACCAGCCGACGTCGCCGACGTAGAGCACACCCGGTTCGCCGAGGGACGGATCCGTCGAGCCGGTGCCGGGCCGGATGCACATGCGGAAGGGGTTGCGGAAGCCGAGCGCCCAGACGCGGGACCGCGGCGAGCGGGGCGCGCCGGCGTCGTAGAACGGATTGCTCGGCACGCCGTCGCCGGTCGCGGGATCGAGGCGGAGGATCTTGCCGCTGCAACTCGTGATCATCTGCGCACGGAACGCGCCGACGTTCTCCTCGGGGCGCATCAGTCCGTCCGCCAGGGCCTGCTGGTAGTAGCTGGTCGGGGAACTGCCGTTGTCACCGGTCGCCGGCAGGCTCGCTCCGTCGCCGCAGGCGACCAGCAGCGTGCCGTCGCGACCGAACACCAATTGGCCCGAACCGTGGGTCTCGAACGTGCTGACTGCACCGGTCGACGGTGTCTCGCCGAACAGCACGAGGCGCGAACCCGGCACCGTGGTCGTGAAGCCGGTCGCTGCATTGGCGGTGTAGCGCGTCACGCGCAGGATCGTCGCCGCGAAGTACTCGTCGGTCGTGGCGCTGTAGCCCGGGGTGCCGTAGTGCAGCAGGTAGTGCCGATCGACCAGGTAGGAGAGGTAGTAGTAGCCGTTGTTCGCGAAGTCGGGGTCGAGTGCGAAGCCGAGCAAGCCGAAGTCGCGCCAGCCGCCCACCTCTTCCTTGATGTCGAGCAGCGGGGGCGTGAGGCTCACGCCGTGGTTGACGACGCGCACGACACCCCTTCGCTCGTAGACGTACAGGAGATCGGTGCCGTGATAGGCGAAGCCGATGGGCAGGTTGTAGCCAGCCAGGAACGGTGAGTTCACCGGTTGCTGCGACCGCGGCGTGTCGGCGAGCAGCAGCCAGACACAGAGCATGGCGGCAACAAACGAGAACGAAGCGCTTCGTATGGTCGGCATGGGCGAGATACCGGCGAGCACCTGCGACGGACGGCCTGAGGCTTGGAGTCCCGCGGGCGCTCTCTCCGGGGCCGATGATCGAGATTCGCGCGCCGCTTGCAAGGTGGCGGTGGGTGACAGACCGCTCATTTCGGCTTGCAGTCATCGCCGCGCATCTCCCGGTGTGGCGGCCGCCCGCCGCCGGCCTCAGACGTCCTGCGGTTCGCCGGTCGCCGGAACGCGTTTGCGGATCGGCAACTGCACCTCGAAGTAGCGCCGATCCGCGCCGACCGAGGGGCTGTTGTAGCTCATGGTGCGCAGCGGGCCGGTGGCTTCCCATTCGCTCGAGGCCGCCAGCCAGGAGGCCAGGCGTGACGTCAGTTCGCGGATGCGATCGGCGCGGTCGTAGCCCCGCGAACCGAGGGTCAGCACCGTCATCGGCGGCATGTCGACGACCTCGACGCGACCCGACTTGCCGAGCGGGCCGAGCTCGATCGAGCCGTAGAGGAAGGCCATCGAGTTCGCGCGCCCATCGGCGGCGTAGTCGATCTGCACCGGCGTGGTCATCGCGATCTCGTGTTCCTTGATGTGTTGGAACAGCGGCCAGAACGCGCCCATGCTGCCGGCGCGCATGTTGGTGCGAACCATGCGGTAGGCGGGATACGCGCGGATCTCGAGTTCGTCGAGTGTCTGGTAGCCCGGTACGCCGGCGGGTAGTTCGGCCTCGGCGACCGGCCGGAAGCTCAGGTCGGCGACCAGGTCCAGGACCGCCAGGCGCAGTGCCTCGGCATCGATTGCGCCGGCCAGCAGGGCATCGGCACGCACTCGGGCGGCCGAACCGACCGGCAGCACGCGTGCGGCAATGAGCAAGTCCGACCGCAGCGAATCGGTGCCGACCTTCTCGGCTGGCTGCTGCGCCTTGGCCAGGATCGTGGCAGCCTCGGTCCGGGCCGCCAGATCACCCGGCTGCAGCAGGCGAGCGACCGTTGGCGGCTCGGCTTGCGCCGTCAGGGGAAGGGAGAACAGGAAGGACAGCAGGGGGGCGCCGCGCATGCGAAGTACTTCGCGCGGTGGCACACTGCGGATGCGCCTGGCCCTACGACGCGGGCTGTGCTGCGGGGGCCTTGGTTGCAGTCGCGGCGGTCGCCGGCCGGGGTGCGATGGCGACCGGCACGCCGGCTCGGCGGCGACTCACGCCGGCGAGGGCGCGGGCGGCTTCGCGACCGACGCGCGGGTCCTTCTCGCCGGAGATCGCGAGGTCGTTCAGCGACAGCAGGCCGACGAGCTTGCCCTTCGCGTCGACGATGGGCAGCCGGTGGACCTGGTGCTCCACCATGCGGCTCGCGGCGACCGTGATGTCGTCGTCGGGGCTGCAGACGAAGAGTCCCTTGGACATCGAGTCGGCGACGCGCAGCTCGTCGAGGCGGCGCCCTCCCGTGAACGCCGCCATGCAGATGTCGCGGTCGGTGATCGTGCCACCGACGCGGCCTTCGCGGTCGACCACGGGCAGGATGCCGAAGTCGTGATCCCACATCAGCTGCGCGGCGCGCGCAAGGGAGTCCTGCGGTTGGCAGGTGTGGGCGGGGGAGGTCATCAGTTCGCGGACCTTCATCGTGTGCTCCTTCGTTTGCGGGAACCAAGTGGACACGCCGGGGCACGAACGCGCCATACGTCGTGAGAGGGAGCCGCCGGCAATCGCCGTCAGGTGAGGTAAGTGCTGCCGGTGGGCAGGGTCACGGGCGCTGCCGCGACCGCGCGGGGGCGCCGCGCGATGCGCATCGTGCGGCACGTGCAGTGGTTCAGTGCGCGCCCGACACCACGCACGAGGCGCGCCAACCTTCGTCGCAGGCGGCGACCGTCGGATCGAGCAGCGTCATGCGCCGCGGATCGGCGGTCACCGGCGGCGTCGTCGAACGGGGTTCGCCCAGCCCCGCAGCGCGCAGGGAATCGCCGCGCAGGCGCACGTCGAAGGACGTGAACACCATCTCCTGACGCTGCATGGCCCAGACGACCTCGTCGAGCCAGCGAGCGAGCAGTTGTGGGCCGCTGGCCGCCGAGCACGCGAACTCGACGCGCCGCTGCGGTGCCACGTCCGTCGGGTCGGTCACCAGTGCCGCGAGCGCCAGCGCGAGTTCGGCGTACGCATCCGCCTCGGTGGCCGCGATCGCGCGCAGACCGATGCCGCGCGGGTCCTCGAAGCGTTCGTGCCGCGGTTCGATCAGGTGCACGAGCGGCACGAAGCGCACGCCGAGCACGTCCTTCGTGTGCACGGCGCCGTGCGGGTCCACGGTGACGTCCAGCAGGCGCTGGTCGTCGTGCGGGCCGACGGGGATCACGAGGTGGCCGTGCGGCGCGAGTTGCTCGAGCAACGCGGGTGGCACGGACTCGCTGCCGCACGCGACCAGGATGCCGTCGTACGGCGCGTGCTCTGGCCACCCCTTTGCGCCATCGGCGGTGCGCACGTGCACGTTCGTGTAGCCGAGCATGCGCAGGCGTTCGGTGGCCGTGTCCGCCAGCTCCGGCAGGACCTCGAGCGTGTAGACCTCCCGCACCAACTCGGCGAGCACTGCCGCCTGGTAGCCGCTGCCGGTGCCCACCTCGAGTACGCGGTGCTCGGGTTCGGGTCGCAGCAGTGCGGTCATCAGTGCGACGACGAACGGCTGCGAGATGGTCTGGCCGCTCGCGAGCGACAGCGCTGCGTCGTCGTAGGCGCGGCGCGCCGCATCGGCTGGCACGAAACGCTGGCGCGGCACGTCCGCCATCGCCTGCAGCACGTCGGGCGGCACCGCGCCGAATCCCGTTCGCGCCGCATGACGAGCGAACTGCTCGGCAATGGTCTGCAGCATGCGGCGTGGTTCGGGCGGGATCATCGGCGGGCGCGGGCGCGACGTGCGCGGGCGTTGCCGTTGGGGCATCGAACCCCCGACCGCAATACGCAACTTCGGCAGACTCTGGCCGGCCGCCGGGCCTCTCATCTCAGCGGCGGGCGAAGTCCACGGCCGTACCACCCGCCGAGAGCGCCTGATCGAGGCGTTCCAGCGCCACGGCGTAGGCCGCCGTGCGCATCGGCGTGCCCAAGTCGCTCATGCGGGCGTGCACGGCATGGAACTGATCGCGCATGCCGCTGCGCAGCCGCTGGTGCACGTCTTCGAGGGCCCAGTAGGCGCCGGCACGGTTCTGCAGCCACTCGAACCAGCTGACCGTGACGCCGCCCGCGTTGGCCAGAACGTCGGGTACGACCAGCGTGCCCTTGTCGTGCAGGATCGTCTCGGCGGCGGCGGTCGTCGGCCCGTTGGCCAGTTCGACCACGACCTTGGCGCGCACGCCGGCCGCGTTGTCGCCGGTCAGCTGGTCCTCGAGTGCGGCCGGCACCAGCACGTCGACGTCGAGCTGCAGCAGTTCGGTGTTGCCGATCGCCCTTCCGCCGTCGGGACGCGGCAGTTCGTGGTGCTGCTGCTTGTGCGCGATCACGGCAGGCACGTCGAGGCCGGTCGGCAGCAGGATGCCGGTCTTGGAGTCGCTGACGGCGACGACCCGGTAGCCGTCCTTGTGCAGCAGCGTGGCGATGTGCTGTCCGGCATTGCCGAAGCCCTGCACGGCGACCGTGATCTGCTCGGGGCGCCACTTGCGCATCACCTCGATCTCCTTCAGCACGTAGTAGCCGCCGCGGCCGGTCGCGTCGTCGCGGCCGAGGCTGCCGCCGCGTCCGACCGGCTTGCCGGTGATGACGCCCGGTTCGAGATGGCGCACGAGCGTCGCGTACTCGTCGGCCATCCAGGTCATCGTGCGGGCGTTCGTGTAGACGTCGGGTGCCGGCACGTCGCGATCGACGCCGATCACGTCGGCGATGCCGCGCACGTAGGCGCGGCTGAGCCGCTCGAGCTCGGCGGTCGACAGCTGCTTGGGATCGACTTCGACACCACCCTTGCCACCGCCGAACGGGATGTCGACGACGGCGCACTTCAGCGTCATCCACAGCGCCAGCGACTTCACCTCGGCCAGATCGACCTGCGGGTGGAAGCGGATGCCGCCTTTGAACGGCCCGCGCGAATCGTCGTACTGCACGCGATAGCCGCGGAAGATGCGCAGGGAGCCGTCGTCCATGCGCACCGGGATCGAGATCTCGAGCGTGCGCCGCGGCGCCGACAGGCGCAGCAGCGTCTCCGGATCGATGCGGGCGTGGCGGGCGGCCTGCACGACACGCTGCAGGGAACGGGCGAACAGATCGGCGGCGGGGGCGGCCACGGCCGGGGACGCGGGGGCGAGGTTCTGCATGACGGGGTCCTGGGCGGGACGCGGATCGTCGGGGATCGACGCCGATCGCGAAAGCCCCGGGCGGCCCGCCGCGGTCGCGGCGTGCGCGCGGTGCGCCCGCTACGCACATGGGCCGAAGTCACCACGAAGGTCCGCTCGCCGGCATCTACGATGGCGCGATGCGAGACGACCTGTTCTCCGCGATGCGCATCGAGTACGGCGACACCCCGTTGGCCCGCGCCGAGATGCCGGCCGAACCGATCGTGCTGTTCCGCGACTGGCTGGCGGCGGCGACCGCAGCGCAGGTCGACGAACCCAACGGCATGGCGTTCGCCACCTGCGATGCGCACGGCCAGCCCCATTGCCGCATCGTGCTGCTGAAGCTGCTCGACGAACGCGGTTTCACGTTCTTCACCAATCGCGACAGCGACAAGGGCGTGCAGCTGGACGCCAATGCGCGCGCCGCGGCGACGTTCTGGTGGCCGCGGCCGCGCAACCGCCAGGTGCGCGTCACCGGCGTCGTCGAACGGGTGGACGACGGCGTCTCGGACGCCTACTTCGCGGCGCGGCCGCAGCGCGCGCAGCTGTGCAGCGCGGCGTCGCCGCAGAGTCGCCGCATCGACAGTCGCGCCGAGCTCGAACGCCTCGTCGCCGCGCTGCAGACGGCGACCGGCGACGGTCCGGTCGCGCGGCCGCCGCATTGGGGTGGCTACGTGCTGGTGCCACAGACGATCGAGTTCTGGCAGGGCCGCGACGGCCGGCTGCACGATCGCTTCCGCTACCTGCGCGCGGCGGCCGGTTGGCAGCTCGAACGGCTGGCGCCGTGAGTCGCGGCTGCGTAGCGTCGCCGGCCATGACGCTTCGTTCGCTCCCGTTCGTGTTGTTCGCCGCCGCGTGTGCGACGTCCCCCGCAGCCACCACGGTGTCGCTGTGGAACGGCAAGGACCTCGGCGGCTGGCACGTCGACGTGCCGGCTGCCGACGGTGGGGCGAACGTCGAGCCGTCGTTCGTGGCCCGCGATGGCTTGCTCGTCAGCATCGGCACGCCCGAGGGTCACCTGATCACCGACGCGTCGTATCGCGACTACCGGCTCACGGTGGAATGGCGCTGGCCCGGCCAGCCGGGCAACTGCGGCGTCTTGGTGCACACGTCGACGCCGCGCCGGCTCTACGGCATGTATCCGCAGTCGATCGAGGTGCAGCTGGAGAACGGCAACGCGGGCGACTTCTGGTGCATCGGCGAGGACATCACCGTGCCCGACATGGTGGCGCGGCGCGGCGCGAAGGAGAACTGGGGGGTCGACGGCGACCGGGCGCGGCGCATCAGGAACCTCACGGACGGCAGCGAGAAGCCCGTCGGCGAATGGAACCAGATGGTGATCCAGTGCATCGACCGCGACGTCGAGGTGTGGGTCAACGGCGCCCTCGTCAACCACGGCACCGACTGCACGGCCGACCATGGCCAGATCACGCTGCAGGCAGAGGGCGCGGTCTGCGAGTTCCGGCGGCTCGAGTTGGAACCGCTGCCGCCACGGCGCTGATCAGCCGCGGGCGCGGCGGCGGGTGAGCGCCGCCTCGGTGCTGGCCAGCTCGCGCACGCGATCGCACATCATCTCGCACAGCCCGAACGTGCGGTCGTCGGCGAGCGCATAGACGACGTTCAGTCCGTCCTTGCGCCGCGTGACCCAGCCGATCTGGTGCAGGATGCCGAGGTGTTTGCTGACGTTGGCCAACGACAGGCCGGAGGCCGCGACCAGCCCGCCGACGGTGTGCTCGCCGTCGAACATCAGGTTCATCAGCTGCAGGCGCGACGGTTCGCCGAGCGCGCGGAACTGCTCCGCCACGCGCTCGAGCATCGCCGGGGTCATCGCTTCGTGACGGGCCATGCGTTGCCTCACTGGTCGCCGGTGGCGGCCGGCAGATCGGCGCGCGCGGCCCACTCGGTCCACGAGCCGTTGTACCAGCGGGCCTTCTCGTAGCCGAGCAGGTGGCGCAGCACGAAGTACGCCTCGGACGCCGTGTGGCCGGTGCGGCAGCTGACGACGACCGGCTGGTCCTTGGCGAGGCCGAGCGCCCCGTAGTCGCGCTCGAGCTCGGCGCGCGGTCGCACCCATTGGCCATCGTCGGTGCGCTGCAGGTCGTTGGCGTAGAGCCGGTTCTTGGCACCGGGGATGTGGCCCGGGCGCGCCTCGGCCGACTTCTCGCCGCGGAAGAACTCCGGCGGGCGCACGTCGAGCAGCGCGGTGCTGCCGGCCTTCACCTGCGCCGCCAGTTCGTCGACCTGGATCGCGAAGTCCGCCGCGCCGGGCAACGGTTCGTAGGTCGCGGGCTTCGGCGTGGTCGTCGCAGCGGTCAGCGGCCGCCGTTCGGTGGCCCAACGCAGGAAGCCGCCCTCGAGGATCGCCAGCGAGCGGTGGCCGAGGCGCAACAGCGCGACGGCCGCGAGCGTGGCGTCCTGGAACTTCGCGTCGGCGTAGATGACGACCGGCGTCGAGCGCGTGATGCCGAGGCTGCCGAAGTGCTGCACGAGCTGTGCGTCCGGGACGAAGAACAGGTCGCGGTCGCCCTGCTGGACGCGGATCTCGCCGAGCGACAGCAGCTGCGCGCCCGGCACGTGCAGGCCGGCGAACTCGTCGCCCTTGCGCACGTCGAGGATCGCGACCTGGCCCAGGTGCTCCTGCAACCAGCGCGGCGACACCATGGTCGGCCGTTCCAGCTGGACTGGGTCGGTGGCCCAGGTGGCGAGCGCGCTCGGCTTGTCGTCGCCGAGGAAGAACGCCTTCACCAGGGCGAACTCGGGTTGCTCGGCCTTGCTGCCCGCTTCGGTGGCGCCCGCACGCAGCGACGGCGGCGTCAGCACCTGCAACTTGAAGTCCTCGAGGCCGCCGGCCAGCACCTTCACGTTCGTGCGGCCCTGGCGGCGCAGTTCGACCCAGGCCTGGCCCGGATGTGCGGGGCCGTTGCTGTAGAGCACGACGAGCCGCGGGTCGTGCGCGAACAGCGCCGCGCCGGGTTCGCCGCAGACCTGCGGCACGGTGAGGTTCACGGCGCCCGGCAGGTGCCAGGACACGAACTCCTCGGCGGGGCGTAGATCGACGAGCGCGAGGTCGGTCGGAGCGGCCAGCAGTTCGCGCGCCAGTTCCGGCGGGGAGATGTGGTCCTGACCGGTCTCGACGTCCTGCAGCCAGGCGGTGTCGCCGGAGTTGGACGTCGTGGTGCCGATCTGCGGCGACAGGCCACCGATCGTGAGCGCCGCCGAGAGGGCGAGCACCATCACGCCGATGGCGACCGCTTGGGAGCCGTGTTCTGTGGGGGGAAGGTTCATGCGGGGTTCCTCTTGGCCATGATGCGTTCGATGTGGGTGGCGCCGACGAAGGCGAGCAGCGCCACGGCCAGCAGCGCGAGGGCGCCGATCGGTCCCGAGACGCCGAGTTGTTCCGGCAGCGAGCCGATCGCGCAGGTGCCGGCGTGCAGGAAGTCGCCGAGCTGCGGTTGCAGGCCGGCGAACGCGATGCTGCCGACGCCGGCACCGAGCAGGAAGATCAACGCGTCGAGTTTGCCGCTGGCGAGGCCGACTGCGGCGGTGCCCGGGCACCAGCCGCCGGCCACGAAGCCGAAGCCGAACAGCAAGCCGCCGACGAGCTGCGGCCACACGATCGACTCCGGCACGTAGAGCGCTGCGAGATCGACGTAGCCGAGCGCAGAGAGCAGCTGCAGGCCCAGCGCCGCCGTGACCATCGCCGAGAACATCACCTTCAGCACGGCGAAGTCGCGCAGGTAGAAGATCGCGGTCAGCTTGCGGCTGCTGCCGAAGCCGGCGCGTTCGAGCCAGAAGCCGAAGCCGGTGCCGATCAGCAGCGACAGCAGCAGGCCGATCGGCGAGCCGAGCAGGTCGTTGGCGTAGAGGTTCATCGCCACTCCTTCTTCACCAGCGGGGCCAGGGCGAACGCGGCGGCGAAGCACGCGCCGGTGAACACGAAGCCGCCGGTCTGCAGCATCGCACCACCCGACAGCGCCTGGCCGGACGTGCAGCCGAGCGCGAACCGCGCGCCGAGGCCGGCGAGCACGCCGCCGAGCAGCGCGAACACCAGGCGAAGGCCCGCGCCGGCCGTCGGGCCACGTTCGATGCGGAAGCCGGTGCGCCCGGCGGCGAACGCGGACAGGAAGCCGCCGACCAGCGTGCCGGCGAGCATCGTCACCAGGTAGTAGGCGAGCGGATTGCCGTCCGCGAAGTAGCCGCCGAGGTAGGCGTTGTGTTCGACGGCGGCAGGTGCCACGGCGTGGGCGGCCGACGCCGCGAGGCGCGTGATGCCGCCCGAGGCGCCGAGGCCCGTGCCGAGCACGACGTAGGAGAGCAGCAGGGTCAGGCCGAGACCGATGCCGGCGACGTAGGGGTTCCAGTAGGGCTTCTGCATGACGTGCACCTCAGCAGCCAGCGCTGCGCTTCTTGGTCGGGGTCGGGGTCGGGGTCGGCCCCACCGGGCTCGCCGGTGCCGACGTGGATGGTGTTGCCGAAGGTGTTGCCGGGCCCATCGCGCCGCCGCCGCCGAGCGCGACGTCGCGGTGGTAGGACTGCAGGCCGCCGAACAGCACCCGCAGCGTGCGGTCGCCCTGCGAGTTCATCAGCGCGCCGGCGACGGCGAAGGCCAGCGAACCGTCGCGGTCGACCAGCACGACGCGCGCGTCGGCTGGCAGCGATTGCACATGCGCCGTGACGTCGTCGAGGGCGACGTTCCTGGCGCCCGGGATGCTCCATTCGGCGAACTGCCACGCCGGACGAAGATCGAGCACCACGTAGCTGCCCGGCTGTTCGAGCAGGACCTTCGCCAGCATGTTGGCATCGATCGGCTCGGGCAGGCGGAGCTTGCCACCGCGGGCGGCGACCTTCGGCGCGGCCTGCTCGGCCATGCGGCCGACGGTCGGCAGACCGGCGGCGATCCAGGCGTCGAGGCCGCCGTCGAGTGAGCGCACGTCGAGGAAGCCGAGCCGCTCGGCGAGGCCGACGGCCATGCTCGAGCGATAGGCGGAGTTGCAGACCATCACGATCGGCACGTCCTTGGCGAGCACCTTCGCGAAGCGATCGCTCTCGGTCACCGGGATGTTGCCGACGTCGCCGAGGCGCAGGTCGGCGTACTCGTCGGCGGAACGCACGTCGACGATCAGCGGCTCAGTGCCAGCCTGCATGGCTGCGAACAGCGCCTTGGGTTGCACCAGCTGGCTGCCGCGGACCGTGAGCCCGTCGCGGCGCCATGCCGCGGGATCCACGCCGAGCCGGCCGGCGATGTGGTCGTAGCCGATGCGGCGCAGGCGGAAGACGCCTTCACGCACGTCTTCGTCGTCGCCGACCAGCAGCAGCGGCGCGGCGACCGGCACCACGATGCCGGTCCAGGTGTCGAGCCGCCCACGCAGCGCGACGTTGATCGAGCCGCTGACGTGAGCCTGCGCGTAACGCTCCTGGTCCCGCAGGTCGACGATCCAGCCGCCTTCGCCGAGCAGCCGCTGCACCGACTCGCCCGGCAGCGCGTCCGGCAGCGTGTCGCTGCGCTCGACCAGTGGCGGGCCCTTGCGGTTCAGCTCGACGTTGAACGCGAAGTACTGCGGCGCCACCGGCTGGTGGCTGATGATGTTCGCGACGAACGTCGCCTCGCTGGCGATCTTCAGGTAGGGGTTCGTCTGCTTCTCGTGGCCGATGGTGGACGTAGTCTCCGGGCTGAGGTGCGCGCCGCACAGCGAGCCGGCGCCGTGGGCCGGCAGCACGACCGTGCCGTCCGGCAGGGTCTTCAGCCGCTGCACGGAGGACCACGACTTCGCTGCCAGTTCGGCCGGTGGCACGTCGAGCAGGTCCGGTCGGCCGATGCTGCCGACGAACAACGTGTCGCCGGTCAACGCGAACGCCGGGTCGGCGGCCTCGCCGGGCACGCGCAGCAGGAAGGTCATCGTGTTCGGGGTGTGGCCGGGTGTCGCCCAGGCCTCGAACGACACGCCGCCGAACTCGATGCGATCGCCGTCCTGCAGCGCGCGGTGCGGGAACTCCGCGTTCGCCAGCGCACTGACCGCGATCTCGGCGCCGGTGCCGTGGGCCAGTTCGGTGTGGCCGGCGACGAAGTCCGCGTGCGGGTGCGTCAGCAGCACGTAGCGGATCTTGGCCCCCAGCGCCTCGGCGTCGCGCAGGTAGTGATCGACGTCGCGCTGCGGATCGATCACCGCCGCGGTGCCGCCGGCGACCACCAGGTAGCTGAGGTGCGACAGGCAGCCGAGTTCGTACTGGCGCAGCGTCCACCCGGACCCCTTGGCCTCGAAGGCGACCCGGGGCTGCGAGGCGTCTGCTGCGTGGGTGACTCGCTCGGCGTCCTGGGCGCCGACCGGCACGGCCAACAGCAGGGGGAGGAACCAGGTGGCGTGCAATCTCATATGCTCAACTATGCAGTTGAGCAGTTGAAATTGCAACCTGGGCTCTGTTGCGTAGCCGCGCGGGTGGTCAGGCCCAGGCGCGACGCCTGCCGTCGCTGTGCCCTGCGTGCAGGACGCGGCCCTGCTGGTCGGCCAGTTCCTCACCGGTGCCGGAGATCGCCATGCGGACATGCACGAGTTCGGTGGCCAGCAGGTCGCATTCGGCCTGTAGTTCGGTGCAGCGCTGCAGGGCGCGGTCGCCATCGGCCTGGCCCAGGGGGCGCAGGAAGTTGGCCTCGCGGTGCCAGTGTTCGATCTCGGCCTGCAGGTCGTGCAGCACCTCGGTCATCGAAAGCTCCTGGGCGCGGAAGTGCTGCAGCAGGTCGCGCAGGCGCGACTCGTAAGGATCGCGATCATGCACTTTCAGCATGGCTCTCCCCTCCGTGGGCCGGCATGCCGGCGAGCACCTGCAGCAGCAGGTTGATGTCTTGCCGACACTCGATGCGCTGCTTGCGCACGGCGAACGGGATCGGGCTGCGGGATGTGATCGCCTGCGCCGACGCGGCCCGGAAGCGCGACTCGGCGGCGTGCAGGCGAGCGTTCGCCTGCTTCAACTCCGCGTCGAGACGCGCCGCCAGGTCCGAGGCGGCGCAGACTGCGGACTCCATTGCCTCGTGGTTCATGGCAACAGCATCGGCTGGCACCATGAACGTGTTGCAAAGCCGGCGAGAATCTGCCTGCAGCGGCCGTTCGCACGCCGGAGCCGGGATCGATCAGTCGACCCACTCGGCGACGAAGATGTTGGTCTCACCGGGCTTGCTGCCGTGGCGGTTGCTGGCGAACGCCAGGAAGCGCCCATCCGGTGAGAACATCGGGAACGAGTCGAATTCGGGGTAGTGCGTGACCTGCTCCAGGTCGGTCCCGTCCTCGTTGACCAGGAACAGATCGAAGTTGCGCGCCGCGGCGTGGTTGCCGGTCTTCTTCATCTCCTCCATGCCGAGGTAGTTGCTCGCGAAGAGGATGCGCTTGTCGTCGGGCAGCCAATACGGCGCGAAGTTCGCGGCGCCGTTCTTGGTCACCGGATGGAAGCCGCTGCCGTCGCGTTTGCAGACGGTGATCTCCATGTGCGAGGGGCGCACGATCTGCTGGCCGAGCAGTGTGGCGTCCTCCTTGGCCTCGGCCGCGTCGGTGGGGTAGGCCGAGCGCAGCACGAACTTGCTGCCGTCGTGCGAGAAGAACGCGCCGCCGTCGTAGCCGGGCCGATTCGTCACGCGCTTCACGTCCGAGCCGTCGGGCTCCATCGTGTAGAGCTCCAGGTCGCCATCGCGCACCGACGTGAAGACGATGGTGCCAGTGACGGGGCAGACGGTCGCTTCGGCGTCGTAGCCCGGGGACTTCGTGATCTGCTTCAGATCGCTGCCGTCGAGTTTGGCCGTGAAGATGTCGTACTCCTGGTAGACGACCCACTGGTAGCCGCGTCCGGTCAGCTTGACGACCGGCGGCTCGTCGCCGTGGTGATGGGTCGAACCGAACAGGATGCGCTGGTCGCCCTTCAGGAAGTAGCTGCAGGTCGTGCGGCCCTTGCCGGTGCTGACCAGGTGCTGGTCGCCGGTGGCGAGATCGAGGATGTAGATCTGATCGGCCTGCGTCGGATCGTCACGGCGCTGGAAGATCAGCTTCGTGCCGTCGTTCGACCAATAGGCCTCGGCGTTCTCACCGCCGAAGGTCAGCTGCCGCAGATTGCGCAGGTGCTTCTCCGCCGGGATCCCCTCGACGGACTTGCCGGCGTGGATCACGAACTCGGCCGTGGGCACCAACGGCTCCTGGGCCTGGGGCGCGGTGGTGCAACTGGCGATGAAGAGGACGGGGAGTACGAACGAACGCAACACGGTCATGCGCGCATCCTGGCCGGCGCTCGCTGCCTGAGCAACGGTTCTGCGCTGCTGGACGTCATGCGGACGTCACGTAGGCCGACGTCCGTGGCCTGCTCCGCGCGGTCAGTTCTCCGCGATCTGTCCCATCGCCCCGGTCGCGGGATCCTGCAGGCCGAGGAACCGGCGTTCGTCGGCGCTGAGGTCGGGGCAGGCGAGCAGGAACGCGGCGCGGTGGCTCTGCACGAACGATCGCACGCTGCGCAGCAGGTGCTCCGGATCTTCGATGTGCAGGAAGCCGGCGCGCGCCAATGCCTCGACGATGCGGCTCTTGTCGGCGCGGTCGACGTCCTCGGGTGCGAGGCGGTGGTCGTCCAGCCAGAACTCGGCGCGCACCTGAAAGAACGACACCAGGTTGCGAAGGTGTGGCAGCGTGATCGCCGAGCGCCCCTTGCAGATGTCGGTCGCGGTCTGCGGTGAGACCCCCAGTGCCCGCGCCAGATCTCTCTTCTTGAGCCGCCGCTGCTCCAACAGAGCAGAGATCTTCTCGTGGATGAGCACCATGGGTTGCCTAGGATAACTGCCGCGTGGGAGCCGCTCACCAACGATCCGTGCAAAGCTGGGCAAGGTCTGCAGCCGTGTTGCTGCTCTGGAGCGCCGTCGGCTGCACCAGCAACGCGCTGCCGGACTCGATCTGGCCGCCGCAGGACTTCGAACTCGTCGTCGAAGAGGTGCACGTCGAGAGTGGTGCCGCGCACGTCGTGCGGCGGTTTCGCGCGCAGGCGGACGGTGTCGTCACCTATGCGACGTCCTCACGCGCGGTCGTTGATGCGACGACCGGCACCGCGCTGCCGGTGTTCGAGCGGCTGTCGGTCTATCGGTTGGTGCCGACCAGCATCCGGGCCCTGGCGCGGCGCATCGACCGCTGCGGCATCCTCGAGCTCGACCGGGTGCAGGGTGAACGCGGCGTCGTCGATGGACCGAGCCTGGTGCTCTCGTGGCAGGCGTTCGGCAGCCGCCAGGTGATCACGGCCCGAGGTCGGGTGCACGGCGCGATGGCGCAGGTGCTCGCGATCGTGATGGAGCATCTGCCCACGGGCGAGGCCTTCGATCTGCCGGAGCTGGCGCAGCGGTCGGTCGTGCCGGTCCTGCGCGGTGTGCCGGTGCCGCGCAGCGACGCGGCCGGGGCGTTGAACGCCTGCCGGGAACTGCTGGTCGATCGGCCGGAGGATCGAGCACTGCTGCTCGACGGGTTCGCGCTCGCATGTGACCTCGGCCGCCGATCGGTGGCCGAGGAACTGCTGGCGAAGTGGGTCCAGATCACCGCGGCCGAGCGCCGCCAGCAAGAGATGTTCCCCGAGGGCGAGCCGCGGCTGACCGCGGCGGTGCTGGAGCGCCTGCTGCCGCCGGCGCGCTGAGCGCACTGACGGCTACTTGCCGCCGTTGGCTTCCTTGGCGTCCGTGCCCTTGTGCGGCTGGAAGCTCAGCATGCCCGACATCTTGCCGAAGGCGAGGTAGACACCGGCGCCGGCTTCTTCGGCGTAGAGGCACATCAGCAGGCGCTTGCTCTCGTGCGAGCTGTCCTCGAGCTGGATCGTGCTCGACGCGACTTTGTCGCCCTGCTTGAAGTTGACCGTCCACACGAGGTCGTCGCTGACCGTGAAGTAGACCTGGTATTCGCCGGCGGCCAGCACGGCGTCGCCGCACTTCACGCCGATCGACGTGGTGAACGTCGCCAGCGGGCGGTTGGCCGAGCGCTCGTTCATCATCTGGCGCATCTCCTTGCCGCCTTCCTTGTCGAGCAGCGTGCCGACCGTCTTGCCCTCGCCGTAGGACAGCGACGTGTAGTTGAGCGACATCTTGGTGTCGCCCGACGTGATCGTCTGCTCGAGCTTGGGGCCGCGTTGGGCGAAGGCCGGTGCACAGAGGGCGACGGCGAGAACGAGGGAGAGAAGCTTCTTCATGTGTGTATTGCCCTTGGGGGGAAAGAGAGGCCCCCGACGGGGCGGCGAGTCTACGCACCGGTGCGGCTTTTGGTCCGCGGAGTCGCGGATTCCTGTGCCTGCGCGCGCAGGAACAACTCGTATGCGAGCAGCAGGTACAGGCCATGACCGAGGTTGCTGCGACCGGAGCGATGGCGGTCGACGGCCGCGGCGATGCCGCCGGCGCGCAGATGGGGGCGCTGGCGGGTGCGAGGCTCGGCGAGTACGTCCAGCCAGGGCAGTTCGCCGCGGAACCAGCGGTCGAGCGGCAGCGCGAAGCCGCGCTTCGGTTGACGGAACACCGCGGCTGGCAGGTGCTCGGCGAACGCCGCGCGCAGCTCCCGCTTGCCGAGCGCGGCGCGCGTGGTGCCGAACGCCGCGAAGTCGCCGTCGAGGAACGGGCAGCGTGCCTCGACGCCGGCGGCCATCGTCGCGACGTCGACCTTCGGCAGCAGGTCGCAGCGCAGGTAGCCGTCCAGGTCGCGATCACGAGCGAGCAGCACCGGGTCGCCGGCAAGGTGGCGCCACGTCCCGTTCGAGTCGTCGCGCCAACAGCGCCGCACCGCGAGCCCGGGTGCCAGCACCTCGGCGCCGAACGCCGGCGGCGTCACCGCCAACAGCGCCAGCCACGGATCGGGTGCGGTCGCCGCGCGCAGCCACCGCGCGACGTAGCGCATCGACCACCCCGGAGCGAACCGGCGGAGCCGGCGCAGGTCCGGCAGTGACGCCAGCGCGCGGTAGCGACGGTAGCCGAGGAACAACTCGTCCGCGCCCTCGCCGCCGAGCAGGACCCGCACGCCGTCTTGGGCGGTGGCGTTCGCCGTCGCGTGTACGGCGAGCATCGACGGGTCGCCGAGCGGGACCCCGGCCAGTTCGGTGAGCCTTGGCAATGCGTCGAGCACTTCGGGACCACCGCCGACAGGTCGGAAGTCGAGACCGCAGTGCGCGGCGACCGCCTGAGCGACGTCGCGTTCGGCGGTCGGCGTGCCGGCAGCGTGGAACTGGTAGGCGGGCAGCGGGCGCTGCAGCGCGCGCAGGCTCGCGGCGAGGCAACTGCTGTCGACGCCGCCGGACAGCAGCAACCCGGCCGGCACGCGCGTGTCGATGCAGCGCCGCACGGCGGCGATCAGCGCCTCGCGCACTGCGATCGGGGGCGGTGCGGTGGGCGGCTCGGCACCGCTGGCCTGTTGCCACCAGGACTGCGAATGCGGGCCTGAGGCGGCGAGCACGGGACGGCCGCGCTGCGGCGCATGCGCGAGTTCGAGTCGGTTTGGCAACCGGCGCGGCAGCGCATCGTGGAACCCGCAGCGGAACCAATCCGGCAGTCGGCGCGGCCGCCGCAGGCGCGGTACGCCGAGAGGAGTCAGCGCCGCGGCCGTCGACGCGAACGCATGCAGCGTGTGGCCCGCGGCAGTGCGACCGTGCAGGCAGACCAACGGCTTCTCGCCATACCGGTCCTGACCGAACACCAGCTCGCCGGTCGCCGTGTCGGCGACCGCGTAGGCGTGGTGGCCGTGCAGCAGGTGCAGCAGTTCGCGTTCGCCGCGCTCGACCGCGAGCAACGGCAACCAGGCGTCGTTCGGCAGCACGGCGCGGCGCTCGACGCCGGGCCGCAGCCGCGCCCACAGTTCCCGCGCGTTCGTGATCGCGCCGTTCAGCACGCCGACGAAGCGCCCGCCCCGGCGGACCACCGGCTGGGTGCTGTGCGCCGGCCCGATCGCCAGCCGCGCACAGCCGAGCCACCAGTCGCCGGCGCGCACGACCTGTTGGCCGTCCGGGCCGCGCCAGGCGAGCGCTGCGACCGCGTCCCGCATGACCACCTCGGGATCGAGCCCCCGCTGCCGGAGCCACTCGTGCCGCGCGCCGACGATGCCGCACATGGCCGCGCCGTGTCAGCGCGCCTTGTCGTCGCGCACGCGATCGAGGTACTCGACCAGCATCTGCCACTGCGCGTGCAGGTCGTGCTGCTTGCCGTCCAGCGGCTGCTTGAAGAAGCACGCGAGGTGGTGCATCGGCCCCGACTCGCCGCGCCGCGCCGCGAGATCCGCGAGCCGGACCATGTCGAGCACCAGCGGTGCGGCGAGGATCGAGTCGCAGCCCTGCCAGGTGAACTGCAGCGCCATCTTGAAGCCCAGGAAGCCTTCGAAGTGCACGAAGTCCCACGCGGTCTTCAGATCGTGCAGCGACGGCACGTAATCGATGCCGACGTGCGTGTGCAGCGGGTAGCCGAGGATCGACGGCAGCAGCGCGTCCTTGCTGGCGACCTTCGCGCTCTTGTTGCGGCGGTCGGCGAGCACGCGTCCATCGCGGTCGCCGAGGATGTTGTAGCCCTGCCACGTCAGCACGCGCAGGTCGCGGTACTTGAACATCGGCGCCAGCGCCGACTTCACCAGCGTCTCACCGGTCTTGCCGTCGCAGCCCATGTACGGCGCGCCCGTCTCGGCGAACAGTTCGCGGATCGCCGGCAGCAGCGCGCTGTTGCTGGGCGTGAAGTGGATCAGCGGCAGACCGAGGGATGCCGCCGCGTAGGCGTAGATCGCCGATGGGCGCACGGCCTTCACGTCGTTGCGATCGATCGCGCGATCGAATGCGCCCAGCGTCTTGTGGGCCGCCTGCAGGCGCAGCGGTGGCTCGGTCGAGGTCAGGTTGACGCAGACGACGCGGTCGAGCCGGTGCTGCTTCGCGAACGCCTGCAGGTCGCCTTGCACCAGCTCGACCTGCGCGCGCAGTCGCGGCGCCTTCTTCTGCCGGCCTTCCTGCAGTTCGCGGATCGCCTGGCCGGCGTTGGGCAGCACGCCGGTCCGGACGTTGCGGCTGGCGGCGACCAGGTCCTGCTGCAGTTCGCGCAGCAGCGGGAACGGCAATGTTCCGGTGCGCTCCTGGATCTCGGCAGCCTGCGACGGGTAGTCGCCGGGGCGGATCTCGTGGCCGCCGAACACCATGTCCGCCAGCGGCTGCAGCGGGATGCCGCGCGCTGCTTCGGTCTCGGTCATCAACCCGCGCGGTTGCTGCAGGCCACGCGCGATCGCGCGCGCGCCGACGACCAGCGTCGTGGCGAGGCCTCCGTAGGCGCCGAAGATCCACACGCCGAGGCGCGCGGGTTTGGGTTTCGATCGGGGCTTGGCCAATGGAGGGGCAGGGAAGATACCGCAACGTGGCGTCATCGCCGACGGTTCGGCCGAGGTTCCAGACGACGGTGGACAGGTCCGATGCCACTGGCCATAACGCTCGCGTGCGATCCCAGCGCCTCTGGATGCTGCCGTTGCTGTTGGCCGCCATGGTGGCTGGCAGCTGGTGGTTCAGCTACCGGGCCCGCAACGACGACCGCGAACTGCCGGTCTACGTGGAGGGTGGTGCGCGCATGGCCGCCGGCGCGGAGATCTATCGCCGTGGCCAGGACGCCAAGCCGTTCACCTACCCGCCGTTCGCGGCGGTGCCGTTCGTGCCGTTCGCGAAGTTGCCGGCCGACTGGCAGGTGCCGGCGTGGTTCTGCCTCAACTTCGTGATCCTGCTGCTGATCGTGCGCTGGTTGCACGCGTTCGGCCGCCGCGACGTGCCGGGCGCGGGCCCACCGCGGCTGGTCTGGTTCTGGGTGGTGACGCTCGTGCTCGGCGTGCACCACGTGCTGTCGGTGTTCACCAACCAGAGCCACGACCTGCTGATCCTCGGCGCCGTGGTGCTGGCCGCGGCCGCATGGTGTCGCGGGCGCGCGACGGCCGGCGTCTGGGCGGGGCTCGGCGCCGCGACGAAGGCGACTCCGCTGCTGTTCCTGGGGCTGTTCGTGCTGCGCGGCCGCGTCGTCGCCGCCCTGCTCCTGCTGCTGACCACGGTGGGGCTCACGTTGTTGCCGGACTGGTGGTTCCCGCGCGCCGACGGGCGGTGGTGGGTCGAAGCCTGGTACGACGTCAACCTGAAGGTGCTGCAGGTCGGCGGCACCGCCAGCGCCGATGGCGCGTGGAATGCGCACAGCTGGCTGAACCAGAGCCTGTCGGGCACCCTTACCCGGCTGCTCACGGCGGCGAAGGTGCCGGCTTCGTTCGTCGACGAACACGTGGCCCTGCTGCACCTGTCCGATGCGGCCTGCAAGGTCGTGACCCTGATCGCGCAGGCCGGTGTGCTGACACTGATCGCACTCGGCGCGCGCGGGGCGGCGCGCGCGGTGCGTTCGGCTGCGGATGTCGCGACGATGCAGCGCACGGTCGGTCTCGGTGAGGTCGCGGCGATCGCGTGTGGCATGGTGCTGCTGTCGCCGCAGAGCAGCAAGGCGCACTTCAGCGTCTGGTTGCTGGCGGCGGCGTTCCTGGCCGACCGGTTGCTGCGCGGTCGGCGCGATGTCTGGCTCTGGGTGTTGCTGGCGGGCTTCCTGCTGCTCGGTCCGCTGGTCGGCCGTGACCTCGTCGGCCGTGTGGTTGCCAACAAGCTGAACGCGCTCGGCAACGTGACCTGGTGCACTGTGCTGCTGCTGGTGGCGACCGTGCGGGCCCTGTGGACCGCGGACCGTGTGACTCAGACGGCGCCGGGCACCACGCGCAGCAGCACCAGCACCAGCGCGGCGTAGGCGACGCCGGACACGACCAGCGGCAGGTCCCGGAACAGCAGCTGCGCCGGGTCGCCGCCTTCGCTGCGGCGATAGACCAGGAACAGGTAGCGGAACACGCCGTAGGTCACGATCGGCACCGTGAACATCAGCCGGTCCGAACCGTGCGTCGCGATCGTCTCCGGGCTCACCGTGTAGAGCGAGTAGCTGAGGATGCTCAAAGCGGCCAGCGGCCCGATCATCATGTTCAGGAACGCCGGCGTGTAGTCCTGCATCGTCTTCCGCGTCTGGCCGGTCGCCTCGCCCTGGCGGCTCAGTTCCTCGTAGCGCTTGCAGAAGGCCAGGAACAACGAGAAGAAGAACGTGCACAGCAGCAGCCAGTGCGACGCGTGCACGTCGATCGCGGCGGCGCCCGCCTGTACGCGCAGCTGGAAGCCGAGCGCGATGCACATGCAGTCGATCACCACCAGCCGCTTGAGCCAGAACGAATAGCCCAGGTTCAGCACCAGGTAGGCAGCCGGCCAGATCACGAACGGCACTCCCGCCGAGCTCGCCGGCACCAGGATGCCGAAACCCGCGGCGCCGCAGAGCATGCCGACGAGCTGCAGGCGGGCGATGCCGACCGGCAGCCGACCCGAGGCGATCGGCCGGTGGCGCTTCTTCGGGTGCCGCGCGTCCTCTTCGCGGTCGACGATGTCGTTCAGCAGGTAGATCGACGACGCGGCGCAGCAGAACGAGGCGAACGCCGACAGCACCTGCAGCCACGCCGAGGCCTGGTAGACCAGTCCCTGCGGGGTGAACAGCAAGGGCGCCATCACCAGCAGGTTCTTCACCCACTGATGCGGGCGCAGGGCTTGCACGAAGGGCGGCATCATCGGCGCGACATCATTGGCGGGTTGGCAGCAGAGGCAAGCGCGTCACGAACGTTCCGCCGCGGTGCGTCGAACGCTACTGTCCGACGGCTCATGACAACGGTGCGCACACGAGGATTGGATGGCATCTTCCGGCCGCGTTCGGTCGCCGTGGTCGGGGCCAGTCGGCGAGAGGGCTCCATCGGCAGACAGGTGGTGGCCAACTTGATCGCGGGTGGCTTCCAGGGGCCGGTCTACCCGGTCAACACCCGGGCCGAGGTCGTTCTGTCGGTGCCGGCGTTCTCGAGCGTGGGCAAGGTCCCGGGGCCGATCGATCTCGCCGTGCTGGTGGTACCGCCGGATGCCGTGCTGAAGGTCGCCGAGCAGTGTGGCAAGAAGGGCGTCAAGGGGCTGGTGGTCATCACTGCCGGGTTCCGGGAGATCGGTGGCATCGGCATCCTGCGTGAGGAGAAGCTGCGCCGGATCGCGGAGCGCTACGGCATGCGGGTGATCGGGCCGAACTGCATGGGCATCGTCAACACCGAGCCGGAGTTCGCCTGCAACGCCAGCTTCTCGGCGACGCCGCCGCCGGTCGGCAGCGTGGCCATGGTGTCGCAGTCCGGCGCACTCGGCGAGGCGATCCTCGCCGACGCGGCCCAGGCGGGCATCGGCGTCGCGATGTTCGCCTCGGTCGGCAACCGCGTCGACGTCACCGCCGCCGACCTCGTGGCCTACTGGGGCGACGACGACAAGGTGAAGGTCATCCTGCTCTACCTGGAGACCGTCGGCGAGCCGCAGGAGTTCCTGCAGGTCGTGCGAGCGGTCGCGCGCAAGAAGCCGATCATCGCCGTCAAGTCCGGCCGCAGCGACGCGGGGGCACAGGCTGCGAGTTCGCACACCGGCTCGATCGCCGGCGCCGACGTCGCGGCCGACACGCTGTTGCAGCAGTGCGGCGTGCTGCGGGTCGACAACTTCCGCGACATGTTCTCGCTGGCGCAGGCGCTGCTCAACCAGCCGCCGCCGCGCGGCCGTCGCATGGCCGTGGTCACCAACGCCGGCGGCCCGGGCATCCTCGCCACCGACGCGCTGGTCGCGCTCGGCATGCAGATGGCGGCGGTGACGCCGGCCACCACGAAGGCGCTGCGCAAGGTGCTGCCGCCCGAAGCGAGCGTGCACAACCCGATCGACCTGATCGCCTCCGCCGATGCGGCGCGCTACCGCGCAGCGCTGCGTGTCGTCACCAAGGACCCTGAGATCGACGGGCTCGTGGTGCTGTTCGTGTCGCCGATCATGATCGATGCGGCTGCGGTCGCGCAGGCGATCGTCGACGAGACCCGGCGCCTGCAGAAGCCGGTGCTCGCGTGCGTGATGGGCCGGCAGCGCGGCGACGAGGCGCAGGCGATCCTGCAGGGCGCGGGCATCCCGGTGTTCCGCTATCCCGAGGACGCGGCGACCACGCTGCGGCTGATGGCGCGACGGTGGCGTTGGCTGCAGCGTCGCCCGGCCAAGACCCCGAAGTACCGCGTCGACAAGGCTGCGGCCACGCGCATTCTCCGGGCGCAACGTGGCAAGCAGTGGCTGCCGGCGGCGGCTGCCGAGGCGGTGCTGCAGGCCTATGGCGTGCCGTTCGCGGCTTCCCGGCGCGTGCACGAACCGGGCGACGCGGTCGCGGCGGCGCACAAGGTCGGCTTCCCGGTCGTGTTGAAGGCCGAGGCCGCGGATCTGCTGCACAAGAGTGAGCATCGCGCGGTGCGCACGGGGCTGCGTTCGGGCGACGAGGTGTTCGCTGCGGCACAGGACCTGCTCGCGCGCCTGCGGCCCCAGTTCGGCGACGTCTCGCTGCAGGTGCAGCGGCACGCCGAAGGGCATCGCGAAGTGCTGCTCGGCATGACGCGGGACGTTCGTTATGGCCCGCTCTACGCCGCGGGGCTCGGCGGCGTGCAGGTCGAGCTGCTGCGCGACGTCGTGGTGCGCATCGGGCCGTTGGACGGCCAGGACCCGCACGAGATGTTCGCCGGCCTGAAGGGAGCGGCGTTGCTGGGTGCGTTCCGCGGTAGTCCGCCGGCCGACCTCGACGTCGGCGTCGAGGTGCTGCTGCGCCTGCAGCAGCTCGTGCACGACTTCCCGCAGATCCAGGAGGTCGAGGTCAACCCGTTCATCCTCGCCAGCAAGGACCGCCGCAGCGTCGCGGTCGACGCGCGCATGCGGGTGGAGGCACGATGAGTGCGACCGACGCGGACCTGCGCTTCTCGCTCGTCGTCCCGATCTACAACGAAGAGGAGAACGTCGCCAATCTGCTCGCCGAGGTCGGCGCCGTGCTCGCGCCGCATGGGCCGTTCGAGGTCGTCGCGGTCGACGACGGCAGCAAGGACCGCAGCCTGGAGTGCATGCGCAGCTGGAAGCGCGAGCAGGGTGCGACCTGGTTGCGCATCGTCGCGCTGCACCGCAACGCCGGGCAGAGCGCGGCCGTCATGGCCGGAGCCGAGCAGGCGCGGGCAGAGATCGTGGCGACGATCGATGGAGACATGCAGAACGACCCGCGCGACATCCCGGCGATGCTCGCGCGGGTCGAGGCCGGCGAGTGCGACGCGGTCGTCGGCGTGCGGCGCAAGCGCAAGGACACGTTCACGCGGCGCGTCTCGTCGCGGATCGGCAACGGGGTGCGCAACTGGCTGACCGGGGATCGGGTCGCCGACGCCGCGTGCGGTATCAAGGTGATCCGCCGGCAGTACTTCCTGCGCGCGCCGCAGTTCATCGGCATGCACCGGTTCATGGCGACGCTGGTGCGCTACCTGGGTGGCAAGGTCGTCGAGATGGACGTCAATCACCGACCGCGTGCGGCCGGCACTGCGAAATACGGGATCGGCAATCGCATCTGGCGCGGGCTGCGCGACTGCTTCGCGATGCGCTGGCTGCGGACGCGGATCCTGACCCACCACGTGAAGGAGGAGTTCTGATGTTGGCAACCGTGATGCTGGCAACCGCGATCGAAGGCGTCGAGCAGGGCACACCCTGGGGCTGGTTGCTGATCGGCTACGGCGGCCAGCTGGTGTTCGGCAGCCGGTTCTACGTGCAGTGGGTCGCCAGCGAGAAGCAGCGGCGCAGCGTGATGCCGGTCGTGTTCTGGTGGTTGAGCCTGGCCGGGGCCCTGATGACGCTGACCTACGCGATCTACCGCATGGACGGGCCGTTCATCATGGCCAACCTAGGCGGACCGCCGATCTACGCGCGCAACCTGTGGCTGATCCGCAAGGCGCAGCACCCGTTGCCGCCACCACCGCCGCCGGTGGGTTGAACGCCCTTCCCATCGCGAGGCACGCAGCTACCCTTCCGCCTGTGCTGCTGCGAGGTCTGCTGCTGTTGTGCATCACGCTCGTCGGCGCTCTGCCGGCGTGGTTCCTGCCCGGTTGGGAGGGGACCGAAGGCCGTCGCGTGCAGATCGCGATGGAGATGGTCCGCAGCGGCGAGTGGATGGTGCCGACCCTCGGCGGCGAGCCGACGTGGGCCAAGCCACCGCTGCACTACTGGATGCTCGGCGCCGTGATCGAGTGGCTCGGCGCGCAGCCCTGGGTGACGCGCATACCGGCGGTCCTGCTGACGTTCGCGGCGGCGTTCGTGGCCGGCGAACTGATGCGACCATGGTTCGGTCGGTCCGCGGCGTGGGTGGCGGCGCTGGGCATCACGCTGTCGCCGTTGGTGTTGTTCGAGTGGCCGAGTGCCGAGATCGATCCGGCGTTCGCCTGCCTGACGGCGATGGCCTTGTGGGCGTTGGCGACCGGCGTGGCGCGCGAGCGGCGCTGGCTGGTGTTCGCGTCGGGCGTGCTGGCCGGCCTGGCGCTGCTGCAGAAGGGGCCGCCGTTCTTCCTGTTCGCCAGCGGCGCCTATCTCGTGTGGTGGCGGCGGCGTGGCTTGCGCTTCGCCCTGCTGCACTTCCTGCCGATGCTGGCGGTCGTGGCGGCGTACTTCGTGCCGCTGTGGCTGTGCTTCGTCACGCCGAGCGAGATGCTGGGTGTTGCCAGCGAGGAGACGGTCGGTCGCATCGCCTACTTCGACTGGGCGCACGTGCGTACGATCCCCGACTACTGGTTGCGGGCGATCGCCATCCAGGTGCCGTTCGTGTTCTGGTGTTTCTGGGAGTGGCGTGGTGCACGTGATGCGCGGATGGATGCCGGTGACCTCACGCTGCGAATGTGCAGCGGTGCTGCCGTCACTGCGGTCGTGCTGCTGACGTTCTTCCCGGGTCGTCCGACCCGCTATCTGCTGCCGAACGTGCTGCTGTTCACGTTCGCCGTGGCGCCGGCGGTCGCCCACTATTCGCGTCAGCAGGGCGGGCTCGGACCAACGGCGCGGCGCCTGGTGCGAGGGGTCAGCCTGTGCGGGGCGGTGGCCCTGCTGGTGCTGCCGTTCACCGAATTCGGCGGCGCCGCACCGGTCGTGCTGACGACCTGCATCGCGATCTCCTGTTGGTGGGTGCATTCCCCGCGACGCGTCGTCGCCCTTTGTCTGCTGTTGCCGCTGGTCGGCGCCTGGACGGCAGGCTTCGAGCGTTCCTGGTCGTGGCCGGACCATCGTCGCTCCCAGGAGTCGGCGGGTCGGGTGCTGCGGCAGGAGGTGGATCGCCTCGGTGCGACGGCCAGGCTCACGTCGCATGGCCACGTCGAGGCGCCGCTGCTGCTCAGTGCCGGTCTGCTGCCCAACGGCGACGAGTCGGCCAGCACCGAGCCCACCGCCGACTGGGTGATCGTCGAGTCGCGCGATGGCCGTTCGCAGTTGCCAGCGACCTACTCCGAACGCCTTCGGTTGTGTCTGCCGTTCAAGACGTTCGTGGTCGCTGAGCGGGCTGCGGCGCCACGGTGAACTCGATCCTGTTCGTGCGGCTGTCGGCGATGGGCGATCTGGTCCAGAGCCTCGGCGCCGTTGCGGGCCTGGTTGTGGCGCGACCTGACGTACAGGCCACGATCGTCACGCAGGAGCCGTTCGTGCCGTTGCTCCGCGGGATCCCGGGCCTGAAGCGCGTGGTCCCGTTCCGCCGTCACGATGGTCTGCGTGGCTTGCGGCAGGTCCGCGATGCTCTGCGACAGGACTCGTACGACATCGCCCTCGACCTGCAGGGCAACTGGAAGAGCGCGGTGATCGCGTGTTTCAGTGGTGCGCGGTTGCGTTTGGGGGCGCGTGGCCGCGGGGGCCGGGAGCAGTGGAGCCGCATGTTGCTCGACCGGACGCTGCAGGTCGACGGCGTGCCTCATCCGGCCCGCGTTGCCTGGGAACTCGTCCGGACCGTGGCGCCGGAGGTCGCGTTCCGGTTGCCGCGACTGACGGCCAGCGAGGCGGAGACCGCCGCCGAGCAGGAGGCAGTGCAGGCTGCCGGGGTGGATCCCGAACGGCCGTTCCAGGTGATCGTCGTTACCGATCCGGCTGACCCCAGGGCATTGCCGCCCGAAGTGGTGGCCCGGGCGCTGCGGTCGGCGGCCGGCCCGGTATTGCAGCTGCTGGGGCCGGCTGAGGCCCATGTCGCGCCCGTTCCTGGCACCGCAGTGCTTCGGCATGCGGGAAACCAGGTGCGGCGCCTGATCGCCATGGGTGTGCTGGTGGCCAGGGCCGGTGGTCATGTGCTGGCGTCCGATCAGGGTGCCGTGCACGTGCTTTCCGCGGCGGGGGCCCGGTGCACGGTCATGTTCGGCTCGCAGGATCCGCGCCGCACCGCAGCTCCGGCCGTGCGGGCCGTTGTTCATCCGCAGCCACCACCGTGCAGTCCCTGTCGCTTGCGCCGGTGTAGTCACCCGCGAGGGCCCGTGTGCATGGCGTTCGACCCCGCCTCTGGGGAGGAAGTGGATCTCGGGTTGCAGCCGCCGGCTTGATTCCTGGCGGTCTGCGGGGCCGCGCCAGCTTGTTGGTGGAGCTTGCCCCGAACCGGCGTTCCTGCTTCTGTGCCGGCGATGCCGCTGCCGCCACCGAAACCGCACGATGCGTCGATCCTCGAGACCTTCCCCAATCCGCATCCGGGTCGCGCGTACGAGATCGAGTTCGAATGCCCCGAGTTCACCTGCGTCTGCCCTCGCACGGGGCAGCCGGACTTCGCGACGATGCGGATCCACTACGTGCCCGCCGAGCGGTGCGTCGAACTCAAGAGCCTGAAGCTCTACCTGTGGAGCTTCCGCGACGTCGGGGCATTTCACGAGCGGGTCACCAACCAGATCTGCGACGACCTGGTGGCGCTGGTGGTGCCGCGGAAGCTGACGGTGATCGGTGAGTTCGCCGTTCGCGGCGGCATCGCCACGCGCATCGTGTGCCGGCACGAATCGTAGGCGTCGAGGAGCATCGTCTTTGAGCCGCCGACGGCGTTGACTACAACGTCGGCGTGAAGGCCAAGTGGTTGCGGCGATCGTTGTGGCTGGCGGGCTTCGGCTGCCTGTGGCTGAACGTGTTCGACGATCCCCCGCTGCAGACTGGCGCCTACCTGCAGAACGTGACTGCGAGCAGTGCGGTCGTGGCGGTGATCACCGCCGCGCCGACCCGGTTGACCTGCACCGTGCGGAACGCTGCCGGGCAGGTGGTTGCCAGCGGAGCCGACCCGGCTGAGCGGCGACGACATGATCTTCGCGTCGCCGGCTTGGAGCCCGCCACGAGATACGAGTATGTCGTCGTCGAGTCGCCTTCAGGCGCCGAGATCGACCGCGGCAGCCTGCGAACGCCGCCGACCGATGATCGGTCCGAGGTGCGGTTCGCGTTCCTGGGCGATTCCGGCGGGCTGCCTTGGTGGGTGTGGCTCCAGCGGACTCCGCTGCTCTACTTGCCTGCCCGATGGGGCTTGTTGCCCGACAGTGGCACCGTCACCCAGGTCGCCGCGGAGGTCGCGGCCTACGGGCCGGACTTCATGCTGCACCTGGGCGACGTCGTCTACCCGTGGGGCCGGAATGCCCAGTATCGGAGCGGATTCTTTCGCCCATTCGCGGCCACGCTGCGCAACTCGCCAGCCTACGCGGTGATCGGCAACCACGACGCGATGGACTGCGACGGCCTGCAGTTGCTCGAGAACTTCCGCCTGCCTGCTGCCGACATCACGGGTGACGGTCGGTGCTTCTCGTTCGCGTGGGGATCGGTCCGCGTGATCGGCCTCGACTGCAACACCGACCGCCTCGGGGGCGCCTACCCCAGCGACCACCCCGCCACGGAGTTCCTCCTGCGGCAGTTGCGCGAGTGCTCCGAACCCTGGGTCATCGTGGCGAGCCACTATCCAATGCGCAGCCAGTCGCGAGCCCGGAACCGCGGCGATCTGCTGCTGCGCTTGTTGCCTGCCCTGCGCGAAAATCACGTCAACCTGTACCTCAGCGGGCACGACCACTGCTACCAGAGGTTCGGCGGCACCGACGATCCCAACGGCGATGGCCTGCCGTTGATCGTCAGCGGGGGCGGAGGGAAGAGCCTCTACGAGGTCCGGCCCGATTCGCGGTATGTGCTCGAATCCTCCTACCACTGGTGCAGCGCTGAGGTCCATGGCAAGAACCTGACGGTCCGGGCGCGCCGCCTGGACGGCAGTCTGATCGACACCGTCGAACTGACCTTGCCGAGGGGCGCTGAGCTCGAGGCTCTGCGGCTGCAGAACCCTGCCCGCGCGAAGCGGATCGACGCTCTTCGCTAGCGATCCGCCGCACACCCCCCGAAGATGGTCGTCGTCATGCAAGTTATTTGCGCGCAGCCTGTTCCGAGCATGGTGAAAATTTCTCACTCAGATGACTTGCAGGCCGAAGCGTGGCTCGCTACCTTCTCCCGCCCCTCGCACGGTCCGGCTGCGTCTGCAGCGTGCCGAACGAGGTGATCTTTGACATTCTGGGTGGCCTCGAAAAGAAGCGTGTGAGCGAGGCTGTTGCCGAGGTTGCGGCGTCGACGGGAGACCGTTGGCGGTAGTGACCAGGCGATGGCGAAGCCGCCCGTTGGCGAGCACTCCGAGCGATCGGATGTGAGTTGGCGGGTGAAGCGACAAAAAGCTGGATGAACACTTCAAGTGAAGGGTTTGATCCTGGCTCAGAACGAACGTTGGCGGCGTGGATGAGGCATGCAAGTCGAACGCGAAAGCCGCAAGGTGAGTAGAGTGGCGGACGGGCGAGTAACACGTAATCAAGCTGCCTGCGAGACGGGGATAACCTCGGGAAACCGAAGCTAAGACCCGATGGTTTGCAAGGACCGCATG
>JBGARS010000054.1:0-35094 GCA_044230075.1 Planctomycetota bacterium | reverse complement strand
CATCGAGGTCAACCCGCGGCTGCAGGTCGAGCATCCGGTGACCGAGCTGGTGACCGGCGTCGACCTCGTGCACCTGCAGGTGCACGTCGCTGCTGGCGGAAGGCTCGACCAGTTGCTCGCCGGCAAGGACCTGCGGCCGCGCGGCCACGCGATCGAAGCGCGCATCTGCGCCGAATCGCCGGAGCAGGGCTACATCCCGGCGTCGGGTCTGCTGCGGCTGGTGCGCGAGCCGGAAGGCCCCGGCCTGCGCGTCGACAGTGGCGTCTATACCGGCTGGGACGTGCCGCCGTTCTACGACTCGATGCTGGCCAAGCTGATCGTCTGGGCGCCGGACCGCGCGACCGCATGTGCGCGGCTCAGCCAGGCGCTGCGCGACACGGCGTACCTCGGCATTCCCACGAACGTCGACTTCCTGCGCCGCATCGTCGACGACACCGCGTTCCGCAGCGCGCGGCTGCGCACCGACATGTTGAAGCTGCGGCCGGAGCTGGCGGCTGGGCCGAAGGAACCGCCGGAGGACCTGGCGCTGGCCGCGGCGGTGTTGTGCCAGGCCGTGGCGGGGCGCGGCGCGGGCGGCGGCAGTTCCGCTGCGGGTGCAACGACAGCCGGTTCGACGGCGGTCTGGAACGACCTCGCCGGCTTCCGGCTGTTCGAGGGTTGCCGATGAAGCTGCGCAAGGAATACGTGCGCGACGGCAAGACCGTCGCCGTCACCGCCGAGCCGATCGATGGCGACCGCTGGCGCGTGCGCGTCGGCGAGGCGGTCTACGAGTTCCACGCCCAGGCGCTCGGCGACGGCGGCGTCAAGCTGGCGCCGGTCGGCCAGGAGTTCGAACGTTCGTTCGTGGCGTACGGAGCGTCGGCGGGCAAGGACTACATGGTGCGCGTCAACGGCCGCACGCATCGATTGGTGTCGCCGGCGGCACGGCAGTCCGGCGGCGGTGGCGGCGACGGCATGATCCTGGCGCCGATGACCGGCACCGTGCTCGAAGTGCACTGCAAGCCCGGCGACACCGTCACGGCCGACCAGGTGCTGGTCGTGCTGTCGGCGATGAAGATGGAGCACAAGCTGACCGCCGGCATCGCTGGTGTCGTGCAGTCGGTCGCCGCGAAGGCCGGCGGCACGGTCGACCAGGGCGCCGTGCTGGCGGTGGTCGAGGCGACTCCGGGCAAGGCCTGAGCCCGGCGCAGGTCCGGGCGCCTCGGTGGGAGCGGACCGCAGCCGGCCTTGGTCAGCCCTGCCGCAGCGAGGCCATGTCGATCACGAAGCGGTACTTCACGTCGCCCTTCAGCAGGCGCTCGTAGGCATCGTTGACCTGCTGCATGCGGATGCGTTCGACGTCGGCCG
Source organism: Planctomycetota bacterium (assembly GCA_044230075.1). Taxonomy (GTDB): domain Bacteria; phylum Planctomycetota; class UBA1135; order UBA1135; family UBA2386; genus JAEUHS01. The sequence continues at coordinate 33,747 of JBGARS010000054.1, read as the reverse complement.
TGATGCCATGTTCGGCGCAGAAGTCGAGCATCTCCTGGGTCTCGCGGATGCCGCCGATCAGCGAGCCGGCGAGGCGGCGGCGGCCGAACAGCAGGCCGACGCCGAGCAGCGGGGTCGGCTGTTCGGGCGCGCCGACCATGATCATCGTGCCGTCGCGCTTCAGGCACGCGACGTAGGCGTTGATGTCGTGCGGCGCCGACACGGTGTCGAGCACGAAGTCCAGCGAGCCGGCGCGCGCCAGCATCGCGGCCGCGTCGCGCGACACCACGACCTCGTGCGCGCCGAGCCGCATCGCGTCCTCGGCCTTGCCTGGCGACGTCGTGAACACGACGACGTGCGCGCCGAACGCGCGCGCGAACTTCACCGCCATGTGGCCGAGGCCGCCGAGGCCGACGATGCCGATCGCATGCCCCGCCTTCAGGCCGAAGTGGCGCAGCGGCGAGTAGGTCGTGATGCCGGCGCAGACCAGCGGTGCCGCGCCCGCCGGGTCGAGCCGGTCGGATACGCGCAGCACGTAGCCCTGGTCGACGACCATCTGCTCCGAGTAGCCACCGAAGGTCACCCCACCGAGGTGCTTGTCGGGGCCGTTGTAGGTGAACGTCGCTGGGCCCTGACAGTACTGCTCGAGGCCATCGCGGCACGACGCGCACCCGCGGCACGAGTCGACCATGCAGCCGACCGCGACCAGGTCGCCCTCCCGGAACTTGCGCGCGTTGCGGCCGGCCTTGGTGACGCGGCCGACGATCTCGTGGCCGGGTACGCACGGGTAGGTCGTCGGCATGAAGCTCGACCACTCGTTGCGGACCTGGTGCAGGTCGGAGTGGCAGATACCGCAGAACAGCACCTCGAGCTGCACGTCGTCGGGCTGCGGCTCGCGGCGGCGGATCTTCATCGCGGCGAGGCGCGCAGTCTGGTTTGCAGCGCCGTAGGCGCGGGCTTCGAAAGCAGGGACGGCGGCGGAGTCGGTCATGGCGCGGACAGAGTAGGTGTCGCCGCGCCGCGATGCAGCATCCATCGCTGAGCGACGCAGCGGCGCCGTGAGCCGGACTCAGGGTGGCTGCCATCACGGTGGCCGACAGCCGCAGGAGGCCGCGGCGTGCCTTCACCGGTCTACGGCCGCCAGGAAGGTGCTGCGCGCGAAGTACCCCGATCCGTTCTCCTGGGCGCCGTTTCTCTACATGGGCGCGCCGGAACAACTCACCCCCAGCGCACCGCGAGCCGGCTCAGCGAGCCGAACTCCCAGCCCTCGATCGGGAACGTGACCTCGCCGCCTTGCACGGATGCCGCGCCGAGCGCGACCAGCAGCGGCAGGAAGTGATCGACGGTCGGATGCGCGAGCCGCACGTCAGGTGCGCGTTCCTGGAAGGCGATCAGGTCGTCGATGGTGTTCGCTTTCAGCCGCTCGCGCAGCCAGCCCTCGAACTGCGTCGCCCAGCCGGGTGGCGCGCCGTCGCCGCGCCAGTCGAGCCGCCCGAGGTTGTGCACCGCGCCGCCGCTACCGAGCAGCAGCACGCCCTGCTGGCGCAGCGGCGCCAGCTGCTGGCCGAGCGCGAACAGCTGTTGCGGCGTCCAGTGGTACGGCACCGACACCTGCACGACCGGCACATCGGCCGCGGGGAACATGTGCAGCAGCGGCACCCAGACACCGTGGTCCCACGGCCGTTCGTTGTTGCGCGCCAGCGTCGGCACACGCCGCTGCAGTTCGTCGGCGACATCGGCGGCGGCCGGCGCGTCGTAGCGCACGCGCGACAGTGCGTCCGGGAAGCCGGAGAAGTCGTACATCAGGGGCCGCTGTGTGCGCGTGCCGATCGTCGCCGGCGCGTCGAGCCAGTGCGCGGACACGACCAGCACCGCGCGCGGCCGCGGCAGGGCGGCGGCAACACGCGCGAAGTCCAGGCCGGCAGGCTGGTCGAGTGCGAGCGTCGGTGCGCCGTGCGAAACGAACAGCACCGGCATGCGCGCGTTCGGGGTCGGATCGATCGGTCGTGTCATGGTCGAGTCCACTGGCGAACAGGCAGCGGCTGCCAGCGCGGTCGCCGACAGCCGCAGGAAGTCGCGCCGCGCGAGGTCCATCATGCGCGCGCGTGCAGCCGGCCGTCGACCGACCAGCGCCCGCCGCCGGTCCACACCAGCGCCAGGCAGAGGCCGATCACCAGCAGGTGGTATTCGAAGCCTTCACCCTGCTGGCTGCCGGCCCAGTTCATGAAGAAGCCGAACGGTGCGTGCACGGTGGCGATCGCGCCCAGCATGATGCCGACGAAGCCGAGAGCGACCGCGCGCGTGCCGAGGCCGGCCAGCAGCAGCAGCGGGCCAAGGAACTCGAGCAGGATCACGCCGGCGGCGGCGAAGCCGGGCATGCCGATGTGCTCGGTCAGGAAGCCCATGGTGCCGCTCCAGCCGTAGCCGCCGAACCAGCCGAGCGCCTTCTGGGCGCCGTGCGGGAACATCACGAGCGCCAGCGTTGCGCGCAGGATGGTGGGGGCGATCGTCGATTCGGTCGCCAGCAGGCGCGACAGCAGCGTCGATGGGGTGGAGGGGAGAGCGGAGGTAACTACTTGACTAGTCATGGATCTGTTCTCGGTCGGGTTCAGGGAAACGAAGTCGGAGTTCGCATCGTGCGCCGCGTGGCCGCGGCGTCAGTCGGTGCGGGTGTTGTGGCGGCGGACCTTGTCCAGCAGTCGGATCAGATCGGCGACCTCTGCCTCGGTCAGGCTGCCGAGCACGGCGTCGTCGAGGGCGTCGACGGGGCGGTCGAGTTTGCGGAGCACGCCACTGCCCAACTCGGTGATGCGGCACATCACCAGGCGCCGGTCGTCGCGTGAACGCTCCCGCACGACAAGGCCCTTCTGCTCCATCCTGTCGATCAGGCGCGTGACGCCCGGCGTGCGTTCGATCATGCGGGCGCCGATCTCGAGCGTCGGCAGGCCCTTTTGTCCGGCGCCGCGCAGGATGCGCAGCACGTTGTACTGCTGCATCGTCAACTCCTCGTGACTGGCCAGCAGGTCCTGCAGCGGCCAGCGCACCGACTCGGTGGTCAACAGCAGGCCGACCACGGCCTCCTGGCGGCGGCTACGGAACGGGCGGGTCTGCTTGATCGCCGCCTGGATGCTGCCAGCTTCGGCGGCCGGAGTGCCGCGGTCGGGATCGTTCGGGGCGGTGAGCACTCGGACAGTATCGACAACAATAGTTGACTAGTCAAGTATCGGCATGAGAAATGTCCGCCCCAGCTGGTCCGTTGGGCCGCCCGCTCCGTCGAAGGCAAGGGACCCGACGGCGACGGATCGGGTCGCGGCTAGCATGCGCCGCCCGGCCATGGCCAACCCCAACGCCCCCTTCCACCCGATCGTCTACGTGCGTGGCTACGCGATGAGCCGCGCCGAGATCGACGCGACGACGGCGGACCCGTTCTGCGGCTTCAACCTCGGCTCGACGGTCTACCGCGCGGTGCCGGACCGCAACCGGCCGCCGCGCAAGTTCGTGTTCGAGTCGCCGGTGATCCGGCTCGCGTCGGACTTCGGCTACCAGGACGTCTACGAGGACGGCTACGACCTGCTCGACCCGGAGTGGAGCGAGAACGACGACAACGTGCTCGGCAGCCGGTCGATCGTCGTCTACCGCTACTACGACGAGGCCTCGTCGCTGCTCGGCAGCAGCAAGACGCCGGCGATCGAGACCTTCGCGCAGAAGCTCGGCGAGCTGGTGCTGAAGGTGCGCGAGCTGGTCTGCAAGAACGGCGCCAACGGCATCGCGCCCGACGACTTCCGCTGCTACCTGGTCGCGCACTCCATGGGTGGTCTCGTCTGCCGCGCCTTCCTGCAGAACCCGGCGCTCGATGCGAACGGCGCCGCGCGCTTCGTCGACAAGCTGTTCACCTATGCGACGCCGCACAACGGCATCGACGTCGCCGGCGTCAACGTGCCGTCGTGGCTCGGGGTCAGCGACCTGTCGAACTTCAACCGGCCGCGCATGGCGGAGTACCTGGCGCTGGGTGCGGCGTTCCAGCGCACCGGACGCGTCGACTGGCTGCCGGCGCAGCGGTTCCCGGCGTCGCGGGCGTTCTGCATGGTCGGCACCAACCGGCTCGACTACGAGGCCGCGATGGGGCTGTCGCGCACGTTCGTCGGCCACGGCAGCGATGGCCTCGTGCGCATCGAGAACGCCACGCTGCACGGGCTCGGCGCCGACGGCACGCCCGGCGAACCGTGCGCCAAGGCGTTCACGTACCGCGCGCACTCCGGCGTGTTCGGCATCGTCAACAGCGAGGAGGCCTACCAGAACCTCACGCGCTTCCTGTTCGGCGACGTGCGCGCCGACGTGTACCTCGACCTCGACGAGATCCGGGTGCCGAAGGAACTCGAGGACGCGGACCAGAAGGGCAAGCTCGACGCGCTGTACCAGATCGAGCTGCTGGCGGCGCCGCGCGGCAAGCTGTGGTACCTGACGCGGCGCACGGCCGAGGAGGACTCGGTCGGCTGTCTGTCGCACGCCGCATTCCGCCGCGATCCGGGCAAGGAACGCTCGCAGTACTTGTCGACGGTGTTCCTCGCCAACCGCGCGCGCGTCAACAAGCGGCGCCGTTCGCTGGCCTACGCGGTGACACTCGGCCTGCGCGCGCCGGACTACGAAGTCGAGCGCGCGCTGTGGTTCGACAAGCACTACGAGGGCGGCTACCTGTTCCGCAACGCGGTGGTGATCGAGCTGGTGCCGCCGAAGGGCGAGGGCGCGTGGAGCGTCAAGTACGCCTGGCAGGGCGCCGCGATGCAGGTGGCCAACCGCAAGGTGGCGGCAACGGAGCTCGCCGACGGGCGCGTCGAGGTCGAGATCCCGTTCGACAGCAAGAAGGCCCCTGGCGTGCGCGGCGTGCTGCGCTTCGTGCTGTCGGCCTGGAACGAGGGCGGGGCCTCGGCATGAGTTGCTCGCCGGGGATCGTGCGTTCGGGCATGTCCGGGCTGCAGCAGGTGCTGCCGCCGAAGAAGGCGTTGCTGGCGCGGCGCATCGTCGCGGCGGGCCGCGTGCCGAGCGAAGCGGAGTTCGGCAAGCAGGGACTGCGGCTGACGGCGGCCGAGGCGCAGGCACTTGGCGACTGGCTCGCGGCCGGTCTCGCGACCACGGTGCTCGAGGAGGTGCGCGCCGCCGACGGCACGGTGAAGCTGTTGCTCGGCCTCTTCGACGGCAGGAAGGTCGAGACCGTGGCGATGCCGGCCTCTGCCTGTTGCGTGTCGACCCAGGTCGGCTGCGCGGTCGGCTGCCGCTTCTGCGCGTCGGGCCTGTTCGGCGTCGAACGGCACCTGTCGAGCGACGAGATCGTCGAGCAGGTCGTGCATGCGCGCCGCGTGATGCGCATCGGCCGCGTCGTGTTCATGGGCATGGGCGAGCCGTCGCACAACCTCGACAACGTGATGACGGCCGTCGCGCGCATCAAGGACGAGGTGCTGATCTCGCCGCGGCGGCAGACGTTCTCGACCGTCGGCGGCGTCAGGGCACTGGAACGCATGCGTGGCTTCGCGGTGCGGCCGTGCCTCGCGCTGTCGCTGCACCTCGCCGACGAGACGCGCCGCCGCGAACTGCTGCCGAACGCGCACAAGGACCCGCTGCGCGACATCGTCGCCGCCGCCGACGCCTACAGTCGCGACGTGGGCACGCCGGTGCAGTTCGAATGGACGCTGCTGGCGGGCATCAACGACGGCGACTCCGACGTCGACCAGCTGTGCGAGCTCCTGCGGGGCGTTCGCGGCTTCGTGAACTTCATCGTCTACAACCCGGTCGAAGGGTTGCCGTTCGCGGCGCCACGGCGCGAACGCATCGTGGCGATGGTGCGCGCGGTGAAGGCGCGCGGCATCCTGGCGACGATCCGCGACTCGTCGGGTCCGGACGCGCAGGCTGCGTGCGGTCAGCTGCGGTTGCGCGATCGCGGCTGAGCCAAGACGGCTACTTGTTCTCGGTCGCCGGCTTCGGCGCACGCAGCGCCGCGAGCTTCGGTGGCAGCACCGCATCGCGGCCGCGGAACTGCTCGAACCGCCGCGTCAGTTCCTGGTCGGGCAGGCCGTCCTCGATCGCCTCGCCGCGCTCACGCAGCACCTTCAGCAGGCGTTCGTGGTAGAGACCACCCGCTGCCTTCGTCAGGCGGATCTCGTCGTTGCCGGCGACGCCGAGTCCGACCCGGGTCAGTTCCTGCTCACGAACGATCGACAGGTCGTTGTCCCAGAAGAAGCGGAAGCTCGGGGAACGCTGCACTTCGCCGCGCAACTGGTCGCCTTGCACCTGCACGGCGGCATCGGCGACCGACGTGTCGGTGACCTCGCCGCCGGCCGCGCGTCGCGCGGCGACGCCGTTGGCCTGCACGATCTCGTGCGGCAGGTTGTCGAGCAGGTGTTGCTCGAGCTGGCTCTTGAGCCAGCGATGGTCGCGAGCGGAGCACGGCAGGCGCAGCTCGATCCGCCCACGCTCGAGCACCAGCAGTTTCTGGCCGCTGCGCAGGAACTCGCGCACGAAATCCTTGGTGTCGTCGTCGGCCTGGTGGTCGGGCCCGTGCAGGTCGAACTTGCTGCGCAGGCCGGCCTGCAGGGCGATCTCGAGCAGCGTGTTGACCTTCTGCAGGAACGACTTCACGTCGCGGACCCGCACGAACTGCCAGGCGCAGAGCTCGCCGCGCGGGTCCGTGAACAGGCCACCGTTCTCGACCTCGACGTGCTGTGCCAGCGCCTGCACCGGCGCCGGCAGGTCCTTGGTCAGGTCGACCTGCAGCGGCCAATTGTTCCAGAGCGTGAACTCGCCGCTCTCGCGGGCCGCGGCGAGGTCCTTCAACGCCGTGTCGATCGTCTTCTCGCCCGAGCCGCTGCCACCCTCGGCGAACAGGCCGCGGTAGACCAGCAGCGCGTCGATGCGATCGGCCTTCGCGTCGTAGCGCAGCGTGACCTCCTGCGCGTCGAACTCGAGACAGCCAGCGAGCGACAGCAACAGGGCGAGACAACCGACGGACAGGCTCTTCTGCATGCGGGACTCCTCGGGACGCCATGCAAGCGCGTTCCGAGCAGTCCCGCAAGCCAAGCCCTACTCAGGCGGTCAGAACCGACCCAGTGCTTCGAAGAAGCGCTGGGAGCGTCCTGAAGGAGCCCGGGCCGCAGGCGCGGTCTCGATCAGAACCGACCCAGTGCTTCGAAGAAGCGCTGGGAGCGTCCTGAAGGAGCCCGGCCGCAGGCGCGGTCTCGATCAGAAGGGCCGGTCGCCGAGCACGTAGCTGGCGTCGTTCGTCACCGAGAAGCCGAAGCCGTTCAGCGCCGGGTCGTAGCACAGCGCCTGCTGGTAGATCTTCAGGCCGATGTCGGTGGCGACGTAGGGGAAGTTGAACGAGTACTCCGCGTTGCCGGCGCCGTCGGTCAGCACGATCACCCACACCAGCGGATCGACGCGGCCTGCGCACGGCGTCGGGTTGCCCAACGAGTCGTTGAGACCGAAGTCGAGCGTGTAGGGCAGCGGCACGCTGCCGAACGCCAGCGTGTTCGAGAAGCCGAGGAAGGCGGCTGCGAACCCGTTCGGTATCGTGCGCTCGATGCGCGTGATGAACGTCGACCCGAACGACGGCGTCTCACCCGACAGGGCGCCGAGCAGCGGCCGCAGGGTGTTGGAGCCGATGCAGCCATTCGTGGAAGCGGGCTCGGTCCGCGTCGAGCAGCTGACGTACACCGGGTTGCAGCCACCGGTGTGCATCGTGTAGTTGCCACTCGAGGCGAACAGGGGGCCGCCGATCGCGAGGTAGTAGAGGCCCGAACGCTCGATCGTGTAGAGCAGCTTGCCGTGCGTCGTGCCGCCACCGGACGCCGAGGTCACCAGCGTGCCGTTGGCATCGTAGAGACTCAGGTTCGACCCGGTCAGCGGCGTGCCGGTGCTGCCCTCGGCCATGGCGCCGATCGTGGTCGGGCCACCGACGGCGAACAGGTACCAGTCCTGCTCGTTCATGCCGCTGATGTTGCCGGTGGCATCGTCACCGAGGGTGATCAGGCCAGCGGGCGTCGTGATGTTGTCGTTCGGCTCCGGTCCTTCCACGGTCGTCAGCGCGCTGGGCAGGTAGATCGCGCAGGTGCGCATGCTGTACTGGCCGGTCTTGACGTAGTCCCACGGCGCGGTGCCGGTGGCGACAGTGCCGGCCTGCACGGCGACCGCGTAGGTGCCGGGCGTGAGCCAGCCCGGGTGCACCAGGTTGGTGACGCGGTGGCTCGCCGCGTTGGTCACGTTGGCGGTGCCGATCGGGGCCCAGTTGCCGGGCGTTGCCTCCTGGTAGAAGCGCAGCGCCAGGTTGTCCAACTGCGGGACGCCGCCGTCGTCGTAGGTCACAGCCTGCACCATCGCAGGGGCCGTGAGCGTGAACTGCCAGAAGTCGACGTCGGCCGGCGTGCTGAGGTTGCCTTCGACGGTGTCACCGAGGGTGAACGGCGTCGGCGTGCCGGTGCTGTCGTTCGGCTCGGCACCTTCGACGGTGTCGATGGCGCGCACGGGCAGCACGAAGAAGTCGAGGCCGTAGTCGTTGCCGGCGACACCGCCGGTCTTCAGGTTGACGACGCCCGTGTAGGAGCCGGCCGGCAAGGTGACACCGCAGTCGGCCATGGTGCCGACCGCGCCGTCGTTCCACGCCAGGCGCGTCGTGCCGGTGGCGTCGTAGATGGCGATGCGGTTGTCGCGCGAGATACCCAGCGACAGCGTGCCGCCGGCAGTGGCGTGCAGGTGCACCTGGCCCGGGGCGGCCAGCGTGAACGAGAACCAGTCGTCATCGGTCGGCGCGGGGGCGGTGTAGGTGCAGGCGACGTGCATGCCGGGCGTGATCGCTTGCGCCTGGGCAGGCGTGTTGTTGGGCTCGATCTCGTTGACCTTCTGGGCCAGGAGGCTCGGCACGAACAGCAGCGCCGTGGTGAGGAGAGTAGTGGTGTTCATGTTCGGACGGATCGTGTGGTAACAGTCAGTTGGGGTCAGTTGGAACGGTTGTTGGTCGCGGGGTTGGCCTCGGCCGGTTTCGACGGGATGCGCGGGCTCGCGGCGGCTTCGGCAGCGCGCGCCTGCGCGGCCTCGATCGGCGAAGGACCGGGCAGGTAGAGCGGTTGGCACACGCCGGTGTGCAGCACGTAGCCACCGGTGTCCGAGAACAGGCGGCCCTTGACCTCGAGGAACCAGGTGCCGGGCTCGGCGATCGTGTAGACCAGCTTGCCGTGCGCAGTCGACGTGCCGGTGCCGGACGCGAACGCCTGGCCGCTGGCGTTCCACAGGCGGACGGACGTCACCGTGACAGCGTTTGCACCGAGACCCTCGGCGGTCGCGCCGATCGTCGTCGGTCTGGTGATCTCGAACCGATACCAGTCGGCATCACCGGGGGAGTCGATGGCGCCCATGGCGTCGTCGCCGAGTGTGATCGGCACCGCGGTGGCGACACTCTCGTTCGGTTCCGGGCCCTCGCGCAGCGGGCCTCGCCCCGGCAGGGCGATCAGGGCGGTGCGCAGGCCGTACTTGCCGACCTTGTGGTAGTCCCAGGGCGCACTGCCGACCGGCGTCGAGGTGTTCGCGTCGACCTGGATCGCGTAGCGACCCGCCGTCAGGTAGTTGCCGGCCGGCAGGCTGATCGTGTGCGTGAGATCGAGCGCGCGATGGCTCGTGCGCACGAAGCTCGCGATGCCGAACGCCGACCAGGTGCCGGCGGCGGTCTCACGGCAGAACTGCAGCCGCGTGCTGTCGAGCTGCGGCACGCCGCCATCGTCGAGGCAGATGGCCTGCACGATGCCGGGTTCGGTCAGTTCGAAGGTGTACCAGTCGACGTCGCCCGGTTGCGAGATCTCGCCGGTGACGGTGTTGCCGAGCACGATCGGGGTCGGCTTGCCGCCCAGCGCCGGGTTGTCGTTCGGCTCCGGTCCTTCGCGCACGTCGATCGCCCGGGGCTCCCGCGCGACGAACTCCATCACGTAGTCGCCCGGCGCTCCGGTCGGCTTCAGCGCCACGAGGCAGGTGTAGTTGCCCGCCGGCAGCGTGACACCACAATCGCTGTGCGTGCCGTCGGAGCGCTCGTTCCATGCCAGCCGGTGGGTCCCGTCGGCATCGTAGATCGCCACGAGGGTCTCGCGCGGCGCCCATGGCAGCGTCGTGTTGGCGGGGATCGTGCGCAGGTTGACCTGCTTCGGCGCCGCCAACGAGAAGGCGAACCAGTCGATGTCCGCGGTCGTCGACAGGCGCGCGTCCAGCCGCAGGCCCGCGACGATGCGCTGCGCCTGCTGCGGGCTGTCGTTGGGCTCGTGCTCGATCGGATCCTGCGCCGCGGCAACGGACGCAAGTCCTATGGCTACGACGGTTGTGAGTGTTCGCACGAACATGGACGGGACTCCCGGGCCGGCGGCGCCGGGGACCACGGACACAACCTAGGGCGCCGTTTCGTCGCCGGACGGCCAATGGAATCCGCGCGTTCCGTCAGGAGCCCAGGCCGCGAACTCCCAGCTTCAGTCGAGCATTGCGCTGGCCAGCACGGCGACCCCGGCGATGTCCTCGGCCGTACAGCCTCGCGAGAGGTCGAGCCACGGCTTGTCGAGTCCCTGCAGCAGCGGACCGAAGGCGCGGAATCCGCCGAGGCGCTCGGTGATCTTGTAGGCGAGGTTGCCGGCGTCGAGGTCGGGAAACACGAACACGTTCGCGCGACCCTGCAGCGGGCTGTCGGGGCACTTGCGCGACGCGACCGACGGCACGTAGGCGGCGTCGAACTGCAGTTCGCCATCGCTGGTGATCGACGGGTGGGCGGCGCGGAAGCGTTCGGCGGCGCTGCGAATCTTGCGGACCTTGTCGTGGTCGGCGCTGGCGCGGGTGCTGAACGACAGGAACGCCACGCGCGGCGGCTGGCCGGTGAAGCGGTGGTGGTTGTGCGCGGTCGCCGCCGCGATGTGCACGAGCTGCTCGGGATCGGGATCCGGCACGACGCCGCAGTCGGCGAACGACAGCATCTCGTGGCCGCGCACCAGCAGGAACATCGACGACACGAGCGGGATGCCCGGCGCGGTGCCGAGGCAGAACAGTCCGGCGCGGATCACCTCCGCGGTCGCGTGCACAGCCCCGGTGACGCCGGCATCGGCGTGGCCGAGCGCAACCAGTCCGGCGCCGAACGTCACCGGCTGCGCGGCGAGCTCCAGCGCCTGCACCTCGTCGAGGCCCTTGTGCTTGCGGCGGTGGTAGAGGTGCGCGGCGACGTCGCGCAGGCGCGGATCCTGGCGCGGGTCCTCGATCCAGACCACCTCGCACAGGCGATCGCGTTGCAGCAGTTCGCGCGCCGCGATCGTGCGTGGGTCGAGCACCTCCGGCAGCACGATGCGCGCCTGGCGCCGGTGGGCGCGTTCGCGCAGGGTCTCCAGCACGTCTGCCATGACGTGGGCCGGTCTAACGGAAGCCTGCGCCACGCGCCAGTCGCTGCATTCGTTTGTCCAGCATGACCAGCTACCGCTCCACTTCCATCTCGAGCAGCAAGAGCCCGTGCGTCTTGCCCTGCGCGTCGGTCTTCAGGCTCTCGCTGCCGCCGCCGCCCAGCGAGTCGCGCAGCAGGAAGTTCAGCGCCAGCATGTTCGGTGCCTCGTAGCGCGTGACCTCGCCGTGGCAGATGGCGTGGAAGTGCTGCTTGACGCGCGCGACCGTCAGCTGCGCCTTGATCAGCTCGTAGTCCTTCGCGTTGGTGACGAACACGCCGACGTTGCTGCCGTCGCCCTTGTCGCCGCTGCGCGCGAACGCGAACTCCTTCAGTTTGATCTTCGCCATCACGACACCTCCACGCGGACCCTGGTCTTGACCTGCGTCTTGTCGAGCAGCGCCGGCCAGTAGCCGACGATGTCGGTCGCCTTCGGTCGGCCGCCGGCGTAACCGGTGACACCGGGTGGGCCGCTGGTGACCAGCGGCACCATCTCCATGCCGAAGCGGTCGACCTTCTTCTGGTCCTGGCACTTCACGCCGAGCCGCAGCACGACCTCCGGCGGGTCCTTCGACTCGACGACGCCGGCGTAGCAGACGCCCGCGCCGACCAGTTCGACCAGCTTCTCGTGTTCGGCGAACGTGCAGCCGTCGAGTGCGAGCCGGCCCCAGACGATGTCGGCGCACAGCTTCGCCTTCGCCACCGCGTCGGGCCCGCTGATGGTCAGCTGGCCTGTGGCCTTCCAGCCGTTCTGGTAGCTCAGCGACACCTTGTACGTTGGCGTCGGTGCACTGCCCTTGATGCCCGACAGGCGCACGCGGTCCTTGCCGACCTCTTCGATCCTGGCACTGGTGAAGTCCGCCGTGCAATCCGGGCCGAGGTAGCGCTTCGGATCGCCCATCTCGTAGAGCAGCTGCGAGACCACCGTGTTGCGCGTGACGAGGCCGCCGGTGCCGTCGTGCTTGGTGACCACGAACGTGCCGTCGGGCGCCGCCTCGATCACCGGGTAGCCGATGCGCACGAAGTCCTTCACCTCGCGCCAGCCCGTGTAGTTGCCGCCGGTGCACTGCGCGCCGCACTCGGCGATGTGGCCGGCCATCGTGCTGGCCGCGAGCTTGTCGTAGTCCGTGGCCTGCCAGCCGAACTCGTGGATCATCGGGCCGCCGACCAGCGCCGGGTCGGTGATGCGCCCGCCGATCACGATCTGCGCGCCGGCCGCGAGGCACTGCGCGACCGCGAAGGCGCCGATGTAGACGTTGGCGCTCAGCAACCGGTCCTGGACCTCGGCCAGCGGCCGGTCGTCGTCCATGTTGACCAGCTTGTGGCCGTTCTGCTGCAGCTCGGGCAGCCGCGCGAGGATGTCGTCGCCCTCGATGATGCCGACCTTCAGGCCCTTGATGCCCTGCTTGCGCGCGAGCTCGAGCACGGCTTCGAGGCAGGCACCGGGGTTCACGCCGCCGGCGTTGGCGATCACCTTGATGCCCTTGCCGTGGATGGTGGGCAGCGTGCGTTCCAGCATGCGCACGAAGTCGGTCGCGTAGCCGGCCTTCGGATTCCGGCTGCGCTGCTTCTGCAGGATGCTCATCGTCACCTCGGCGAGGTAGTCGAGAGCGAGGTAGTCGAGCGGGCCTTCGCGCACGAGGCGCACGGGGCCGAGGATCGAGTCGCCCCAGAAGCCTTGGCCGTAGCCGATCAGAACCTTGTCGCGCATGCTGGATGTGGGGTCGGAGGGGCGAGCAGGATAGCCGGAACGGCGCGCGTTCGGCACCGTCGGTTCGCGAAGTGACGAGTCTGCGCCTGCGCACCAGCACGTGAGCGCTCACTGCTTGCGCCGCAGCTCGATCACCACGCGGGTCCATTGCGCTGGCTCGATCACGACCTTGCGCGGCGGAATCGGCTCGTAGCCGTCGATCGGCCGGATCGTCAGCAGGTGTTCGCCGGGCTCCTTCGCGGCGACCTTGTTGCCGGACCAGTATGCGACTCCGGTCTTGGTCGTCGTGTGCTCCATGTTCGCGAACGCATCGTCCGGCCATGGGATCGTGACATCGCCGTCCTTGAGCACCAGGTCGACGCCGCAGACGCGGCCCATGCGCACGACGAACTCGTTCGTGCCAGGGCGGACCTCGTAGGTCTCACCTGACACCGCATAGTCGTCGGGGTGGCAGTGCACGACGATCTTGCCGGCACACGCAAGGCAGCGGTACCAGTCGCCGTCGATCGCCTGCATGTTGGCGTGACCCCAGCCGCTGCCCCATTGCTCGACCACGGCGTACCAGGTCGGGTTGGCGCCGGGAATCGGCTGACCCGTCATGGCATCGACGACGCGAACGCGCACCTCGTTCGGCTCCGGCACGACCAGGTTCACCTCGGCGGACCGACCCGGGCCGACCTCGACGATGGTGCGGTATTCGGTGCCGTGCACGGTGACCTGCCATCGTCCCGCCAGCAGACCGACGTCGCCCCAGCGGTGGCGTGCGTTGCCCTCATCCTCCATGTCGGCCAATGGAAGGGAGACGTTCTCGGTCGCCCAGGCCCTGATCTCGCCGGCAGGTTCGAGCTCGAGTTCCACGTCGTCGCCCCACGTCGGTGACAACGTCAATGTGCCATGCACCTGGATCGTCGCCGGCATCTGCGCGGCGGGGCACACCGTGATCGTCGCCGGTGTGATCGTGCCGGGCGCCACCATGACCGTCGCCTCGCCGAACAAGATCTGCTCCCGAAACCAATCACCCTTCTCCAGCGACAGCGTCCAGCTGCCGGCTGGCAGCGCATCGAAGCGCGTGGGACCTGGCCGCCCCGGCTCGATCTCGGCCATCGGCCGGTCCTGTCGCCGCGGCACGGTGGTAGGTGGCGCCGCCTGTGGCTGCGGCGGCCGCGCGCGCAACACCGCGCCCCGGGGCACCTCGCCGACGAACGTCACTTCGACGTCGCCGCCGGGCGCCAGGCGCAGAGTGCGTTCGCCGGGCTCGCCGGTGGCGAGTTCGATCTGGTCCCAGGCGAAACCCGGTGCCTTGACCCAGTAGCGCACCGAGTCGCCGGCACCCCGGGGCTGCAACTGCAGCGGCGAACGTCCGTGCTCGAGCACGACATCCAAGTCGTTGTTGCCGGGATGACGGAAGCCATCGTGCATCCAGTCACGCGACTGCACGACCTTCAGCTCGACGAGGTCGATCCCGGTGTCGTCGGCGATCACACGAAGCTGCAGCATCGGCAGCCACGTTGCACGCAACTGCAGCGACGGCTGTTCGTTCGGCAGCGCGAACTTGTCGCTGCACCGCGCCGGGCGCTGGTCGAGGTCGATGGTGCCCACTTGCAGCCCCGTCGCTGCCTTGGTGACGTCAGCTTGCCAGTGGCCGTTGACGACCGGCGTCGTGAACGACGCCAAAGAGGACACGTCCCCTGCCGGTTCGGTCGGCACCAGCAGCTCCAACTCGACGAAGCCGTTGCACGCGACGTGTTCGCTGCCGTTGGGGTCGGTGACGACGATCGTGCCTTCTAGATGGCGTGTGGCCGCGTCGTCATGGTCCATCGACGCCGCCGGTGCGGCTGCGTCGGCGAGGGTGCGCTCGGGTGCGTTCGCTGCTGCGTCGCGCGTCGTCGCGACGGGCAAGGATGGCGCAGCTGGCGTCGTCGGCACAGCCGCAGTGGGCTCGGGCGGCGCGTCCGGTGCGAGTTCTGTTGGGCGAAAGAGCCACCAGCCAATGGCAAGGAGCCCGGCGAGCAGGCAAGAAACGCTGGCCAACAGTGCGCGGTTCATGTGGCAGGCCTCCGTCCGGGGTGTTCCGGTGGGTGCGCAGTCTAGCGGGGTTGATCACCGCGTGGTCGTGCCCGACCATGTCCCGCCATGCGCCGCTCGATCCTCGCCACTTCGCTTGCCATCGCCGCCTGCTCCGCCGGACCGACGCCGGTTGCCCCGGCCAACACCGTTGCCGACGCTTCGGCGCCCGTTGCGGCGGCGCCAGCGCCCGCCAGCGACGCCGACTGCAACTTCGACACGCCACTGGTGCCCGGCATCCCAGGCAGCCCCGGCCACCTGATCGTGTCGTCGCGCAATCCGAACGGCGACAGCGAACTGTCGGTGCTGATGCGGCAGTTCGTCGACGACCTGCGCGAGGTGCGCGTGCTCGCCGAGGCGAAGCGGCCGGTGAAGCAGCTGCTGCCGGTGCATCGCAAGATGCGCTGCGCCTGGCCGACCCGGCCCGACGAGCGCAACGTCGCCTTCGACGGCCGCGCGCAGGTCTACCTCGCCACCGTGCGAGCGTTCGACGACAAGCCGGGGCAGGACACCTACAACGCGATGATCGCCGGCTGCATCTCGTGCCACGCGCAGTCGTGCGGCGGTCCGCTCGACTTCATCGAATCGATGAAGTGGCAGTGAGCCCCGCGTTCACCGGCCGGACATCGCTTCCGCGCGCATCGTGGCGGCGAGTTCGGGTCCGAGCCAGCGTTCGATGATCGCGTGCGCGGCGTAGATCGCCGGTGTGCTGACGATCGCGACGGCGAACTTGTAGACGTAGGCGGTCAGCGCCAGCGCCGTGGCTTCGGCCATCGGCATGCCGCGGAACAGCGCGAACGCGACCCACGTCACCAAGAGGCTGTCGACCAGCTGGCTGATCAGCGTGCTGCCGGTCGCGCGCAGCCAGATGCGCCGTTCGCCGGTCATGCGCTTGAACCAGCGGAACGTCAGCGCGTCGGCCATCTGGCTGACCAGGAACGCGCACAGCGAGCCGATGATGATGTTCATGCCCTGGCCGAAGATTGCCGCGAACGCCGCCTGCATGTCGGGCACGCCGGCGCCGCTGCCATAGCCGACCCACCACGCGCGGTCCGGCGGTGCCGCGATCGCCAGCCACAGCACCGGGAACATCAGCGCGATCAGCGCCGCGGTCACCAGCGTCAGGAACCGCACGCCGCGCACGCCGAAGTAGTCGTTGACGACGTCGGTGACCAGGAACACGAGCGGCCACGACAGCACGCCGATGCTGAGGCGGAACGACAGGTGCTCGGTGCCGAACAACGGAAAGTCGGCCTTGTCGAGGCCGAACACCTCCTCGAGCTGGAACAGCTTGACGCCGATCAGTTCGGCGATGATCGCGTTCGACAGCAGGAACGCACCGAGCACGAAGAAGAGCACGGCGCGTTTGTCGCGCAGGATGGATTCGTTCATGCGGTGACGCGCCGGTGTACAGCCTTCGGTCGGGCGTCGTCCACCATCGGCAAGGCTCTGTTCGAGCAGTTCGTCGCGCGCGTGCCGGTCGCCGGCGACGGCCAGGGTGGCGAGTCGGGTGTGACCGCGGGCTCACTCGCTCTTGGCGGCGCAGGCCAGGCAGTGGGTCGCGAACGGCAGCAGCTCGAGCCGGGCCTTCACGATCGGACCGCCACACTGCTCGCACGTGCCGTACTTGCCGGCGTCGAGCCGCGACAGCGCGCGGTCGATCTGGCGCAGCTCGATCTCGGTTCCTTCGCCGAGCTGCTCCAACGTCTCCCGGTTGGCCAGCTCGCTGGCCCGCTCCTCGCTGTCCGGCGGCAGCGGCTCGTCGCGGTGGTGGATGTGTCTGTCGATGCGCGACTGGCGCGTGGCGATGCGATCGCGCAATGCGACCAGACGGGCGCGGATCCGGTTCGTGTCCATGGCAGTGCTCCTGTTGCAGTCGGTTGCCGACCTTGCTGGTCGGTCCTCGCGTCGGCCGCCGCCGGCGACGTTGGGCCTGATTGTCGGCGCTCGCCGCCGCTGCCGCACTCCGCACTCGAGCCCGGTGCGACCCTGTGCCCCGCGGCAACGAACGCGCGGCCGCTCGTGCGTCGGCGGCTTCTGGCCTGACGCTCGACCCGCGCCGTCACGCGGTGCCACAGCCGCCGCGGTGTTACAGCCCGCGCTGCCTCTCGGGCCGCAATGGCACCGAGCCGTCGAGCGCGCCGTCGATCGCCTGCAGGATCGCGTCGCGGTCGCGCGGCAGCCGGCCGCCGAGCGGCAGCCGGTTCGACGCGTGGTTGCTGCGGAAGATCGCGTCGGTCGGTGCCGCTGCGGCGACGAACGTGCGCAGCTCGCGCAGGGTCGTCGGGATGTCGGGCAGCGTGAACAGTCCCTTCGCTTCGGCGCGAGCGATCGGCGTGCCGGGCACGACCGTCAGTGTCAGCGCCGACAGGAAGCGCGGATCCATCGCCGTCGCCAATTCGGCCGAAGCGCGCGCGTGCGCCTCGCTGCGTTCGATGCCGCCGGCGCCGAGCAGGAAGATCACCGACAGCTTCATGCCCGCCGCGTGCGCCGCCTCAGCCGCCGCGACATGGTCGGCCGCCGTGCTGCCCTTGGCGATCTTCTTCAACGTCACGTCGTCGCCGCTCTCCGGCCCGATGTAGAGCAGCTCGAGCCCGAGCTGTCGCAGTTCGCGCAGTTCGGCGGCGGTCTTCGCCAGCACGTTGCTCGCCATCGCGTAGCACGACACGCGCCGCAGCGACGGGAACGTGGCGCGGCAGGCGGTGAGGATCGCGCGCCAGTGCAACATGTCGAGCACCAGCGCATCGCCATCGGCGACGAACACCTTGTGCACCGAAGCGCCGTACTCGACGCCGGCCGCCGCGATGTCTTCGAGCGTGCGTTCGAGCGGCTGCACCGCGAACTGCTTGTCACGGTACATGTCGCAGTAGGTGCACTTGTTCCAGCTGCAACCGATCGTCGCCTGCAGGATGTAGGCATCGGCCTCGCTCGGCGGTCGGTAGATGCGGCCTTGGTAGCGCATGGTCGGAGGAACGGTGATACCGCGCGCCGGCCCGGCTTGCGAACGCCGCGCGTTGCTACTGCCGCCACGCCGGCGGCAGCCGCAGTTCGACCGCGGTCGGTTGGTTGGCGCGGATGGTGACCGTGGCAAGCATGAGCCGATGCGACGCGAACGGATCGTCGACGCCGGGCCCGGCCTGCTTGCGCACGGCGTCCTGCGCGGCTTCGGTGAGCAGGCGCTGCGGCAGCACCTGCAGCGTCTTCGTGCCGGCGGCGATGTCGGCCTCGACCACGCCGTTCGCGTCGGTCGCAGCCAGCCATTGCCGATTCCCGGCGCCGTCGTCGGCGAGCAGCTGGATGTCGGCAGCCGGCGCACCGGTGTCGTCCAGCAGCGTCACTCGCAGCTGCCCGCTCCACAGCTCGAACGTCTGCCGCGTCGTCTGGCCGAGCCGCAGGTCGGCGGTGGCGACCGAGGTCATGGTCACGTCCCCGCTGGTGCGCGGGTTGCGCCAGAACGTCACGGCATAGGTTCCCGGTGGTCCTCGGTAGACGAAGCGGCCTTCGCCGTCGGTTTCGGCCGCGCCGGTGTCGTTGGGGCTCGCGCCGTGACGTGGCAACGTGATGTTCTCGTGGGCCAGCGGCACGCCGTTGTGCAGCACCAGGCCTTCGAGTGTGCCGGGCAGCAAGGGAGTGAGGTCGAGGGTGATCTCGGTGGTGATCCCGTCGGCCAGCGTCACTTCGGCGATGTCGACGCGGTCGAGGCTGGCGATCGAACGGTTGAGGATGTGCCAATGGGCGATGCCCACCCGCCACGTGCCGGCAGGGATCGCATCGAGTTCGAAGCGGCCGTTGGCATCCATCGGCGCGATGCCACTGTTGCGATTCGGCGGCACGCACTCTTCGAGCCGTCCGACGGCGTCGCGCGACACCTGCAGGCTCGGTCGGCTGTGCTCCGCGAACGGTTCCCCGGGCTGCATGCCGCCGCGTCGACGCAGTTCGTCGAGGCCTGCCGACGGAGTGATCTGCGCGATCAGCCGCGCGCCACGCTGCACCGTGACCACGAGATCGACGCGCTCGGCCAGCGAGACCGCGGGGTCGTAGTGGGCGATGTGGCCCGGGCCTGGCAGGCGCAAGCCCTGCGGACGTGAGCCCGAACCGACCAGCAGGAACGTGCCATCGGCGGCGGTCGTGCCTTCGGCGACCAGCAGGGTGCGCATGTCGTCGTTGCGGTCGAGGAAGCGCGGCAACGGCAGTGCGTCGGTGTCGCCGTCGAACTCCGCGCCCACGTGATCGACGAGCTCGACTCTCGTGCCGGCGATGGGGGAGCCATCGGCGGTGACGACGCGCAGCGTGCGGGTCGCCGCGGCCTCGGCGCGCACGTCGAGTCGCCGCCCCGCCGTTTCGCCGACGTCGATCGTCTGGATGTGCGTGACCAGCTGCGATGCCTGGGGGAACTCCAGCGCCACCTTCCAGGCGCCCGCGGTGATGCCGTGCACCGTCGCGGTGCCGTTGACGAACGGGCCGCGGGCTCGAACCAGGGCGCGTTCCTGTCGCCAGCGCGACTGGACGGCGGGCAGCGTGCGCAACGAATAGTCGGCGACCGGCTCGCCGCGCGCCGTCGTGACGCGCACGACGAGATCGCCGCCGCGCTGCAGGGTGAGCACGACATCGGTCGAGCCCCAGGCGATCGCTGCGGCCCCGGCCGGCGCCGCATGACCGGCCTTGTGCATCTCGAGCGTGACCGGGTCGGGGTCGCCGTTCGTGCGGCGGAGCAGGAACGAACCGTCGGCGGCCGTGGTCGCGTCGTCGCCGTCGTTCTTGCGCCCGCGCGGCAGCAGCAGCACCTTCTCGACGCCGAGGCCACGTTCGTCGACGACACGGCCGCGGATCATCGGCGTGTCGGCCGACAGGCTGCACACGAGCGTCACGTCTTCGATCGGTCGATCGGCGTGCAGTTCGACGTCGTGTGGGTCCTGGTAGGCGCCGCCGTGGATCAGGTTCAGCGAGTAGCGTCCCGGCGCCAGCAGCGTCGGCATGTGGAAGTTGCCGGCCGCGCCACTGCAGGTGTTCGGCACCTCCGGCTGGAACGTCACCGCGGGCCTCGCCGTGTCGCGCGCGCCGAAACCGAAACCGCGCCCGGCGCCGCTGGCGGCGATGCGGATCTCCATGTCCGCGACGGGGCGCGCCGCAGTGTCGACGACACGGCCGCCGAGCTGCACGCCCGGCAGCACGGTGATGTCACCGGCGTCGATGTGCTCGCCGGGATCGAGCTGCAGCCACCCCACCAACGAACCCGAACCCACGCGCGTGACCCGCAGCGCCAACCGGATCGGCGGCGGCGGCCAGAAGGCGAACGCGAACACGCCGTCGGCGCCGGTCGTCTGTTCGAGATCGCGCCAGTCCGGTGCCGCGTGGTCGCGCAGCCATTCGTCGAGTTCGGCGTCCTGCGGCGTGCCGTCGAGCGTGACCACGCAGTTGGCGAGTGGCTCGCCGTTCGCATCGACACAGCGCCCGCGCACGTTGGCGTTCGGCGTGGATGTGGGTGTCGGCGGCGCCGCGACCGGCTCGCGCATTGCCGGCGCGGCCGCTTCGGCCGTGGCCGTCGCCGGCCGATCGGTGGCTGCCACCGAGTGCGCGGCCGCCGCATCGAGGTTCGCCGCGGTGGTGCCTTGCACCGTCGGTGTCGACGCGTCCGGCCACCACCACCACAGAACCACACCTGCTGCGACCGCCGCCGTGACAACCTTCATCCACGCTGCCATGCACACACCTCCGGCCAAGGCGGCGGCCGTTCCCGCGGCCGCCGCGCCCTTCTCGACACCGAATCCGAACGCCACCGCCAACGCACCGCGCCAGTCCGACTCTCCTCCTTCCCCTTCGCCGAGCCGCTCGCGCAACTGCTGCAGTCCGCGCTGCAGCCGGCTCTTCACCGTCGCCAACGGCACACCCTGCCGCACCGCGATCTCGCGCGGCGGCAGGTCCTCGAAGTAGCGTTGCCAGATCGCCGCGCGATACGGCTCCTCCAGCCCGCGCACGACCGCCAGCAACCGCTCGGCGATCTCGGCCTGCGCTGCGACCACGCCTGGGTCCGATGCCACGGCGTCGCGCGCGACTGCCTGTTCGCGCGCGCGGCGCCGCCGTTCGCCGCGCCGCGAACGGAACACGACGTGGCGCAGCACGGTTGCGAGCCAGCCCTCGGCCTGCGCCGCGCGCTGCGGCGGATGGCGCAGCACGCGCAGCCAGGTCTCCTGCAGCGCGTCGTCGACCTCGGTGCCGTCGTGCACCAGTTCGAACGCGAGCCGGCGCAGCGAACGGCCGTGGCGCTGCAGCTGGTCTTCGAGGTCGAAACGCTTCTGGCTCATTGGTGCGTTACTTCATCCCGCCGCGCGGCGAACGGATGCACGATATGCGGCGGCCCGGTGCCTCGACCGGCCCGTTCTGCATGCGATCCGCGGTCGGCGGGTATGAGGAGGGTGTCGCCATGGACTCGACCCCGCTCGATCTCGAACAGCAGCTGCAGCGCCACGGTGGTGCCCTGCGCCGGCTCGCCGGCGAGTTGGTGCGGGACCCGGCGGCGGCGGACGACGCGGTGCAGGAGACCTGGCTGCACGCCGCGCGGCGTGGGCCCCGGCACGACGGGCAGGTCGGCGGCTGGCTGGTGACGATCCTGCGCCGCACGGTCCGTCGCAAGCAACGCGGCGAACGGCGGCGCCAGCAGCGCGAACAGGCGGTCGCGCGCGAACTCGTCGTTGCCGACCACGCCGAGGTCGCCGCGCGCACCGAGATCGCGCAGCAGCTGGTGGCCGCGGTGGACGAACTGGACGCGCCGTTCCGCGAAGCGATCTGGCAACGCTACTTCGAAGACCTGCCGCCGCGCGAGATCGCGCAGCGCAGCGGCGAGCCGCTGACGACGGTGAAGAGTCGGCTGCAACGCGGGCTGCAGCAGCTGCGCGAACGGTTGGGCGAAGGGGAAGAGGCAGAGACCGACTGGCGCGCGGCCCTGTCGACCGCGTTCGGGTTCGGGGAAGGCGCGGCGACCGCGGCAACGGTCGCCGCCTGGCAAGGAGGACTGCTGATGGCAACGTCGACGAAAGCGGTGGTGGTGGTCGCGGCAGTCGCATTGGCCGCGGTGGTTGCGTGGGGCATGTGGCCGCGCACGGATCCGGTCGCGTGGCACGCGTCGACGTCGGTTGCGATCGTTGCCGCCGATGCCGCGCCGGTGCCGGCGCCGACACAACCGGCCGTTGCGGCCGCCGATCGCGAGGCTGTGGCGGGTGCGTCGACGGTCGCCGCGAAAGCGCCTTCGCCGCCAGCGGCTGGCCCCGCGGTCGGTGTCGGCGGTGTGCGCGGTCGCGCCGTGGATGCCGACTCCGGCCAACCGCTCGCCGGGGTCGAAGTCGTGCTGACCGCCGGCAAGCTCGACGGCGCCGCCGACGGCGAGCGGCCGACGGTGACGACTGCTGCCGACGGCGTCTTCGAGTTCTCGGTGCGCGCCCTGAGCCGTGCGAGCCTGCAAGGTCGGCGCAGCGACCACACGCCGTTCGGCTGGCGCGGCGAGACCACCGTCGGCCACGTCGAGGACATCGGCGACCAGCCGATGCACAAGGGGCGCGTGTTGCGCGGGCGAGTCGTCGAGGCGACGGGCGAACCGATCCCGGCAAAGACGTTCGTCTCCGTCCAGGATCGAACGAGTGCCTATACCGGTGATGACGGCAGCTTCATCACGCAGGAAGCGGTGCCCCTCGGCCCGACGCAGTGGCGGATCCCGTTCGGGCCGTTCGAGCTGGTCTCACCGCTGAGCATCGAGATCGGCGAGCGGGAACCCGCCGAGGTCGTGCTCACGGTGCGGCGCAGGCCGACGATTCGCGGCTTCGTCGTCGACCAGGACGGGCAGCCGGTCGCGAACGTGATGCTGTCCGACCAACCGGTCATGGGGACCGTCCAGAGCGCGGCCGACGGCTCGTTCACGATGACGAAGCAGCGTCCCGGCGTGATGGAGGGCGCGACCATCTACCTGATCCACGCATCCGGCTGCGAGCCCCACGCGCCGATCGAGAACGTGCCATGGGGCACCGAGAACCTCCGCATCGAGCTGCGCCGCACGCGACCGTTCGCGATCGAGGTCGTCGACGACCGCGGCGCCCCGGTCGAGGGATTCGGGGTCGCGCTCGAGCGCCCGGGGCTGGTGGTGTTCGAACTCGGCAAGGTGTGGCAGCGCGGCCAGCATGCCGGCGGCCGGCTCGCCGTCGAGGACGTGGTGCGCGGTGCGACGCAGCTGCGCGTGCTGCCTGGCGATCCGGAACTGACGCCGAGCGGGCGCATCACCGTCGGCGATGTCGAACCGCTGCGTGTCGTGCTCGAACGGCGAACGGCGCTGCGGGTGCTCGTGCAGCGCCACCGGCATCCCGTCGCCGGTGTCGCGGTCCGGCTGGTGCGCGAGTACTCCGTGCCGTCCCAGGTGCGCTCGTTCGACGTCCCCGATCCGACCACCGCCGATCAGGTCTGGATCCGGTTGCGAGGTGGTCTGCGCGAGACCGAGAGCATCGCGCTCGCCACCACGGATGGTGCCGGTCTCGCCACGCTGCTGCGCGACAGCGATCTCACGCACTGCGCGTTCTACCTGCAGGTCGAAGGGCAACCCGTCGGCATCGTGCGCGACTTCGTCGTTCCCGCCGATGGTGCGCCGATGCGCATCGAACTGCCCGCGCACGGCACCATCGTCGGTCGTGTCGAGTTGCGTGGGCGCAAGCACGACAGGGTGCGCATCGAGGTGCCGAAGGTGGGCCTGATCGGCGGCTTCGCGATCCCGGTGGCGGCGGACGGCTCGTTCGTCGTGCCCGACCTGCAGGAGGGAAGCTACCGACTGGACCTGCAGGTGATGCCGAGTGGCGTCGTGACGCTCGCATCGACCGACGTCGTCGTCGTGGCGGGTGAGAAGGCCGAGGTCGCCTTCGATCTGGACGCGCATGCGATGGCGAGTGTGAGCGGCGAGGTGACGGCCGCTGCACCGTTGCCGCAGGGACTGCAGGCCGACCTGTATCGGCAGGGCGATGGCGGGCAGCTCGTGTGCGTCGGCACCGCCAAGGTGGAGCCGGACGGATCCTTCGTGGCGGCGGGACTGCCGCCCGGCACCTACCGCATCGGCTGGCGCACGGGACCGTCGCTGCCCACGAACCTGCCGGCCCTGCAGGCGGACACGTTCGTCGCCCTCGCCGGCGTCGAAGTCCGCGTGCCCGTTCGCTACGCGCCGCGCCGCCTGGTCGTGCGCATGCAGCGTCCGGACGGTGCGCCCGTGCGGAGCGAGCGCGTGTTGATGCGGTGTGCAGACACCACGTGGCCTTCGTTCCGCATGTTCACGCCGATGGTCGACGAGGTGCTGGTGCTCGACCCGGCGCCGGCGCTGTCGGTCGAGTTCCGCAACTGGACGGAAGGCTCGCCGTGGTCTGTGCCCATCGTGATGCCACCCGACCGCAGCGAAGTCGAAGTCACCGTCGTGCTGCCCGACGCGCCGCGCTGACGCGAACGCCGTGCGCGCGCACCGCTTGGCGATGCCGAGGTGTGTGCTACCGTGCCGCGCATGACGTCCGACCCGCCCGACGTTCCGGAGGAGATGACGCGAAGTCGCGCCAAGGCTGCAAACCTCGTGCACGCGGCGCTCTCGCTGCCGCAGCCGCGAACCAACGGGTCGACGATCCTGGTGCTCTCCTTCGTCGCGTTCCTGCTCGCTTCGTCGGGTGGGACGTCGCTCACCGACGTCGGTCTGATCGTCGGCATCCTGCTGTTCCACGAGGGCGGACACCTGGTCGGCATGCGCCTGTTCGGGTTCTCGGATCTCCGCATGTTCTTCCTGCCGTTCGTCGGTGCCGCAGTGAGCGGGAGCAAGCCGGGGGCGAGCGCCGTCGAGCACGCGGTCGTGTCGCTGATGGGGCCGGTGCCCGGTCTGCTGCTCGCGTTGGCGCTCTCGTTCGCGACCGAGGTCGGGCGCTACCCCGACCAACCGTTGCCGGTGATGGCGCAGCTGGTGCTGATGCTCGTGCTGATCAACGGGTTCAATCTCCTGCCGATCCTGCCGCTCGACGGCGGCCGGCTGTTCGGCGATCTGCTCTTCGCGCGCACGCCGGCGCTGGACGTCGCCTTCCGGCTGCTGGCGATCGCCGGCCTCGGCTGGCTCGCGTTCCACGGCTTCCCGATCCTCGGTGTGATCGCCGTCGTCATGCTGCTCGGGCTGCGGTTGCAGGCGGCTCAGGCCTTCGAGGCCGCGCGCCTTCGCAATGCCTACCGGTTCTCGCCGGAGGTCGCCGCCTTGGGCGACGAAGAACTCGCCGCGTTGCACGATGCTGCGGAGCGAGCGATGGCCCATCTTCGCGTCAGCGAACCCACTCGGAAGAAGATCTGGCAGCAGGCGGTGCGCGCCATCTTCGATCGGGTCGCGCATTCGCCGGCCAGGTGGTGGCAGACGCTGCTGCTGCTGCTCGTCTGGGCGCTCGCGCTGGTCATCGGTCTCGTCGCGCTGGCGGTGCTCTTCTGGCCGACGCTGCAGCACCGGTAGCGGTCGCGGACTGTTCACATGCGTTCCGGCGCCGCGATGCCGAGCAGCGACAGCCCGGTCGTCAGCAGTCGCCGCGCTGCGTCCACCAGCACCAGTCGCGCATCGCGCACGGCCGGCTCGGCGCCGACGACGTAGTGGTCGCGCAGGTAGCTGTGGATCTCGCCGGCCAAGGCGATCGTGTGCGCGGTGACGATGCTGGGCTCGCTCTGCTCCACGGCGCGCGCGATGGCAGTGCCGAAGTCGAGCATCACCAGCAGCACGCGTTCGGCGTCGGCGAGCAGCGCGAAGTCGACGTCACCAGGTGCTGGCACCGGCACCTCGACCTTGCGCAGGATCGAACTCAGCCGCGCACAGGCGAACTGCACGTACGGCCCGGTCTCGCCATCGAAGTTGAGCATCGACTCCCAGTCGAACTTCACGTCCTTGATGCGCGAGTTCTTCAGGTCGTTGAACACGATCGCGGACACGCCGACCTGCTCCGCCACCTGATCGGCGTCGGGCAGGTCCGGGTTCTTCTCGCGGATGATCTCGCGCACCTTCGCGACGGCCTCGTCGAGGATCTCGTCGAGGAACACGGCATTGCCGCTGCGCGACGCGAACTTCTCCCACTTGCCCTCCTCGGTCTTGCTCAGCACGAGGCCGAACGGCACGTGTTCGACGGCCTTGGCGATCGGCTCCTTCATCCTGGTCAGCACGCCCTTCAGCTGGTCGAAGTGCAGCTTCTGCTCGGCACCGACGACGTAGAGGATGCGATCGGGATGGAAGGTGTCCTCGCGGTAGAACGCCGCCGCCAGATCGCGCGTGTGGTAGAGCGTCGCGCCGTCGCTCTTGCGCAGCAGGCACGGCTCCTTGATGCCGAGCTCCTTCAGCCAGACGACCTCGGCGCCGTCGCTGTTCTCGAGCACGCCGGCCGCCTGCACGCGCGCCATTGCCGCCTCCATCTTGTCCTCGAAGAACGACTCGCCGATCACGTGGTCGAACGTGACGCCGAGCCGTGCATACGGGCCTTGGAACGCCTTCAGCGACTCGTCGCGCAGCAGTTGCCACATGCGCCGTTCCTGGTTGTCTTGGCCGCTCTCGAGCGCGCGGAAGTGCGCCGCGGCCTCGTCGTCGAGCGCGGGGTGTTGCTTCACCTCCTGGCCGTAGCGCTTGTAGAGGTCGAACATGTAGCGCATCGGCGAACGGTGCAGCTCCTGCTCGTTCCCCCAGCGCAGGAAGGCCGTCATCATCTTGGCGAACGGCATGCCCCAGTCGCCGAGGTGGTTGATGCCGTGCACGGTGGCACCTTGGTGGCGGTGGATGCGGCACAGGCTGTTGCCGAGCACCGTGCTGCGCATGTGGCCGATGTGGAACGGCTTGGCGATGTTCGGCGAGCTGAAGTCGATGCAGACGACCTGACCCGAAGCCGGTGCCTTGCCGTACGGCGCGGCATCGGCCTGCACGGCGGTCAGCACCGCGCGCGCCAGCGCCGCGCGGCGGAAGCGGAAGTTCACGAACGGCCCCGCCGCGACCGCCGACTCGATCACGTCGTCGGCGGTCAGCGCCGCCGCCAGTTCGCCCGCGAGCGCGGGCGGCGCCTTGCCGAGCAGCTTTGCCAGCTGGAACGCGCCGAGCGCGACGTCGCCGTGCTCGCGGTTCTTCGGTGGGTCGAGGCGGACCAGCGGTTCGGCGGCAGCGCGGTCGAGGCCGAGCGCGGTGGTGGCGGCGAGTAGGCGTTCGCGGAGATGGTCGTGCAGTTCGGTCACGGGCGGTGGTCTCGGTCGGAAGGGCGCGCAGGATAGCGGTCGGATGGCGGTGGGCGCAGACCGCATTGGCGTGGCCCAGACCTTGGGTGCGCTGCCAGTCCCTGTCAGCGACCTTGAAGATCCAGCCCCCGGTGCCGGATATTCAAGGTGGTCGGCACTCCCCTGTCGGGCGATCGGCAGCCTTGGCGCGGCGCGAGTGGCCCTGGGACCGGAATGTGCGACTGGGGGTGCACCTGCGCAGTTTGACCCTCCTTGGCCCGTCCTCGTGCCCATGGGGCGCGGTGCCCGAAGCGGATCCCATGCACGGTCCCCATGAGGTCCCGTCGCATGAAGGCCACCGCTCGCCGCCGTTCCGTCCCTGCCTGGAGTCCTGCGCCGAAGCAGTCGCCGCGCGCCGCGTGGACGTTGCCGTTCACCGCCTACGACAAGGCGCTGCGCGCGGCCGGTTCGAGCGACGCGCTGTCGTCGCTGCTCGGCGGCAAGGGCCGGAACCTCGCCGAGATGACGTCGCTCGGGCTGCCGGTGCCGCCGGGCTTCGTGATCACGACCGCGGCGTGCAAGGCGTTCCTGGCCGGCCGCGGCAAGTTCCCATCCGGCATGTGGGACGAGGTCGGGACGGCGCTACGCGCGCTCGAGCGCACGACCGGCAAGCGGCTCGGCGATGGCAAGCGGCCGCTGCTGGTGTCGGTGCGCTCCGGCGCGCGCTTCTCGATGCCCGGCATGATGGACACGGTCTTGAACCTCGGCATGACCGATGCCGTCGCCGCGCACCTCGCCGCGACCGCGGGCGAACGGTTCGCGTTCGACGCCTACCGGCGCTTCGTGCAGATGTTCGGCCGCGTCGTGCTCGGCGTGCCCGACGAGCCGTTCGAAGCGCTGCTGGCGCAACGCCGAGCCGCGCGCGGTGCGACCAACGACTCCGAGCTGTCGGCCGACGACATGCGCGACCTGACGGCGCAGTTCCGTGACGTGGTGCAGAAGCACACCGGCAAGCCGTTCCCGCGCGATCCGCAGCAGCAGCTGCGGCTGGCGGTCGAAGCTGTGTTCGAGTCGTGGAACGGCAAGCGCGCGTTCGACTACAGGAAGGCCGCCGGCATCGCGCACGACCTCGGCACCGCGGTCAACGTCGTCGCGATGGTGTTCGGCAACATGGGCGCCGACTCGGCGACCGGTGTCGCGACGACGCGCGACGTCACCACCGGCGAGAACGAGGTCGAGGGTGACTTCCTGGTCAACGCGCAGGGCGAGGACGTGGTGTCGGGCACGCGCACGACGCGCCCGATCGGCGACCTCGCCGAGTGGCGGCCGAAGCTGTGGCAGGAGTTCCGCCGCTACTGCCAGCTGCTCGAACGGCACTACCGCGACGTGCAGGACGTCGAGTTCACGATCGAACAGGGCAAGCTGTGGATGCTGCAGACGCGCAACGCCAAGCGCACTGCGCAGGCGTCGATCCGCATCGCCGTCGACCTGGCGCGCGAGAAGCTCATCACGCGGCAGCAGGCGCTGCTGCGCGTCACGCCGGAGCACGTCGACTACTTCCTGCACCCGCAGTTCGACGCCGATGCGCGCCGCGAAGCGAAAGCCCAGGGCAAGCTGCTGACGACCGGCCTCAACGTGTCGCCCGGCGCGGCGATCGGCCAGGCGGCGTTCGACGCCGACACCGCCGAACGCTGGGCGCGGCAGGAGCAGAAGCAGGTCGTGCTGGTGCGCGCCGAGACCAAGCCCGACGACGTGCACGGGTTGCTGGCGGCGCAGGGCGTGGTCACCAGCCACGGTGGTCGCACCAGCCACGCGGCGCTCGTCGCGCGCCAGTTCGGCAAGCCCGCGGTCGTCGGGGCGCTGCAGCTGACGGTCGACGCCCAGGCGCGGCAGTTCACGGCGCCTGGCGGCACCGTCGTGCGCGAAGGCGACTGGCTCTCGCTCGATGGCACCACCGGCGAGGTGTTCCAAGGCCAGCTGCCGACCGTCGTGCCCGACCTCGCCGACGCGCACCTGGTGCAGTTGCTGGCCTGGGCCGACGCGGAACGTCGCCTCGGCGTGCAGGCCAACGCCGACTACCCGCGCGACGCCGAGCGCGCGCGCCGCTTCGGCGCCGAGGGCATCGGCCTGTGCCGCACCGAGCACATGTTCTTCGAGGCCGAACGGCTGCCCGTGGTGCAGGCGATGATCCTCGCCAAGGACGCCGACGAACGTGTGCAGCACCTCGCCAAGCTGCTGCCGCTGCAGCGCACCGACTTCGCCGGCCTGTTCCGCGCGATGGACGGTCTGCCGGTGACGATCCGCCTGATCGATCCGCCGCTGCACGAGTTCCTGCCCGACCACGAAGGGCTGCTGCGCTCGACGGCGACGCTGGAGACGAAGCTGTCGCTGCACGCCGGCGACGAGACCGCGATGACGCAGCAGCTCGCCACCGACCAGCGCATGCTGCGAAAGCTCGACGAGCTCCGCGAGGAGAACCCGATGCTCGGCCTGCGCGGCGTGCGACTCGGCATCCACATGCCGGACCTGATCCGCATGCAGGTGCGCGCGATCTTCGAAGCCGCGTGCGACTGCGCCGCGGACGGCATCCGCGTGCACCCGAAGATCATGATCCCGCTGACCACGACCAGCTCCGAACTGCAGGTCGAGCGTTCCGTGCTCGAACAGGAGGCCAAGGCGGTGATGAAGGAACGCGGTCGGAAGGTGAAGTACCGGTTCGGCACCATGATCGAGATCCCGCGTGCGGCGTTGATCGCCGATCGCCTGGCCGAGCACGCCGAGTTCTTCTCGTTCGGCACCAACGACCTGACGCAGACCACGTTCGGCATCTCGCGCGACGACGCCGAGACCGGCTTCCTGCAGGAGTACCTGAGCCAGGGCATCCTGACCGACAATCCGTTCGCGACCATCGACCGCGAGGGTGTCGGCCAGCTGATGCGGCTCGCGGTCGAGCGCGGCCGCGGCGCGCGCAAGGACCTCGACGCCGGCATCTGCGGCGAACACGGCGGCGACCCGCGCTCGATCGCGTTCTGCCACGAGATCGGCCTGGACTACGTGTCGTGCTCGCCGTTCCGCGTGCCGGTCGCGCGGCTGGCGGCGGCGCAGGCGGCGCTGCGGGCGAACGCACAGAAGTGACGGGCTCGGCGCGGGCCGAGCCGGCGGAGCGGCATCGGCGTGAGCTGCCTACTCCCGCCGCACCGACGTTGGGCCGTGTCGTGGTGGGGATGGCGCTCATACGCAGAGTGGACACATTCTGCGTATGAGCATGTTCGACCGCCTGCCGGAAGACACCCAGACGCTGCATGCAGAGTTGCTTGCCTTGCTGGTCGCCATCGAAGGCGAACGGCGGTTCGCGGCGAAGCGGTGGCCCGAAGCGCAGGATGGCGGTGAGGTTGTCCGCCGTGGGCTGTCGAATTCGTAGTCGCGGACCGACTTGTTGCTCACCGGCGAATGGTCCAACGCTTCGCTGGGACCTTCGGCTGGCTCGGGCGGACCACGACCGCATCGTCGAGCGCCTCGATGGCCAGCGGCTCGCCCGACCAAGGGTCGAGCAACCGTGGCGGCGCCGCGCCGTGGCGCGCGGCCAGAGCGATGCGCAGCATGCGGAGATGCAGCAGCTGAAAGCGAACGCCCTGTTCACGGCCTTGCGCCCAAACGGTGGCGAGCTCGGCGATGTTGCTGTCGATCGTCACGGGCCTGGCCAGCATGGCCTGCCACTGGGCGTCGCGCGCGATGCCGGTCGTGGCGACGGGCTCCAGGAGTTCGAGTGCGGCGAACCGCTCGGCGAAGGCCTCCAGGTGGCGTTGGCCCAGGTCGAAGCCCCATTGCCACGCCGCCAGCACGTCCTTCCAGTACCAGTCGACGATGGTGTACTCACCGTCGAGTAGCGGGCGCAAGCGCGTGGCCATGACGGCAGCCGGATCCGGCGGCGTCTGCAGCCGCGGCTCGAGGCGCAACAGGCCCGCGGCGAGTTCGTCGGCGACATCGTCCGGCAGTTCCTGCACGACCGCGTCGGTCCAGAGGTCGAGGCACAAGCCGTCGCCGTCGTCGCAGTCGAGTGTGAACGTGCAGAGGTCGAGCCACAGGCGCACCGCCTCGCACCAGCGCGCCTCGTTCGTGTGCGACCCGACCTCTACCCGTCCGGCGAGCCGGATCAGGAAGGGTGAGGTGTTGCCGCGCAGCGGTTGCCACGAGGCATCACGAAAGTGCGTGCCCACCGTGATGTCTTCGAGCACAGGTGCCCAGGCGCTGCGCTGCGCGCTGAGTTCGGCTGGGCTCGGTGTCTGGTTGCTGTGGAACGCGGCGCGCTTGCTCGTGTCCCACCACCACATGGGGTACGCGGGCGCGCTGCGCATTGCCGCTGCGTAGTGCACGAAGGCGCTGCCCTCGTGCGTCTCGCCCCAGGCCGCTTCGCGATCGCGGTTCTTGCCCGCGCGCCGCGCCTCCGCTGCTGCGACCGCCGTTTCGAGGCCCGATGCCGACGACGTGTGGGTGTGTGCGAATCCGACGGCGAGGGCGAACACCGCCGCCAGGGTGATCCCGGCCGCGACTGTGAACCGCCTTGCTGCCCGCATGCCCGTTCTCATCGGCTGGTGGTCGTCGGCAACTGGCGCGAGGGGCCGCGCGGCGGTGATCGCGTGGAGCCGTTGCCGCGCGCAGCATAGCTCTGCCGGTCGCGCGAGCAGCGGCCGGTGTTCAGCGGCGGGTCCAGCGTGCCGGTTCGACGCCGGGAGCCAGGGCATGCACGCCCGTTGCGCCTACTGCCAGTTCTCCCACTGCTCGTAGGCCTCGGCGACCTCCGCCTTCTTCGCGGTCTCGTCGGCCTGCAGTTGCTTCATCCGTGTCGCGCTCGCGTAGTTGTCGGGCAGCAGCATCGCCGCGCGCAGGTCTTCGATCTCGGCTTCGAGCGCGAAGATGCGCTCCTCGAGCCGCTGGAACAGCAGCGGGTTCCGGACCTTGCCGGTCTCGATCGCCTTCTTCGGCTCCTCGACGGACGGCGCATCCTTCGCCGCGGCGCGATCGCGCGCCTCGGACTCGGCGGCGCGTGCGGCGCTGCGCTCTTCGGCGAGCACGCGCTGGCACTGCGCGAGGCCTTGGTCGAACGTGCGGATCGCACCGTTCTCGATCCAAGCGACGCGGTCGGCGACCGACTCGACCAGCTGGCGGTCGTGGGTGATCAGCACGATGGTGCCGGGGAACTCCTTCAGCGCCTGCTCCAAACCCTCGGTGCCGGCGACGTCGAGGTGGTTGGTCGGCTCGTCCATGCACAGCAGGTCGAACTGCGCGCGCGTCATGCGCGCCAGCGACAGCCGCTGCTTCTCGCCGCCGGACAGCTCGGTGACCGGCTTGTCGACGTCGTCGCCGCAGAACAGGAACAGCGCCAGGTGGTCGCGCAGCAAACGTTCGTCGACGGTGCGGTCGAGTTCGCGCAGCGCTTCGATGACGGTGCCGTGCTGCGGCAGGTCGTTCTTCTCCTGGCTGAAGTAGCCGATGCGCAGGTTGTGGGCGCAGCGGATCGTGCCCTTGGCCGGCTGGCCGATGCCCGCGAGCAGGCGCAGCAGCGTGGTCTTGCCGGCGCCATTGCGGCCGAGCAGCGCCAGCACTTCGCCGAACCAGACGCGCAGCATGCCGTGTTCGACCAGCGTGCGTGGGCCGGCCTTGACGGTGACGCCTTCGCATTCGATCGCGACCTGGCCCTGCTGGCCGCGGGTGGTCGCGCCGAACGTCAGCTTCATCGCTGCGCGATTGCCTTTGGGCTTGTCGATCAGCTGCAGGCGCTGCAGCCGCTTGAGCCGGCCCTTGGCCTGTGAACTCATGCGCCCCGCCATGTTGCGGCGGATGTAGTCCATCTCCTTCTCGACGAACTCGCGCTGCGATTTGAACTGTCGCGCCTGTGTCAGCAACGCGAGGTCGCGCTGCTGGCTGTAGTGCGCGAAGTTGCCCTTCCAGCGGTTGGCGATGCCGTCGGCGACCTCGACGATCGACGTCGCGACATTGTCGAGGAAGCGCCGATCGTGGCTGACGACGACGACGGCGCCGGGATAGCGCTGCACGAAGTCCTCGACGAACTCGATGCCCTGCAGGTCGAGGTGGTTGGTCGGCTCGTCGAGCACCAGCAGGTCGGCCGGTGTCGTCATCAGGATCGCCAGCTGCACGCGCGACTTCTCGCCGCCGCTGAGCACCGATACGTCCTTGCCCAGGTCGGCGAGCGGGAAGCCGATGCCGCCTAGCACCTTCTCGACCTGGTGCTTGTGGTCGTAGCCGCCGCCGGCCTCGAACGCCGCCTGCAGCTCGCCGTAGCAGCGCAGCGCCTGCTCGTCGCCGGTCGCCATCTTCGCTTCGA